>SIAJ01000051.1 GCA_009691845.1 Gemmataceae bacterium
CCGTGGGACGGCCCGACGAACCGACCGCTCGTCGAACGGATGCCACGAATGTACGCTCCACCAGGCCCGACTGGACTTGGACCGGGGAGCACGGTTTCACGCAGCTTCAGCCAGGAGGGGGCGGCATTCGGTCCTCCGAACGGACCATCGGGAGCGAGGCCCCTCTCGACCATCACGGCTCCCACCGCAGACGTGCTCGTCGTCGTCGACTCAACCATTCCCATCGAGTGGACGAGGCCGGACCAGATGGTGTGGAACCCAGGGCAAAAACGGCCCCCACTGGGCGGGCTGTTGCCGGGTGACGATGCCTTCCTTGCCATTTCCGCCGATGGACGAGTCCACGAAATCCGACGCTCGCTTCCCGACGAGACGCTCAGAGCGCTGTTCGAAACACGCGCGGAAAAACGGCCAGAACTGCGAATCACGGGCGAGCAGCGGCGATAGTTGGCCCCGCGTTTCTCCCTCTTCTATAATCCCTTCAGGTTCCAATTTTTCTGGAGTTTTGCCGCGATGAGCGACCCTGCCGAACTGAGTAAGGCCAAGTATTCCCGAGTTCTCCTGAAGATGAGCGGGGAAGCGTTCGGGCACGGCGGTCAGAGCGGTATCAGCATTGATGAAACACTTCGGATTGCCCGACAAATCAAGCGTGTTGCCGAAAGCGGAGTGCAGATCGCCGTGGTGGTCGGCGGCGGGAACATCCTCCGCGGAGCGCAATTTTCGGCGAAGGGCGAGGTGATCAACGAATCGACCGCCCATTACATGGGCATGTTGGCCACGCTGATGAACGGCCTGGCCTTGCAGGAATCCCTCGAGAGTATCGGCGTGCAGACACGCTTGCAAACCGCTCTTCGTGTTGACAGCGTGGCCGAGTTCTTCATCCGTCGCCGGGCGCTCCGCCATCTCGAAAAAGGCCGCGTGGTGATCCTGGGCGGTGGAACGGGCAATCCACATGTCACGACGGATACCGCCGCCGCGCTTCGAGGAATCGAACTCGAGGTCGATGTACTCCTCAAAGCAACAAGAGTTGACGGCGTCTATTCGGACGATCCGGAAAAAAACCCGCACGCGGTTCGTTACGACCGTCTGACCTACGACCGCACCATCAAGGAAAAGCTGCGCGTGATGGATCTCTCGGCCATTGAGATGTGCGAGAAGAATAAGCTGCCCATACTCGTGTTCAATTACAAGAAGGAAGGGAACATCGAGCGTGCCGTGGCCGGTCATACGATCGGAACACTCGTCTCCGAATGATTTGCCATATGTTTTTAGGACAGTTCTCGCCCAAGGTGACAGGCTTTCGCCGTCTTGACCCCGGAGGGGCCAGGATGGCTGGGGCTTGTCGCATCTAGCGAGAAGTCTCGTTTTTAGGAATGACGACCGAGAACCCTCGACTAAGGATTTCACACATGAACACCGACCAGATCGTCAAGGACTGCAAGGATCGCATGGAGAAGGCGCTGGACATTCTCCGCAATGAGTTCAAAGGACTGCGGACCGGCCGAGCCTCGCCTGCGTTGCTGGACTCGCTGCGTGTGGAATATTACGGCTCGGCGACGCCGATCAAGCAACTGGCGTCGGTCAGCGCGCCCGAAGCCCAGCAACTCATGATCAAGCCATTCGATGCCAATGCGCTCAAGGACATCGAGAAGGCTATTCGCAATAGCGACCTGGGGTTATCGCCGGACAACGATGGCAAAGTGATCCGTCTCAAGATTCCCGCGATGTCCGGCGAGCAACGCACCAAGATGGCGAAGAAGGTGAAGGAACTGTCCGAGAATGCCAAGGTTTCGTGCCGCAACGTTCGCCGCGATGCCAACAAACACATCGAGACCGAGGAGAAGGCCAAGATCATTTCCGAGGACGACTCCAAAAAGGCAAAGGATAAGGTCCAGGATGTATTGAAGCAGTACGAGGCCAAGGCGGAAGAGATCGCAACCGCCAAGGCGAAAGAGATTACGGAACAGTAAGCCACGATCCATTGGCTTTCAGCTATCAGGTTTCAGCGAACCGCATTCCAGAATGGTCGGGCCTTCGACCGGAATGACTCTTTGCCGATCTCTGATAGCTGATTGCTTTCCCGGACACCTGATGCGCACCCTCCGCGAGATCGATGAACAGTTTCCCAATGCATGCTCGAAGGGCCTTGGCCCAGAAGAAGTCTCGGAAAGCCTGTCGCAATTCGGTGCCAACCGGCTAACACCACTTCCACGCGAACCCATGTGGAAGAAGTTCCTTGGCAAATTCGACGAGGCGATCATCAAGATCCTCCTCGCGGCGACCTTGTTGAAGACGGTTGTCGATCTTTTCGATTCCCCCGGTCCTTGGGGTCTGATCGGCCTCGGGCTGGTTGTTGTCAATTTTCTACTCGCTTACGTTCTCAAGCTTCGCGATTGGCTGCCGGCGATGATGTTTGGGCTCGCCGTGCTACTTGTTGGTTTGAGCCTGGCCACGCCTCATCCTTCGTTCGAAGGCCTCGCGGTCATGCTGGCCGTCGTCCTGGCTACAGGCGTCGCATTTCTAAGCGAGTACAAGAGCGACCGCGAGTTCGAGGTTCTCAACACCCAAAAAGAATCCTTGCGTTCCAAGGTCGTCCGCGGTGGCGAGGTCAGCACGGTTCCGCTGGAAGATGTCGTGGTTGGCGATTGGATTGTTCTCGAAATGGGGGACGAAATCCCCGCCGACGGACGTATCCGCAAAGCGAACGAGTTGATGCTCGATCAGTCGCTAATGACCGGCGAATCGGAACCGGTCAGGAAGCTGGCCTGTGCAAACGACGACGAGGCAGATGGCCCAGATCATCTCGGGTGCGTCTATCGGGGCACGCAGGTAATCGACGGGGCTGGCCAGATGGTCGTCACCGAGGTCGGCGACATGACCATGATTGGCCAGATCGCTCGCCGTCTCTCCACGGGTGACCAGGACGATCAGGAAGCGATTGCGACGGCAAGCCCTGAAGAAGCTCGCATCAAGAAGAAACTAACGATCTCGAAAGAGCAGACACCGCTTCAAGTGAAGCTCACGGCACTGGCAGGCACGATCAGCAAAGTCGGGTACATCGCGGCAATCGCGATCTTTCTCGCGCTGCTCGTTCGAGGAATCGCCTTCACGAACGAAGTTCGATTTTCGCCCGCGTTCGCTCTCGATTCTCAAACCAACGATTACGTCCTGGACGGTGCCGGGCATCGCATTTCGGTAGTGGGCGAAGGCCAACAACTCGAAACTACGAATCAGGCGTTACGCGATTCGCTCAGTGCGATCATTGGCTACTTCGTGTACATGGTGATCATCATCGTGGTGGCCGTGCCCGAGGGGTTGCCCATGAGCGTGACGGTCTCGCTCGCGCTTGCCATGCGGAAGATGACGCGAGCGAACTGTCTCGTGCGGCAACTCGTGGCCTGTGAAACCATCGGCTCGGCAACCGTGATCTGCTCGGACAAAACGGGAACACTCACGCAGAACAAAATGCAAGTCGATCGGGTGGGTCTCGCTGGCCACGTTTTCGACCGAGGCGGTGTGTGGCCGAAGCCCACGACGGGCCTGCAGTCTCCTGTGGACTGGGTTGTGCTGAACGGGACGGTAAATTCCACGGCAAATCTGGAACAGATCGAGGGCAAGACCGTCATCATCGGCAACACCACCGAAGGAGCCTTGCTTCGTTGGGCACGTGAAGCTGGCGTGGAGTACGGAGAACGCCGAACGGCCTTCGAGACGCTGTACCAGATGCATTTTTCCTCCGACCGCAAACGCATGACGAGTGTGGTGGAACAAGATGGGCGACTGCTTCTTCTAACCAAGGGCGCGCCGGAAATCGTGCTCAAGAATTGCAGCCATCGACTGGACCAGAATGGCCAGACATTGCCGTTGACGGGCGCCGATCGGGAAACAATCGCGAGTCAGCTTCGAGAGGCGGCCGGGAAGGCGATGCGAACCCTGGCCTTCGCCCATCGCGACCTGCCCACGGATACCCCGAAGGATGAGGAAGGCCTCCACGACCTCCGACCCGAAATCGAGCGTGATCTGGTATACGACGGCTTCGTGGCCATCCGCGATCCACTTCGCCCGGATGTGCCGGCCGCACTGGAGGAATGCCGTTTGGCGGGCATCGAAGTGAAGATGATAACGGGCGACAACATCGAAACCGCTCGTGCAATTGGCTCGGAGATCGGCTTACTCGCTTCGCCGGATGCTATTGCCATGAGTTCGGAGGAGTTCAGCAAACTCTCCGACGTGGAGATTCAAGAACGTTTGCCGTGTTTGAAGATACTGGCCCGTGCCAGACCGCTCGACAAGTTTCGCATGGTGCGGCTGCTCCAAGAGCAGGGGCACGTGGTTGCCGTCACGGGCGATGGCACGAACGACGCCCCGGCTCTCAAGAAAGCGGACGTCGGCTTGGCGATGGGAATTGCTGGTACGGAAGTCGCGAAAGAGGCCAGCAAGATCGTCCTGCTGGACGATTCGTTTGCCACCATCGTGAAAGCCGTGCAATGGGGACGGTCGCTCTACGAGAACATCCAGCGATTCATTCAGTTTCAGCTCACCATCAACGTATCGGCTCTCGCCATTGCGTTCCTCGGGCCATTCCTGGGTGTGAAGCCGCCGTTCACCGTGCTGCAACTTCTGTGGATCAATGTGATCATGGATACGTTTGCTGCAATCGCGTTGTGCAGCGAACCGCCTCGCTCGGGCCTCATGCGTCAGAAACCGAAGCGACGAGACGAGAGCATCCTTTCCCCTGCGATGCGTTCGACGATTCTGACCACTGCCGCGTTCTTCATTCTGGCAATGCTTACTTTGTTACTGGGCATGAAGGCTGGCTGGTTCGCGGAGGGAAGCGGGCCGAATCCCGAGCGCTGGGAGTTTGGGCCGTTGAATATTCGACAGGTGAGCCTGTTCTTTACCGTTTACGTCATGTTTCAGATTTGGAACATGATCAATTGCCGGTCTTTGTCGGCTGAACGCAGCGGGTTTCGTGGCTTGTTCCGAAATTTTGTTTTCCTGAGCATTTTGTCCGCCATCGTGATCGGCCACTTTTTGATTGTGAATCTCGGTGGCCGGGTTTTCTCGGTCGAGCGTCTATTCGCACTGGATTGGTTAGTCGTTATCGTGGCTACCACTTCGGTACTTGTGTTTGCCGAAGTGGCACGCCGGATTCGCCGGCTACGCGCGGCGGTTTGAGGATCAAATGGAAAAATTCGACAAGTCGGGTTCGTTGCCCGAAGTGGCCGAGAAACTCGGCATCGGCGAGTACCATCGCCACGTTTTTCTGTGTACGGGCGACAAATGCTGCACAGCGGAAGTCGGTCTGGCGGCGTGGGAAGCCCTCAAGCAAGAATTGAAGGATCGCAAGCTCTCGCTTTCAACCGGGCCGAACGCGTGTTACCGCACCAAGGTCGGTTGCCTGCGCATCTGCCAGAGCGGGCCCATCGCCGTCGTCTATCCCGAGGGAACCTGGTACAGCGGCCTGACGGCTGAACGCATCCCGTTGTTCGTTCAACAGCATCTGGTCGAAGGCGATCCCGTTCGTGAGTGGGTGTTCGCGGGCAACCCGTTGCCCAATGAGGAAGAGTGACCATTGCGAGTGGTCATGGCAAAGGTGCCAGGAATCGGAACAAGAAGAATCGTGCCGCATCTTCGGACAAGGTTCGCAGCGTTTCCAGTCGCACGATCGGCGAGTCGGTGGTTCCAGTCACATTCAAGTAAACAACGTACCGCCCTAAAAACCCGGTTAGATTTGCAAGCATCGTCGGCCCTAGCCGGGTAGTCGAGGTCGCGCTCAAACTCGGGATTGGCACAATTCGCTGTAACGCTCGGCGATCGGGGCTTTGCTGGGTGCGAGCGATCACGGCCAGGCTAAGCCGGCCGCTTGTGCTGACTGTTCCGTCCGCATACAGGTCGACCGACGATCCCATCAAACTGAATTTTTCTACCCGCCAAACGTTGTTGGCCAATACCGCTTTGGCCTCCCCTTCGCGAACCCGTGTCGTTGGAGTGCTACCCAGGCCCAAGAATGGGGAGACGGCGGAAAAAATCGGCAGCGAGAATGGCTGCGATTCTCCAAGTTTCACGTCGAGCTTGGCCGTGATATCATCCGACGTTCGGAACTGCGCCGAGGCGAAGTCGAAATTGCCGGTTACAAGCAGGTTGCCCCCAACTTGGCTTCCACTCTTGGCGGCTCGCGACATGTTCACGCTTCGGAATTGCACGTCACCCGAGAACTTCGGTGGCAGGTCGTTAAATTTCCGCCATTCGCCTCGAGCGCTGACTTGCCCGCCGGCCGCCATGGCCGTGGCCTCACGGACTCGGAACTCAGTTCGCGACCGGTTCGGCGTAGTGCTCCATTCGATCGGGACCCGTAGATCGGTGACGGGCACGTTGTAGATTGTCCCGCGAGCGGAAGTGAGGACGCCGGTCCCTCGCCACTCTTTGCCCATCGTCGTGGTCAGTCGGCCACTGATTGGTAATTCAAATCGACCGGCACCCTCGGGCATCCAGAACAGGATGCTGCGGGCCGGCACTTTGGTGAGCGAGAGGGTCAGTTCGCTGCGTTCGGGGTCGATTCGGTTGTATACGGCTTGCCCTCGGACGGTTCCTTCACCCACGAACAACGTGACTTCTTCAAACGAGATCGCCCGCGAACTCAGGCGGACAATTGCCTCGCCACCCGACGAGAGTTTCAGGTTGTTCCAGGTCATGCGTTCCGCACGAAGCCTGCCTCCGCCAGCAAATTGACCTTCCGAGTCCAACGCGAACGGAAAATCGGCACTCACCTCTCCCGTCAGTAAACTGAAGCTCGATTCGACTCCGAGGAGTGACGACAAGGCCGACATCTGAACGCGACGCAATTTGAGACGACCGATGACAGTAAGGTCCTTGTCCTTGGCGTTAGCTTTTTCCCCTGGAACGACGTTCTGCGCACCCTTCGTTTCTGGCGGATACTGACCCGACACTTCGACTTGTCCCCCGAGAGAATCTCCCGTGAGCACATAGTTCAAAACCTTGGACGCGTATGTGGCCGTCCCTTTGATCTTGCTGGCCAAGATCCCCTGCAACTTCAAGGAAGGTGCTTCCAGCTCGACATCGGCAATCGTTTGCCCAATCGGGTCCGCATTCGAGTTGCGGAATTTAACCGAACCGTTTGCCTTCCCTTCCATCTTGAGGCTAACCGTTGCCAACATGGATTTTGAAACCTCGCCCAAATCGAGGTTCTCGATTTTCAACTGGCCGGTGGCCGAGAACCGTTCCCGAAGTGGAACGTCGAAGGTTCCGGACACCTTGCCGCCGAACACGCCAATAGTGGCCTCTGTCACACGTAGGCGATCTGCATCGCTTTCCCAACGAAGGCGAACTGCACCAGTCTCCACGTCGCCCGATTTCAGTCGATCGACACGCACGTCCCCGCTCGACCGAATCGCGAGTG
This sequence comes from Gemmataceae bacterium, assembly GCA_009691845.1. Classification (GTDB taxonomy): domain Bacteria; phylum Planctomycetota; class Planctomycetia; order Gemmatales; family Gemmataceae; genus SIAJ01. The sequence goes on from SIAJ01000051.1 coordinate 7,418, forward strand.
GGCTCAGAGTACCGTCCAGTTTTGCGTCCGCGAACGCATCACCTGCGAGACTGACAATTTCTTGAAGCCGGTCCAGGCTTCCCAGAGGGTACTTCTCGAAAGTCGCAGTTGCCTTGAACGCATACGGCTCCTCGACAGCCATCTCGCCACTGACCTTGACTCGACCTCTTCCGTTTTTTTCAGGCGATCGGCCCGTCAGTTCCGTGAGACGGAGCATCCCATCTTTCATCTCCAGTTTTCCCAATAAATCGTCCGCGGCCAACATGTCGAACTTGAGTGTCCCCTTGGTGATCTCGCCACTCAGTCGGTACTTTTGAACATCCGAGGGCGTATCGGAAGGGATGGCGAGTCGAAGATCTGCCGAGAGGTTGCCCTCGACCGGAATCGAAACCTCGACTCCCGTCGAACGCAGAAGTTCGGCCACGCTGACACCGCGCAGTTTGATGTCTACGCGTAGGAACTCATCTTTTTGGGGTGCAGGTTGAGCGACCGGCTGGGGGACTTTTGCAACGATGTCGAATGGCTCTGGACCGCTTCCCTGTCGTTCCGCGAAGTGCAACCCACAGCCAGGGTCCGTTTGAATGTCGAGGTCCAAACGCATCTGTTCGCGCCCGTCGATGGCTGCGGTCGCAATCGATGCTTTTCCATCCGCACGGACAATTGTGCCGCCGTGCTCCGGGAGTGTGATCGCCAGATCGACCTTGCCAGTCAAAAACCCGCCAACTTTGGGTGGGATCTTCCAAGTTTTCGGCAACTCTCCAACGCTCAGTTCTACGAGCGTGGTTTCAAACTTCAGATCGCTCTCCAGCTTCGAAAAATCCAGCCGCGAATTGACGCGTACGATTCCAGATGCCGCCTTCCCCGAAATGTCTTTTAGAGTGATGATCCCCTTCTCTGCGACAAATGAACCGGTAGCCTCGGCAATATTCAGGCCGATGGCCGGGATGTGCACACGCGTTTCAGTTGGTACCAACGCTACGTTGTAACCGACCGCTTGGGTTGCCACATCGAAGGTCAGTTCGACCTTGCCAGTGGTGGTGCCGGAGAGACTGACGTGCGTCCAGGCCTTCGGATTGACCAAGGGCACTTGGGCTAGCAACAGTGGAGTGACGACTTTCGGCTCAATCGTCTGGAAGCGGACTAACCCTGCACCCGTCTTTCCGAGTGGAACACTGCCATCGATCGTCCATCGTCCCCACTCCGGGTCGTTGGCTCGCCCTTTCAAGGATGTGAGTTCTCCTGCGAATGAGATGGTCAGATCGATTCCGCGGAACACCGTGTCCGGCCGCCCCTCTTGACGTATGACGAGCAAGCCCGATGCGAGGTCGATCGAGTCGAGCGAATTGCCTCCCGGACCGCTTGTGGGAAACTGCGTTAGCAATGAGCCGGCGCGGTTGAATCGCAACAGGACACGGGGCTCCTGAAATCGCATCGATTTAGGGGACTTGCCTCGAATGGCCCCGACGCTCGCGATGTCGACATCCACTCGCTTGGACGTCAAAAAAGGCTCGGATCCAGGGCCGGAATCCTTCTCGTAGAGTTTCAACGAACTGACAGACGATTCCGTCAGCCCGACCGACATGCTCTCGAACTGGGCCGACGTTCCAAGGCTCTCCTCAAGTTTCTCTCGCACCAGGACAGCGGCGGTGTCCGAACGCAGATACAAGTGCACGCAGATGAATCCAATCACTGCGATTGCCGGAAGAGCAATGTACCAGCGAAGCAAGCGTTTCATGTACTCGCCGAAAGGGAAATCCGCATATCTATTATTGTCGGGTCCCTGTAAGAATCATTGCTCGGTGGCCCTGGAAAGCCACGTTTGCAACGACCTCACCACGTCACAATCGCTCAATTGTAAAAAATCGCTCTTTGATATTGACCGTCGAACCCGACGCGGTGTAGTATACCTAAGTCTTTAGGTATTAGGTGATCTATGGAAGATCTTCCCTCGCCGACTGGTCGTGAACTGGAAATCCTCAAGGTCCTTTGGGACTTAGGGCCTTCGAGCGTGCGCGATGTTCACGTTGCCATGTGCAACAACTCCGGCGAAGAATTCGCCTATAACACGGTTCAAACGTTGATGCGGATTATGGAGTCCAAGCAACTCGTGACCCACAGGAACGACCGGCGAACTTTCATCTACAGCCCGCAGTTCAGTCGCGAGGAAAGTGCCTCCCGGTTTCTCGATCGTGTTTTCAACGGAGCGGCGTCTGAGTTAATGCTGAGTCTGCTGCGTGCGGAACGCGTGCCTACGGCCGAGTTGGATCGAATGTCTTCCCTCATTGCCCAGGCGAAAAACGGACGGCGGACGGGAGGGTCACGATGATCGATGCCATGACGGTGTGTGAATTCTGGCTTGTCCGTGCCCTCTTGGCTGGCGGAACGATTTTGTTAATCGGGCGTCTAGCCATGATGTTGGTTCGCCAGCCTGCTCGACGAGCGGTTTTCGGAATCGCCTCGGTGGTCGCATCGCTACTCGTCGTCCCATTGAGCTTCCTGCCCGGTTGGTGGAAGGTTTCCGTGCTTGTCGAAAATGAATCGAAGCCGCTGGCAGTGGTCGCTGTAGAACCGGAACGAAAGGCTCCGCAAGCGAACCCGGTTGGGGCTCCCTCAGAGCAAGGGTTTTTCATTGTTTGGTTGGTCGGCAACGAGCGTACCCAACCGAAACCCGCCGATGTTCCGGCAAGTCCACAAGTCACCGAACGGCAACAAGTAGCTGCGGTTCCTGCGCCGGCGATCAGCGCTCCTGAATCCGAACGCCCTTCCAGCTTCTGGACCGTTGCCGTGGTTCTCTATGGTCTAATCGCAAGTTGCCTTTTCGCTCGATTGATCGTTGGGCATTTTGCGTTACTCAAGTTGTGGCGGACGGCACATCTGGCCCCGCCCTGGGCGATTGAGATCTTCGAAAATCTAGCCCCGCCCGTTTGCGGACGAGCACAGCTTCGAGTGACTTCCGCATCAGTTGGTCCCGTTTGTTTTGGTATCGTTCGGCCGCGAGTGCTCATTCCCATCTCGTTGCTAGCGAACGGGAATCGAAACGACTTGCGCTGCGTTCTTGCTCACGAGCTGGGGCATCTTTCTCACAGAGACCCGCTTTCCGGCTGGATGCTAGGCCTGGCACGTGTTGTTTATTTCATGTGTCCCTGGCTGACCGGGTTGAGGAAAGACATTCGTCTCGCCCAGGAATATTTGGCGGATGCGGAGGCAGCTCGATTGACCAGCGTGCCCATGGAATACGCCGAGCTTTTGATTCGAATGGTCCGTTCACGCCCGGTTCCACTCGGGGCCGCGGGCGTTCGGGGAACAAATTCCGAACTTTATTGGAGGGTGATCATGTTGTTGCAACAACCGACCAAGTTTGAACGACATTGCCCGCGGCGCTGGCAACTCGCGTTCGGGGGCATTCTGACTGCTCTCGCCATCGTTGCCGCTGGGTTCTCCTTGCAACCCCGCATCGTGGAGGCTGCGGAGCCAGAGAAGAAAGACCCGGTCAAGCCGTCTCCAAAGGCAGACGTGTTGAAAGACGCGATCGACAAGATCAAGAAGGACGTCGGTGACGATCCCAATGCCGTGAAGCCATTGGAGGACCTCCTGAAGGCTTTGCAAAAGAATCAGCCAGGGGTACAGGCTGCTCCCGGGCTACCTCCCGCTCCCTTACCAGTACCAATTCCGCCTCTCGGTCTGAATGGCGGAGACTTTCAGAAGATCCAAGAGCAAATGCTGAAGCAGATGGAAGAAGTAATGCGGGCGGCTGGTGCTCGCGGAGGCGTCATACTCGGGCCAGGCGGCATTCAGCAGTTCCCGGGCATGGGAGGTGGCCGTCTTGGCGCCCGTGTTGAGCGTCCCAGCGATGTGCTTGTCTCTCAACTGGACCTCCCCATCGGAACCGGCTTGGTCATTGTGGATGTTCCTGCAGAATCAACGGCGGGCAAAATCGGCATCAAGCCTCATGACATACTTCTTGAGATTGCAGGAAAGTCCGTCTCAAGCCAGGCGAATGAATTTGTTCGTTCGTTGAAGGATGTCAAGGAGGACGCTGCCATTGACATTGTCGTCCTGAGGAAAGGCAAGAAGGAGACGCTGAAGGGAGTCAAACTCCCGGCCGCAAGAGAATTGCCGGATCTGCTGCTACCACTTCTACCATTCTTCCCTGACGGAGCCCTGCCATTCCCGATCCCGGTCCCCGTACTTCCAGGACTGATACCGGTCGGACCGGCCTTAGGCCCGCAACCACAAATTATTGGGCCTGGAGAAACCGTGCGCGTCGAGCAGGTGAATGATGCATTCACTGTGTTCTACTCGAAAAAGGGCGTGAAAGTGACAGTCACCGGTTCGAAAGATGCGGGTGGCCAGCCCAAGGCCGAGTCGATCGAGGTCGATGACGACGGCAAGATGACGAAGGCCGAGAGCATCGAGAAACTCCCAAAAGAGTATCAGGAACTTGCTCGGACGGCTCTGAAGTCGATCAAGTAAACACCAACGGATCGGCGGGGCCAAGTCTCTCTTGGCCCCGCTTTCTTGCTCCGCCTTCGAAGGCGGCCCACATTCGCTAGACGATTCGCGTGATTGCGGACGTGGATGTTCTCCTGAAAGGATTGAACGTCAGTGCTCGGTCGGGTCACTTTCCTCGGCATCAACATCCGCCTTCATCACTTCGCGCAGGAGCACCGTCGCATAGCATCCCGAGGGCAAAGAGAAGGAAAGTCGAAGTCCTTCCTCCTCCCAGTTCGCGGTCAGATCGTCCGTGTATACGAGGTTGTGGCGTCGGGTGCCCATCACTAGCTTGCCGAATCCCTCGAACGATTCGCGATTGAGGGCTGCCGCGGCCAAAATTTCTGCCTCGCGTTCCGCTGCCGGTCCTTTCGACGGAAACGTCTTGCGGCCAAACATCGGGCCTGCGATCACCGTCTCACGGTTGTCGAAGCGCGCCTGCTCGGCCGGAACATCCTCGGCCGTGAACATTCCGCCGGCCGGCCACTTGGCCATCACATCGCCCGCCAACACCGTTCGCATCAGGCCATTATTCATACGCCGAGCAAGATAGTCGTTGAACATCAGCGACTGGGCGGCAGAAAGGCCCAATTTTCGCATGAACGGATTGCGCAGATTCACCCGCTCCCCTTTTAGCAGTGCCATCCCGATCGACGAGGTTTCACCGTCGCGGCCAAATCGTTGTGGGCCGTAGAAATTCGGCATGCCCTGCTCGCGAATGACGTTCAGGATCGGTTCCGGATCGACGTGTCGATTCGCATCACGAATCAAAACCCGAAAGCGATTTCCCTTCAGGTGGCCAGGCCTCAGCTTGTTTGCATGGCGAGAAAAGCGAAGGACGCGAATGCCATTGCCTTCGAGTTGAGGAACCTGAGGCTCACATGTCGCGGGAACGGACACCCATTGTCGCGTCACGGCCCGACGATCCTTCAACCCGGCGGTGCCGACTTCGCCATTCGAGATACCGAGCCGACGTGCCACCTGCCGCATGAAGAACTCAGCCCCCATGTCGATCTTTTCAATCCAGAGGAAGAGGTGCTCGCCCTCGGCTGAAGGTTCGTAAGCGGGGATTTCTTCCACCTCGAAGTCGGCACATTCGACTTTGATGCGACCGCCCACGCCGGGCAGATTGGGAGTGAAAAGTGGAGGAATGATCATGAAGTGTGTTGTACGAGTGCCCACGCTAGGGCCATCACTCTTTCGGCAGAGCACCGATGGTGGTTCGATCGATCTTTCCATCTGGCCGCGCCGGCGGTGGGCCCAGTGGGCTGCGTGTTTCGAAACCAGTAATCGTCGTCGATTTGCGATGCTCCGCCGGTTCGCTGCCAACACCTTCACCAACTAATTGAAACACGACGCGGGCTTCTCCGGCCGATCGTGCTTTCACTTCGATGCGGAAGGTCGTTTTTTTTCCGGCGGGTATGTCGTAGGCCGAAAAAATGACCATCTTCGCGTTTTGACCGCTGCCACGACCGGCATCGGGTGTCGTACCCACCAAGTCGACGTTTTCGGGCAGGTCGATTCGCAACTGCGTGGCTTTCGCCTCGGCCGTGCCGGTGTTGGCGACCGTCACTTTGTAGATCATGTTCTTGCCTGCCCCGGTGGTTCCGGGCACGTCGGTTTCCCAACTCAGGGCGGATACCCCAGCGAACGAAGTCTTCACGGCGGTGCGTTGCTCGGTTCCCTTATCCGCTTTCGCGGCGAACGAAACCGCTCGCGTGCCTGGCGTGGTCGTCGAGAGATTCACGTTGATCTCTCTGGCTTCGCCGACTTTCAACTCGCGGAAGATCCACTGAACGCTGTCCTTGAACGGTTGGCCACCCTGGGTCGCCTTGGTCGGCCGCATGTCCGGCGGGAACACGCAGCGGACGCACACGTTCTTCAGGTCCGCGTTCCCATTGTTCTCGACAACAATGCGATAGTTGGCCGCCTGACCCACTTTGCCTTTGTCGTTGATCGGGCCGTCGGCCTTCATGTGCAGCATGGCCGTCAAGACCTCGATGTCGAGCCCGGTTTCCTTTTTGACGTCGGGTGCATTTACCATGACCGTCGTGGGAATTCGGCCTGCAACCTGGGCCTTCACGCGATATTCGATCACGTTGGTTTGACCCGGAGCGAGCACGGGGATCGTCCACATGCGTTCGCCTTTCTTCGGATCGATGTTCGACATCACTTTGCCATCGACCGTGCCACGCGACATTTCGCGATCTTCATACACCATTCCGGCCGACAGCATCTCTTTCACTTCGATATCGCGGACCGTAACCTTGCCGTTGTTCGTCACCGTGATCTTGTAGGCGACCGTGTCGCCGATCACGAGTTTGTCCGGCCCTTCCTTCTTCACGCTCAGCGACGGCGGGGCGACCTTGGTGATCAGTCCGCGGCCGAAATCGTACTGCACACGGGCCTGGATTTTAACTTCATCCGCATCGGGCTTCGGCTTATAGGAAAGTTCGATCGTGCGTGTCTGGCCCGGTTCCAGAATCTTCAATTCCCATCGGCTCTCCGCGTCCTCATGAGTTGGGGGCGGATCGCGTTTCACGGGCTCAGCGTTCTTGGGTGGAATCACTTTCACGATCACGTTGTGAGCCTTGGCTCGCGAAACATTCTTGACCGTGAGCTTGTATATGATCGCCTGGCCGCTCGGAGAAACTTCGCTCCCCTCAACATCAAGTGTGACCACCGGAGTCGCTAGGTCCCCGGCCGGAACAACTACTTGCGTACCGCTTGTCTGCACCACGCCGAATGGCTCGACGAGTCCGCCCGGAAGCAGGTTCGGCACAGTCGCTGGAACAAGATTCTGGGCTTGTCGAATCGGCGAGGCCTTATCCGGATCAAAACGGCCTTTCGCCTGTTCCACCTCGACTTCGTCGGCCAACGGTGGCTCGCGACTTTGGTTCGGCCCCTGTGCGTACAGGTTGCCGACGCCAAGGATGAGAAGAAGAGTGATCGAAAAGCGAGTGCGGGGGTTTAGCATAATTCTCCCAGCCCGAAGGCCGGCCCGTTCCGTGAAGCGGGCGACCTATACCTCGTTTCGGGGATTGAGGAAAGGCCAATTGGTGGGGAAAGGAGCGGGGATGGGGCAGGAGGAGGTGGGAAGCCTGAGCGACATCGGACGGAACACGCTAGATGGCCATTTCACAAGTCCCTGGGCATTTCTCGGGAGGGCGAGGCTCCTGCCGAGCCGGAGAACCGCTCCCCTCACGGCTCGGCAGGAGCCTCGCCCTCCCCAACCACCGGCTTCACTGCGCATTCATTGATGAAACGGTCATCTAGCCTGGTGCGAGCGAATGCATTCCAAGTGCGGTCGCAAAGTCGCCGGCGAGCAGATAGGCACAGGCTTTCATGCGCTGTACGTCCGATCCGGCTCGGACTCCCTCTGCTTGAGCCAATTCTTCCAGCGCCTCCTCGAATCGTTCACTTGTCAAGGCATACTGAGCAAGTGCCATGTGGCGGGAACGACAAGCCTCGGCCTCGATTAGCAGTGAAAGATCGGCCTTGCAGCGGCGACAAGTTGGGCCCGCTGTGTTATCCGCTCGACAAACGGGGCATCTCAAGTTCATACGACCACCTTCGGGCGTCCATTCAAGACCAAGACGAGTAGGATTGCGACTGGCGTTCTATCTTAACGCGGTTGAACCGCAAGCTATAGTAGTCCGCACACGGCGTGTGCGGACTACGATGAGAACTTCGCCGCAACGAGCAGAGGGGTTCACAGGCAAGAATCTAGTGATGATCGTACTCGTCTTTTCTCGACTGAACCGAAAGGTGTGCCTTCATGCTTCGAACGCCTCTCGTCTGCATCATTTTCGCGGCATCTGCTGTTGCCGCTCCAACCGGTTACACGGCCAGTGTCGAAGTTTCGGGCCCAACCCGCCTCGACTGGATTTTCACCACTGCCACGCAAAGTCCGGCCAAACCGCCCGCGAAGTTCTTGCCGGATGACTACGACTCGAAGAAGCAAGCCTACGAACTCTTCGTGCCGACTCGGAAGGACACCAAGAAGCCAGCGCCCGCGATCCTGTTCATCTCGGCCGGGGACGATCCGCAAGGTTGGAAGACTTTCGAGAAGACTTGCAAGGAATCGGGCTTAGTCTTCATCGGCGTTCGCAATGCCGGGAACAACGTGCCCGGCCCGAAGCGGTGCCGAATTGTTCTCGACTGCTTGGACGATGTTCGTCGACAAGTGCCGCTCGATCCCGATCGTACCTACATCTCGGGATTCTCGGGCGGTGCACGCATGGCCTGCTCGATCGGCTTCGCGTTACCCGAACTGTTTGGCGGCATCTTGCCACTTTGTGCCTCCGGCGAATTGCGGCCGGAACCGTGGTTGCGGCATCGCCTGATTGACCGATTGAGCATGGCCCTGGTAACCGGAACGACGGACTTCAATCGTGGCGAGGTCGAACGCTGGCGTGGCCCGTTCTGGAAAGAGATCGGTATCCGCACGCGTGTCTGGACGCCTGCGATTGGGCATACGTTACCTTCGCCAGCAATCGCAAGTGAAGCAATCAAATGGCTCGAGGAGGGACGCGAGAAACGGGATGCACTCGCGAAAAAACATCCCGCAACTCGCGCAACCTCAGATGGTGCCCTTTCACGCGAAGATGCCGCGAAAGCCTTACTGTCAGAGGGCAAGGAACGGCTGAAAACCAAGGAAGGCCTGCATTCCGGGTTAATGCTGATGAAAGGCGTGCTCGAACGCTGGCCCGATTTGGCAACAGCGGCCGAGGCGAAGAAAGTGCTCCAAGAACAAGAAGGCAAGCCCGACCGGTCCTGGGAAAAAGACGATGTGGCCGAGCAACTCAAATACCTCACGGCCGAGGCTCGCTCGCTGAGCGATTACGCGATCAAGGGCATTCCCGAAGGCTCACAATATGCCAAGCAACGGCCGAATTTGGCCAAGCGTGCGATTGAACTCTGGATGGTCGTGATCGAGAACACACCCGATAGCCCAGCCGCGAAGGAAGGCAAAGAGAAACTGCCGGCGTTGGAAAAACTCGCGGGGAAAGGGTAAGCTGACAGGGTGGAGCGACTCCCCTGTAGCTGAATTCGTCAGAATTCAGAACTTGAACCAGGCGACCACTTCTGAATTCTGACGAATTCAGCTACGCAATCCGGAGACAAACGCTTGATCGCCTCAGACCACCTTCACCGATCGCGCCGGGCTTTTCTGGGCAGATCTGTTGGCATGGCCGCCTTGGCCACACTGCTACAGAAAGACATCTCCCTCGCGGCCGAGCCACACTTCAAGCCAACCGCGAAGCGAGTCATCTATCTGTTTCAGTCCGGCGCTCCGTCGCAACTCGATCTGTTCGATCACAAGCCGAAGTTGAAGGACTTGTTTGCGAAAGAGTTGCCCGATTCGATTCGTCGTGGCCAACGGCTCACGGGCATGACGGCCAAGCAGGAATCGTTCCCGGTCGCACCCACGAAATACAAGTTCGCACAGCACGGCAAAAGCGGAGCCTGGCTCAGTTCGCTGCTGCCGCACACGGCCAAGGTGGCCGACGATTTGTGCTTTATCAAGACCATTCACACCGAAGCCATCAACCACGATCCGGCCATCACCTTCGCACAAACCGGCGCTCAACTTGCAGGTCGTCCAAGCCTGGGAGCGTGGATCGCATACGGCTTGGGCAGCGTGGCTGAAGATCTACCGGCCTTCGTCGTGCTCGTGTCGCAAGGCTCAGGAAACCCTGCCGATCAACCCCTCTACGATCGCCTGTGGGGGAGCGGCTTCCTGCCGTCGCGTTATCAGGGCGTGAAATTCCGCTCGCAGGGCGATCCAGTTTTGTTCCTCTCGAACCCGGACGGTGTGAGTGCCGCGAGCCAGCGGAAACTCCTCGATGATCTCGCGGAGTTGAATCGCCTGAAGCAGGAAAAGACCGGCGACCCGGAAATTGCCACGCGAACGGCCCAGTACGAGATGGCCTTCCGCATGCAATCCAGCGTGCCTGCCTTGACCGACCTTTCCAAAGAGCCGGCCTCGACGTTTGAGCTTTATGGTGAGGACGCCAAGAAGCCCGGCACGTTTGCGGCCAATTGCCTGCTCGCACGTCGCATGGCCGAGAAGGGCGTGCGCTTCATTCAGCTTTATCATCGCGGCTGGGATCAGCACGTGAAGTTGCCGAAACAGATCGAGGCTCAGTGTCAGGATACCGACCGTGCCAGTGCCGCCCTGATTGCCGACCTGAAGCGACGCGACCTATTGAAGGACACGCTGGTCGTCTGGGGCGGAGAATTCGGGCGCACCGTGTACTGCCAGGGCAAGCTGACGGCTGAGGACTATGGCCGCGATCATCATCCGCGTTGCTTCAGCGTCTGGATGGCTGGCGGCGGCATCAAGCCAGGAATCTCACACGGCGAAACGGACGACTTCAGCTACAACGTGGCCAAGGATCCGGTTCACGTTCACGATCTGAATGCCACGATCTTGCACTGTCTCGGCATCGACCACACGAAGCTGACGTTTAAATACCAGGGGCGTTACTTCCGCCTGACGGACGTGCATGGCGAAGTGGTGAAGCCAATTTTGGTTTGAGGTGCGGACAAATTTGGCCGTGGGGACGGACCTCTGGTCTGTCCTGCCTATCGAGTCCCCTCGTCTCGGCAGAAATCAGTTGGGTCCGTCGCTAACGGACAGACCAGAGGTCCGTCCCCACAGCCATTTCAACTGGACTACGGCACGATTGCATTCGTTCGCTTCAGCTCGTCGTTGCCCCTTCTGAAGCGTTATTCACTGTCCGGGCATATTTTGCGAGGACGCCACGTTCCACACGTAACGCGGGCTTCTTCCACCCGGCACGTCGCTTGGCCAACTCGGCTTCGGATAGTGCTACGTTCAGCGTTTTCGCGTCGCCATCGATGGTGATCACGTCGCCATTCTTGATGAGTGCAATTGGCCCGCCGGTCCAGGCTTCGGGACAGACGTGGCCGACGACCAAGCCGTGCGTGCCTCCCGAGAAGCGGCCGTCCGTAATGAGTCCGACGCTATCGCCAAGACCTTGGCCAATCAAGGCACCAGTGATCGAGAGCATCTCGCGCATGCCTGGCCCGCCGACAGGGCCTTCGCCGCGAATCACTACCACATCGCCAGCCTGAATCTTTCGAGCCTGAATTGCCTCGAAGCAAGCCTCCTCGCCGTCGAACACTTTGCACGGTCCCGTGATCGTGTGGACTTTCAAACCCGCCAGCTTCGCGACCGCACCATCCGGAGCAAGGTTCCCATGCAGGATCGCGATGTGCCCTTTCTTCGCGAGTGGTTTATCGAGCGGCATGATGATTTTCTGCGGGCGCCTGTAGATGCTGGGCACTTTCTCCAGGTTCTCTGCAAGCGTCTTCCCGGTGACCGTCATGCAGTCCCCATGGAGCATGCCGGCGTCGAGCAAGGCACGCAGCACAGGCGGCGTACCACCCGCCTTGTGCAGGTCGAACATGACGTACTGTCCACCCGGCTTCAGGTCCGCGAGATGAGGAACGATTTCGCCAAGCCGATCGAAGTCCGCGAGCGTCCAGGACACTTCTGCTTCGCGAGCGATGGCCATCAGGTGAAGCACGGCATTCGTGGAGCCGCCCAGGGCCAGCACGAACGTGTACGCGTTCTCCAGCGATTTTCGCGTGATGATGTCGCGTGGCCGAATGTTTTTGCGAATGAGATTCACCAAAGCCTGACCTGCGGCCAGCGATTCTCGCTCTTTGGCCGCACTCACTGCAGGATGACTGGCATCGTAAGGGAGCGACATCCCCATGGCCTCGATGGCGCTGGACATGGTGTTGGCAGTATACATGCCGCCACAGGAGCCAGCACCGGGGCATGACTCGCACTCGATGTCATGAAGCTTCTTCGCGTCAATGCGGTCGGCCTGATACTGCCCGACCGCTTCAAAGATGGAGACGATGTCGAGGTCCTGCCCTTCGGACCCGATGCCGGGCAGAATACTCCCGCCGTAGACGAACACGCTGGGAACGTTCAGGCGGGCCATGGCCATCACGCAGCCGGGCATGTTCTTGTCGCAGCCGCCGAAGGCAAGAATGCCATCGTGGTTCATGCCCCCGGCCACGACTTCGATGGAGTCTGCGATGACCTCTCGTGAAACGAGGGAATAGCGCATGCCGCGATGGCCCATCATGATTCCGTCGGACGCGGTTGGAGCGCCGAAGATTTGCGGAACGCCTCCGCCGGCCCGGATGCCTTCGCAGCCCTTGCGTGCCAGGCGATCGAGGTGAGAGTTGCAAGGGGTAATGTCGCTGAAGAGCGAGGCGACCCCGATAATGGGGCGATCGAAGTCGTCATCCTGAAATCCAACGGCTCTTAACATGCCGCGGTTGGGAGCCCGTTTGGGGCCGCCGGTGGTGATCAAACTAGTTCGTTCGCCAGTCGCCATGATTCAACAACCTTTGCGAATGTATGAATGAGATTCCCAGAGCGTTTTCGGCCGCTTTACCCTGCCCGTTCTTATCGTATTGGTCTTTCGTGTGGCGAGGATTATTCGGGTGGCAGCAAAAGTGCGGAAAAATTCTGGAAAAATGAGTATGCCGCCATTTGCGTGTGCGCCGGAAGTGATCTACATAACTCTTGTCCCGAGAATATCGTTTGTAACGGTTGCACCGAGGTGGATCGCACAGGACGATACAAGAAACTTCCCCCATACGGAGTTTTCAAATGCGCCAGATTGCCAAGAAATTAGTCGAGTTCATGAAAAAGGAAGACGGCCCGACGGCTGTTGAGTACGCAGTCATGTTGGCTCTCATTGTTGTGGTGTGCATTGCCGCCATCACCACCTTGGGCTCGAATGCGAACAACACCTTCTCCAGCGTCGCCGGCAAAACGGCCAGCTGAGAAAACTTGGCGAAAGGCTAATGTTCTCGGACGGTTTGCTTAATGAAGCCGTCCACCAAACCGGCAAAACCTTCAGTCCCTATTACCGAGGCACCGAGTCATGCGTCAGATCACCAAGAAATTTGTCGAGTTCATGAAGAGGGAAGATGGCCCGACGGCGGTTGAGTATGCGGTCATGTTGGCGCTCATCGTCGTGGTGTGCATTGCCGCCATCACCACCTTGGGCTCGAATGCGAACAACACCTTCTCCAGCATCGCCGCCAACACGGCTTCCAGCTGAATCTTGCCAACGTCCGAATCATCGCCCGCAACGCCGCACCCCGGTCAGCAGACTGGGGTCGCGTCGTTTATGCACCTCATAACCGGCCGGATCGATTCGAGCGGAATTTTCCGCAATGTTTTTCCCAACAACTCCTCTCCCCCTGTCTGCGCAGCCTTCGCGGGTTATCTAGAGTTTTCGTGGCGGTTGTAAGTCCCGCCCACATAACTCGTGTCCGGGAACTATCCGGCCTCTTTGGAGGAACCCTCATGAAGCGTCTGGTTCAAAAAGTTGTCCGCTTCCTCAAAAAGGAAGACGGGCCGACGACCGTTGAATACGCCGTGATGCTTGCACTGATCATCGTCGTCTGCCTGGTCGCGATCACGACCCTGGGCAGCCAGGCGAACGACACGTTCTCGAACGTGGGCAACAAATTGAAGACAGCTTCCAGCTGATCAGCGCAAGGCCAGCCAGATTGCCCGTCCTGATGCTGCCTGGCCCTCGCGATCCCCCCTCGCTACCCAGCGAGGAACAGACTGAAATGAGCGATGTTGCCAAGAGGCTGATTCGCTACCTGAAAAGGGAAGACGGTCCTACGGCGGTCGAATACGCGGTCCTACTAGCGCTCATCGTTGTCGTCTGCTTGACGGCAATCGGACCGCTAGGAAGCCAAGCCAGCACGACCTTTCGCACCACGGGTGCAAAGCTCAAATTGGCAGCGAGTTCAGTCGCCCGTGACCAAGGCGGGGTGCGCCGATGCCCCTCCCGCCACTTCTCCACTGTTCGAAGTCTTTCGGAGTGTCCATATGATGCAAATCCGATCAGTCACTGTCCCCCGAACGGGTCCGCTGAACGGCATGAACATGATCGAGTACGTCCTCGTCTTCTTGGCGGTAGTGGGATTTGTCCTCGCCACCATGCCGTAATTCCTGGCTTAACTGCGCAGCCCGTACTGCATTTTCCCCTGTAGCCCATCAGACTAATTGTGAGTGGCGGATCAACTGCCACTTGCCTTGCCTGTCGCTATCGCAATTATCCTCTTTTACCTTTTGGGAAGTCAGAGTATATTTTCGTTCGCGCCTCCGAGCCGCACGTTTTTGCAATTTGTTGATCGCAAACAAGTTGCATCAATGTCTTGAAAAATGCCTGGGCTTCTGGTTGGCGTAGGCCACGTTTCGATGTCCGAAAAGGGGCATCGAAACGTGGAGCGAGTCGAATTTCTGGAAGAGTTCCGAGGCCGATCTTGTCGAAAATCGCCCGTCCATCACCATGCCCAATCAACCAGAGGAGAGGATCTATGCGGGTCCTGATTCAGTCCATTATTAGCTTCATCAAAAAAAAAGACGGTCCAACGGCCGTCGAGTATGCGATCATGCGCACTGATCGTGACGATTTGCATCGGCATCATTACGACCGTAGGGTCGAACGGGAACGGCCTATCCTCGAATGCACCCGCCACCGTCGCTCTCACGGGTGGTAACTGAATTTTCTCAGCCTAATCACTTACAACCCAACAAATCGTACGCTCGCGTCGGTCCTTTGGGGTCGTTTCGACCCTTTAGGGTTCGTCGTTCCTCACTTTCCAAGCACCTAGTGTCGAAGGTCGGGCCCCCGTCGCGCGAGCAGCCTTCGTACTCCGAGCCAGAACTCTCCGCACTTCGTTCGCCTTGCTACCAACTCGAACGTAGAGTTGAGTGTTCACGCACTTCGGGATGAGACTTCCATGACTCGCGATTTGCTTCGATCGGCGCAACGGTTTTTCAAGAATGAGGAGGGCGTGACTGCGGTTGAATGCGCCTTGATGCTCGCACTGGTCGTCGTGATCTGGTTGGTTGCACTTTCGCCTGGCAGCAGAAGAACCCAGCCGGCTCATGTCCCGATCGTGGTTGTGAGTGAGTGAACGCAACCGGCAACGTCAAACGCCCGCCATGTTTGGCGGGCGTTTCGGTTTTCTGGATCCGGCATCTCATTATCGCAGCGGAACATCGCGAAGTACAAACGGCATCTCGACAACCGCCGGACGACGGCCATTCAGTGAAAGGTTCATGTTCTTGAGACCGGATGTTGGCTTCTCGATCTTGATTTCGACATCCTGGGTCATCGTGACGCCATCGGAATTCGAGGCCATGATTCGAGTTGCGACAATCTTGACCGGCTTGCCATCCGCATTGCGAGCCTGAAGTTCAGTCGCGGTGCCGATCGTGCCGCCCCGATTGATCCGGATAAACGGCTGCGCCCTACCCTTGACCTGCACCGGGAAATTCAAGAGTTCGTTGATCGACTCTCCCGTCGACTTGACCTGGACGCGAAGGGTCGCCAGATTGCTCGTCCCTTCCTCCGAGGATTTCAATGTCAGGGTCAAACCGTCTCGCGTTTGCGACTGCCCCATACTTTGAAATACATCCTGAAGCGTAACCATCGGCTCAGGCGGTGCCACGATGCGAGCCACCACGACTCCATGGAACTCCGACAAGACCTCTGGTCGAATCCCGCCCGTTTTGAGAGTGACCGGTATGAACGGTTCGCTTGGCCGTCCATCGTCCATGAGCAACTCGCCATTAACGATCAGAACCTGTTGCATAAGCATTTGCTCGCCAAAGTAATTTGGCTGGAGTGCAGGAACCGGGAAGGCGTTTGCCAACTCCCGCTGGTCCTTGGCTATGGCTCGTCGGACTTCGACACCCACGATTTCGCGTACTTCGATCCCCTTGGCTGCATCCACGTCCAGATGAAATTTCACTTCGCCTGTTGCTGGATTGTACTTGCTTAGAGGGTAGGCTGGTGAGACCACTCGAACGCGCAAGGCGTGAGAGAGTTCACCTGGGAGTGTTCCCTTTCCGGATGTCACTCGAACCAGGTTCTCGGACTGCCCGGCCGAATACATGCGGCGACCATTGATGTCGCCTTGAATTCTCCGCCCGTCCGTCGGTGGGGAGACACCGCTTGGACTGGCATCGTTCTCGACCAAACCTGCGGCATCGTAAAACGCCTGGACCGCTTGCCAGAATGGAATAGCTCCAGTGTCCAGAGTGATCGTTCGCTGTGGGCCCGCATCCTTTGCCTCCATCTGAATGCGAAGACCCGTTTTGGATGCGACTTCGTTAATCGCTAGCAGGAGGGGAACCTTGTCGAACTTGAGATGGAGTTGCGGAGCGACGAGGAGTTTGCGACTTAGCTGGGTGCGCTCAATCCGTGAAACAATTGTCTCGGCCCGGCGACGCAATTCCGCATCGGTCGAATTGCTCGCGGCTCTCAGAGACTTCAGTGTGGGTTCACCCGCTTCCTCCAACTCGCGGGCGGCTTTTTCGCGCTCGGCGAATCGGGCATGGGCCAGATTTCGAATCTTGGCCTCATAAGGATCAGTCGATTGGGCGGCGACTGCGGAGGCCAAAATCAAACTGAGAACGAAGCCGCGATTCATAGAACCCTCGAGCGAGAGGGACGAGCGATTGGTCTGATGGGTATCCTATCGTCCCTTAGCTGTCCCCGTCAATTGCCGAATGGTGAACATTACGTTCCAATGATAAGACGAACCAGGTAGTTGCAACCTCACCGAACAGTGCTCGCTACTTGGTTTGGGCTGGTGCAAACCCAATTCGCCGCAGACCCCGATTGGGCTGTTCCGTTGGGATCTCGAAGAAAACTACTTGTTCGTAACGAACCTGCAAGCCTCGCTTTTCCAGCCACTCGCGGAACCCTGGCATGGGCTCGGCCAGATGAGTGGCTTCCCAGGCGACATAACAATCACCCTGGGTTTCAGGAACGAAGGCGGGATAGTAGGAACAGACAACCGTGGCGTGCGGGAACGATCGTCGAATGTTCCCGCAGGCAATCGGATGATCGCCAAATATCGTTGCCTGCTCCAGGTCATGCGCGGACAAATGGCTGGCCACCTCAGCGTGCATTTTCGCCTGGCCCCAGTTCTTGCCTCCTTCATGTGAGTCGCTGATTACGCCTGCCAGGCGAACAGCAATCACGGCAAGGATTACGAGGGTAACCAAGGCCAGCAGTTGGCGCTGAGCTTTCGCGGGAGAGGGGCACTCCGCGAAACGGGCAAACACGTAAGCCGGAAACAGCACCAGCAGAGGAATCAACCAATGCGTGCGAAACTTCGAGACGCCCAGTAGCACAAGCACGATCAAGATTGCGCAGACGATCGTGAGCCAGCGCCCAAGCCAGCGGACCCGATCGGACTCGGCTGGTTGAAGCAGAATCCGGACACAGCCCTTCGGAAAGCATGCAAGCAGTACGGTAAGCAGCGACCCGACTGAGAGAAGACTCGTTCGAGACAGACTGCTTAAGCCTGTGACAATCCGCTCCGTGAATGCTGAACGCTCAACGACGCCACTTCGCGCCATCGGCCGTTCGCTCACGAGTTGCCAGTGCGAGTGGAGCCACCACGCGTGTGGCAAAACCACGATAGCTGCCACCGCGACGGTCCAGAGCAGACGAGGATCCTTCAATCGCGACCGATAGGCCGGCATGGTGAGTAGTGACAGCGGAATTGCCACCGCCAAGATCGCGAAGCTGTATTTCGCCAGCACTCCCAGGCCGACAACCAGCCCGAGCAGGGCGAACCCACCACTCGAAGGCCGGTCGAGCAATCGCAGCACAACCAGGAACGCAACAGGCACGAATGCGGCCACGAACAGTGTGTGCGCTCCATCGATCAGGGCGGTCCAGGCAAAATACGGAGTGAGCAACAGCGACAGCGTCCCCAGCAGCGCGAATTTCGGTTCGACAAGCTTGCGTGCCGCCGCGTAGGTTCCGATGTAGAAGGCCGAGAGGATCAACGACTTCAGAACGTGAAGGCCGAGGAGAGAGACCCCCGTAACTTGAAAGACTGTCCAGAGCAGCCAGGTATAAATCGGCGGTTGATCGTTGTATCCCAAGGCCAGACGTTGGCTGAAGAGCGTTTGCTCCGATTCGTCCCAGCGAAGTGTATTCCCTTCCTGCAACCGCAGGGCGAAATGAATGAGCAGATAGATCGGCAAAACACCCGCGACTGCCTGCCCCCACGGTACTCTTGAAGTCTGGCCCAGACCCATTCGATTGCCGAGCCGAGAATGCTGGAGAAGAAGATTCATGACGCACGGTCGGTTGCCTTTACTTGGGTCTGTGGAAGTAACAACAATGCCCCTGTCTGGCTAGTCCAACCATCATTCCCGTGGCGCTGACCTCGTGCCTTTTACCCACATTGACCGAGCCGAGATGATGCTGTTACCATCGCAATAGCGGAATCGTTGCTAATCTGAACCAGAGAAGCCCTGGCCCTCGTCGCACAGGATTGCCATGCAACGCTTGCTTGTCTTCATCCTGGCTGTCGTTTCGGCGAGTTCCGCTTTTGCCGCGGATGAGCCGGAGGAAACCTTGCTCAAGACGGCAGGGCTTCCCATCGACCCACCGGCACTTCTCGATTTTCTGAAGCAACGTTCCCGCGAATCGATCGCCGAAGGCGAGCTGGATCCGTTTTTGAAAAAACTTGGCTCGACGGAGGCCAAGGAAGCTAGTTTGGCGAGTACCGCCCTGATAATTCGAGGCCCATTGGCCATACCGGCCCTGCGTCGTGCGATCAACGACCTCTCTGCCAAGGCAGCGGCCGAGCGAGCCAAGAAATGTTTGAGCCAGATCGAAGGGCGTGCTGGTGCGGACCTCGTCGCGGCCACGACTCGACTCATCGGCACCAAGAAACCCGCCCAGGCCGTTGAAGTCCTGCTCGCCTACTTGCCCTACGCGGACGATGCAATCGTTTTGGAAGCGATCGGCTCGTCGCTCTCCTCGCTCGCGTATCCCGATGGCAAGGTCCATCCCGCCTTGCTTCAGGCCATCGAGCATGACGTGCCACTGGTTCGTGCGACAGCCATCGAGGCAGTTTCAAAGGCCGATCACCCCGAAACTCGGCCTGCGATCGCCAAGAAGTTGGCAGATCCTTCGATCCCGGTTCGAAAACGGGCGGCCCTCGCACTCGCCAAAATTGAAGACCTGTCTTCGCTGCCAGTGCTCGTTGAACTGCTAGCCGATTTGACCAAGGCCGAACGAGGCCCAGTCGAAGAGATGCTGCGGAGCTTTGCGGGAGAGACGGTTCCGAAAAACCTGCCTGTAGGCGACGACGAGAAAGATTGCAAGACACTTCGCGATGCCTGGAAGGAATGGTGGAAGAAAATTGACAGCCCAACGATACTCGAAGAGTTCCGGACGAGAACGCTCGAACCCTCGGAACGTGCGAAAGTAGTCGAGCGTATCAAACAACTGGGCGATGGCAACTATCGCCTCCGCGAGAAGGCATCGCAGGAACTGGTGCAAGCCGGGGCCAAAGTCCTGGCTGACCTGCGTGTGGCCGCGAAAGACACGGACGGAGAACGGGCCCGTCGGGCGGAGGACTGCATCACCAAGATTAATGCCAGCGATGCCAAACGTGTCCCGGGTGGTATCCCACGTCTGGTCGCATTGCGGCGTCCTGCTGGTGCGGCCTCGGCCATGCTGGGTTATCTCCCCTTCGCGGACGACGATGACCGAATGATTGCCGAGGTCAACACGGCACTCACGGCACTCGTTCTCGATTCTAATGGAAAACCCGATCCCGCAATGGTAAGTGCACTGACCGATGCCTTACCCGCACGACGCTCCGCTGCCGCGGAAGCATTGACCAAGGGGCGTGTTACGGCCTTGCGTGCAGACGTCCGGAAACTTCTGGTTGATGTGGATCCATTCGTACGTCAAGCCGTCGCGGCCGTACTCACGGTGGCGGGCGAGCAAGACGCAGTTCCCGTTCTCATCGAACTCCTCGCCGAGTTGCCATTGCATCAATCCTGGCGGGCTCAGGATGTGTTGCACCAACTCGCAGGTGATCAGTCGCCGTTGTCCATGTTGGGTGACACGCTCGAGGAACGCAAAAAGTACCGCGATCTGTGGGTAATGTGGTGGAAAGCGAATGCTGCTTCAACCGACCTGGCCAAGTTGACGAATACCCCCGGATATCTGGGTTACACGTTGCTGATTCAAGTGGGCGACAACAACGTCGGCCGCGTGGCGGAGGTCGGCCGCGACGGCAAGATTCGCTGGCAGATTCCGAACCTGAAGTATCCTGTCGATGCATCCATCCTGCCCGGCGAACGCGTTCTGATTACGGAGTGGGACGGCAACCGAGTCGGCGAGTGGGATTTCCGCGGCAACCTCGTGTGGAAGAAGGAAGGTCTTACTGGCCGGGCTACGAATGCACAACGGCTTCCGAATGGGAACACCTTTATCTCGACCACCAATGAATTGACGGAGGTCGATCGGACCGGCCGCGTGGTCTATCAAGTGAGCGTGAAGCAAGGACTCACGGCCGGTTATCGCTCAACGAACGGCGAAATCGTCTGTTTGCGGAATGATGGGCAAGTCGCTCGCTACGACACGGCCGGCAAGGAATTGAAAACCTTTCCCTCCAATCGCGATGCCTCCTGGACGAGCGGCATCGATCTCATGCGCAATGGCAACATCCTGGTTTCCCAGCCCACACCGAGGCAAAAGGTGACGGAGTACACGCCCGATGGCAAAGTGGTCAAGGAGTGGGCAGCCCCGCAGGTGACCACCGCGACCAAGATGTCGAACGGCAACATCCTGGCCGCCAGCCACCACGAGCAGAAGGTGATTGAATACGATCCATCCGGGAAGAAGGTTTGGGAGTACAAGGACGAGTACCACATTTTCCGGGCACGAAGGCGATGAGGAAATGGCTCATGATTGCTCTGTAGAAAAGCAACCTCTTCCCGATTTGTTTGTGAGGACGGACCTCCGGTCTGTCCGTTCCCCTGGCCGAAGAATCGCCCGAATTGGGCACTTTAAGGAAGGACAGACCGGAGGTCCGTCCCCACGAGTTCAACTCTTGAAGCAGATTTTCGACAGAGCAGATCAGGATGGATTGGGAAGCCCGCCCAGTATGGCACGGGGGTTACGAAAGCGCCTCGCAACATCCTGGCACGCCGGGATCCACCAATGAACAAACGGCACCGTCGTGCTTCCGATACCGGATGGGCTTACTTCACGTTCTTCTTCAACCAGTCCTCGACTTCGCTGGTCTTGAAGCCGCCCGGACCTCTTCCTCCGTACAGGGCGACCTTGCCATCGACGCCGACGATCGCCATACGATCCGGCCAGCCGGCATAGGCCGCGTTCACTTTGTTGTCGATCTTGTCCACGACGACCGGCATGGTCAGCTTGAGTTCCTTGACAGTTTCCAAAGCTAGTACGCGTCGTTCTTCAAGCGTGTCGGTCTGCTTGACGACCTTGCCGTCGAGAATACCAGGGATCTTCGATCCGGGGTGGGCCTCGCGAATATACACCAACAAGAACTCGGCCTTATCCTTGTAGGCTTGATAGAGCCGTTCCAGGTCGCCAGACTGGCGACGGAAGGGCGGTCAGGTACAACTCCCAAAGATGAGCACGACCGGCTTCTTGGCGTGCAAGCCGGACAATGTCACTTGCTTCTTCCCGGTTGGATCCATCAGGGTGAAGTCCACAGCCGGGGCACCCACCTTCAGCGAGTCCGCGTAGCGTTCCCCCTTGGCGGGTGGGGCGTTGAGTTCGCCCGTGCGGCCCTTCTCTTTCGCAGCTTTCTGTGCCGGCGTCTGCGCGTTCAGGTCCGGGGCCACGACTGCCGCCACGCCGAGCATGAGGCAGGCGCCGGCGAAAGCCCGAGGGAGATTCGTCATCATGTATTTCCCTTCGAGGAAGAGGGGCGATTTATCGTACGACCCAATCATTACCCATACTATACAACCCGAACGAACCGAGGAGGTTTCGCAGCGGCGCTTCCCGGTTGTTTTTATCACGCCGGCGCTCGAGCGATGGCACCTCGTTTCCCAAGACAGGAATCCGCTTGCGATCCGTGCCGAGGCGGAGGCAATCCTGTTGATTGGAGGATTGTCGCGAATTGAAAACCACGCTGAGGAGTTACGTCGATCGTGTAATCGCAAGCTGTGCTCCATTCGCCACGAAGATGCGGCACAATAACTTGCGTTCTCCATCGTGCAAGCAATGCCTATCGGCGATCCCAATCCTCTCGTGATCCTAACCCACTAGCCCCCTTCCCAGTTGCCCCAGCCGTGCTTCCCGAATACTCTCGCCATAACGATCTGTCCTGCCTTGTGAGCAGCCGTGAGCAACGCATTCGAATTCGATGACGACGATGACCACGATACTCGACCTCGCTCTCGGCCACGACGCCAAGAAAAGGACGACGATGACCGCGACTCTCGGCCTCGCGCCCGGTCACGACGACGCGACGACGATGACTACGACGATCCGCCGCCACGCCGTCGTGGCCCTGCTCGATCCACGATTCGTTCCTCCCCGCTCCGATTTATCACCCCCGGCACATTTGGGATGGCAGTCCTTCTGTTCTTTCTTCCGTGGACCGATCTGAGTTGCAATGGCCCGACGGGGAGGATGCAGATTGTCACCCAGTCCGGCTTGCAATCGGCCATTGGCGAGGCCTCCGAAGGTGGTGGCATCGCCAGGCAGCGTGAGGAGCAGGAGAGGATGACCGGGAAGAAGGCGAACAACAAACTAGATCTTGGCGAACTGCGGCGAGAGCAGATTCAAAAAGTTGGGGCCGGGAATAAGGACGATGGGCCGGAAAAAGCCCCGATGCTCTGGCTGTATCTCGTCGTCTTGCTTGCGGGGTCGATCGTTCCGGCTATCCTCGCGGCGAACCGCCTCCGTGGCGGGCTCGTCCTCGGTTTCGCCGGATTCGCGGTTCTGCTCCTGCTCATCCAGTTGCTCATCGGTTTCCCGCTTGCGAGTACCGCTGCCGAGTTCAATACTGACACCAAGAAGGTTGGCAACGTCGGCAAGAACATCGGCATGGGGGAAGCCAACATGTTCGGAAAAATGGAGATGAAGTGTTCCTATCTCCCCTCGTTCTGGATCACGTTTTTGATGCTGATCGGGTCCGGGGCCCTCGGGCTAGTCCAGGTGATTCAGGGTGGTGGGCCAAAGACCTCGAGAGGGAGATCGAATCGGCGGCCACGCGATGACCCCGATAATGACTAATCGAGGAGATAGTTCATGGGCAGGTGCATATTTTTCTTCGTCGTCGTTGCCTGCGCGAATTCGGGCTTCGGTCAGGAACGGCCAGAGTCGACTGCCGATTTTATCGTTCATCAGCGTGGTGCATCTCCCATTCTGATCACGGCACCGCACGGAGGGCGCACCGCCATTCCGGGAATTGCCGAGCGGCGGGGCAACGGCATCGACAAGTTTGTCGTGGTTCGCGACGACAATACTCTGGAACTTGCAGAAAAGCTTGCAGCGAGTGTTGAGAAGGCGACGGGAAGAAAGCCGCACCTGATCGCTGCCAAGTTTGAACGCAAACAGGTCGATGTCAATCGCCCGTCAACCGGTGCTTACGAGGACGAAAAGGCCAAGCCGTTTTACGACGCCTATCACCAGGCGATCGCCGACGCTTGCAAGAACATTCAAAAGAACTGGGGACGCGGGCTATTGCTCGACATCCACGGCCAGGGGGTCGATGCCGACGCCATTTTCCGTGGGACCACGAACGACAAAAGCGTGACCGCCCTCATCGATCGCTTCGGCAAGCAGGCCATCAGCGGCCCAAAGGGATTGTTCGGCCAACTCGAAAAGCAATCGTTCAAGATAATTCCCGCAAACGATTCAAAGGACAAGGAGGACAGCCGCTTCAACGGTGGCCACACCGTGCGCACTTACGGCAGTCACGATGGTCAGGCGATCGATGCGATCCAACTCGAACTCGGCGGCAAGTTGCGAGCGAAGGCGAACCTGGACGTGACCGCCAACAAAATTGCCGATGCCGTGAAATCGTTCGCGAAGGAGTACTTGCCGGAGAAGCGAGTGAAGGAGTGAATGAAGACGATCACCCCGAAATACTCCGGACGGCCAAGTCTCAATCAAATACCGATCACGAAAATACGAAAGAAAAACTCATGTGACCATATTTCGTTTTTCGTTCTTTCGCGCTTTCGTGATCGCTTTTTTGCGACCGTGTCGCGAAGAGTCTCTCGCGTTTCAATGAATGCTTCTGGCCACTCGTCTGCTGTCCCTCCAAAGATGGAAATTTTTTTGCCACTGGGCTTGTGCTTGATAGTGATCTACTGTACACTATATGAGTTGGAGGGGAGGTTGCCTCCAAGCTACCGCTTGGTAAGCACTTAGGATTCGGCGGAGACTTTCGCCGAGAACCAGTGGTGTCAGGAAATGTCCACTTTTGTCCACGAAAACAAAAGATCGTTGTTAGCCTTTGAACTCGCTTCGGTAAATTCCGTGGCCGAGGCCGCCCAAAAATTCCTGGTTTGTCACAAGACAATCTATCGCCAACTCAAAAAGCCCGAGTTTCGACTACTTGTCCACCGATATCGCGACCAAATGCTTGCAAGCGCCGTGGGTCGCCTAACGAATTGCATGATTCGAGCCGCTGATTCATTGGGGTCCACGCTCGATTCCGACAATCCCCACATTCGGGTTCGAGCATCGCGTGCGATCATCAGTTTGGGGCTGGACCTGCGCGACGCAGTCGAAACGAACGGACGCCTTGACGAGGTCGAAAGTGAATTAGAAAGCCGCAGGATGGCGTGATCCCCCTCGAATCCTGCCGGTTGCCTATGGTAAACTCTGTTCATCGAACTGAAGGGGCATTCGCCATGCGCTACACAATCCTGACGCTCATGCTTCTGCTCCTGTCCTTTCCCGCCGTTGCAGCCGATCCGACGGCGGCCGAGCGTGGCTACAAGGCTTTGATAGGCACCGCGTTCATTCCCGCCGCCTGGCGGCCGCCCGCGTACGACAACGTCTGGAAACGCTGGGCCGGGGTGTCCGAAAAGCCGGCCGACTACGATGCTGCCTTTCGCGATTACTACGGACTGCACCCGGCTCCCTACGAGAACGAAAAACTGCCGATGGGTTTGCGGCCCGGCCAGTTCCTGTTCGTGAAGGGGATCGCCATGGATTGCCTGTTGTGCCACGGCAGTTCGATTTTGGGGAAGAGTCACATCGGGCTCGGCAATTCTTCGTTGGACGTGCAAGCAGTCTTTGAGGATCTCTCGGCCGCGGACGGCCGGAGTCCGAAATTACCGTTCACATTCAGCAACGTCCGCGGAACTTCGGAGGCTGGCTCGTTCGCGGTATACCTGCTCGGCTTCCGCGAGCCTGATTTGTCGATGAAGAAGTGGGAGGACCTTGGCCTACACCCCGACCAGTGCGAGGACGTGCCCGCCTGGTGGCTGCTCAAGAAGAAAAAGACCATGTACCACACAGGCGGAGCGAATGCCCGTTCGGTACGTTCGAAGATGCAGTTCATGCTCACGCCAGTCACGCCGGCCAGTGCATTCGACAAGCACGAAGCCGCCTTCAAGGACATCAACGAATACCTGATGACCATCGAGGCCCCGAAGAACCCGCATCCGATCGATAAGGAACTGGCAGGCAAAGGCGAGCAACTCTTCCGGGCGAACTGTGCCGAATGTCACGGCACCTATGGCGAGAAGTGGACGTACCCGAATCGCATTGTCCCGCTGAAGGAGATCGGCACCGACCCGAAGCGATACGAAGGCATCCAGGACAGGTTCGGCGAGGAGTACAACAAGTCGTGGTTCGCCAAGGAGGAGCCGAAGGCGTATCCGGTAATCCCAACGAAAGGCTACCAGGCTCCGCCGCTCGACGGCATCTGGGCGACAGCTCCCTACCTGCACAACGGCAGTGTGCCAACGCTGTACCACGTGCTGAACTCGAAGTCTCGGCCCAAGATGTTCACACGTTCGTATAAGACCGGCGAGGCCGACTACGATGCCAAGCACGTTGGCTGGAAGTTCAAGGAAATGCAGGGTTTGCCGGATGGCAAATTGCATCCGCACGAGGAACGCAAGATTTACGATACGTCGAAGCCTGGGCGTTCGAATGTTGGGCACACGTTCGGTGATGCCCTGACGGACGAAGAACGCATGGCGGTGCTTGAGTATTTGAAGACACTGTGATTTGCCCCCCCTCCGAAGCGGAGAGGGGGGAGAAAGACCCAACTTATGAAAACGCCTCACCGTTTTATGCTCGCATTTTCTTGCCTTGCCGCAGTCTGTCTCGCTGCATGGTTTTCCAACGCCGAGTCGAACAAGCCGACCGCGACCGTGGGTTGGGAAGAAATCACGCCGGGCGTGCTGCGGACCACTGAGCAGCCCTTCGGCTATGCTCTCGTTCACGAGGGGCACGCGATGTTGATCGACTGCCCCGTTGCGGGCGAATCGCTCAAGCTGAAAGGGGTAACGGCAATCGATGGCGTGCTGCTCACACATCATCACCGCGATTCCGTGGCGGCGATTCAATGGTATCTGGACAAGAAGATTCCCGTGCGGGCCTCGAAGGCCTCAGCCGATGTGCTCACACCGGATGGTGTCGCCAAGTACTGGAAGGAATCGCTGCCCTTACGCAATTCGCGAACTTCGTACTTCGTCCTGCCCGTCGGCGTCGAGGGTGTTGATTGCTCCATGGACGATGGCCAAAAAATTGACTGGCGTGGCCGCACGATTTCGGTCGTCGGGACGCCGGGCCATTCGAAGGATCACTTGGCCTTCGCGATCTCGTTTGAGAAGGATGCGGCACCGACGATCTTCAGCGGCGATGCTCTCGCCTCCGCCGGCAAACTCTGGGCACCATTCACGACCGATTGGGATCACTGGACTGACCTGGGACTGAAGCCGACGCACGAATCGCTGCGAAAACTGGCCACTCTGAAGCCGAAGGCACTGTATCCCGCGCACGGCGAGCCGATCACGAAAGATGTGGCAATCGTTCTGGAAGAAACCGCCAAGGCGGTTGAGGAAGTCGCCTTCCTCAAGAGTTTTGAACGCTTCACGAAACGCATTGGTGATCCGCCGCAATACAAGTTTCTGGTTCCCAAAGAGCAGATCGCCAGTGCCGGCGAGAAGCCCTGGGCGAAAGTCTCCGAGCATCTGTGGATCACCGGCAACACGTATGTGCTGGTTTCCAAGGACGAGAAGGCGTACCTCGTCATGGATCCCTGGGGTCAGCGTAGCATGGACCAACTTGCCAAGCTTAAGAAGGACGAAGGGCTCGGCACGCTCGAAATCGTGATGTTCAGCCATGCTCACTACGACCATTACGATGGCGTGCATCTCTTGCCCGATCGAGAGAAGTTCCGTGTCTGGACGCTCGATAAAGTGGCGGAACCGCTGGTCGATCCGAACAAGCTGCGAGCACCGTTCCTGGACGCTCGGCCCGTCGTCATCGACAAGAAGTATCGCGATAGCGAGACCGGCACCTGGCGTGAATACACGTTTCGCTTCCACCATTTCCCCGGCCAAAGCGAGTTCAGCATGGCCGTGGAGACCACGATCGACGGCAAGAAATGTCTGTTCACGGCCGACAATTTTTTTCATCAGGACCAGTTCAGTGGCTCCGGCGGCTGGATGGGGCTGAACCGTTCCTTCCCGATGCCGTACGCCCAGAGCGCGAAGAAAGTGCTTGATGTCGGCCCCGAGTGGATTCTCGCGGAGCACGGCGGGCCGTACGAGTTCAACGCGGAAGACTATCGCCGCCGGGTTAAGTGGGGCGAGACCTCTGCCGTGGCCGCTGACAAGATCGCCGTCAGCGGCAGCCACCGCCACGACTGGGACCCGAACCGCATCACCGCGGAGCCAGTCTTGCACAAAGCAAAAGCGGGCAGCACCGTGAAGGCGACCTTGAAAGTGCAGAATCCCAGCTCGAAGGCGGACAAAGTGACGATCACGCTCGAAGGCCGGGGGATGTTCGCGGATCAAACCTGGACGCTTGAAGTGGGAGCGGGGAAATCGGCGGAGCAGGCGTTCGCGTTCATGTTGCCGAAGGAGCTGAAACCCGGACGGCATGCGTTCCTGCTCCGCAATCGCGATGGGGGCGGCGTGGAAGCCTGTGATTCATTCGTGGCGGTGGATGTGGAATAGAGCAAGCGTCCTCGCTTGCTTTGAAACGCTGAGCAAGCGGGACGCTTGCTCTACAAAACGTTTCCCGCTGGCTCTTGCTGCGTCATGCAGTGCAGCGTGCCCAGCCCATAGACGAGGTCGCCGCAATGGATGCCAATTACATCGCGATCGGGAAACAGGTCGGCGAGGATGCCCAGTGCCTTGCGATCGTTCAGGTCGTTAAATGTCGGAACCAGAACCAGGCCGTTGGCGATGTAGAAATTGGCGTAGCTGGCCGGCAGGCGTTGTCCGCTAAACACGACGGGGCTGGGCATCGGTAGCGGAATGACTTCCAGTCGTGAGCCATCCAGATCGGTCATGCCGCGAAGTCGTTCGAGGTTTTCTTGAAGCGGCTGGTAGTTTTCCTCGGACGGGTTGGATTCGACCGCGAGCACGATTCGCTTGGGGCCGACGAAGCGGGCCAGATCATCGATGTGGCCGTGCGTGTCGTCCCCAGCGATGCCACGGTTCAACCAGATGACCTTCTTGATGCCCAAATACTCGCCGAACATATTTTCGTAGTCAGCTCGCGCCACTCCAGGATTGCGACACTGAGTGTCGCTCAGCAGGCATTCCTCCGTAGTGAGCAACAAGCCGTGGCCATTGACCTCGATGCTGCCCCCTTCCAGGACTACTCGCTTGCCGTTGAACAGCGGTTGGCGAATGGGCAGGCCGGTAGCTTTCGCCACGCGTGCGGGAACTTGGTCGTCGTTCTTCCAGTTGTCGTACTTGGCCCAAGCATTGAAGTGCCAATCGAGCAGACCACGCTGGCCATGCTCGTTCACCAAAAAGGTTGGGCCGGAGTCGCGGGTCCAGACGCGATCGGTCGGCCAGCGGTGAAACTGGATCTTTGAAAACTTGATCCCGCTTTTTTGAAGGCATCTGCTCGCGGCGGCTTCGCGCTTGGCATCGTTCACGAGAATGTGAACGACCTCGCGGCGATGAAGGTGCCTGACGATCTCTGTGTAGACCCAGGGAATCGGAGAGATCTTGCCGGGCCAATCTGAGGCTTCGTGGGGCCAGGCCAGCCAGGTGGCCACGTGTGGCTCCCATTCGGCTGGCATTTGCAACCGGGAAGCGGATTGAACGGGGGTCTTCTTTGCTGCCACGCGAATTTATTTCCCGGAACAGAATTAGGGCACGAAGTCCGAGTTATTTGCGAAAGGGGAATATTACTACTACCCTGTAAGCGAGGACAATCCGTTGGGATAGCTCCACGTACCTTTCACAACCTCGTCGGGCTTATGAATATGGATATTCGACGCCAACAGCCGACACGAACCGTGCTCGTCATCGATGACGATGCGGGGGTGCGTGAAACGCTGCGAATGGCCCTGGAGGATTGGGGTTTTCGCGTGATCTGTGCTCCCGACGGGGAAATCGGTATTTCGCGGGCTGTAAAGGACGATCCGGACCTGATCATTTGCGACATGATGATGCCGAAGGCCTCCGGATTCGTTGTCCTGGATCGCTTGAAGAATCAGTTCGGATCGAAAATCCCATTTATCATGTTGACGGGAAACGAGAGCGAACACCAACGCGCGTTCGCGGAAGTTCTTGGCGTGGACCACTATCTGCATAAGCCGGTTCGGCCGCTTCAGCTGCAGGAGACTATCGGCAAATGCCTACCTTTCGCACCGGTCTCACCCGTTCCGTGACACTCGAAATCCGTATTTTTTATCTGGTAGAGACCGGTGACACTGAGCCCGAAGCGAAGCGAGGCTTAATGGCACACTTCAACTGTGTCCCTGCATCCTCGCTTCTTTCCTCCTCGCTTCGCTTTGGGCTCCACAGTTGAACCTCTCCTCAAAATGGTGAGCGAGCCACTCCGAGTGCGAACATGAATGCCAAAACAACCTTCAAGGCGATTCCCAGTCCCGAGGAACTCGCCAGTCTGAATCGCGACCTGGGTTTCCACCCCGTGGCAAACCCGTCGCCAAAGGTTCTCTCAACGCAGCAGATCGAGCAGTTCAATCGCGAGGGCTACCTGAAGCCGATTCGCATTTTCGACGCGGTGGAAGCAGCAAGCTTGCGTGGCTACTTCGACGGGCTCCTGGCCAAGATCCTGGCCGAGGGTGGGACGAGTTATTCGATCAGCACGGCTCATGCGAAATACGCCCGAATTTACGACGTGTTGACGCATCCCCGAATCGTTTCGTACGTGGCCGACTTGCTGGGCGAAAACGTGATTGCCTGGGGCTCGCATTTTTTCTGCAAGATGCCACGCGACGGAAAAACCGTGTCCTGGCATCAGGACGCAAGTTACTGGCCGCTCACGCCTGCTCGGGCCGTCACCGTTTGGCTCGCCATCGACGATGCGGATCGTGGCAACGCCTGCATGAAGTTCATTCCCGGCTCGCATCATTACGGGCATCTCACCTACAAGATGAGCGAAGAAAGCGAGTCGAACATCCTCGATCAGACGGTTGAGAATGCCGAGGGCATTGGCCAGCCCGTGTACGACGAACTGCTGGCCGGCGAATGTTCGATCCATTCCGATTTGATGCTGCACGGTTCAGGAGCCAACATCTCGGACCGACGCCGATGTGGGCTGACTTTGCGATTCTGCTCGGCGGAAGTCGTGGCCAGTTTGGGTTGGTACGAGAAGGGCATCGGGGTGAGAGGAAAAGCTGCTCCGGGGACTTGGGCGAATCGAGAGCGGCCTGCGGAGTAATTCCATATTAGTCGGCACACTCCGAGCGTGAGAGCAAATGCCACTGTCGTGCCCTCGCTTCCCGCTCAAGGCGAGGTTTTTCAAAAACTCCGTTGGGAGCCGGCTGGGCAGTCCGCTGGCCACCCTCATCTCGGTTCCGCCCTCCCGGGCGGTCGCGAGCTATTTTTAGCTCCTCGTGGAGCTTGATTCCAAGATTCTTGGACCGGATTTCCCTCTTTCCGCCTCTCGGCACGCAGTACTCCCGCT
>SIAJ01000135.1 GCA_009691845.1 Gemmataceae bacterium
GCCGCGATCACGAATGGCAACTTCGGCGCGTTCAAATCCTTGCGTACGTCGTTGATGAAGTGTTTTATGTTCGACTCGTACTCGTTCTCCGCACCATACTGATCGTTCCAACCCTGGAACCATGCGAACCCGGCCACTTCCAGCGACTTACCTTTCAAAGCGGGAAACATGGTCGCAAAGTTTTCTTGCACGTCCTTGAGTTCCGCCATCATCTTGCGATACGACGAGCCGTAATCCTTCTTGATCTCCGCCATCGTGGGCAACGGGGCGTCTTTCTTATTCTTCTCGTTGTTCTGCTTCACGCGATCTTGGGCCTGTTTCAATTCCTTCTCCAACACCGCATCGGCCAGGAACGCGGCCGAGGGGGAACGAAACAGCTTGTACAGCGAATGCCCGCCCCACGCGGCTTTGATGAGGATGACTGGCTCGTCAAAGTGATTGCCCATCATGGTGCCGAATTCCAACTCGGCCCCGGTTCGGCCCGGCGAGCCATAACCGACCGTGAGCGGGCCCTTGCGGTCGAGAAACTTGATGAACACATCATCGCGGACGACCCACTTGTTCTCCTTGCGGAGATGGGCGAACAGGTCCTTGGTCTTGGAGTCCGTGGCTTGATGGTCGAGCAAAGCGTTGGGCGCTTTGCCTTCCATGTTGGACTGCCCGGCAAGGATGAAGACCTTCACGGGCTTCGAAGTCTCGGCGGCTTGAATGTCGGTGATGCCGATTGCCAGCAGAAGCACGGGAATATCGCGTAGCTTCAAGATCGTTTCTCCCTGCAGGCCCTTGTGGGGCTTGCTCGGTGATCTTACGGAGTCTTCGCCTGATCGCGACGAAACCGGCCCCACACGCGAAGCTGGATTCTCACGAGCGTCGCGAAGTACGGCGCCATCAAGGAAGTTATCCGCTTGCTGTGCGGCCGATGTTTGAGATAATGGCGGAGGGCGCTTTTCCGAACCTGTGCGGATCTCCGATGCCTCGTGTCCTCCTTCGCCCTATGATCGTGGCGATCGCCCTGGCCCTTCTACCGGCCGCTGGACTCGCAGCGGAGGCCGACTCCTTCCTCGCCGAGTTCCGCAAATTCGCGGGCCAGCACTGCGTTGGCTGCCACGGGCCCGAGGTGCAGACGCGCAAGTTGCGCCTCGATCAACTCGCCCTCTCGCTCGACGATCGCGACGTCGCCGCGACCTGGGTGAAGGTCCTGACCCGGATGTCCAAGGGCGACATGCCCCCCAAGGGAAAGCCGCGGCCACCGGAACAAGCGGCCAGCGACACACTCGCCAAGCTGCGAGGCCAGCTTCACGCAGCCTCCCTGTCGCGACAACAGCGCGAAGGCCGGGTGGTCCTGCGCCGGCTCAATCGCGTCGAGTACGAAACCACTCTGCGCGATCTGCTCGCCTTCCCCGTCGAGGTCAAGGACTTGCTCCCAGACGACAACAGCGCGGCCGGCTTCGACAAGGTGAGTTCGGTCCTCGATATTTCCTCGGCCCACCTCCTCCGCTACCAACAAGCGGCCGAAAATGCGTTGCGCTCGGCCATTCCCACACGTCCACAGCCGGACCTCAAGGCACGCCATACGGGCAAACAGATCACCGAGCAGATCAAGTCCTTCTCGATGATCCTCGGCAAATCCGCGAAGCTCGATGGAGACACGCTCACCCTGCACCAGCGCACGGCAGGCTACATTCCTTGTGGAAGCGACACGGCTCCGGTGCCGGGCCGCTACCGCTATCGGGCCATGGTTCAGGCCGTCGGCACCGGCGGCCAACCGTTGCCGGCCTTGCTAAACTGCCGCCAGCAATACGGCCGCGACGACGAACTCGATCGCGTAGTGCGCGACGTCCCTGCCGACAAAGCAGTCGAGATCGAGGCCGAGTTCGAGATGAAGCCGCGCGACATGATTGTCCTGCAAGGCTGGACTTTGCCCGGCGAGCGCGAAGTGCAGCAGGCCAACCGTGAGGGACGCAAGCTCGAAGCGGGCCTCGCCGTGCAATGGGTCGAGTTGACCGGCCCGCTCGACTCGTGGCCAACGCCGGGCTATCGCAGCCTCTTCGGCAATCTGCCGCTGAAGCCGCGCTCACACATCAAGGCGCTCGAAGCGGGCCGCGCGGAACCCCCCAAGCCGGCCAATCGCAACGACGGCTGGTGGATCTACGATCCGCTCGAACCGTACTCGGCGAAGCCACTTGAGGACGCGGATCGGCTGATGAAGTCGTTCCTTCCGCGTGCCTTCCGCCGGCCCGTCGCGGACGAATTGCTCGGGTACTACGTCAAGATCGTGCACGCCGCGCTCGACAAGAAACTCTCGTTCCCCGAGGCCATGCTCCAGGGCTACCGGGCCGCTCTATGCTCGCCGCACTTCCTTTTCCTTGCCGAACCTGTCGCGGAGAAAGACGCGGCCCTCGACGCTCATGCCGTCGCCTCGCGGCTCTCGTACTTTCTCTGGTCGAGCATGCCCGACAGCGAGTTGCTCCAACTGGCAGACAAGGGAGAGCTGAGGAAGCCTGCCGTCCTTCGTGCCCAGGTCGAGCGAATGTCGAAGGACCCGAAGGCCGGTCGGCTCACGGCCAACTTCGCCGGCCAGTGGCTCGACCTGCGCAACATCAACGCCACCTCGCCCGACCCGCAAATCTACGGCGAATTCGATGACTTCTTGTTCTGGTCGATGCCGCACGAGACTGAGTTGTTCTTCGAAGAAATCCTGCGTTCTGATCGGCCGGTGACGGACTTCGTTCACTCCGATTGGTCGTTCCTGAATCAGCGGTTAGCGAAGCATTACGGCATCCCCGGGGTCAGCGGCGGAGAGTTGCGGAAGGTGAATCTTCCCGCAGAGAGCCATCGCGGCGGCGTGTTGACGCAGGCCAGCATTCTGAAGGTGACTGCCGACGGCACGCGCACCTCGCCGGTGTTGCGTGGCAAGTGGGTGCTCGAGCGTATTCTTGGCCAACCGCCGGAACCGCCGCCGCCCGATATCCCGGGAATCGAACCCGACATCCGCGGCGCGGTGACGATCCGCCAGCAGCTCGACAAGCATCGCAACACGCCGGCCTGCAATTCGTGCCACCAGCACATCGATCCGCCGGGCTTCGCCCTCGAAACCTTCGACGCCATCGGCGGCTGGCGCGACTTCTACCGCGCTCCGCGCGGGCCGCGCGAAAAGCTCGTGGACCTGGCCCATTATCCCGGACGCAAGATTTACCGCGGCGTCGACGTCGAGAAAGGCTTCACAACACCCGCGGGCAAGGCCTTCCGCGACATCGACGAATACAAGCAGTTGCTGCTGGCCGACAAGGACCAACTGACCCGCAACGTCGCCGAGAAACTGATCGTCTATGCGACGGGTGCCGATATTCAGTTCGCCGACCGCGAGGTGGTCGAGCAACTGGTGAAACAGTCCCGCGACCAGAAATACGGTTTCCGCTCCCTGCTCCACGCGGTGGTTCAAAGTCGATTGTTTCTTTGCAAGTGATCGCAGTCGGACTGAAGCAGGCAGAATACACAATAGAAACTGCAAAATCGAAAATGCAAAATGAAAGAGAAGGAGGATGAGAATGCTGCGAAAGGGCGACGAACTGTTGGAGCGGCTTCTCAACTTCGCGGCTCGCGTTGGCAAGGTCGTTGATGCGTTTCCGGACAAACGCATGGGTCGCCACGTCGCCGGGCAACTGGTGCGTTGTGGCACTTCGCCTGCACCGAACTATGCGGAAGCGTGTGGTGCGGAGAGTCGAAAAGACTTCGTGCACAAACTCAGCATCGCCTTGAAGGAATTACAGGAATCCAGATGCTGGTTGCTGCTGATCGTCAAGGCCGAGCTGCTTCTGGAAGAACGATTAGTCGAGCTGATCGACGAAAGCGAGCAACTCGTCAAGATCATCGCCAAGTCAATCGTGACAACCAAAACCAACCAAGCCCGTCCAAGAGCCCCCGAACCGATCCCCCATTTTGCATTTTCTATTTTGCATTGTCTATTGTGTACTCTCTTTGTGTCTGCTCCGCCCGAAGGAACTCTCTCATGCCAAAGCCGCTGAACCGCCGTACTTTCCTGCGTTCCGCCGGCGTCACCATCGGACTGCCCCTGCTGGACGCCATGCTGCCGGTTGGTCTCGGAGCCGAGCAGAAGGCCGAGAAACTCCGGGTCAAGCGTCTGCTCCTGGTCGGCCGTCCGCTCGGCACGCATACGCCGTTCCTGTTCCCGACCAAAGCTGGAAAGGACTACGAGCCGACCCGCTACCTCAAGCCGTTGCAGGACCACCGCGACCAATTCACGGTCTTCTCGGGCATGTCGCATCGTGGCTACAACAATGGCCACGGTTCCTCCGCGGGCCTGTTCACCGGCGTGTCCGCTGACGCCTTCCGTGGCAACGAAGTTCGCAATACGATCTCGCTCGATCAGGAAGTTGCCACCCGTGTGGCGGGCGAGACACGCTTTCCGTGCTTGGTTCTCGGGGGCGGAGATCAGTCGTGGAACCGAAAGGGGGTCCGCGTTCCGTCGGAATCGAACTCCCTTCGCATGTTCAAGCAGTTGTTTGTTGACGGCACGCCGGCCGAGGTTGCCCGCGAGATTGAGAGTATCACGACCGGCAAGAGCATCCTGGACGGCGTCCGCGATCAGGCGAAGGCCCTGGCCAAGACGCTTGGCCCCAACGACCGCGAGCGCCTCGACCTACTGCTGACCTCGATCCGCGAGGCCGAGGACCGCTTGCAGCAGGACCAGGCCTGGGTCCGGAAGCCCAAGCCGAAGGTGGAGGCCAAGCCGTTCACCGACGACTACACGACCGGCGCACGCATGCTCCTTCGGGAACGCCAGTGGTACGATCTGGTCCATCTGGCCCTGCAAACCGACTCGACACGCGTGATCTCGCTGCACCTGTAGTCGCACATGGAGGGCGTCGGCCTCGACGGCGTTACCCTGGCCCATCACGACGCCTCGCACCACGGTCAGAGCGACGACAAAGTCAGCCAACTCGCCCTCATCGAGGAAGCCGAGATGAAGTTGCTCGCTGGCTTCCTGACGAAACTGAAAGACAGCAAGGAAGGGGGCACGACGCTTCTGGACCAAACGGCGGTGTTCCACGCCTCGAACCTGGGTAACGCCTCGGCCCACACCTGCGACAACTTGCCGATCCTTCTCGCCGGCGGCGGTTTCAAACACGCCGGGCACGTCTCCTTCGATCGCAAGGAGAACAAGCCGCTCTCGAACCTGTTCGTGCGTATGCTCCAGCAAATCGGACTGGAAATGGACAAGTTCGGCAGCAGCACGGGGGCGTTGAACGAGGTGTAGTGGGCCCTTCGGTTGTCTTCTCTCTGTTTTTCTGTGGAAACGCGATGCGTCCCCTTTGTTTTCTTCAAGGTGGGACGCTGCCTGGGGTTGCCAGTTTCTTGGCAGCCGAGTTTCCGGATGCTGTGACAGTCAACGTCCGGTAGCCATTTCGATCGCGTACGAAAATTAGCATCTCCGAAGTGAACGGACCTTCCATGTATGTGTGAATCGTGACCGGGAGCCGAACGGATGAGCGGGGGTGCAACGGAAACCGAAGCGGATGCTCCACACGGAAGCATGAATTCTCACCTCAGAGGTTGCCGATGCCGACGACCTCGAGTTCTGAGTCCGAATCGTTAGATATCGTAACCGGCGTCTGGTACTCGTCATCAACGATGAGCTGGGGGATTTGCCAATTGTCCCGATCGATAGCTACCGCCGGCGAAATCGAATCCGCCGTGAGAAAGTAGCAGGCGGCGCATACTGCCACAATGAGCGGCAGCACGGCGATCGGTTTATAAAGAATTTGCATCGCGACCGATGGGGTTAGTCGAGGCTGACCACTTCTGCTCCCGACCGAGTCGAGAGAGCCGGCAAGAGTGGATCAACTCCGTAGTTCAGGAAGCGAACGGATCCATCTCCGAACGCGAAATTTGCTCCATTCGTGTGCGGACTCCAGAAATGGAAATGGCCGCACGGGTCATTGAAGGTCGCTGGGCGAAAGGACGAAGGTCCCGGGGGGCACGGGCTTCCCGACGGAATGGGCGGAGGGTTGCGCTCCCGGACGCCCAGGATCATCTCGGCAGCCCCCAGCCCGTCCAGACCGCGACCCATGTACCACCAGCCGTATTCGAGATCGGCGGACGGCGGCCGTTCGCCGAGTAGCAATGTTTGGCTAGTGCCGTCCGTAATCGACGAGAGTGACACGCCGCGCGAGGAATTGCGGGCCGGGTCAGCCGCGATCAAAATGCCGTCGCGCTGACCGCTGAAGGTACCGCTAACGCCGAGATAACTTGTGTGGGCAGCCCACGTCTTCTCCAATTTCACGAATTGGGCCTGTCGCACTCGCGGGTCGGAAGGGCATTGAAAGGCTTGGAGCGGTGTGGAAAGGCCACGGTGGTACGCCGGAGACCACGGTATGGGCTGGGCCGAGTAGTCGGCGACGGCTCGGTCCCAAACGGCCGATTGCTCAACGTATGGCAGCAGGTGGACGCCCCAGCCGGACGCGTACATCGGCCTCGACCCGGCAGCCTGACTCCATCCGAGGGGAAAGGCGTCGTGGGTATCGTGGTAATGAAGCAGCCCGATGGCGAGTTGCTTGAGTTGGTTCTGGCATTTCGCGCGTGCGGCTGCGTCTCTGATCTTCTGCACCGCCGGCAGCAGCAGGCCAATCAGGATTGCGATGATCGCAATGACCACCAATAGCTCGACGAGGGTGAAAGCCCGACGGATCGCACGGTGAAAGCACGGTGATCGGATCATGTGGCTATACTCGTTTCAGCCTGCGACGGACGATGAAATACACAACTCCGGCGAGAAGCGCCGCTCCGACAAACCACGCATATCGCGGCACCCTGAATCGCCGCTTCTGATACTCTGGGTTCGGTTCCGGGATGCCAAACTGCTCCAGGCCGAATTCCGATCTGCTGACAGCCTCCGTCCGGATACACCGCGAACTCGTGAATGCGGGCGACCTTCATCTCCTCTCTGGTCTTTCCTCCCAGAAAGGTGACGGTCCGGGGGAACCCGTCCTTGTACTCCACTTCGAGGGCGATGTGCCAGCCACTATCGGCCTTCTTGCCCCGTATCGCTTTGACCGCATACGTCTGGTCGTCGAAGGTGATCCGAAACTTGGACAGGGCGAAGGGCCATTGTGGATCATTGACCGTATTGGTGCCTTCAATTTCGATTTCGCCGCCGTCGCGGCGAATCACCTGAAACGTTGTGGTCTTCTGGGATAGAAAATCGGCCACCGTCCCCCTTGTCCAAACGGAAGAGAACGGAAACGTCTGGTAGAACGTCGCGTCGAGCGATTCGGGCACAGGTTGTGGGGTGCGGTAGGCACCCAACACATACTCGCCGCTATCCCGCTTGCCAATCGTATACCGGCCGTCCG
The DNA here is from genome assembly GCA_009691845.1 of Gemmataceae bacterium. Classification (GTDB taxonomy): domain Bacteria; phylum Planctomycetota; class Planctomycetia; order Gemmatales; family Gemmataceae; genus SIAJ01. The sequence goes on from SIAJ01000135.1 coordinate 7,374, forward strand.
GCCGGTTAATGACAATGCGTTCCACGAAGCCTTCTGTAGCGCCAGCCGTCCACGTTCTGATCAGATACGTATCCGAATTAGCGAGGTAATGATTGTGCCGGGGTGGTGTCGGGCCATCCTTCAAATACCGTACGAAGGATTCCTCGATGCGAACATTACGGAGACACTTGTTTTCGAGCGAGGCGTGCGTCTCTCGGACCACCTGCAGGAACTCGGCCTCACCGCCGGCCTGCGCCATTAAGGAACCCCAGCGAAATAACTTCCCGCTTTCGCCGGCCGCAGGCTACGGATCGCGATCCATCCTTTTCTGGTTACGCAACCTCCTACGTTATGGAGATTCGATCGTTTTTGTCTTCAGTCCGTTGGACTGAAAACAGACGCTTGC
>SIAJ01000136.1 GCA_009691845.1 Gemmataceae bacterium
TGGTTGCGGGCCGGCGAAACGCCCGGGTCACGAATCTTTCGAGAACGTGACGCGACTTGGCCTCGCCCGTGAGTTCGCTCGGAGCCGAGAGCAGGAACTCGTGGGCATCGGGAACGAGCGGGCCGGAGAGGACGATCTTATCGCGGTTGGCATGCAGTTCACGTTGCTTGCCGGCGTCGGCGGGATCGGTGCCCGGATTCAGCAAAGCGATGCCGAGCGTGTGCATCCCAGGCTTGATCGGGAAGTGAAACTCGTATTGTTTCCATTCTTTCGATGCAACAACCTCGCCGCGAGCAACCTCTTTGCCATCCAGCAGGATTTGACACTTTGCATCTTCGTTGCCGGCCGCCACGGACTTGAGCTGCCAGGTGAGCCGAAACGTCCCACCTTGCATCGGCCCAGCCGTGAACTCGAAGCGAGCAGAGATCGGCTCTTTGTCCTTGAGTTCGCGGAAGGATGGGTTTCCTCCCCCTTTACTTCCTGGCGGTGGCGGTGGAAAGAACCGCGGCGACCTTGGGTTCCCCCTTCCATCCGGCTCCCGCCAACTTCGGTCACCCAGCGGTGCAGCATCGGTTCGTTTGCCGACGACGATGGCCGATTGCGTAATCTGCTGAGCCAATCGGATGTATCGGTCCATGTGCTTAGCGGAGATCGACTGGAATTCGCCCAGGCTGTCGAATCCGAGCCCAACTTCGTCCGGTGGAAACGAACTATCGTCGAGGGTCAATTGAATGCCGACGAAATCGTGAATGGTGTTGATATACTCGTTTCGGCTCAGACGCCGCATCGTCACTCGCCCCGGATCGGGCTTGGCATTGCGATCGAACCGATCGAAGGTATCGTTGACGGCTCGGAGGAAGGCTTCGACTTCCTTCGCATCCGGGCGCGGACGCCCCTTGGGAGGCATCGATCCGGTGCGAATCTGGTCGAGTACGTTCACCCAGGTTCTTCGCCCCTTGATCATGGACGCTTCGTCCTTGAACAGGTGCAGCGAAATATCGCCTTTGGGTTTCTTCTCGCCGTGGCAGTGGACGCAGTGCTTGGTAAGAAACGGGCCGATGACCTGGTTGAAGTTCGCGGGTTGGTCGGCGCGCACGGTCATTTCTTCGGCACTTTTGGTAAAGTGATGAAGGGGCAGACCAACACCGGCGATCAAAAACAGAGCAATCGATATCCGACGCATGATCGAACTCCTCGATTCCTTACAAATCGCTCAGATTCACGCGAAAAGCGAAGGTGCCGCCGGGCCGGAGCGTGCCGCAACAGCGACACGAGTAGCACCTTGAAGCTGCCGGCGCTTTACAGCAGCGCCTCGATCGGCGTCCCGCCGCACAGGCGATACGGTCGGCCGAGGGAATCGTGTAGCTCCGTCTCGAGCGGTACCCCGAGAAGGCGGTAGATCGTCGCATGAATATCTTCGGGGCGGACGCGGTTCTCTCGCGGATAGGCGCCGAGGGAATCGGATGAGCCGTAAACCTGCCCGCCGCGGATGCCGCCGCCGGCGAGAAGGACGCTGTAGCAATGCGGCCAGTGGTCGCGGCCGCCGTCGGCTTTCCGCCGAGGAGTTCGGCCGAACTCGCCCATCCAGATCACGATGGTGCTTTCGAGGAGGCCGCGGACGTGGAGGTCCTCCAGAAGAGCCGAGAGGACCCGATCCGTTTCGCGCATGTGGTTCACGACGCCGCCGCCGTAATTAGGATCATGAGTGTCCCACTTCATAATGGTGCCAGCATCGTTGACCATGACGAGACGCACGCCCGCCTCGACCAATCGCCGGGCAACGAGCATGCTCTGGCCGACGCCGCGACCGTAGCGTTCCCGCAAGCGATTGGATTCTCGCGCTAAATCAAATGCATGGTTGTCGACTGCGGTTCGGAGCAGGTCAAACGCCTGGGAATAACAAACATCTCGGTCCCACATGGCAGGAGCAGCACTGAATCGCTCCGTCGTCTTGTCGAGGTGTGCCAGAAGGTCGCGGCGCTGATCCAAACGCGAGCCCTCGACTGCGGCGGCGCCCATCCCCCCGACGCTGAACTCACCCGTCCGGGGATTTTCCGTCACCACAAGCGGATCGTAACGGACTCCCAGATAGCCGGCGTTCTGCCCATTCGAGTAAATTCCTTGGTCCACGAAAGTATTAGGCAACTGAACGAACGGCGGCAGATTTTCAGGCGATGGTTGCACCCTGGCCAGCACCGATCCCATCGTGGGATAGTCAGCTCGCGACGCCCTTGTCAGTTCGGCATTGGCGATACGCGGCCGATGGCCCGTGAGGGCGTAGTGTGTAGCGCCGTGATGCACGCTCACAGGGTGCGACACGGCCCGAAGAATCGAAAATCGGTCTGAAAGGTTGGCCAACCTCGAAAAATGCTCTCCCATGCGCAAGCCGACCGTACGCGTCGCGATGTGGCCATATACGCTGCGAACCTCTTGCGGCGCGTCCGGCTTGGGGTCGAGCGTGTCGTGCTGGGATGGGCCACCCCAGGGAACAACGAGAATGATGGATTTGTCCCGCCTCGTTCGCGCGACGCTCTCGGCTCGCAGCAGTTGCGGCAATGACAGTCCGACGACACCCAGGCCACCGGCGATAAGGGCCGCCCGTCGGGAACAGCCCGCGTTGTGATCAATGTTCATTTGGACTCCCTGGCGATGCCCGGTACGGTTCGATAGAGGAGATTCCAGTAGGCCTTTCGTGGTTACAAATCGCTCAAACGCCCCCGGCTGTCGCCCACCATCACGGATCAATCCGATAGAGATGTCCAGACGTGCGGATGATCAGCGAGTTGCCGACCACGGCGGGACTGGCCATCAATGCTTCGCTGCCGAGCTTGTTCGTGGCTAGGAGTTTGAATTGGCGGCCCGGCTCGATCACGCTGGTGACCGACGACTCCTCGAAGAAATAGATTCGTCCCGCGACATGGATCGGCGAGGCGGAGAACTTGCCGCCCAAGCGTTCCTTCCAGACCAATACCCCCGTTTTGGCTTCAAGGCACGAGGCGATTCCTTCCGAGCTGACCACATAAAGCAGATCGTCAACCAGGATCGGCGAGGGGCGCGAGGGCATGCCCTTGCTGTTTTTCCACAGAATATGAGTGGACGTGACGTCACCCTGTCCATCCGTGCGAACGGCCAAAAGTTCGGGATTGATGTAGGCACTGATCATGTACAGGGTCCCATCGCGATAGACCGGCCGCGGAGCGATCGACCAGCCCCCATAGTTTACTTTCCAGAGCTCTTTTCCAGTGGGGATGTCGTAGCCCATCGTGGCACGCGGGCCGACGCTGATCAATTGCCGCTGGTCGCCGACCCTGACGATGATCGGGGTCGAGTAGCACTTGCGAAGATCCGGACCGACGTTTTTGAAGTTGGCGGAACGGTCCGTCTTCCAGGTGGTTTTGCCCGTGGTTTTATCGAGGGCCACCACATACTGTACATCGCAGCCATCGACGTTGAAAACCAGCAGATTATCGACCAGGGTTACAGAACTGCCAGATCCCTCACCACGGTAATCGCAGTTCAGATCGCGTCGCGTCCAGAGGATTTTACCGCTGGCCGTGTCGATGCATGCCGTGCCGGCGGTGCCGAAGTGGACGTAGACGCGCCCCTCTTCAATGGCTCCGGTCGGCGAGGCGTAACTGTTCAAGGAAGCAATTCTCTCCGGCTTCTCCACATCGAATACGTGAATGTCGTGAATCACCTTCCCGGAGTCGCGATTCATGCACAGCGCAAAGAGTTTCTTGCCGTTGGCGGTGGCTGTGGTCAGCCAGATCTGATCTTTCCAAACGACTGGTGAGGACCAGCCGCGATCGTGGATCGGCGTTTTCCAAACGACACCTTTGTCGGCACTCCACTCCAGCGGAAGCTTTTTCGCGTCGGAATAGCCATTGGCATCGGGCCCGCGGAACTGCGGCCAAGTCTCACCGGCGTACAACGCGGAGCCCGTCGCGAGTGCGACAAGCGTCAGCAAAACGAAACGCATAGAAGTCCCCTGATAAGAACTTGGAAGCAACGAACCACGTGGATAACATCCTCGCTACCGTTCCTTGCTGTGACTGCCGATCGCATACAGTTTCTTGGCGCCAAGCAGGAATATCTTTCCATTCGCGACTGCGGCCGAGGCGTGATTATTGTCGCCTAAAGGATTGCTTGAAAGCAGTTTGAAAGTCGGCCCCGCTTGCACGACAACGGTCGTACCCGCGCTGGCCAGATAAATGCGTCCGTTGCCGTCCGCGATCGGGCTGGCCCAAGTGCTCGACAACTGCGCGACCCGTTCGGCATAGACTTTTTCGCCCGTTTTGGCGTCCCAGCAGGAGAGCACGCCGCCGTCGTTCAATCGGTACACAAGGTTGTCCATCGCCAAAGGGGAACTCAATCCGTTCGTCGTTTTCACGACCCATTTAACGTGGGACTCGGTGACATCCCCTTTGCCGCCGGGATCAATGAGTTTGCCGGGGCCGCCTCGCCCGCTGTCGCCATAGATAAAGTCGTTGACTTGGATCGCGGAGGCGGTTTCTCCGTTGCCCGCACACCACCAAAGGCGATCCCCGGTACGAGGGTCGAATCCTTGTATCGCATTTTTTGCCGGCGATAGACCTCCGCCCATCAACACGAGATGCGGGGCTCCTTTGACTTTGGTGATCAGCGGAGTATTGTGCCCATACCCCGTGTCTTTGAGGGTTTTGTCCCAAACGATTTCGCCGGTTTTGCGATCGAAAGCAACCAATCGTGAGCCGCCCTGCATTCCGCAGAAGACGATCACCGTGGACTCAAAGACGATTGGACTTGTGGCCATTTCCATGTCGTAGGCATGTGGAACGAGTTCCTTCCGCCAGACAATTTTCCCCTGAAAGTCGATAGCCGAGAGAACCGACGTGCCGCAAAGGACAAAGACATGTTCGCCGTCGGCGGCGGGGGTGCAAGACGCGAAACCGCCGCCGAGCCGCCCGCCGTCGAACCGCCGTTTCCAAGGTCCAGGGGGGACGATCGTGCTCCATTGACGATCGCCCGTCTTCACGTCATAGGCGACAAGGAAATGTTCGGGATTTGTGGGTACGGCTTTGGGATCGCTTTTCTTGGTGGCATTGAGCACGAAGATGCGATTGCCCCAGACAATGGGACTTGCAAGTCCTTCACCATCGAGGTCCGTCGACCAGAGGATATTCTCACCCGTCTTGATACTCCAGGAAAGCGGGAGCTTGGTGTCAGAAGCATTGCCGTTCCCTTGCGGACCGCGGAACTGAGGCCAATTATCCGCCCCGGCCGCACGCATGGTGAACAAGCCAAATGAGAGCAAGATCCATAGCGAAAGGGACAGGACACGCATGAACAAACACCTTTTGGAAAGTCATTGTCAACGATAGCCGCTTCATCCGGCACTTCAGTGGTTCATCCGTGCCGAATTGCGTTTTCCGGACATCAAACAAATGGAACAAGACTCCGTGATCAAGTGGTCCTGCTCGAAGCGCAGCCGCCACAGCCGTGACTCGTCAGCCTGCAACTTTCGACGCTACAAATCGCTCAATCGTCCGCGGCTGTCGCCAAGCCTGTCGACGCGAACGTCCATCCGATCGAGCAAACTTACCCACAGGTTGGCGATCGGCGTTTCACGCGAAAAGCGCAGGTGCCGACCGGGACGGAGCGTGCCGTTACCACGACCCGCCAACAGGATCGGCAAATTGCTCGTATTGTGGCCGCCGTTGCTCATCGCCGAGCCGAACACCACCATGGAATGATCGAGGAGCGTGCCGTCCCCTTCGCGAACCTGTTTCATTTTCTCCACGACGTAAGCAAACTGGGCGACTTGATAGGCAGCGACACGGGAAAGTTCTTCCTCGTTATCGTGGGAGACGCCGTGCCAGTTTTGACGGATTCCCAATTCGCGGAAGACGCGCTCGCTCCGTTCGATTTCGAGGGCGAAGGTGCAGACCCGCGTCAGGTCGGCCTGGAACGCGAGCACCATGAGATCCCCCTGGATGCGAACCTGTTCCTGCCAACGATCGACCCACCGCGACCAATCCCCGCCGGGCACGTCCATATTGGGAGGCGTCGGAGCGGGAATTCGTTCCACCTGCTGAATCTGTTGTTCGACTTCGCGGATGGCCGTGAAATACTGATCGAGCCGACGGCGGTCCTGAGTGCCGAGATCCGATTGCAGGCTGTTGGCCTCTTCGCGAACGTAATCGAGGATGCTGCGGCGTTGCGCCCGACTGCTGGGCGATTCCGCGCCGGCCCGCGTAAACAAGCGGTCGAAGACCTCGCGCGGGCTGGTCGCCGGTCGCACCGGCGTCACCGGGTCGCGCCATGATAGATTTAGGTAGGCCGGATTAAAGCCTGGCTCGATCGTCCGGTTGACGGCGAAGGTGCCCATCTGCAGCGACGAAAGAAACGTTTGGCTGCCGACACGGCTGGCGGCGATCTGGTCAGCGGAGGCACCGTTTTGAATGTCTGGCCCTTCCGTCGGCCTCATGGCGACGCCGGTCATGAACGTCGACATGGCATGGGAATGCAACGCCGCGCCATCGAGTCCGCCTGGAGTACGCAGCCCGGTGATCACGCTGAAATCTTGCCGCAGCGCCGCCATCGAACGAAGATTCAGCGGCAGATTCTCAGGAAGAGTGCCGATCGCAGGCGGCGTCCAGTCGATCATCTTCGTGCCCATGGGGAAGTACACGACCCCAAGACGTAGCGGATGCCGACTCGCACCAGCGGCCAGCGCCGAGCGTGGAGTCATGGCTTCGAGCCAGGGCAGCGCCACGGCGGCCCCGAGGCCCTTGAGAAGAGTGCGGCGAGAAAGAGTCTTGCTCATGGTTGGTCCTTTTGGAAGGAAGGTCTTATCGTACGGACACTACTGTACATGCGCAATCTGCGATGGCGGGGTAAAACTCTTCACTTATAATTAGCCGCAGGTGACGAAATCCAGCGTTTTTTTGTTTTTTGTTTTAGCGAAACCTGTTGGCGGGTAATGGGTTGCCATCTTTCCTTGCCCGCAAGACTTTGATCGCCTCGGGCGACAAGGTGGTCACGCCGGTGAGGAACAACGAACCCTTGTGTTGGGCCAACGCCTTGGCGCCCTCGTCGGAAAGCGTCGTCACGCGGGTCAACTTCACTCTCCCCGCGTGTTGCGCAATCGCCTTAAACACATCGTCCGAAATCGTCGTCAAGCCGTTCAGCACGAGCCAATTTCCCTTGCTCTGGGCGAGTGTGATCAACGCCTTGTCCGAGACTTTGTTCAGCTTCTCGAACACCAGACCGACCCCGCTGTTCGCCTTCAACGCCTCGGCCGCCTCGTCGGAAAGCTCGGACACGCTGTCGAGATACAGAGCCCCTCTGTGCGGCGCCAGCCCCTTGGCGAACCGCTCGATCACGTGCCGCGATTTCGCGTCTCCTTCCAGATCCTTCGGAGCGGCCAACAATTCCGTATGCACCACCGGCATGAGCGGACCAATCAGCCCGAGCTCATGCACGATGACTCCGCTCTTGTTCAGCGGGTTCTTTGGATCGGCGTCCTCGTTCAGGATCGCCAAACCGATTCGCATCTTGCCCGGCTTCAATTGCAGAGAGACGGCATGCTCCTCAGTTTTTTCGCCGCAAATGCCCTGAAAGACCTCTTTGCCGTTCACAAGCAGAGCAAACCTGGGACCTTCTTTATTCCGCCCAACGCCAGCAACGAACTCAAGCATACCAACCACGTCAAAACGCGCCCTCTTATCATAATGTG
>SIAJ01000137.1 GCA_009691845.1 Gemmataceae bacterium
TTGAGGCCAAGCAATGGGTGCTTGGCTTGCACGGCCGGGTTGTAGATGCTGACCCGTTTGCCTTCGACGTCCTTGTTGACGATTGGAAGCAGGGCCGACTTCTGCCGGGCGAGATCGACAGGGCGATCGATCACGTACTGGAAGTAATCACCGAGCGCACTTGCGGTGGCGGCCGTTTGCACGCTTTGGCCCAGATCCATGCGGCCACGCAGACGCTCCGACGTGGCTTGAGCAAACTTGCGTTGCTCATCGGATTGGATTCCACCAGCGAGGCGGCCATCGCGAGCGGCTTTCTCGGCTGCTGGAGCGCGAGCAGCCGGGGCGGCAAAACCTGGACCGCCACCACCACCCGGCATTCCCTGTTCGGATTTGGCGAGAGCATCTAGTTGCCTGTTCATGGAACCGCTGTAGGTCGGCGGTCGCAAGCTCGCGAACAGTTCCGGCTCGACAGTTGGCCGGTTCACATAGAGCGGGTTGTATAAATCCATCTTGAACGAGATCGGCCGGCCACTGACGAGGGCCATGGTCACCTTCTGCCAATCTTCGTCGGTCGGGTTCTCGACGATGGCCCAGCCTTGCAGATACGGCTTGGCGTTCTTCTCGGCGAGCACAAGGCGATAGCTCGTCTTCCAGATCGGATTCTCGATCACGTAGCCGACCTCGACCTTGCGTTTGCCTTCACCGGCGAAGTGCAAGCTGACGGCTTTCTTCTGCGAATCGTGCGAGAGGGCCAGCGTTTCGAGCGCACGGCGGAATTCGTTCTCGATGATCGGGTTCATGAAGCGAAGCTTTTGCACTTCGCTCATCTTGATGGCTCGCACGCCTTCAGCGCACCACAAGTTCAGCACGGCAACCGAAATCGGCGGGCCATCTTTCGAGGCCTGGGCCTGTTGTTCCACGCCGATGATCTTGCCGGTCAGGTTGCCAGGCTGATTCGCGGTGTTGATGAGTGTGACTTCGACCTGCTCGCCACGAGCCTGCGTGAGAATCGCAGAGAAGGGCGGCGAATTGTTCAGGTTGATCGCAAAGCTGGCCAGCGTGCGATCGATCGGATCGTGCGAATCGTAAGTGACGGCAGCAACCCGGCCATTCGGCGACAGATCGCGTAGCGTCATCGACTTGATGAGGTCGTTGATGTCCTGTTCTGGGAAGGTCAGATCAACGCGGGCATCGCCATCAACTTCGCCGGCCCGGGTGAAGTGCCCGACGCCGCTGTTGAACATGATAACCTGGCTGATCGGCAGGCTGACGGCCGGCTTCAGGTCGGCAACCTTGACGGCCTCGCCGTTGCCCGGCCCGGGTGCCGATTCGCCCTTTTGGGACAGGAACACAGTGGTAGCCGCCACCAAGATACCGAGGACGGGTACGCCCCACAATAATCGTCGTGTTGTGATCATCTTGGTTCTCGCAATATTGGAAATGGTGAGAAGACTCAGGTAGGAAGCAAGGAACGAGGCTTAGTTTATGCGTTTCAACGAAACGAAGGCAACATACTGAGACGATTGTCGATCGAAATTGGGCCTCCCTATTATCTGAGTGGTGCAAATCGGTGCAAGGCATCTGCCAATTTTCAACACCTCCCGAATACACCCCTGACAATAGTTGGAGGGGTGCCATTTGTTAAGCGAACTTTGAAATTATTTTGAGATTATTACGATCGACGGTTCGGCCCCGTAAGTTCACCGCCCGAAACCTCGCCTTGCGTTGATTTCCGACTCCGCCTATACTCCCCGACCTCTGGTCACGGCTCAGGACGGGCCGACCCCGGGAAGGACCCCGATGGCCTCGACCCCGCAGCACGTGCTTGCTCTCTCCGCGCCTCGTCACAAACAGGCGAGTCCGCACGTCTCCGTCGTTGTCATCAACTATTGCCAGTGGCGAAATACCGATCGTCTCACCCGCCAACTTGTCGATGCCGACGCCATCGATTCTGGCACGGCCGACGTCATCGTCGTCGATAACGATTCTCCGCCCGATCCTGCCCAGGCCCGCTTGCGACGCACGCCGGGTGTTGCTCTCAAGACATTCCACCAAAATACAGGTTTTGCAAAGGCCGCGAACGAAGGCTGTCGGCTGGCTGGCGGCGAATGGGTATTGCTGCTCAATCCGGACACTGCAGTTCCGGAATGCTTTTTGGATCAGCTCGAAGCACTGTGTCGTTCGCTCGATCAAGAAGAACCAGAGGCCGGCGTCGTCGGGCTTTCGCTGCGTCATATGGATGGCAGCAATCAGCCTTCCAGCGGTCCGCCACCCACACTGATGCGCACGCTGAGTGGGCTCGTTCTGCCGCGTCGAGTCCGCAAGTGCCGGCCGATTCAGGCGGACAATCGGGTGCCGGTCCCGTGGGTGACGGGTTGCGGGATGCTCATTCGCCGATCCTGCTGGGCGCAGATTGGCGGCTTCGACGAATCTTTCTTTCTGTACTACGAGGATGTCGATTTCTGTCGCCGAGCCTGGGATTCGGGCTGGACGGTTTCCTACGAGCCTACCCTGCGACTGACGCACTTCGCGCCGCTGCACACTCGCCGAGTACCGCCTGAACTCCGGTTGATGACCCGGCACGCGTTGCTCACATATGCCGAGAAGTACTGGGGAAACTGGCAACGTCGAGCGATGGCCAGCGTGATCTGGCTGGAGGCTCTGGCACGCCAGACCAAGGCCATCGCCACTCGCCGACCGACCGGCCTGCATGTGGAATTACGACGACTCGCCCTCGATTGGTTTGCCGGCGATCGCCTCGCCGCCCGCTGGCGCATTCGTCAAGCCGCAAAACTTCTCGCCAACTGCCCCGGCCGGGAGGATTGCGATTTCCTTCCCGAGTCGTCCACCGCACGTGCCGCATGATTGTCGCCTTTCGCTCCGCGAAAGAGCGAGGCAGGCAACTCGAAAAGAATGATCGCCTCTTTGGCGACGCGCCCGCACTTTCGCGGAGCGAAAGGCGACAATGAACCTTTCTATCGTCATCCCTTCGCACAATCGGACAGACTTACTTCGCCTGTGCCTCGAAACCGTCGTCGAGTTCGCGCCCGAGCGAACGCAGGTGATTGTTGTCGACGATGGTTCGCCGGAAGCATGCGTATCGAGGACGGCCGCCAAGTTTGCAGGAGTGGAAATTGTTCGCAATCCCAGGCCGCTGGGTTTTGCGAAGGCCGCCAACCGTGGCATTGCCAGCGCAACCGGCGATGTCATCGAGTTGCTCAACGACGACACTCAAGTGACGGCAAACTGGGCCCAGGCAGCGCTGAAGTGGTTCACCGATCCAACCATCGCGGCGGTCGCGCCTCTCGTGTTGCAGGGACCCAGCAGCGATACGGTGCCAATCATCGATAGTGCGGGCGACGACTACGATCTTGGCGGCTTCGCAACCAAACGAGGGCACGGCAAACGACGATCGGCCGCATTTGCAGAGCCCCGCGAAGTGTTCGGTGCGAGTGCCTCCAGCGCTTTCTATCGGGCAGATGTCTTGCGCTCCGTCGGCTGTTTTCCTGAAGAGTTCGGTGCCTACTTCGAGGACGTTGATCTCGCCTGGCGAATCCGCAATGCAGGGTTTCGCGCGATGTACGAGCCCGCTTCGGTCGTTTGGCACCGTATTGGTTCGTCGTACCGCAAGAGCCGAGCACTGATCGAACGGCAATCGCAAAACGAGGAACGTGTCTTCTGGCGAAATGTGCCGAACATTTGGCCATTGCTTCCACGTCATGCCGCAGTTCTCGCGGCCAAGGCGGTCCGGCGGATTCGCGAGGGGACGATTGTGCCGTGGACGATTGGGCGATTGCGAGCTTGGAGCAAGCGGTAAGCATCGGCATGTCCGAAGCGTTCAGATACAATGCCTCTCTCCACCCATGCTGACACCCCGCCACTTCACGTCCCCTCATCGCCGCGAGATGCTCGCCCTGGGTGCCCTTGCATCGGTTGGCTTGAGTCTTTCGCAATTACTCGCTTCAGGCCCGATCGCGACGAAGAGACGCGTCGCGAAATCATGCCTGCTCGTCTTCATGGAAGGTGGCCCATCTCAGATCGACACCTTCGATTTGAAGCCGGAAGCACCCGCCGAAGTGCGTGGCGAATTTAAGCCAATCGCGACATCAGCAGTCGGCATCCGCGTCTGCGATCACTTGCCGCTGCTGGCCACGCACATGCGCCACTTCGCTCAGGTGCGTTCGGTCCATCACAGCGTCAACGATCACAATGCCGGCGCGTATTACGCCCTGACCGGCCGGCATCCGCTCGACGGCTCGAAGCTCATCATCGCCGATTCGCCCAAGAACTTCCCACCCTTTGGTGCCGTGCTCTCCAAGCTTCGCCCAACCGGCGGGGCCTTGCCGGACTTCATTCACATTCCCGAGGTGATGTCGAACAACAACTTCGATATTCCCGGCGAATCAGCCGGTTTTCTGGGGGCCGCCCACGATCCGCTGGTCACGGGCGATCCAAGCTTGCCGAACTTTAACGTTCCCGGCCTTGATGCGACCTCGGAGTCGCAACCCGTGCGCTTCCGCGATCGCCGCGATTTGCTGGCACAACTCGACCGACGTCTAGCCTCGCTCGGCGATGATCCGACCACCGACCGCATGAGCGTCTTTCGTCGCCAGGCGGCAACGATGATCGGCTCGCCAGCCGTGCGCCAGGCATTCGATCTGAGCCTTGAACCGCAGAGTGTCCGTGAACGCTATGGCATCGATCGAGGGTCGGATCGTTCCATCGAAGCCCGCAAGTTTGGCGGCCTACCGCATTTCGGCCAGAGTGCCTTGCTGGCCAGGCGAATGATCGAGGCCGGCGTGCGACTCGTCACTCTTGTGACCGGACGCCGCATCGATCAGGCCTGGGACACGCATCGCGATCACTGGGGGCTGATGAAACGCTCGCTCCTGCCGCCGTTTGATCGGGGACTTTCCGCGTTGATGGATGATCTTCACATCCGCGGCCTGCTCGACGAGACGCTCGTCGTCATCATGGGCGAATTCGGCCGCACGCCGAGGCTTGGCTTCGTAACTTCGGGTGCCGGTGCCACGAAGGATGGCCGCGATCACTGGCCTTACTGCTACACCGTGTTATTCGCTGGTGCAGGCGTTCCCGGTGGCTCCGTCTTTGGCTCGTCGGACAAGTTCGCGGGCTATCCCTCCACCGATCCGGTGACACCTGCGGACATTGCTGCCACGATTTATTCCGCCATGGGTGTCGATCCAGCCACTGAGATTCACGACCAACAAAGCAAGCCCTACACACTCTCGCCGGGCCGGGTCCTCTCCAAAGTGATCGGCTGAGTCGTGCGACAAGAATGAGTAGTCCGCACACTCCGTGTGCCGACTACGATGGCGTAGCCGCTTCTCGCGGCGTGTCCTGAGCCGTGCGATCATTCCGGAGAGTCGATGCCTCGACTTCACGTTGCCGTCCTCGATGGGGAACTCCCGTTTCCGCTCACGTCCGGCAAACGAATCCGCACGTTCAACCTGCTCACTCAACTTGCAAGGACGCATCGCATCACCTACATCTCGCATCGCAATCCAGACGATGAAGAACTCCGTATCGCGGCCAGGGCGTTTCGCGATCACGACATCTTGCCGATAGTCGTCGAGCACGCGATACCACCCAAAACCGGCGTGGGTTTGTACGGACGACTGTTCAAAAACCTCTTCTCGCCGCTGCCGTATTCCGTGACGAGCCATGCGAGCAAGGAATTCCGGGCTGCCGTCGATCGCCTGGCCAAGGAAGACCCGCCCGATCTTTGGCACTGCGAGTGGACCCCTTATGCACACGCCATGCGTCGCAGGCAAAGCCCGTGGGTCGTGATGGCTCACAATGTCGAATCGCTCATTTGGCAACGGTATGCCGAAAACGAAACCAATCCTCTCAAGAACTGGTTTCTGCACAAGCAGTGGAAACGCTTCGAGCAGTTTGAAGCCTGGGCCTACTCGACCGCGACCCGGGCCATTGCCGTCAGCCGCGAAGATGCCGACCGCATGGAGAAACAATTCGGTGCGAAGGATGTGGCCGTCGTCGACAACGGCGTCGATACTTCGCTCTTCAAGCCGAGCGAGGTGGGAAAACGTGATCCGTCCAAACTGCTATTCCTGGGCAGCCTGGATTGGCGGCCGAACCAGGATGCGGTACGCATGTTGCTCGATGCGATCCTGCCACGCGTGCAAGCCCTGGAGCCGAAAGCGACACTGGCCATTGTCGGCCGCAAACCGACCGCGGCCTTGAAGGCTGAACTCGCAAATCGGCCAGGGGTCGAGCTTCATGCCGATGTGCCGGACGTGCGGCCCTATTTACACGCGGCCGGGATGCTCGTGGTTCCGCTGCGAATCGGCGGCGGCTCACGCCTAAAAATTCTCGAAGCTCTTTCCGCGGGCACGCCGGTCATCACCACGACTATCGGCGTAGAAGGACTGCGACTCCGCAACGGCGAACATTGCACAGTCGCCGACGGAGCCGAGATGTTCGCAGCCGCTGTGGTCGATGCGATTCGACTGCCGATGTCGGTCGAGGTGCAGGCCGCCGTCGGGCGTGCCCGCGTATTGGCCGAGTACGATTGGAGCGGGCTGGCCACGAAGCTGGATGACGTGTGGCAAGCAGCCGCGGCACGATAGCATTGTTTCAACACTAACCCGACGCGTGAGCGAGGGCGTCCCTCGCTCACGCGTCGGGTTAGTCCGAGAAGGTGCGATCTAGCCTGTAGCATACCATTCAACAATCTCACACCGGGAGGAACGCAATGCCCTTCTCAGAATTGAACCGACGTCGCTTCCTTGGCACCGCTTCCGCCTCGGTCGCGTTCACCGCCGGGGCAACCATTGCCGCCGAAACTCCAAGCGATCCGCGACCACCGGTGAGCAATCCCCGCTCCACGTCGGGCGACTCACGTCATGGTCCGAAGTGGGATGAACTCTTCACGCTCACGGCTGGGAACGACAAGGGGGATCTGTGCGGCAAGGATGAACGGGTCATCCAGGCGGCCGTCGATACTGTCGCCCGCATGGGCGGTGGCACCGTGAAGATTTTGCCCGGTACGTTTCGCTTCCGGAATGCCGTCTATTTGTGTTCGAATCTGCGGCTGATCGGGTCGGGGCCGGAGACGCTGATCATCAAGGAACCATCCGCCACCTCGAAGCTCGCGGCCGATTCCGATTGGTACGACCAGGAGATCACGCTCGCCGATGCCAAGGGTTTTCGCGTGGGCGATGGCATCTGTCTGCGTGCAAAGAACCCGCATCATGGCGGTAGCACCGTCATCAAGCGAACACTCGTGGCCCGTTCCGGCAATCGCTTCCGGCTCGACAAGGGGCTGCGTGAAAACCTGTGGGCAATGGGCAAACCCACGGCTTCGACTTTGTTCCCCTTGCTGAGTGGCGAACTCGTGACCAACATCGCCATCGAGGGCATCACGCTCGACGGCAACAAGGCCAACAACGAGGAACTCGACGGCAACTACGCTGGCTGCATTTTCTTACAGGATTGTGCGGACATCAACATTCGTCGGGTGCTCGCTCGCAACAACCACGGCGACGGCATGAGCTGGCAAATCTGCCACGATGTGACGGTTGAAGATTGCGAGAGCCGGGATCACTCGGGCCTTGGCCTGCATCCGGGTTCGGGCTCGCAACGACCGCTCATGCGCGGAAACAAGCTGATCGGCAACAACATCGGCCTGTTCTTCTGTTGGGGCGTCAAGTTCGG
>SIAJ01000052.1 GCA_009691845.1 Gemmataceae bacterium
CCTCGACCTGCGAAGCCGTGAGAAAACCGCTCCGGAATGCGGCTAGAAATACGGGATCAAGCGTCGTGGTCGATGATTCCATTCGCCGAAGAGACTACCAAATTCCGCTAGAATCCGCCAAGACCAGTTCAGGAGGCTGAAGGGTTACCTCCGGGGCAGTATCGATGGTTCCGACCGAATATCGATGATTCCGACGTGGTTGGATTCCTCTGTGGAGGGGTGTTGCATATCCCGTCGGAATCATTTTTCAGTTAGCTGGGAAAGGGGCCCTCACTCCAACACCGCTCCCTTGAACTGAAAAAGCGTCCAAGTGTCGTGGCGGTAGAACCCGTCAAGGGATTTCGACTCGCTCATGACCGTGGTGAAGGTGCCGCTCGGGCATCCTGTTCCGAAGTAGACTCGGGTCTGGCCAGTGCTGTCCTTCACGACGAATACGCCGCCGTCATGGATGCCCTGTGCATCGCGGCAGGTGCCGACGATCCACTCGTCCGTGCCGAAACGACGAACGACCAGTTCGCGATGATGCGCTTTGGCGGATTCGGGATCCGGATAGCGGTCGAGAGTTGTACGCCAGGCAACGGCGAATTCTTGAGATGCCGACATCCAGCCGGGTGTTTCGATGCTCTGATAGAGCAGGCAACACGCGAACCCTGCGAGAAGACTGCGGAGGAGGGTGTACACGGGGAGCCAGCGCATTGGCAAACCTTCAGACGGCACGGATCAGAGCCGCGACCGTAAGGGAGCGGGATCTAGCCAGACACGATTGACCGCTCCCTTACGGTCGCGGCTCCGTTGGCCTGGAGTTTGGCCAATCTCCCTACTTCGTCTCGGCCAGCAGCTTTTCGACGGCCTTTTCGAGTTCATCTCCACGGATGTGCTTGTATCGGATGACGCCTTTGGCGTCGATGACGTACAGCGACGGGTAGAAGCGAATGTTCCACTGCTTCAGGAGGGCCGCGTCGGCACCGTCCCACCAGTGAACCCAGGGCATCGGTTCCTTCGCGATAAACTCTTCCAGTTCCTTCTTGTCGTCGTCCGCACTCACGCTAATCAGCGCGAACGGCTTGCCCTTGAACTTCTCGACCATTTCGCGTTCGTGCGGAATCATCGCCCGACATGGGCCACACCACGTCGCCCAGATATCGAGGATCACAACCTTGCCGGCATGATCTTTCAAGCTCGCCTTCGCGCCTTTCAGGTCTTTGCTCTCCGCGATGGGTGCCTTCATGCCGACTTGCAGGTTGCGTAACTCGAAGAGACTGCCCTTGGCCATTTCGCCGAGTGTGCTGCCCCGGCCGGCTTTGACGTCGGCAAACTCTTTTTCCACCCTGGCGAAGAAGGTCTCGGCTTCTTTCGCGGTCGCTGGCCCTTCTTTCTCGAAGGCCATCGAGGCGAGAGCGTAACACGCGAGTCCTTGCATTTCCTTCGAGGGATTGCTCGCCAGGACTTTTTCGAGAACGGGTTTTGCCGCCTCCGGAGCGTTGCTCATGGCCATTTGCAGGAACCGACGAATCTTGTCGGTCTTCACGAAATTCTTCGCGAGTGCATCGTAAATGACAGTGTCCTTGGTGTTCAAGCCAAAGACGGCAAAAGCGAGTGCGTCGGCAGCCGTCTCGTCGCTGGCCCCGTTCGCAATGAGTTTGTAGACGCGAGGAAGAAAGTTGCTCTCCTTGGGCAACAACGCTTCGGCGGCCTTCTGCTCCTCCGCCGACTTTGCCGACCGCATGGCCGCGTTGCTGGCTTTGCGCGCTTTGACGAAATCTTCAATGATGAGGTCGAGTTGGGCCTGCCGATCCACGGCGGGAGGGGCTTTTTTTTCTTTCTCCTGAGCGAGCAATGTCAACCCGCTCAACGCGACCAGCATGGCCGCGATTCGCAAACTCATGATGAAACTCCGGGGCGAAGTGATATGCGAATTGTAGGCAGGACCGGCAATCGAACCATCAAAATACCGTCCGGACAAGTGGCATGAGCAAGTGTCTTGAGTTGCTTCATACATCGACGGTGGCTCCGTGAGTCGCACGAACGGTATCGAACAGAGCAACTCGCCCATCCGTGGAGCCGATCGCGACCCGTTCACCATCCGCAGAAGCTGCGAACGACGACGCAATTCGATCGGAAAGCTGGAACTCGGCGAGCACGGTTGCCGAGGACGGGTCCCAGAAGATCGTCTGGCCATTTTGTGCGACCGACAACAACGTGCCATCCGGGGCGTATTGAACGTAGCGAAGCTGATGCGTGTGCCCGGTGAGCGTGACACTCGTCTCTTCCTTCGGGTTTTCCGGATCCCAGAGTGAGACCGCTTGCTCGAGTCCAGCCGCGGCCAGTCGATTTCCATCCGGGGAGAACGAAAGCCCCGTCATCGCGTCCGCGTGGCCTTTCACCTTCGCCTTTTGGGAAGCACCAAGCCAACTAAAACCCCAGAACAAGATCGTTCGATTTTCACTGGCGGAAACCAATTTCTTGCTGTCCGGGGACCAGGCCACGGCTCGAACGGCCGATGCATGGCCTTTGAGGATTTCACCGGTCCCGGCCGTGCGGCCGTTGATCTTCCAGACCACGACGAAGGACCCGATCGTGGCGGCAAAACGCTTGGCGTCTGGTGCGAAGGCCAGCGCGGAAACACTGACCTTATCTCCCCGGTAAGCACCCCATTCCGCCACTTTGCCGTCCTGGTAGTCCCAACGCCACACGCGAGCCGTATCCGCGATCGTGCCTCCGACGACGATATAGTCGTCGTGCGGAGCGAATGCGACGGAGTGAAACTCCGCTCCTGGTTTCGGGAAAGTCGCGATTTCCGTCGGAGGCGAAACGGTCAAGTCCCACAATCGTACACAGCCATCGATCCCGGCCGAGGCGATCCTCCGTCCATCCGGCGAAAATGCCATGCCCCCCACAAGACCGTTATGAGCGGCGAGAACGGCACGAGCTTTGGACCGTCCTCCGGAATCCGTTCCCGTCGGCCTGGACGAACCAAACGTGTCAACGCTCATGTCCATCGCCGCGAGCGGCGGGAGGGGCATCGGATCGCTGAAAGCATTGGGGACTGGAGTCGATGAGGCATCGGACGACGAAGTTCGACGCGGGGGAACGGGCGTCTCCGCCACAGGGGATGTTTCCATGAAGCCTGAAGGTACCGGCGTACTCGGCAGGGCCGGGTTCACGTACAGATCCAGAGCGTCGGCCAAATGTCGAGGCGTGGGATAGCGATCTTCAGGCCGCTTCTCCAACATGCGATTCAGAATGCTCGTCACTTCCTGCGGGATTCCCGGTCGCAACTCGTCGATCGAGTAGGGCTTCTCCGTCTGGTGGCGGATCAGCTTTTGCACGTCCGCGCCTCCAGGGAAGGGAGGTTTACCGGTCAGAACGTAATAAAACGTGCAACCCAGGCTGTAGATGTCGGCTCGAATATCGACGTGGCGAGCATCGCGGGCCTGCTCCGGGGCGATGAAATCCGGCGTTCCCAACAAGACACCAGCGCGGGTTAGCGGGGTCTGTCCGTAATCCAGGCTTTCTTCGTCAAGTCTGTCCACCAGCATGGCCAGCCCCATGTCCAGCACTTTCACCTGGCCCCAGCCCTGCGGAACCCCGGCGGCCGACGCATTCGACTGCGACATCCGATCGCGGTCGCGGACCGTGACCAGGCTCGGCTTGGCCATCTTGAGGGAAGAGCCACGCGATTCATGAATCGATGTTTTCTGGGAGACCAAGATGTTCGATGGCTTAATGTCGCGATGCACCAGGCCGACTTCGTAGGCGTGCTGAAGCCCCAGGGCCGACTGTCGCATGTACTCGCACGCCTGGCGGATTGGCATGGGACCCTGAGTCCGGACCATCTTTTCCAGCGTTAGCCCATCGACATACTCCATCGCAATGTAATGCGTGCCGTTGAATTCATCCGCGTCATACAGCAGCACGACATTCGGATGGTTCAGATGGGCAATGGCTTTGGCTTCACGGTGGAACCGCGACAGGATTTCCGGTCGTGCCGCAAGAACCTGTGGGCGAATGACTTTGATCGCAACGGTACGACCAAGCTTGGGCTGAATAGCCTTGAAGACCATCCCCATGCCACCTTCACCAAGTGGGGACTGGATGCGATAAGAACTGATAATGAGTTTCTCGCCATTCCCAGAGAGCAATTGGGATTGTTGATACGGAGTCAACCAGTTGCGTTGAACGAGTTCCCCGCACACCTGGACCGAAGAGACGAAACGAAATCGGTCCTGGTTCAGCGTCTCCCCCTGCGAAGAGGAGAGGAACTGATATTGGGTGAGAAACGCAATCAGCTCATCTGGCGACAGCATCGCTATCCGGTGAAGAGTCCGGGAGGGCGCAGACTTCCTTCAATCATGAAGATAGCTTTATTTCTGGGGGAAGGGAAGAAAAACGTGCTCTGAAGTGGTCACCGGCAGGCCAAGAAAAACCCTCGGCCTGCCCACCCACTTCCGTCGACGATGGTGACCTAACAACTGACACCAAAAGTCTTTATGCACTTTCGCCGCGTTTGGGATCTTTCCGGGAATCACCCGACCCATTCCACTCCGGTCTCACCTTCGCGGATCTCGCCAATCACGAATGCCGGCGTCTGTGCCTCGGCCAGTCGCTCGCGGATGCTCTCCGCGTAGTACGCACCGACCACCATCGTGAAGCCGATGCCACAATTGAAGACGCGGTCCATTTCGGCTTGAGCCACGCTGCCTAACGACTGCATCCAGGGGAAGACCGGCGGCATGGTCCAGCTTCCGCGTTGAATGAAGGCACGTCGGTTCGGTGGGAGAATGCGTGGCAGGTTATCGACGATGCCACCTCCCGTGATGTGGGCCAGGCCACGGACTACGTGTTTCTTGACGGGGTAGTGCTTCAGAATCTCGTGGATTGCCTTCACGTATATTCGCGTCGGCGTCAGCAACTCTTCGCCAACCGTTCGGCCTAGTTCGGGGACGTGATCGTTTACGCTCAGTTTCGCGTGATCGAAGACGATCTTGCGGGCCAGGCTGTAACCGTTCGAGTGCAGCCCCGTCGACGCCAGGCCTAGAACCACATCGCCCGGTTGAATATGACTGCCATCGATCGCATCATCCCGTTCGACAACCCCGACCGCAAAACCTGCCATGTCGAAATCGCCCGGGGCGTAAAAATCCGGCAAGATCGCGGTCTCGCCACCGGTCAGCGAGCAGCCGGCCTGTTGACAGCCCTCGACCATGCCCTTCACCAATTCCTCCGCAAGAACGGGATCGTCCTTCGGCATGGCCAGGTAGTCGAGGAACACGAGCGGCTGAGCACCGCAACAGAGACAGTCGTTCACGGACATGGCAACAAGGTCGATACCGACGGTATCGAACTTGTTCATGGCGGCGGCCACTTTGAGCTTGGTGCCCACGCCATCGGTGCACGTCACTAAAACTGGTCGACGATACCCACCGGAGAACAGCCAGCGATTGACGTCGAGAGCGAACAGGCTCGCGAATCCGCCGAAGCCATCGAGTACGCCGGGACCGTGCGTTTTCTTGACCAGCCGGCCAATTCGGCCGATGGTATCCTCGTAAACGTCCAGGTCCAGGCCGGCGGATTTATAGTCGAGTGGTTCGGACATGTGCTCGCAGGTTACAGGCCGGCATCACTAAAGGCGATTTCAAAACTTCTCAGACTAACCCGACGCGTAAGCGAGGGACGCCCTCGCTTACGCGTCGGGTTAGTTTTGAATCAGCCTCTAGGGTCTTCTCTGTGGCCAAGTGGACTACAACCGATATCAGGATGATAGCCGCGAGACGCATTCCTGCCATGCTGCTGTTGAAATTGTGATCGTTCCGACACGAACTACCGGCTCTTATCGGACAGAACCTCGCGAAGTTTCTCTGGCTTGTCGTGGGCGTATTTCGCGATGCCCGAGAAGAACATCAACAGCTGTTCCGAGCCCTGTTCCGCCATCTTGGTGGCACTATCACCCAGTATCTTGGCGGCGAGGCTGGCAGCCTTGCTGTCGGTCTTCAAATAAATCTCGATTTGGTGCGTGATGCTCACGTCCCCATCCTGTCGCTGTTTCTCCGAGTGGTTCAACACAGCGACCGCCTTGACGGGACATGTGGGCAACAGGAAGCCCGGTTTCACGTGACCCTCGGCAAACCAGATTCGGCCGGTAGCGCTTTGTGCCACGGCTTGCCAAACCAGTTCGCTGCCATTGTCCTTCCAACTGAATCCGCCATCCTTCATCGGCTTGATCTGAATGGCCTCGACGCCCAGCTTACGCCAGGCTGCGGCCGTGCGATCCGGGTGATCGAGCAGCCACTTGTACATATCCGCGTGGGCGATGAACTCTTCCGGGGGACAGATGGCCCGGATGGTGGCGTCCTTCATGACGGGACTGATTGTATCCCTCGTCGCGGCCGACATCTCGCTGAGCGGCACCGGTAGCGGCAGACTCGGAGTCGTCTTGCGTAGCAGATCGGGCTTGGTATCCGCATGCGCAAAGCTGGCCACGATCAACAGAGCGAGCACGATGAGGCGGCGATGCATGAATCCTCCCGATGGCCCGTGATTCCCAATTTCACGTAACCCTCCTTGTTATCGATCCTGCCTGAACGCCAACATGAAGGTTTCTCGGGGTCGAACGCTTCGCCAGCCTCGTATATTGGCAAGATGCGCGTGCTCCTGTTTGACATCGACGGAACCCTCATTCGCTCCGGCGGAGCCGGCAAGGCAGCCATGGAGGAGGGCCTGAAAACCGCGTTCGGCGTTCGCGAGATTCTGGATCGCGTTTCCTATAGTGGTCGAACCGACCCTGGCATCTCCAGGGAACTGCTCGAAGTGCATGGCATCGACCCAACCGCGAAGAACCTCGAACAGCTCCAGTCTGCCTATCTTTCCCATTTGCCGCACAAGCTTCGCGAGATCGAAGGGAATGTCTTGCCGGGAGTGCCAGAACTTCTCATTCGCGAACGACGCGGAACCGCAGTTGGCCTACTGACAGGCAACATCCGGGCCGGTGCCGAGATCAAGCTGCGTCACTTTGGTCTCTGGGATCATTTCGCATTCGGCGGATTCGCAGATGGTCGCCCAAGCCGAAATGAAGTCGCGCGACATGCATTGAGTGTGGCCGAGACTCACCTGGGCAAAAAAATTGAACCGTCAAACGTCTGGGTGATCGGCGACACGCCGTTGGATGTCGAGTGTGCCCGCTCGATCGGCGCACGGGCCGTCCTGGTTGCCACCGGCTGGCACACGAACGAAGAACTCGTAGCATCGAATGCGGATTACCTTCTTCCCGACCTAACGCACGCCGGCCCACTTCTAGCGGAGTGGGGCTGGTAACGAGAACTCTCCCATGCAACGGATCATTCGCGATCAGGCCAAAAAATTCGCCTTCGACTGGCGCGACGAGCCCTTGCTCCGCGTGCGACCAAGCGAGACCTTCGAGGTCGAAACCTGGGATGCCAGTGTCGGCTACTTCCAAACCTCCAACGACAAGGCCATGCCCGGCAAACGGCCGGGCTTCGACCGCAATCCGCCGCTGGTGAACCCGATTGCCGGCCCAATCTTCGTCGAAGGCGCGGAACGCGGAGACACGCTGGCCATCCAGATCGAGAGCATCACTCCGGAGCCGTTCTCATGGATTGCCGTGGGACCGCGTCGAGGCCCCCTCGGCGAGTCGTCCCGGTTTCCCGATTGCTCATCCGAATACACAACCAAGATTTTCAAGCACACTCCAGGTCCAAGTGGAACGACTCGCGACGGCACGCTTCACTTCAGCGACAAGATCTCATGGCCGATCACGCCGTTCATCGGCACCATCGGCACGGCCCCCGACCGCGAAGTGACCACCAGCAACGACGGCCAGGGCGATTGGGGCGGGAACCTGGACATCCGGGACGTGTGTCCCGGAAACACGATTCTGCTTCCCGTTTGGCATCCGGGTGCCTTGCTCTCGCTCGGGGACGTTCATGCCTCCCAGGGCGACACAGAGTTCACGGGAACTGCCGCCGAGACGCAATCCACGGTCCGCCTGAAAGTCGATGTAATCAAAGGCAAACGCGTGCCCTGGATGAGAATCCGCAAGCCGAGTTCGATCGTCTCCGTGTATGCCTATCGCCCACTAGAAGTGGCCGTCGAGACGGCAACGATCAACCTGATCGAATGGCTGGTGAGCGACTACGGCTTCAAGCCCGTTGATGCGTACTGTCTTGTCAGCACCTGTCCGGACTTTCGCATTAACGTTTATCAGATGTGCAAGATCGGCAAACTCAGCTACGTCGCGGGGGCGGAAATTCCTACGCGGTATCTGACTTGATTGAAGTACGATTTGATACGGTCACAACTGTGCCAGCAACGCTTTCACCTTCTGCTCGATCAGATCGCGTACCTGGCGAAACTCGTCCGGCGGCATCTCGCGTGGATCGGGGATCTGCCAGTCCTCGCGGATGCGAGTTTGCACATTCGGGCAGGCGTCGCCGCACCCCATCGTGACGGCCGCGTCGAAGGGACCAATTCCGACTTCTTCAAGCGACTTGGAATGATGGGCGCTGAGATCATACCCCAACTCCGCCATGGCACTGATCGCCTTCGGATTGATCTTGCCTGAAGGTCTCGAGCCCGCACTAAAGGATTCGACTTCATCACCGCCGTGTGTGCGTGCAAACGCCTGGGCCATCTGGCTGCGATTCGAGTTTTCGACGCAGACGAACAGGACGCGTTTCACGGCGAGGTCTCCTCAGAAGTACAGCAGTTCGACGATTGGACACAGCAACATGCGGGAACAGCCAACAACATGCCGAACGTCGGTGCCAGCAGATAAATCCACAGCGAATCCCACTGGCCAGAGATAATGGCTGGCCCAAGGGAGCGAGCTGGGTTCATCGACGCCCCGCAAATCGGCCCGGCAAACAGAGCCTCCAGGGCAATCACGGAACCGACGACGATGCCGACCGCCAGCCCCTTCTCGTTCGCTCCGGTCGTTGAATTCAGAATCACGAACATCAAGAAAGCTGAAAGCAACAACTCCAGGCCGAACGATTGCAAGGCCGAGCCACGCGGAATTGTGCCGCCCAGCCTCTCGTTCTCGGGAAACATCAACCGCAAACACGTGCTTGCGAGAATGGCCCCTGCACATTGCACGACGATGTAGGGCACAGCATCTCGAAACGAGAACCGGCGTGCAAACGCAAAAGCCAGGGTCACGGCCGGGTTGAAGTGGGCCCCCGAAACATCTCCGAGCGAATGGATGAGTGCCAACACCACGAGGCCGAACGTCAGGGAAATGCCGACGTGCGTGACCGCACCCGTCACGTCATTGACGACGATCGCCCCCGTCCCCACGAAGACGAGAGCGAACGTTCCCAGGAACTCGGCAGTCAATCGCTGTCTCATGCGAGTGGCTTGATGGCGTAAACCTGCACGCTGGCGGCGTACTCGTTCACGTTGTACTTCGCGATCAGGTCGGCCAGATCCGTGTGGACGGAAGAGCGTTCCGGTTCGATGCCGCAACAACCTTGTGCGGATGCGATCCACTCTTCATCGGTCACTCCGAGAGACAGTACGGACGAAGTGGGAGCCTCCATCGCGGGCGAACAGCAGCCGGCCTGGTTCTCGACTTTCGCGTAGGCGTTGAGGTCCTTCTTCGTATCGACGACTTGGACGGAGGCGAAACCAGCCTCCCGCAGCAATCG
Organism: Gemmataceae bacterium; assembly: GCA_009691845.1. Taxonomy (GTDB): domain Bacteria; phylum Planctomycetota; class Planctomycetia; order Gemmatales; family Gemmataceae; genus SIAJ01. The sequence continues at coordinate 9,663 of SIAJ01000052.1, forward strand.
CTCGTATTCGGCGATTCGTATCGCACCCGCCACACAGCCAACATAGGCGGCGACACTTTCGGCGAGTTCTTTCGGCAACTCGCGTTTCAGGGCAATATCGCTGACCGCGACCCGGCCACCCGGTTTGAGCACGCGAAACACTTCTCCAAGCACCGCCCCTTTGTCGGGTGCCAGGTTGATCACGCAATTGCTGACCACGCAATCGACGCTTGAGTTGGCCAGCGGCAGCTTGTCGATGTGCGCGAGGTGAAACTCAACATTGCGAAGGTTCAGTTTAGCCGCGTTCGCCTGGGCTCGCTCGATCATCGCCGGCGTCATGTCGATGCCGATTGCCTTGCCCTTCGGACCGACCCTGGGAGAAGCGAGCAATACATCGAGCCCGCCACCGCAACCGAGGTCCACGACGACTTCACCCGCCTTGAGATTCGCGTAAGCCGTCGGGTTACCGCACGAAAGGCCCATGTTGGCCTCGGCCGGAATCGACGCCAATTCTTCGGGCGAATACCCGAAAGCCTCGGCCACGGCCTGCACGCCCGCATGGTCGTTGGAGAGCGAACTCTCGGCGACGGCCCCGTACTTTTCTCGAACGCGATCGACGATTGTGGACATGAGCATTCCTCCGAAGACAAACTATCGTCGATTGACGATAAAGGCAAGGGCGTGTAGCCGCACTCGTCAGAGTGCGGGACAGCTTTGAACCCAGTTTGTTGAAAGCCCTGAAGGGAGGCGCGGCACCCGCGTTCTGACGAACGCGGCTACAAGCTGCCCACCAGCTTCTTCAATCGTCGGAGTCCCTCGACGTTCACGCAGTAGCACACGGAAGGGCCGTCGATCTCGCCTTGAACGAGACCGGCTTCCTTCAAGATCTTGAGATGCTGCGAGACGGTGGACTGCGCAACGGGAAGCAACTCGACGAGTTCGCCGCAGATGCACGAGTTTTTTTCGAGGAGCAGATTCAGAATGCGAACGCGGATCGGATGGGCCATCGCCCAGGCCAGAGCGGCCAAGGCTTGATCGTCAGGCCCGGGGTCTTTCGACTCTTCAGGCGGGCATTCGCAGCGTTTTGGTTTGGGCTTCTGCAACATGAATAACCGTGGTCGTACGAAGCGAGCCTTCGGCGTAAGCCGGAGGCTCGCTTCGGAACTTACTTCTTCAACTCAGCTTCAATCTTCTGAACAAATTTCGGATCGTTGGGCTCGGTATTCGGCTCGAAGCGGGCGACCACCTGGCCGTCCTTGCCGACCACGAATTTCTCGAAGTTCCACTTGATATCGCCTGGGAACTTGGCGCTCTTGCCCGTGAGAGATTCATACACAGGGTTGATGCCCTTGCCCTTCACGACGATCTTGCTCATCATCGGGAAGCTGACTTTGAAATTGCTGGAACAGAACTTCTCGATCTCCGCATCGGTTCCTGGCTCTTGCTTGCCGAACTCGTTGGCTGGCACGCCGATCACGACCAGGCCCTGCTTCTCGTACTTCTCGTACATCGCTTGCAGGCCTTCGTATTGTGACGTCAGCCCGCACTTGCTGGCCACGTTCACGAACACGACAACTTTGCCTTTATACTTCGAGAGTTCGACATCTTTGCCTTTGATGTCCTTCAGGGTGAAACTGAGTGGACCGGTCACTTTCTTCTCCTCGGCCATGGCAGGAACCGCAATGGCAACGGCGACGGCAGCAGCAATCAGGGTGCGAAACATGCGAAAAACTCCTCGGGTTTAGTGGAACAATCTATTGTAGGGCAAGCGTCTCGCTTGCCGAGTCATCAAGGCGATAGACGTTCCCGCAGCCATTTGTCTTCAACCAATCGAAATCGCAACCGATCGTGCAGACGGCTCGGGCGGCCTTGCCAGAATTCCCAGACGTTGGGCTTCAGGCGAAAGCCACCCCAATGCGGCGGGCGGGGCACGTTGCCGTCCGGGAATCGAGCCATCAATTCGCGGTGCTGTTGCTCCAGTTCTGCTCGACCGGAGAGGACTTCACTCTGCTCGGATGCCCACGCCCCAAGTCGGCTGTTGATCGGTCGAGTGGCAAAGTACTCGTCCGATTCCGCCTCAGAGACTCGGGTCACGGTCCCCTCGATGCGAACCTGGCGTTCAACCGCGTGCCAAAAGAACACGAGCGAAGCACGCGGATTATTGGCCAATTCTCGCCCCTTACGGCTCTCGTAGTTTGTGAAGAAACTCAGCCCATGTTCGTCGCAGGTTTTCAACAGGACGATGCGTGCGGACGGTCGGCCATCCAGGGTGCAGGTGGCCAGAGTCATGGCATTCGGTTCGGGCACCTCGGCCGCGAGCGCCTGTTCGAACCAGCGATGAAAGAGTGCCAACGGATCGGTCCCGGCCTCGGATTCATCGAGTCCGTGCTTGGAGTATTCAATTCGCAGGTCAGCAATTGGCATGAGAGGCCTTGTTGGGCGTGTAGAGATATGGTTAGCGTCAGGAGGTTCCGAGTTCCAGAGTAGCCGCGATGGACCTTCGACGAATCTTGGCCGCCTACCCAAGGCACCTCGCGGATGCCCGCTGGCTCGCGCTCGGGAACGCGGGAGGATTTAGCGGCGCGCGGATATGGCGAGGGACAACCTTCGATGGCCGAGAGTTCGCACTCAAGCAGTATTCACCCGCCACAACCGAGCGGCAACTCGCACGCATTCATGGTTGGATGAAGGCCGCGCTGGAGCAGGGCCTGCCGTTCGTACCGGCAGTGGAACCCGGACGCGACGGCCGAACGCTGGCGTTGGTGGATGAGCGTTGTTGGGACATCACGACCTGGATGCCCGGCAAAGCGGATTTTCACGAGGATCCCACGGATGACAAACTCTTCGCGGCGATCGATGCACTTGCACGCATTCACGCGGTGTGGGAGAAGTTGGTTCCAGCCGCGGAACAGCCTTGCCCCGCAATTTTGCGACGCTGGCAGGCGGTTCAGGATGCACAGGCGTTACTTCAGAATGACCGGGCACGGATGGCACCGAGCACGGAATCGCTGTCACTCGACATCGAACGGGCCTGGTCACTAGTGCCCCGCCTTGTCCCGCGCATGGAAGCCGCGCTCGCACCCTGGAGAATCCGACCCGTTCGGGTCCTGCCGTGCATCGGCGATCTCTGGCACGATCACGTTCTATATGTGGGAACTCGCGTATCGGGCACGATCGATTTCGCTGCCGCCAAATTCGATGCACCCGAGGCGGACATGGCCAGGCTACTGGGCAGCCTGATTCCGGGCGAACGCGAACGCCTGCATCGAGCGTTGAACGTCTACCGAGCGATCCGTCCGCTTCCGAATCACGAGTTGGTCGAAGTCCTTGACGTGACGGGAACTTTCGGGGCCGTGGTGAATTGGCTGATGCGGTTCAAGAGTCTGCCAAAAGAAGATGTTGCCCGAGTTGCAAGGCGATTCGAGAAGCTGGTTGTTCGTTTAGGCGAATTCGAGTAGCCGCGTTCGCCAGAACGCGGGAGGCGCACCTGGAAGGAAGGTTTCCCGCACTCTGGCGAGTGCGGCTACGGGAAACCAAACCTCAATCGTCATCCCCAGTTTCCTCATCCGGCAGCGGACTGTCGAACGGCTTCTTTTCGAATCGTTCGAGTTGCTTGCGAAAATACGGGTTATTTGGCTCGATGGCCGCACACTGCTTCATGAACTCGAGGGCCTTGGCCCGATCTTTCTGGCGGAAGTGAATCTCGGCCAGCGTATCGAGGTAGCCTGCCGATTTGGGTGCGAACTTCACGGCTTGCTCGGCGTGCTTGCGGGCTTCGTCCAGTTCGCGGTTGCAGTTGACCATCATCCAGGCCAGGCTGTTCCGTAAGTCCGCACTGGAAGCGAAATCCTTGATCGATGAGTCAAACGCGGCTTTCACTTTCGCGTAGATTTCATCTGCGTCCTGTTTCTTGCCAGACTTTTCGAGATTCGGAACCAGAGCGATGGCGAGTTCGACATTGCCCGGCATGGCCTCGAGTCCAAGCCGCGCCTCGGCGAGGGCGGCATCCAATTTGCCCACAGCGACCAAAGCCTGAGCGCGATAGGTGCGCGCGAGTTCGGGAACAGTGAGATAGGCTCGATTTTCGACAAACCCGGCCCCGCTTCGCGACAGGCCGATCACGTCTTTATCGAAGTAGAGGGAGGCCGTCGCGTAATCCTTTTGTCTAACCTTGGTGCGCGCCAGGCGGGCCAATGCATTTCCGTAGTGGTACGAATCGAACCAGCCGGTCGCGAGAATGATCTCCATCTCCCGGCGAGAGTCTGCATCGAAGCCCCGTTTGCTGAGTTCGTCGCCGAAATTCGATCGCGTCGCGTCGTTGCCCAGTGCGATCCAGTGCGAGATGTCGATCAGTCGCTTCCCTTCCTTGTCGTTGCCTGCAAGCTTGAGAGCGTGTCCATGTAGGAACAGCGGTAAGGGTTGAAACGGAGCGAGATCCCAGGCCTTGCGGTACATCTCGGCCGCTTCCTTTGGTCTCTTCTGAGCGAGCAGAAAGTCTCCGTAGGTCAGCAAATATTTCTGGTGAGTGGGCACGGGTAGAGCCCCCGCTTCTTCGAGATCGAACTCGCCGAGCAAGTCGTCGAGCCGATTCTCGGCCGCCTTGGCGTCGGCTATTTTTTTGAAGAACTTCTCAGCTTTTTCGTTGTGCCCCACGGCTCGATACATTTGTGCGATTGCAAAATCCAAGCTGGGTCCCGTGATCACGATCTGCAATTGAGGGGGAAGTTCCTGGCCGGTCTTGAACGCCTCCCTGAGTTTCTCGATCAAGCCGGCGAGATGCTCGGCCTTTTTCTTGTCGGCCTTGCCGTCCGTGAACTCCAGAACGCGATTGAGGCGTTTGGCCGCATCTTCATCGGGCTTGTCGAGGCGGTAGGCTTGCCACCAGAGAAGAGCGACTTGCTTATTGTCACCGACAAGTGGGTCGAGAATTTCACTCGCGCCTTGCCGAACGAGGGCATCGCTACTCGCCAATACTTTTGCCCCAAACTCGATCGCGAGATCGTGCATTCCGGCACGCACCGCCGCCCGCACGAGTTCAACGAACTGGTGATTGTGTTTGAGCGAGAGATCGAGAACGCCACGAAAAATCTGCGTGGCCGCATCGCGGTCGCCCAGACCGGCCAGGACTTTTGCACGTTCGAGATCGAGCGGGATCTTGAAAACGTATCCCCCTTCGTCCTTCTCGTACTCTTTCGCGGCCTTGTCAGCCAGGGCGAACGCTTCCTTGAACTTGAGTTGCGCACATAAGAGATCGAAGGTCAGGCTCGCCCCTTTGCCGGGCCTCTCTTTCAGCATGGCGATCGCATCGGCTCCACGGCCATTCAGCAGAAGTGCGACAGCCACAGAGTACGCAGTCGTATCGTCCCCTTCGACGCCCGTTAGTTCCTTCTTCAAGTCGGCGATAATCTCGTCGTACTTGGCCAGGTTGCCAGAGAGCCGAAAGTACGCGGCCCGGGTGCCGCGATCATCGCCCTCGCGTGGCAGCCGGTCCAGTTCCGTGAGTTTTTTCCAGTCGTTCGACTGAAAGGCCAGGTTGTCTTCGAGTTCCTTGTTGTTCGCCATAGCCACGGCCTTGCGAGCGGCGGGCCAATCTTCCTTCAGGCGATAGAGGTGCACGAGTGCCCCGGCCGCTCGTTGCGTCTCAGCCTCGGGACCGTTCTTCATCGCACGTTCCATTTGCTGAATGGCGGCAGGGACGTTGCCACGCAGATAATGAAATGTCGCATAGTCGTTCAGGCTCTCCGGGTGCAACTGACTTTGGCTCAACTCCAAAAGGGAAGCGGCCTCGTCGAGTTGGCTGGCGACCAACAGGCCCGGAACGACTCGGCGAACCACGAGAGTCATGCCCCGGAACATTTCCTCGCGGGCTTCCTCGTTCTGTTCCTGGGCGATGAGCTTGCGGAGCGTCGCGAAGCGAACCGGCTTCATTCGCATCAATTCGCCCACGGCCTGCCGTCGCACCTCGGGGTCGCCGCCACGGAACTTTTCGATCAGTGCGACAACATTGGCCGGCGTATCCGGGTACAGCCCCCAGGCGAATTTCTCGAGGATCGCCTTGGCCCGATTGGAAGTCTCTTCGTCCTTGCTCTTGGCCGCGTTTCGCAGGGCATCCTCGGCACTGTTGCCTGCCTCCAACAAAAACTTGGAGGCACGTTCCCGCACGGGGAACTTGGGACTACCCAGATCCTCGATGGCCTGTTTGATTTGTTCCGGAGTGATGCTTTTGGGTGCTGAACTGTTGGTGGGTGCCGGTGCCGCGAGAAGCAGGCCGCCAAACATGAGCATGGCGGCGCAAGAAACGAAACGCGGCATGGGAAATCTCCGCTGACTTTGTGCAAGTCCATTGTAGTCCGCACACTCCGTGTGCGGACATTCAGCACGATGGGCCAGCAAACGGTCGAAACAGATTCGGCACACGGTGTATGCCGACTACGATGCTGCCGGGACGATCGTGGTTCCATTCGAAACCACGTACTCCACCTCATGCGCCTCGGTCCGATCGGGGACCTCCCAGCGATCGAGCATCCGTTCAATGATTTTTTCCGGCACACGCCGACGGCGCTGCTGGTTCTGCTGGAAAAGTTGTTGCGGTGGAACTTCCACGTACACAATCCGCGTCCGGGCGTCGTGACCGTGGAACAAGCGCAGACAATCGTTGCGAATATTCCGGCTCAAACAGGGACCATTCCAGATAAAGTCGCGGCGATTGAGGAGATGATCGAGGGCAATTTCACGAGCCCGGTTCAACACCATGCTCTGAGGATCCGATCCGGATACTTGCAATTCCTGACGAATATCGTCCAGGTTCACACGCGGCCAATCGCGCAAGTTCTCCTCGAGCCAAAAGTCCTTGCCGGACCCGGGCAAGCCGCTGAGCATGACGACGTGACTGCCAAAGTTCTCCGGCTCGGACTCGTTCCAGTTGCGATGCGGTTCGCGAAAAAACAGATAACGCTCGTGAGCGGAAGAAAAGACGTGGGCGGTATGTAGGCAGCCAACCGATTCGGCCTCTTCGCGGAACTTGGCGATCTGCTCGAGCATTCGCTGCGGGTCGGGACAAATGCGGCCACGCACGTCGGCTTCGGCCATCAGGGTCAGCAGATAGCACTTGGCGGTCTGACTGACCTCAATCAGCAACCGCCGTGGGTTTGCACTATCGACAAGGAAAAACGGCACCAAATGATGGCGAACGATCGCGCAGACGTGCTCGCGTTCGGCAAACGGAACCCCAAGATGCCAGAGAATCCCACGGGCACGGACGGCCCCGCGCCAGGAGTGCCCACGCGCGGAAACACGGCCATCCGGTTCTATCCGCGTGCAGGCTGGCTTGGCCACGTCGTGCAACAGGGCCGACAGAAATAAGATTCGCCGCTCGGTTTCCGGTAGTTCGCGCCAGGCGGGCAGAGCAACCATGGCATCAACGACGCCGTGAACGTGATTCCAAACGTCCCCTTCCGCGTGGCGATCCGGATTCTGTGGACAGCCCTTCATGTCCTGCAACCACGGCAACGGGTCGAGCGACGCCCAGTCGATCGACCAGTCGGGAGGTTGCGGACACGACGGAAACACGCACGACTCCCTTGGCTTCTTCAAACGGATGGAGAATGCTAGAGACTGTTTCAAAATTTCTCACTCACCCGCCGCGTAAGCGAGGGGGTCCCTCGCTTACGCGGCGGGTTAGTCTTGAAACAGACTCTACAGCTTTTGTATCGCGCCTTACTCTAACAGGATGGGCCATCCTTCCGGAAGTGATCTTCCACCGCGACGAGTCGAGCGCGAATTTGGCGTGCCATTCGCTGGCATCGTCCTCGAACCGTCGAAATGGACGCAGACGGCATTGAAGGCGATGCCCGCGGAAGGCAGGCTGAACTGGCCCGAACTGTTCGGTCGAACGGCCCCCGTGATTCTCGATCTCGGCTGCGGCAACGGCCGCTCGACGATCGGCGGTGCGTTTTCGCGACGAGACTACGATCATCTTGGCATCGACACGCTGCCCGTGGTCATTCGCTATGCCCGCAAACGCGGTAATCAACGTGGCCTATCGAACCTGAAGTTCGCGGTCGGCGGCGCTCACGATCTGCTCGATCGTTGGATCGAACCGCATTCGGTCAGCGAAATTCACTGTTATCATCCGCAACCGTACTACGAGGCCTCGCAGGTCCATCGTCGTCTGATTACGCCCGCGTTCCTGGCCCTCGTTCATCGCAGCTTGGTGCCAGGCGGTCTGTTCGTGATCCAAACAGACAACCCCGGCTACTGGAAGTACATCCGCGAGATTGTGCCGATGTTCTTCGACTTCTACGAACGAATCGGCCGCTGGGCGGATGCGCCACGAGGCCGTACTCGTCGAGAGATTATCGCACTACGAAAAGGCTTGCCGGTCTTTCGGGGGCACGGAACAGCCAAGGTCGACATCGCGGAAGCCGATGCCATACGGCTTGCGGAAGAGTTGCCTCCGCCAACGTTCGATGCCGATCGCCGGTTGCGGCAGCTGGATGCCGAGGAATGAGCTTGCCGACGTCCGTGGCTTCCCTCATACGATTGTCCTCAACCCGATTGGTCGCTTCACGAGTAATCTCACATGATCCCTTCCCGTTGCCCACAGTGCGGTGAGCGCGTCATCGTTCGTCGTGGTGAGTACAACCGAACCATTTATTGCGATGGTTGCAATGCGGTATTGAGCGAGCCCGAGGCGGACGAGCGTCCGCGGGGTCGGCGCCCAAAACCAAAGAAACGTGGGCTCAGCACTCCGAAGATACTGCTACTGGTCTCCGGGGGCCTGTTCCTGGCGTGCGGCGGCATGTGTACGCTGAGCTACGCCCTGTTCATCCACGAGATCGATGAGCCCGTCACTGCGGCAGACAAAACACATGTGATAACCGCCGAGCATGTAGCTCAATTTGTGCCGGGAACCAAAGTCGATCCGGCCCGTGCAAAGTTCAGCAAGGTTCGCCATCTCGATGGCAGCCGAGACCTCACTTACGAATACGAGGACACGGCCGATCCCGAGAAGACCGTCTATGTGACCTGCACGGTCAGCGTGGAACGCTCCGCCAAGGATGCCCGCGACGCCTATGCCGGCCTGAAAATCGGCAACAAGATCGGCATTGCGGCCGCCGAGGGTGTGATCGAGGTTGAACGAAAAGACTTGTGGACGTGGGGCGACGATTCCCGTTGTGTGTTGTTGCAGAGCAAGGGCAACTCGGTCGGCAACTCGTTCATGGCCTGCAAGGGCAAACGCTATTTCATCATCTACATTGTCGGAATCTACTTCGACAAGCGTGGGAGCATCCAGGATTTGCTGAGGGACTTTCTGAACAAGGTTGATTCGTATGAAGGCTGACGTTTTTCTCCCTTTCCCCGAAGCGGGGAGGGGGGGAATCACTAGCTTCAGGCTCCGAATTTCTCTTGCTTCCAAACGTTTTCGATGGAATGATGACCTCATGAAAAACACTCTCTACTTTCTCGCACTCACTTCATTCATTCTCACTCTCGGCTGCATGGACTCGCCGACCACCGGAACAACCCCGGCTGCGAAATCGAAGCAGGCCCCTCGTTTGGTGAAGGTCGAGTTCCTCGAATTCCATGCCGATTGGTGTGGACCATGCCGACAACAGAAGCCAATCGTCCTGGCGTTGCAAGCAAAATACAAGGACGTGGCCTTTCGAATCCTCGATGTTGATGACGACAATAACTTGGCGCTCGTGAGAAGACACCAGATCACTTCTATTCCGCGCCTGCTCATTCTCGTCGATGGCAAGGTCGAGGAAGATTATCTCGGGCTGCAGACCGCAGACGAATTGATCCGTGGCCTCGACAAAGCCATCGCATCCGCCAGCAAATCCAATGCCCCCTGATTCGGCAGCTTGCACTCTCTTACCAATCGGAGCCTCTCCCCATGGCAGACGACCTTACTCGCCGAGCCTTCGTGGCCGCCGCCGCGACCGGCGCGCTCGCACTGTCAACTGATCGCGCCTACGGTGCCAACGGCCGCATTCGCATGGCCGTCATCGGCTGCGGCGGCATGGGCACGGGTCACGTCGGCTCGCTCGTCAAGCGGGCCGAGAAGGACAATGTGCAGGTCGTCGGCGTTTGCGATGTTTACCAGAAACGCATCGAACGGGCGAAGAAGATCGCGAGTGCGGAAGGCTACTCGGACTACCGCAAGATTCTGGATCGCAAGGACGTGGACGCGGTACTGATCGCGACGCCCGACCACTGGCATGGCAAGATCACCATCGAGGCGATGGAGGCGGGCAAGAACGTTTACTGCGAAAAGCCGATGACGCACACCGTCGAGCAGGCGATTGCGGTTCGCGATGCGGCTCGACGGCTAAAGAAGATTCTCCAGGTTGGTCCGAACGCGACAGCGAGCGATGGCTACTGGCAGGCAAGCGAAGCCATCAAGGCTGGCCGCATCGGCAAGGTGACCTGGGCTCAGGGGAGCTATAACCGCAACGCCCGCGATTGCCTGTTCAACACGCATCAGAAGATCGATCCCACGGCCGGGCCCGACAAGGCCGGCGAGGATCACATCGACTGGGACATGTGGCTTGGGCACAAGTACGGCCTGGCCCCGAAGATCGACTGGAACCCGGAGCACTTCTTCCGCTTCCGCAAATATTGGCCCTACAACGGCGGAGTTGCCACCGACCTGCTGTATCACAAACTCGCACCGTTGCTCATCGCCCTGGCTGGGCCGAACGGGGCCTATCCAAGTCGCGTAACGGGTTCCGGCGGTTTGTACGTCGAGAAGGATGGCCGCGATATTCCGGACGTGTTCATGATGACGGCCGATTATCCGCAGGAATTCTCGGTCTTTTTGGTCAGCACGCTCACCAACGACACGCAAATTCCCGATCGCATCTACGGCAAGCACGGAACCATGGAGATCGGCGGCGAACCGCTGCTGAAGTTCAACGGCGACTTCAAGCCGGAGTTCCAGGCCAAGAACGACGGCAAGGACGAAGTGAAGATTCCGATCAAGCCAAGAGCGGATATGGTCGGCAATTTCCTCGACGTGATTCGCGGCAACGGCCAGTTGAATTGCAACGTGGAACTTGGAACGGCCACGATGGTCGCAATCAAGCTGGCCGTGGAATCGTATCGGCAACGCAAAGTGATGAACTGGGATGCGAAGACGGAGAAGGTGGTTTAATTTTCTCCCCCTCTCCGCTTCGGAGAGGGGGAGCTAGTCCGTCTCTCCGAAGCGCACAGCAAACTGAGCGTGCTTGTCGGCGAACTTCCGCCGGAATGCTCCGCTGTTAAATACCACCATCGTGTCGAAAGTGATCGCAATGGAACGGATCAGAGATCGCCGTGCCGAGGCAACGTTGATGATGACCGAATTAGCCGGGTCGAATCTGGGCTAGAATTGCGCCTCGTTCAGAATGCGTCTGCAGAACTGACTCACATGCCATTCGTAGGATCAACGATAGCTTAACACGAAACCGGGATTTCCTTCTTCCATCCCTTGGCGACTTTGCGTGAACTCTCGTTCCCCAAACATCATGGTGTTCTGATGCGACATTCTCTCCCGATCGTCTCGCTCTGTCTGCTCGCGTCTCTGGCTTCGGCTGCGGACAACGAGTTGTCCGATCTCGAAAAGAAAGATGGCTGGCAACTGCTTTTCGACGGCAAGACTCATGCCGGCTGGATGACTAGCAGCGAGAAGCCGAGCAAGACGCCGGTGGACGATGGCTGCATCAACCCCCACAAATGCGGCGGCTACATGATGATCCACGAGAAAATGTGGGAGGATTTCTCGCTTCAGTTCGATTTCAAGATCAGCCCCAAATGCAATAGCGGTGTCTTTATTCGAACCTCCTCGCTCAAGCCCCGACCTGGCAAAGATGTCGGCTTTAACGGCATCGAGGTCGCCATCGACGACACCAAGACCGCCGGCTACCACGACACTGGTGCGCTGTACGATCTGGTAAAGCCGACCAAGAACGCGATGAAAGCCGTCGGCGAGTGGAACCACATGGTCATCACCTGCCAGGGCCACAAGGTGACCATCCAGTTAAACGGCGAAACCGTCGTGAAGGCGGACATGGCGGAATTCGAGAAGCCAAACTTACGCCCCGATGGCTCGGCCCACAAATTCGACGTGGCCTTCAAGGATCATCCGCTCAGGGGCTTCATCGGCTTCCAGGACCACGGTTCCCCTTGTTGGTTCAAGAACATCAAGATCAAGTTGCTGAAGTGAGGATCGGAGGGAACATTGCGCGCCCTTCCGGATCTTCGTGAGGGCATTCGAATTCCCCTGGTTGGCAATCATGCCAAAGTCCCAGAGGACGGCACCGCAAGCAAGCATCCCAACCCCCGCCCAAGCCGCCTGAGATTTCTCGCTCAGCGAACAAAAAACGCGTGATGAGTAGCTGGCCACCAGCCTGCATCATCTCGCCGACCTCGTGGGGGGAATCACGAGGATGCAGCCGATGCTCGATCTGGCTATTCGACACCAGCAGCTAGTGCATCGTCAATCATGGACGGATGGATGTCTTCAACTGTAGCTCTCTCGCTCCGCGAGAGGGCTACTCTGCCACCAATCATTCGCACTCGCCAGAAAGGCGGACGAATACGCAGAACTAGCGCGGAAGCTGGCACGAGAAGCACTCGTCCGCTGCTACGCAGGTTTGGACTCCACAACATCCCCCATTTGCGTTATTCTCTTCTCCACACGGAAGCTACTCACCGCCAGGATTCGGCCATGTCTTCGGAAGCCAGCCCCTTTCTTCGTGATCCTGTTTTTCGGCAACTGTTGCAGGACATTCGGCAGTCGAACAACTGGACCAACTGGTTCTACATTCTGCGCTCGTGGCTCATCCTGGCTGTCGTGCTTACGGCGGCATTCCTCGGGCTCGAATGGATCTTGCAATCGGGCGTCGGCTGGGGCTGGGCGATTCCGCTCGTGCTGGTCTCGGCTCTGTTCGTCGGGGCTGGCCACCATCATCTCGGCGTGTTGGGTCATGAAGGTTCGCACCGCACGCTCTTTCGCAATCGCTGGTTGAACGAACTGGCTTCCGATTGGCTGTGCATGTATCCGATCTTCACAACCACCTACATGTATCGCCTGCAGCACCTCGCTCATCATCAATTCGTGAACGATCCGGACCGCGACCCGAATGTCATGCAGATGGTCGAAACGGACACCTGGCCCAAAGGCCCGCTGCAGCCGCGACAAGTGTTGGGCTACGTGCTTCGCATTCTGTCGCCGATCCGGATGTTCGGCTTCCTGCGTGTCCGCATTCAGGCCAACGCGTTCAGCAGCAGCCGCGATGTGTATCGCACCAGCGAAAACCCTGCCCCCTCCTGGCCGAAGCGACTCGGGGCCGTGTGCGTGGTCGGGCAGTTCTTCCTGAATCTCGCGCTCGTTTACAAGGGCGATGAGACGTTGCTCGCGATCGTGCCCGGAGCCGTGTGGGCGTCCGCGATGCTGTTTTTTGGCCTGCTACCACATCGCTTCTATCACCGCAGTCGGGTGAAGCCGGACATGAGCCTGAAGGCAACCACGCTGCAACGTTTCACGTGCTACTTCCTTCTGTTCCATGGACTGGCCTGGGCGAGTGTGCTGACGGGCCGGCCGATCATGTGGTACTGGTCGGCTCTCTGGGCGTTGCCGTTACTCACGGTGTTTCCGCTTTACGTGCTGTTGCGGCAATTCGTGCAGCACGGCAACGGCGGCCGCGGCAAGCTGACGAATACCCGAGTCTTTCTCGGTCCGACGACGATGAACTTTTTCCTCCTGCCGGTCGGACAGGACTACCATCTGCCGCATCACTTGTTCGCGAGCGTGCCGCATTACAAACTCAGGGAATTGCACGAGGCGTTGCTGAAGTACCCCGACTATCAAGAGTCCGCCGTGGAAGTGGACGGCGTCGTGTACGCAGCGAAAGGCACGACCCACTCATCACTCGTGGACGTCCTGGGTGTCGGGAGCGAACGATACAGCGATGGCACGTTCATCGACAGTTCCGTGCTCGATGAATACGACGTGACGGAACGAGAAGCCATCCGAGCGGAAGAGCACGCGTCGGCGACGTAGTATCCGGAATCGATCCGAATTCTTCAACCATCCTGATACGCGGAGGGTTGGCGATAGACTTCCACCTTCCTGACCCCGAACTGGTCGCAGACACTAACACCCAACCCGACCGCCTTCTATTATTCCGACCCCGGAGGGGTCGCAGAGATTAGCCGGTGGTCGAGCGCCAGCGAGACCACCGGACGCGAGCCCCCAAAATGATTTGCACCCCGGAGGGGTGCCAGAGGGCAGCGCGAAACTCGCTTGGGCTGATCTTCGACTTGTGTCGAAAAACCTCCCCGTAATTATCTGTGGAATAAACCGCGACTTCGCCGGCGGTCCCTTCGTAGTTCAGGTGGGGTGCGGCGCTCGAGCTTCGGGTGCCGATGGCCACAGCCACGAATTTGCCGTCTGGCGAGAAGGCGACCGCGTTGACCCAGCGTGGTTAAGAAAGTTGGGCGAGCCGCTTCTTGGTGCCGATGTCGTAGACCAGCCGTCACTACCGGTACCGGACTGGCCGATGCCTACCGCCAGCAGACTCCCATCCTTCGAGAAGGCCACGCACTTTTCTTGGCTTTTCAAAGTCCATTCTGCCACGACTGGGGGTGCGGAACCACTTGGCTGTTTCTCACAGCCCGTCGTAAAAATTAAAACGAGCGCAGTTGCGGCAAAGAGGAGCCGGCCTACCGAGAAATGTCGCGGGATTCGTGGTGAGATCATGATCTGCCTCACCAATGTGGTCTTGCCTGCGAGACATGAGTGCCAAACACCACGCTTATTCCCGACCATATGCAAAAAAGCTTCCGTACGATCCATGCTTCCTCCCCCGAGAAGTGTACGCCAGCTATGGCGGCTGGGCTTGAGGATCACGTTTGGACGCTGGCGGAACTTGTCGAGAAATCAAGGTCGTGCTAAGCCACTACCTAAAACTGCATTCCATTGCACTTCACGCATGATTTCTGCAACGAAATGTTCGTGTATTCAAAGCACTGAAATGAAACGATGTGTTGGCGAATAAAAACCCCTTCCCCGGGCGGGGAAGGGGCACTCAACATCAATCCGCGTAGATCTTCGTACTCTCCTGGCGGATAATCGGTTCGGTCAATCCGCTGGCGGTCATGGTGGCCTTGAACTTCGCGTTGCCCTTTTCCTTGGCCGTGAGGGTGATGCGATAGGTCACTTCGGTTCGGGCCGGGAGCTTTTCGAGCGGCTCGAATATGATTTCGTTGGCCGTCAGTTTGTACTTGCCGGGCCCGCGAGCGGCCTTGAACTTCATCTGGGCGGGAATCGCGAGCGTGAGTTTCACCTCGGTCTCGTCCTTCGAGCCGAAGTTGAAAACACGAATCTCGTAGGTGGTCTCGGTGGCGACTTCGACGGGATCATCCGAATCGATGATCTCCATGTCCATCGCGGACAGCCCCTCGATCTTGGTGGCGAGCGTGGCTTCGGACTGCAAGCCCTTGTCGCCCGTGGCCGTCACTTTGTGGGCGAAGCTGCCGGAAGTCGTGGCCAGAAGTTCGCACTTGAGTTCGCGAGAATCGCCCACGGCCAGGTCGCCAACTGCCCAGAGAATCGTCTTCGTGTTGGGGTCCATCTTTCCGCCGGCATCCGCGGCAACGAACTGGAAGCCCGTCGGCAACTGGTGTGCGACGACAACCTCGCTGGCATTCGCATAGCCGGTGTTGGTCAACTTGATCGAGTAAATGGCCTTGCGATCGACGTCGCGCAGTTTCGGGCCTGTGAACGCGAGATCGAGCTGAGCACTGACGGCCGTGATGCTCATCGACGCTTTGGCCTGAATGCCACCGAGTCCTTCGACGATTGCATCGAATTTGTGAACACCCGATTTCTTGGCGAGGGCCGGCACCTTCACTTCGCGAGCTTCGCCCGGCAAAAGTTTGCCGAGATCGAATGGGCTGGTGCCACTCGTCTTGATCTCAAGCCCCGGCGGAACCGCAAGCGTGAGTTTCACGCCTTCGGCCGGATGATCACCCAGATTTGTAATGACGAACGAGATAGCGACCGTTTCGCCGGCGACGACTTTCTGCGGTGCCTTGGACGCGATGGCGAGTTTCGCTTCACTCACCTTGGCCTTAAAGTAAGTCGAGCCGGTGATGGTCACCCAGGCTTGGCATTGCATGTCGCCTTTTTCCGAAGGAATGAACGACATCTTGACGACTCGATCCTGCCTGGCGGCCATCGTGCCGAGATCCCAGAGCAATACGGAGTCGCTGCCCTCGGCCTTCGGTTCCGTGCCGGCGACCTTCGCACCGGCCGGTACTTTCACCTGGACGATGACCTTGTGCAAGGGAATCGAAGAAGTATTGCGAGCAACCAGCGTGTACTCGGCAGCCACCCCGACTTGGAGAGTCGGCAAGCCATGCCATTCGAGCCGAACTGCCGGTTCCTGGAACGACAATTGACTGACAGCCGGAGCAGGCGCGGGCTTGATCGGAGCAGCATTCGGATCGCGGCTCGGAACAAACCTAGTGGGCGTCACCATCGTCGAAGGTTCCCCGACTACAGGCGGCCTCGCTGGCCGCTTGACGCCGGGGATTTCGGGAATTTCGATCTTGTCCCGAGCCGGAACAGGAGGAACCTCCGTCGGCAATGCCCGAGGGTTCGAGGTGGGTGCAGTGGGTACCTCGAACAAATCGTCGGCCGGACGTTGCTTGGGAATGGGCCGAATGCCCGAAGGCACATTCGGAAGCACACCTGGCGATGGCGGGTCCATGGCACTCGATTGTGCTTGGCCGAGCGCGGCCCAACCTGCCAAGCAGACCCCGAGGACTGCAATACCAACGATCGCGTAGAGCGGACGCATCGGGCCCCTCCCCCAATAGGCGTGGAAACTCGTTTGAGCCTCTACCCGCCTATCGGCACGAGCGTCAAGACAATTCGCAAAGAAGCGCAGATAGTAGATGCGCCGTGGATAACCCAGTCTGCCGTCCCAAGTGCAGTCTACGCTGTAGCGCGAAGTAGCCGCACTTGCCAGAGTGCGGGAAGCCTTCCTGGGGGCGGGGCCGCCCGCGTTCCCACGAACGCGGCTACAGGTAGCCGCACTCGTTAAAGTGCGGGGTTCCCCGCGTTCTCACGAACGCGGCTACGAGGTCTTCCGCTTCGGCGGATGGAAGAACACCGCGAGTATCACAGCACCCAGGAGAGCCGCCCCCATGGAGTACTGAAATACGCCCGAGTAATTCAGTACCTTGTCGGTGGTGTAGGCGTCCTTGAGCTTGCCGCAGGCGAAGTTCGCGGCAAATGGCCCGAGGCCGAGAATCAGGACGTTGAACAATCCCTGGGCACTGCTGCGAACATCCTTGGGGAAGTACTCATCGACGAAGATGTACACGGTCGCGAAGAAGAACGCGTAGCAGATGCCATGCAACACATTAATGGCAATCGCGAGTTCCTTCTCTGGTGCATAGGCGAAGAGGGCGAAGCGAGCCGCGTGGCCGAGAACGCCAAACACCATCGTGGTCCGCCAGCCAAAGGTCTTCAACACGTAGCCGAGGAACAGCATGGTCACGATCTCGGCGATCTGGCCGATCTTCATCACGGGCCCAACCCAGTTGGAGGGGATGTCCACCACGCCACCATCCGCTTTCGGGCCGAGGAACGTGAACGTCCAGTAAAAGAAACTCTGATGCACGGCCGCATCAATGAACGTGACCAGGAACAGCACGAGCACGAATGGGTGCTTCAGCAGTTTCATCGCCTTGAGCCAGGCCAGCGAATCTTCGCCCGTTGCTTTTCTGGGCGGCGTGTGCGGCAGGGTAAGACTGAAGGCCGCGAGCACGAGCGACGCGATGCCGGCCACGAGAAAGATGTAGCGCTTCATGTCGAGAGCCGCGGCACCTTGGATGGAAGTGCCCAGTGCGGTGCCGATCCAGTTGATGAAGCCGAGTTCGCCCATCGCGGGCACCCTGGCCCAATCGACGAGAATGAAGATGAACGGCCAAGATGCAGCGATCCAGCCGATGGTGCCCCAAACGCGAACCGGGCCGAATTGCCGCGATGGGTCGCTCAAGTTCGCGAAGGCAATCGAGTTCGTGATCGAGATTGTCGGCACGTAGAAGAGCGAGTGGATGAGCATCAGGAGGAAGAAGGGCCAGAAGGGCGCGAGCGAGGCCTTCGCGTCACCTGTGATTTCGCCTAGCTTGAGATCACGATTGGTGACAACGAAAGTCACCATCGGCCGCGGGTCTTTCTTCTTGGCGACATCGGGTTCCTTGTCAAACTGCACTAGCTTCTCGCGGAACTCTGGCCAGTTGATGGCCAAGCCGTCCACGGTGACGTTGGTCCCGTTCGCGAGTTTGCCGACACCTCGCGAATCGGAATCGCCTTGCCCGACGATCAGAACCGAATTGTAGTTGCCCGTCTGCGTCCCGTGCGGTGCTTGCAAGAACGCCAGCCCCATGATGGCCAAGCCACCGATGAGGTGGCTGAAGGCCAAAAATTTCTCGGCCGCGAACTTGCGATCGGCGAACTGCGCGCTGAAGAACAAGGCGACAAGTGCCCCGACGTTAAACGCTCCGAAGACAAGTTGGAGCTGCCAGTCACTAAATCCCAACTTGGGAATGTAGTCGAACCCGAGTTCGAACCACGCCCCCCAGATAAAAAACTGCAGGAACATCATGATGCAAAGGCTGAGGCGCACGCCTCCGTTTCGCCGGGATGAAGGAGTAGCATCGGCATCGTCGGGGGGCTGAACGGCCATGCGGCATCACTCCAGAAAAGGGGCACGCGGGTTGCAGGTGATTGGCGAAGTGTAAAGGGAGTGAGAGCGGGAGGCAACGAAAAACCGGCGAGTCGGCAATCTTATACCGCTCGCGGTGGAGATTTACACTCACCCGACGCGTTAGCGAGGGATGCAATCCACCACCCTCGCTAACGCGTCGGGTTCGTCTTCCCGGTGGAATCTGTCCCCCCAAAGGCCTTTTTGGCAGTTAAGCAAACAAGGACCCGCGTTCGTCGTCTAAAGTGATGAGGGGGAACCCGCCGATCTGTAACGGGGGCGTAAATCGGGAAATCGGGCTTTGACGCTGGCCTTCCGTTCGGTTAAAGTACAGATGGGTTCTCCCAACCTCCACCCTTAACAGGGAGGCCGGGATTGTGACTTATCGACATTCGCTCCGGGCAGCCAGCTTCGTGTTGGCTCTCGCACTCGCCCAAGGCTTGGCCTTCGGCCAGAGCAGCGAAACCTCCCCCACCGTCGAACAACTCCTTCAGGAAGCCCGCGATCTTCGCAAGAAGAATCGAGCCGACGAGGCCATCCAGGTTTGCTTCCGCGTTCTCAGCATCGACCGCACCAATGCCGACGCACTCGAAGAACTTCGCAAGGCGGTCCGCCACACTCTTCAATCGCAACGACATCGGGACGTGAGCTTTCACGCTCGGCTACTTGCAATGTCCCAATCGGACTTGATTGCCCTGTATTCCGAGGTTTTAACGAAGGTTCAGGCTCACTATGTCGATGCCGAGAAGGGAACCGCGGCACGTCTCTTCCGACAGGGGTTGGACGAGTACCTCGCCGCACTGATCGATTCGACCTTCATCGAACGACACTTGAAAGATGCGGACGAAGGGGTCGTGAGCCGGTTCCGCGTGAACCTGCAAAAGGCCTGGGCCAGCCGCGAGATCGCCACGATTCGCCAGGCAGTCGAAGTCGTCGCCGAGATCGGGGCCGCTTCCAAACGGCAACTCGGTATCCGCACCCTCAATCCGATCATCTGCGAGTTCATCTGTGGAGCGTGCAACTCGCTCGATGAATACTCCGCTTACCTCTCGGCGGGGCAATACCTGGCCGATTCCTCGGCTTCAGCACAACTGTCCGTCAACCTGCGCATGGAAGATGGTGGCGTGACCTATCTGCAGATCACGCACTTCCAGCCTTCGACGCCTCAGGAAGTCGAGAACGCACTCAAGAACCTGGCGATGATGGGCATGACCCGCGCGCTGGTGCTCGATCTGCGTGGCAACACGGGGGGCCTGTTCGCAGCCGCCGTGAAGACGGCCGAGAAATTTCTTCCCGGCGGCATCATCGTGACCTCGCAAGGTCAGCACGATGGCAGCAACAAGGTTTACACATCCACCACTGGTGCAGCCGCATCGACGCTGCCAATGGTTGTGCTCGTGGACAACGAGACGGCGAGTGCGGCCGAGGTCCTGGCCGTGGCCTTACGCGATAACAATCGCGCCAAGCTGGTCGGTACGGCAACATTCGGCAAGGGCTCGGTCCAGAAGGTCGTTGCCTTTACCACGGCCGAGGAGATCGATCCCGAAACCGGCAAGGTGAAACCCAGTGCCGCCATCCGCATCACGACTGCACGCCTGATCGCCCCAAGCGGCAACCCCATCACCGGCGTCGGCGTCACACCCGATCACCTCGTCCCCAATCGCGACCGCCAACTCGAAACCGCTCTCGACATCGGCCGAGAACTCGCCCGCCGCAACACCATGGCGATGCCACGGGAATGACCCTGGAAATGCTCAATGGAAGACCGGCCCTGGCTGGCCTTCCATTTTTGCATTGATCCAAGATGGGTGTGAGCGGGCAGGTACGAATGCCGTTTTCTTTGCCTTGATGTGCAGGGGTGAAGTCTTCGGCCCCCCCTCTTTGCAGGCTACTTCACCAGATAAATCGCGTGCGTGGCGTAGAAGAGAAACTCCTTCGGCAAGGCGGGATTGAACGGCCCTTTCTCGAATTTCTTCTTTGCGACACGCCAGGTCCAGGATTTGTCAGGCGTTGTTGTTTCGAACGGCTCTTTCAGAAACTCCCAACCATCGGCGGCCATGGCTTCGAGTTGCTTCTCACTCACTTGGTCTTCGCCGTCGATCTTTACCAGCATGGCTGCGTAAAGCGTGGCGGCCTTCGCTAACGTGAGTTGGGCACCCTGCACCCAGTTTTTCACCTGCTGAGAGTCGCGGATGACGACGTGTCCCCCGTCCATCTCCTTCGGGTACTTCTTGATGGCGTACTCGCGATCCGACATGTAAGCGAGGTTCGGAACCAGACCCACGACCTTCCATTCCGGGGACTTCGGCGTGACCTGTCCCGTAGCCGGCTTGCCGCGAACGACGAGATCCTTCTTTTTGTCGATCGGCTTGATTGGCGGAATGCTGCCCGCATCCTTGGCGATCGAGCACATGCCCATCACGAACCACGGCCCGACTTTATCGACACCCAGACCCGAGATGCGGACCTTGTCGCCAATCTTGAGTTGTCGACGACGGCCGCCGAAATGCCGTTGCAGAACACACCAGCCCCGGCTTCATGGCCCTTGAGAATGACGTCCTTCTTGCCGTCCTGGTCCGGCGGTAACGATTCGATGGTCCCTTCCACTATGACGGTCTTCGTGCCGTACTTCTTCTTGGCCGCAGCCGCATCGTCCGCGAATTCCTTGGTGATGTCGGTGGCCTGGTAGGCAGTCTTGGCTTGTGCGAGAAGCACCGGGGGCATCGCGAGAGCAATGACAAATGCGATCAATCGCACGCCTGAAACGCGAACAGCGGACCTGGCTCGTTCCTCAAGTTGAAAGAACAATAGTGTTTGAGGAGATAATCGTTTTGAGCACAGATCAGGTCAATTACTCGTGGGCCGTTTCTCCCGGCTCAGCCACTTCTGCATCTTGGCCAGTTCCTTCGACCAGTCGCCTGAGAAGCGAACTTGCCCAAACGCATCGAAGAGCAGATCAAGTGTCTCGATCAGGTCGCGCAACTGCTGGGCACGGGCTTCGAGCTTGGCCCGGTCGTCCTCGTCCTCGGGGGCCGGGATCTTTGCGGAGCCCACGGAGAGCGATTCCGCGTGAAGCGTGAACTCGTATTGCACATCGTGGCGAACGAGTGTCATGCCGCACTTGCGTGGAAGCTTGCCGCTCTGAATCGCTCGCATGGCTTCGGGCAGTCGCGTTGGTCCTTCGTGCGTGATGGTCTCGTGACCCGTCTCGCCTCGTGGACATTCGAGTGTGAGCGAACGAGCCAGGAACACGGTGGCAATCGAATCGTCGAGCAATTTGAATTCGGCCGATTCGTCCTCGCACTGATACCAGAGCCAAAGGAGAAACTCGTTGCCGACAAAGTCGCGGCTGGTTTCGTCCGGTGCCCAGGCCATTTCACTTGGCATCAGGCCGGGCACGAACGGCGAGGGGGACGCATCGTCCACATTTCGTGTGCGATTGTGGACCTCGGCCAGTGAATACGCCCGCTTGCCGGCAGTGACGGCTTCAAAACTATGGCCAAACGTGTTCTTGAAGAGGACCATGAGCCGTTCGATCTGCGTGACGGACGTGGTGCCGAAAAGCAGTTCGTTCGACTTGCGATCCCAGATGCACTCGATGGCCTTGCGTTTGGTGTACCGGCCATCCTTCGCTTCCAGTTCAAGCCGATCGCGGGCGGACTCTTTCGCTTCCCGCTTCTGCAGGTTGCTGGCGTGGCCACTCGGGTTGTCCTTGGACAGCGCGGCCAAATCGATCGCGTAGTAGGCCCGCATGAGATCGGAGGGCAGCTTCATCGTGTCGATGCGCAGACAGAAGTAGAGCTGATCGTCGATGACATTCTTGGCGAAATCGAAATCGACGTCGAGGACGTGAGCACCTGCGGACCAGCCGGCCTCGACGCCATCGCCGGAGATCAGGCGCTGCCGGCCCGCAGCATGTTCCGCGAGGCGAGCGAGATGCTCTTCCGTAAAGCTCCGGGGCGCATGACCTTTCACGCGATAGCGTGAGAACGTAGCTCGGCCGGTGTAGAAACCCATCGTCGTTCCTTGCGCCTAGTCGGACAGGCCGAAAGGCCCGGCCGACATGAAATGAGTGAGGAGTAAGGAGCGAGGAGAACCAAGTCTCCTCACTCCTTACTCCTCACTCTGAAGACAAATCGCTTTGTTACGCGACCGCTACTGTGTTTTTGTCCGCCCGCAGGTCGTAATCCTTGCGGACCATTTCGTCGTGGATCACGGGATGCCAGGACCCGTCGCGCTTCAGCTGCGGAACATAGTTCTCGCGGGCCCATCGGCGCAGTTTCAACTCTTCAATGAAGTCCATCTCAGTCGTCGGAGAGGTGACCATCAGAGTCCCTTTCACGTTAGGACATCAAATAATTCGGCCCGACTGCTGCCGAAAATTTAGCCCTGCCGGCCCCGTCGTCAAGATGCCGCGACGGGAAACAAAATAATAGGACTTCCGACTGAAACGACTAGGAAATCCAGGTACTTTGGCGCTCGATTGGAGCCTGCAACCGGTGGCTGCAGAAGACATTCTTAGATTCGGGCGAATTTTGCAGTCGGCAGAGATGGGGTAGCGAATGAGGTCGCGCCGTTCTCTCCCAAACCGATACCACCACTCCAAACTCGCGATAATCGAAAAGCGCCTCGGGCAATCCAGAACACGCCAGCTGAATCGGCTGCGGGACTCCTAGTGACTTCGCAGGAATCGCGTGGTATACACAAGCTCCGTTGTATGGAGGCCGATGATAAGATCGTGACTCATTTTGTGCTGATCGCGATCGCCTTACTCGTGCCGACGGGACCGTCGTCCCTGTTGCCGCGCGCGGAAGAGCCAACGTTCTTGAATGCGGTCGGCCTCGCACCCTTTCGGGGATCGACCGTCGACGTTTGGAAAGTGACCGATCCTGCGCCGTTTGCCTGGATGGTGAATGCAGTCGACCCATTTCCCTCGCAGCTCACGGTCAGCTTTGGCGTTCCCCCCTCCTTCAAGCAAATTCTCGAACGAGTTGCCCTCACGGATGAGGAACCTCGAATCGGAGTGGGCTTGCCGGGTGTGATTACCGATCCTGGCCGATGGTTCTACAAGCAAGAAACGACCGGCGGCGGGCTATACAAGCGACGCACGAAGCTCGAGGTGCCGGACCCGATTGACGTGTGGAACCCGTATGCCGGACGAAACTGGATGGCCCAGGAAAAATTGTCCATCCCGGTCCCCGTGCCCTTTCCCGTGGCCGACCAGTTCTACGTTTATGGACAATTTGACGGGTCCGGCGACGCACTGAATAACGTTCAGACCTCGATCTATGGCAAGACGGGCATCGGCATGAAATGGGCACTGCCCGCGAAAAGCGAATTGCAGCTTCGCTATGGCACGTTGTTTAGTTATGCAGATCCGAACAGTCACGGCCGCTTTCAGGAACGGGCCCAGCCAGCGGTAGAGGTGATGGCACGCATGCCG
The DNA here is from genome assembly GCA_009691845.1 of Gemmataceae bacterium. Classification (GTDB taxonomy): domain Bacteria; phylum Planctomycetota; class Planctomycetia; order Gemmatales; family Gemmataceae; genus SIAJ01. The sequence continues at coordinate 33,849 of SIAJ01000052.1, forward strand.
ATCTTTGGGCCACTTGAGATCGAGTATTCGGGTGCCGCAGTCCCGGCCGTGACGCGATCGGATACGGATCAACTTCGCCAGGAACTGCGACTCGCTCTGCCATTACGCGGAGACAATGAACTCGAATTCGGTGCCCGCTATCGCTGGGATTACTTGCAAGCAACCACGCCCTGGGCCGATCGTGCCACGCTGTTCCTGGGCGTGAAGTTTCGGCACTGAGAAGAACTTCAACACTCATCCTCACTAATCTTCGCCAATCAAGAAAGAAATCCATGTCCTCGAATTATTGGTGAAGATTAGCGAGGATCAGTGTTCAAAAATGTGGCCCTCGTTGCTCGGCCGCGTCATGAAGTCAGATTTTGGAGTACCTCGCGTAATCGGATGTGGTGCGGGCCCAGTTTCCCGCCGTAGGTGCCCGCCGTGATCTTTCTGACACCCGGAATACACGCGGCCAGCACGCCGACTCGCGTGGCTTCCTGAACGCTTTGCAGATCCACGCCGTCGAAGACGAGTTCGTAGACCGCGTTCACCCCTTCGGGCAGCACACTCTTCACCAGGCCACGAAGCGTCGGGCAGTAGGCATCGTTCGTGCTCGCTTTCAGTCCCTTGTATTGGCTGCCCACTTTCGAGCCGCTGCGAACCACTCCACCGGGGAACGGCAGAATCACACCGAGGATTTTCGCGATGGCCGCCGTCGCTGCCTCGGCCGCTAGAAGCCCGGCCTCTTGCGTTTCCGCGAGCATCAAGAAGTTGCCACCTGCCACGCCCTTGATTGTGCCGAACACATCCTCGCAGAGAAACTCGCCATCCATGACCGGCATGCGCCAGTAGCGTCGGCCCTCTAGCCTCTTGCTCGATTGCCAGCCATCGCCGAAGAAGCGCAGATTCCCGCCGACGCGGATGTTCTTGTCCGTGATCGGCAAGCCGTTGTAGCAAGCGGTTGTCGGACAGGTCAGCACGCACTGACCCACGCGATTCACGACTGCTTTCTGCAAGGCATCGCGGCTGAAGGCGAACATGAGCAGGCTCATGCCGGGCCGACCGTCGGGTGTCTCCGAGGCGGGCACGACGCGCTCGATGCCCGCCTCCACATCGCAGCCGATGACGGACGACGCAAACCCCGTGGCCGCATTCGCTGCCGCCAGGACCCAACGCTCGCTGACGGCCGTCACGATCAGACGGACAGCCGTCATCGGAAAAGCCTCGGCAAACGTATCTTCGATTTCGGTTCCGTTGATCTGCACTGAATGGCCCTGTGTGGCGGGTACGCGTATGGCGTAGGGTCAGGTGGGAACAATGTCCAGCTTTCACGTTTTTCTTGTCAGGGACGCGATCGTGGCATTTCCTGAACGCTCTTCAATAACTCGGCCAACTCCTTCACGACTTCCGGCTTCTCGGCGGCCAGGTTCTTGGCTTCCGTCAAATCGTCGTGAACATTGAACAACTGCGGGCCAGCCGGGTCTTTCTTTTTGGCGGTCGGTGGGAGAAGCTTCCACGGTCCCTTGCGAATCGCTAGTGCGCCACCACCGCTTTGATGGACCAGTGATTCGCGGCTGGCTTTCGCAGGCTTCTCCGCGAGCAGAGCACTCAGCACGTTGAAGCTGTCCGGCCCTGCCTTTTCCGGCAACTCCTTACCAACGATTGCTCCGACAGTTGCCAGCAGATCAACGTGGCAAATCAACTCGCTCGAAACTTGGTCGGCCGGGACTTTGCCCGGCCAGCGTGCGATGAACGGCACGCGATGGCCGCCTTCGTACAAGCCCCCCTTGAAGCCACGCAGCTTGCCGTTGCATTTGTGGCCACTCGTGTCGTTACCGGAACCATCCTGGTAGCCATCGTCCATCACGCCGCCGTTATCGCTCGTGAAGATCACCAGCGTGTTGTCGGACAATTTGAGTTTGTCGAGAGTCTTGAGCACTTCGCCGACGGACCAATCGAGTTCTTGAATGACATCGCCCCGAGTTCCGTGGCCGCTGGTCCCCACAAATCGCGGATGCGGCACGCGTGGCACATGCACATCGTGCGTGGCGAAATACAGGAAGAACGGCTGGGCCTTGTTCTTCTCGATGAACGACAGAGCCTTGGCGGTAATCGTGTCGGCCATGTCCTCATCCTTCCAGCGTGCGGCCTTTCCGCCGGTCATGAAGCCAATTCGGCCGATGCCGTTGATGATTGTGTTGTTGTGGCCGGCACTGTGCTTCATCTTGAGCAGTTCGGGATTCTTTAGTCCCGTCGGTTCGTCGCCGATCGGCGTGCCATAGCTCACTCGAATCGGGTCCTTCGGATCGTAACCCACGACCTTGCCGTTCTCGACGTAGACGCACGGAACACGGTCTCCGGTCGCGGGGATGATGAACGATTCGCCAAAGCCGACCTCACGCGGGCCGGGCTTGATTTCGCCGTTGTAGTCCGCTTCCTTTTCGCCCAGTCCCAGGTGCCACTTGCCGACGACGCCGGTCGCGTAGCCCGCGTCCTTCAGGAGCGACGGCACCGTGACAGTTCCGGGCGGGATCGACAATGGTGCGACACCGCTCAGGATTCGCGAACCCGGTGCATGTCGCCAGGCGTACTGGCCCGTCATCATGGCGTAGCGCGTGGGTGTGCAGACCGCGGCAGGCGAATGAGCATCGGTAAAACGCAGTCCTTGCTTCGCGAGCCGATCGAGGTTGGGCGTCTTCACCTTGGTCGCCCCGTAGCAGCCCAGATCACCGTAGCCGATGTCGTCGGCCAGAATGACGACGATGTTCGGCCGGTCCGCGGCGAGCACGAGTGCCGGGATGACAGCGAGCAAGGGGGCGAGAATGAATTTCATGTAGCGTAGTGTATGCGGCCGCAAATTTTCGTGCGTGCCGCTGGCTCGCACGCTAAACTAAGCCCCACTCGAAACTCGGAGCCAATTACGATGTCCCTCTCCCGACTTTGCGTATGGGTCGTATGTGCCCTGTGGGTCTCATGTGCCTTTGCCGACGAAGGCGTCCTGCCTCTCGGGGCCGATGGCAAGCCGCTGAACCTCGACTTCGAGACGGGCACCCTCAAGGACTGGGCCGCCACGGGCAAAGCCTTCGAGGGCCAGCCGATCAAGGGGGATACAGTCTTCCCGCGACGGGCCGACAACAAGAGCCGGCACCAGGGCCAATACTGGATCGGCGGCTTTGAGAAGCACCTGAACGACAAGGCGATCGGCACGCTCACGAGCGCCCCCTTCAAGGTCACGCATCGCTGGGCCAGCTTTCTCGTTGGCGGCGGACCTTGGAAAGAGACTCGCGTTGAACTGCTCTCGGGCACGGAGGTCTTCCACACGGTATCGGGCACCGAAGTCGAAGACATGGAACGCGATCTGATCGACCTCATCAAGTATGCCGGCAAAGAAATTCAGATTCGCATCGTCGATACGCATACCGCCCACTGGGGGCACATCAACTTCGACGATTTCCGGTTCCACCAGGACAAACCCAAGTTTGCCCCGCGACCCAAGAAGACGCCGGCCGGCCCGGTCGATGTCGTCAAGAACGCGGGCCTGAAGCCCGAAGCCGCCGCTGCCGCGATGACCGTGCCGGAAGATTTCAAGGTCCAGCTCTTTGCCGGTGAGCCCGATGTGCATCAGCCGATCGCCTTTTGCATCGACGATCGCGGTCGGCTCTGGGTCGCGGAGTGTTACACCTACCCGAAGCGGATGCCTTTCGATGGCCCGCTGCTTCCGGAAGCCGAGCGTAAGAAGGGCGATCGCATTTTGATCTTCGAGGACACCGATGGCGACGGCAAGTTCGACAAGCGGACGACCTTCATCGAAGGCTTGAATCTGCTCACCGGCATCGAGATCGGCTTCGGCGGCGTGTGGGTCGGGGCGGCTCCGTACTTGATGTTCATCCCGATCCTGGCCGACGACAAGCCGGGCGAGATCAAGGTGCTGCTCGATGGTTGGGACGCCGTCTCGGATACGCACGAAACGTTGAACTCGTTCATCTGGGGCCCGGACGGCTGGCTCTACGGTTGTCACGGAGTGTTCACGAGAAGCCGGGTCGGCAAGCCGGGCACGCCGGACGCCGACCGCGTTCCGCTCAATTGCTGCGTTTGGCGTTATCACCCGACGAAGCACGTGTTCGAAGTGTTCGCACACGGCACGAGCAACCCCTGGGGCCTCGATTACAACGAGCACGGCGAATTCTTTATCGAAGCCTGCGTGATTCCGCACTGCTTTCACATGATCCAGGGGGGCCGTTATCTGCGGCAGGCCGGCCAGCACTTCAATCCGCACACGTATGCCGACATCGGCACCATTGCCGATCACTTGCACTACGTCGGGGCCACGCCGCACGGCGGCAACAATCGCAGCGACGCGGCCGGCGGCGGGCACGCCCACTGCGGGCTGATGTGCTATCTCGGCGGGGCCTGGCCCGAGAAGTACAAGGGCCAACTTTTCATGAGCAACATCCA
>SIAJ01000053.1 GCA_009691845.1 Gemmataceae bacterium
GAAGCCCCGAACTTGGTGCTGCACCCGCAAAAGAGCTTGCTTTGCGTGAGCAACTGCACGTGAACCTCGAGCCCGACGACGATCTGATACGGTGAGGACATAGACACTCATTGATGGTGGAAGACAAAGACCATTCCTGACCGTTATAGGGCCGCTGCTCTAAATCTCTAACGGCATCCGCTCTGGATTCTCGGTGCACTCTTTCACGCGCACCCGGAACTGCACGGCTTCGCGGCCATCGATGACGCGGTGATCGTAGCTGAGGGCCAGTTGCATCATCGGACGAATCACGACTTGATCGTTGACGGCAACCGGGCGTTTCTGGATCGTATGCATCCCCAGGATGGCCGATTGCGGCGGATTCAGGATCGGCGTCGAGAGCAGCGAGCCAAAGATGCCGCCGTTGGTGATCGTGAACGTGCCGCCGTGCAGATCGCCGACGCCGTGCTTCTCCTTGAATCGATCCTTGTACTTTTCGCGGATGGCGACAATGCCCGACATGTCCACTTCATTGAACGTGGTGAGCGTGGCGGTGGCCTGCTCGTCTGCCGGGAGATTTTTCCGCGGAGTCTCTCGTCGCGACTAAACAATTCACCAGCCCAATTTCGCCCGCAATTCCTCCAAGCCTCCCGACAATGCCGTTTCCTGTGTCGCGTATTCCTTGCCTCCATCCAGGCGTCTACCATTCGTCGTCTGAATCACGGCACACGTATAGTGCCCCTTGGCCGGCAAGGCGTCGAGACGCCAGGCCGGTCGGCCGCTCATTGTCACAAGCCAGACACGATTGTTCAGGCCTTGCTTCAAGGCACCTTCTCGAGTCGTCAGCCATTCGGGCGCGGTCATGGTTACTCCGGAAGGGGCTTGCCCTTCGTTTCAGGAAGGAACGGCAGCACCGCCAGGCCGATCAGGAAGACGGCACACATGGTGATGCCGGCATAGCGTAACGGTTCCGGCGCGGCATAACCTGAGTAAACCTGTGCCGTGAGTAAACCCAGCGCCAACGGGCCACTGGCAGCCACGAGTCGGCCGACGTTGTAGCAAAACGAGATACCAGTCGAGCGGAGTCGGGTCGGGAACAATTCGGGGAAGTAGATCGCGTAGCCGCCAAAGACGGCAAGTTGGCAGAAGCCCATCAACGGGATCATCCAAAAAATGTCGTCGAAATTGTTGAGCTTCCAGAAGACGAGGGCCGTGCTGCCGGCCGCGGCGACCAGCGAGAGAGCGAACGTCCAGCGTCGGCCGAGATACGGCGTCAACAAACTGAAGGCGAAGATGCCAAGCGCCGCACCGAGGTTCAAGAGCATCGAGGTCCAGCCAGCCCAGATCGCCTTGCGGCCAGCGACATACGTCGCCTGCTCGCTGGCAGCGAGACCTTGCTTCACGGCCTCTTCCTTGAACGTCTTGTCGAAGACATACCCGATCAGATCCGGGGCGAAGAAGCCGATGCCCCACAGGCCGACTACGCCGGCAAAGGCGAGCAAGACTCCAAAGATCGCTCGGCTTCTCCAGCGTGGATCGCCGAATAATTCCTTGAAAGAACCAAGCTTTTTGCCGGTGCCGGCCGCGTGGGCAGCACGAGCTTCCGTCCAGGCAGCGGGCTCCTTCAACCGACGCTGAATGAGCACGATCAGCAGAGCCGGCAGGATGCCGATGAGGAACATGATCTTCCACGGCTTGAAGTCGCCTAGCTGTCCGTTGATCTGCATGTAGCCCAGAATGATCGACACCGTTGCCGCCGCGATGTTGCCGAATGCGGAAGACATTTGCAGTAAGCCCAAAGCATATGGCCTCGAGTTCGAGGGCACCGTTTCCGCGACCAGCGAAACTGCGACAGCGAAGACGGCCCCGACGCCCAAGCCCGTCAGGAATCGATAAATGCTAAAGTCCCACACGGAAGTGGAAAACGCACTCAGTCCCGTGAAGACCGAGTACAGAAGAATCGTAAGCATGAGCGTCTTCACGCGGCCATAGCGATCCCCCATCATGCCGAAGCCGATGCCGCCGATCGCCCAGCCGATCAAGAAGATCGACGTGGCCCGCCCCGCCCACGTTCCGACGTCCGCGTTGAACTGGGCGGCCACGACCTTGTCCATGGTCGGCGGCGCTTCGTCCTTCTTTGCCGCCGCGGTCATCTTGATCATCAGGGCCGGCAAGCGATCGTCGTTGGCCTCGATTTTCGGCACCAAGTCCATCATGGCCGGCCGACGGGCCACGTTGAACAACTGCTGATCCATGCAGTCGAGGTCCCAGGCCAGGCAGCAGACGATGAACACGAACCACTGGTAGCCTGTCAACTGGCGAAGGCTGCCCCAGCCGCTGCGAGAGGCAGGAGGATCAGAAGAGATGAGGGCCATGGTGTGCTCGACGATCGTGGCGGGAGAGTGGGGCGGGCAGAAAGTGGTATACCGCAATCCGTAGCTGGCTGCCAGCACGAAACGCGCAAGCCGAAGCGGAAGCGAGAAATTTTTGGGACTTCTGTCTCATGGGGGCTGTCGAGGAAGCCAGGAGTAATGAATGGAGCCTCGCCTACTCGTCGGCCTGCGAAGATTCTTCGTGTGCTTCCGGTTCGATCGGTGCGGATTGGATTGCAACGAAGACCTCTTCCATCTGGCGCACGGCACCCGTGAGGGATAGGGAAGCCATCTCGAAATTTGTGTGGGCCGAGACGCGTTTGTATTCGCGAGCGAACAACTCCGCTCCCTTGCGAAGCTTGGGCAGCTTTCCCTTCAGTCGTCGCAGATAGGTGAGATAATCGCCTTTCAGAAATGCGGGTTCGACAGCCCGAATGGAGTCGTACAGCAAACGGGGGATTTCAATGAGTTGCTCGTCCTCGACCACCTCGTCCGCATGTTTCAAAAACGTGCGGATCATCCAGAGGTGGGCGAGAATCGAGTGGAGACGTTCAACGGCTTCGTTCGGCAACATGACGGATCAACCGTGTAGTTCTTTGCGTAACTTGCGAATTGCCTTGTACTTCTCATCGCTGACGCGATCGGCTGTAGTCGAAAGTTCGTCAGCGATTTCCGGGATCGACCAGCCATCGCAAGTCATACGCAGGATTCGATTCTGACGATCGCTGAGGATCCGGTGCGAAACGTTTTTCAACTCTTCGTGCAGTTCGTTGCGGGCGGCTTCGGGAGCGTTGCGGCGGTCGGCCACTTCGTCCGCGAGGCTCGATCCCTTGCGTGCCCGTTGCGTCCGCTTCTTGACCGCATCGATCGCCCGGAGGAATTCCTTGCGGTCTTCATTCTCCTGCTTGAGCAGGCTCGTCCACTTGTCCGGCTCAATGGTCTGCAACAATCGAACAATCACTTCCTGAGTGCAGTCCTGCCAGCTGTCCGGATGTAGCCGAGCATTCCGCCAGCAAGCCTGGCAATATCGGGAGATGTCCGAAACGGCATCGGTTGATGGCCCAGAGGCTGCGGCTTTCGAGTCGCTTGCCAGAGCTGAGAGGGCGGTACCGACAACGACCGCTGCCATCAAACGGCGTGAACTGCCTGCGGGTAGGAATTTGCCCATGGCCATTTGTCTCCGACCGGTGCGAGAGATCATCCCTCAATGATACGGACGTGGTAGTCAGGAAATCTCGTGATCCGGCAACAATCTTTCAAGGGATTATGCGGGAATCACTCAAGTAGCCGCGTTCGCCAGAACGCGGGGAGCCTGAACGAGCAAGTGATCCCGCACTCTGACGAGTGCGGCTACGGAAGCTCAGCCAGAGGCGGTTCACGGCTTTCGCTAAATTCTGCAGGCCTCACGACCGGAGCGTCCTTCATGATGGCGAGGGCAATCCTGACCGTGAAGCCAGGATCCATCGTGCCCGATGCGAAAGATTCCATCCACCCTGCCACAGGCGGGGCGAATTTGGGCGGAAGCGGCTCACGGATCGCAAGTGGAAGCAAACGAGGGGTGGACGGTGCGTCCGACTGAAAAAAATCCTGCTGTCTGGCAGGCGCAATTTTCCCGTCCACGCCGTTCTGCCTTTGCAACCCGGGCGGACCTGCTTGTACGCAAACTCCGCCGATCGAAATGGCCAAGATACTGCAGGCGCGCAAAATCATCGCGGGCTCCTTCCCTCGATTGGGCGGAAGGAACCATAGCGTGATTTTCGAATCGCACAAGAAGAATCTGGCGAATCGTTACGGTCGGATTAGGTGAGGCCCTTGGGGACGTTCGCCTTCGCGATTTCCACGAGCTTCGTGAACGTCTCCGGATTGTGAATCGCGAGTTCCGAAAGCGATTTTCGATCGAGGATCACCTGGGCGTTGATCAGCCCGGCAATGAAGGCGCTGTAACGCATGCCGCGTGATCGACAGGCCGCGTTGATGCGGATGATCCACAGCCGGCGGAATTGCCGTTTGCGAACCCGGCGATCGCGGAATGCATATTTGCGGCCACGGATCAGGGTGACGAGCGATTGTCGATACAGCCGGTGCCGGCCGCATCGAAATCCTTTGGTTAGCTTGCGGGTCCGGGCTCGTTTCCGGAGTACCGTCTTGCCGCTACGGGCTCTCATGGTTCAGATCTCCTGTTGGGTAGTTGAAGTTGTGCGTTGGGTTTACAGTCCGCCCATGGCGATGATGTACTTGTCCGCTGTCGGACCCACGGTAATGCCGGGCTTACGTGAGTGTCGCTTGGCCTTGGTCGTACGACCAGCGAGCAAGTGACGCCGCTTCCCATTGCTGTGCTTCAGCTTTCCCTTGGCAGTGATCTTGAACCGCTTCGCCAAGCTGCGATTCGTCTTGTTCTTGGTTGCCATGTGCCGTTCCTCGGTTGGATGCCCCGAGCCGCCGGATGAGGCACAAGTCCGGCCGGCTGGATTGGCCCGAAAAAAAGCGGAACCCTCACATCGAGGGTTCCGACTCGCCCGACACTAGATCGGGAACTGATGGTGTACGAAACAGAGTCCGTGGTGTCTAGTTTTTCCCGGCCTTGGGGGCCAAAAGAGCCGTCATCCGCTTACCTTCCATGGAAGGAGCCTTTTCGACCTTCGCAAAATCGGCCAGTTGTTCGAGGATGGCGAGGATAATTCGCTGTCCTTCCTCAATGTGCTGCATTTCCCGGCCACGAAACTGTACGTTCACGAGCACCTTGTCGTGATGCTCCAGGAATTTCTTGGCCTGGTTGACCTTGGTTTCGATATCGTGCTCCCCCGTCTTGGGCCGGACACGAATCTCTTTCATCTTCTGCTGATGCGTCTTGGTTTTGCTGTTTTTTCGCGACTGTTCGTAGCGATACTTCCCGTAGTCCATGATTTTGCAGACGGGAGGCCGCTCGGAGGAAGAAACTTCCACGAGGTCCATGCCGAGTTCTCGAGCCATCTCAATGGCCTGAGCAGTCGGTACGATTCCGTGTTGTTCGCTCTCCGCGCCAATAAGGCGAATGGGGCTCAGTCGGATTTGTTCGTTGATTCGCGGGCCACTGCGGTCACCCGGACGGGGTGCATTTCGATCGAATGGTGGGATGCGTCGTCTCCGGTAATGAGTAAGATTGAGCCGAACAACGTGCTCGGCCGAGTTTCCAAAAGAAACTCCTTCCCTCTATCCCTAACGCGTTTTCAAGTCCCTGTCAACAGGCGAGTGGAAAAATTTACATTCCTCCGTAACTTCGAACGCCGGGAGCACGGTCGATGGTTTTGCTGCAATCCACATTCACGTGCCTCCTGGAAGTCACGCTCTCTGCTGATCTTCGGCTGGAACAGGTTCGCAAGATCGACGAGGGCCACGGGGTTTACTTCGGGCTAAGTCGGATGCGGGACCGGGTATATGCCGTGGCCCGCAACACGGATGTGAATGGCCAGGCCGTTGATCCGAATTACCCGACGAGCACACTCATTTCGATACCCGAGCGGAAGCACTGGGCCATTCCCGATACGCGAGGGCTTCACCAGATTCGTTGTCACGATGGCCTGGTCTGGTTGATGAGTTGCCGTGACCCGGAACTCGTGGCGTTCGATCCGAAGCGAAGCTCAGTGATCGGAGCCATTTCTCTCACGCCACTCGTGCCAAGGGAATTGCAGCATCCCATCCCACCCGAGCATCCGACGGACCGCTACCATTTCAACTCGCTTTATTTCACCGAAGATCGACTGTACGTGCTCGCACACAACTGGGGCCATGGCTCGTTTGCGTTGGAGTTGGACTATCCGGGTCTGGACGAGTTCCTTCGTCGGCCACGTGTCATTCGCACTCACACCGGGCTAGGCAATCATGCGCACGACATTTACGTCGAGCGCAATCGTCTCCACGTACTCGACAGTGGCAACGGCCGACTTTTGATCGCGGACGAGCAGGAGCGTCCTGCGAGCACGAAGGACCAGAAACAGAGTTTTGCTCGCGGACTGGCCGTGAATGGCGAGCACTTCTTCATCGGGCACGGTTCATTCGCGAAGCGCGAAGACCGCGTGACTGGTCCGACACAGATAAGCGTACTCGACCGACAAACGCTCGATGTTCTCGCGGTCGTGGATGTTGGGTCGTTTGGCAATCCGTGTGATTTGCTGATCGTGAGCGAGCGCGATTGGTCGGATGCGCGATAGGAGTTGCTCGCACTGAGCGAAACTTACACCCGAGTGTACGCAGGAAAACCAGGCGAATTCAGGAACATGAGCCAGGTCGATTAGCGATGGTCCACGGGCGCCTCGCTTCGCTTCGGGCTCCACCCAAGTCAAACACTCACTTCCCCCAACTGCCCCAGCGCAGCAACATAGCGTTCGCGGATCGGCTTTGCCTCCTGCGCGATGAACTCGTCCACCTGTTCCGCGGAACGGCCGACGTATCGGATCGGTTCGAGGGCCTTGGCGAAGTCGATCCCGCTGAAGAGCGGCTCTTTCTGTAAGCGTGCAATCAACTCGCGGCTTGAGAATGTTCCGGTTTTGATGCCCGCCGTCACCGCGTGACTATGCGTGCGAATCACTTCGTGGGCTTGTTGGCGATCGCCGCCACGAGCCACGCAGGCCATGATGACGTTCTCTGTGGCCATGTAAGGAAGTTGCTCCTGTACGCCACGAGCGATGATCTCGCGGTTCACCACCAAGCCGTTGGCGAGGTTTAAGGCAAGTTTCAAACACGCGTCCGCACACAGGAATGCTTGCGGGATGTACAACCGTCGTGGGGCACTGTCATCGAGCGTACGTTCAAACCACTGCGTGGCCGCGGTGTCACTTGCCATTTTGGGCAGGTTCATCAAGTAGCGGGCCAGGCCGCACATGCGCTCGGCACGCATGGGATTCCGTTTGTAGGCCATCGCGGACGAGCCAATCTGATCGGCCTCGAACGGCTCGTCGATCTCCTGGCGATGAGCGAGCAGCCGCAAGTCCGTGCCCCACTTGTGCAAGGTTTGACCGAGGCCCGCGAGGGCGTCGAGGACGAAGCTGTCCACCTTGCGCGAGTAGGTCTGCCCGGTGACGGTGTACACCTCGTCGAAGCCGGACTCACGGGCCACAAGCAAATCGAGATGCCGGACCTTCTCGTGGTTGCCACGAAAGAGCGCGAGAAAACTTGCTTGTGTGCCAGTGGTTCCCTTGGCCCCGCGGAACTTCAGGCCATCGCGGCGATGTTCGAGTTCCTGCAGATCCATCACGAGGTCGTAGCACCATAGGGTTGCTCGTTTGCCGACCGTCGTGAGTTGAGCGGGCTGGAAGTGCGTGAAGCCCAGTGTTGGCTCCGCTTTCCAGGTGGTCGCGAACGTGCCGAGTGCATCGATCACGCTGGCCAGCTTGCCGCAAAGATCCTTCAGCGACTCCTTCATCAGAATCAGGTCGGTGTTATCCGTGACGTAGCAGGAAGTTGCCCCGAGATGGATAATGTCGCGGGCGGCGGGGGCAACTTCGCCGAATGCATGAACGTGGGCCATCACGTCGTGCCGGAATTTTCGCTCGAACTCGTCCGCTTTGGCGAAGTCGATGTCGTCCAGATGAGTTCGCAGTGCTTCCAGTTGATCGTCGCCGATGCGCGGGTGCTTGCCATCCTCGGTCCGTAGATCGAGGGCCCGCTGTGCCTCGGCCAGGGCCAGCCACAGGCGTCGCCAGGTGCCGAATTTTCGGCGTGGCCCCCAACGCTCGGCCATTTCGCGCGAGGCATAACGGCCAATGAGAGGGTTCTCGTAAAGCAGATGCGGGTCAGTCATAGGTGATCCAAACGAGCGTTGCATTCTCCTCCTCTCCGCTTCGAAGAGGAGGAGAGGTTTGCGGAGCTGATCTCGCAAGCCCAGCCCCTCCCCGAAACGGAGAGGGGGAACCAGGCAACTTGCCAAACTTGAGTCAATCTTCCAATTCCGTGTCGTGCGCGCCTGCAATGAACGCGACTTTCCGCGTTCGGCACCCATTCGGCACGCCCGATACAGAACGACTTTTGTTTTACGTTTTTCACCCCTGCTCGGCTTGCTTGCCGACACTGAGAGGGCATGCGGTTCGATAGAGATGGGGTAGGAACCTGCCCGGTACAAGCACCGGGATTTCAAGGAGGATACTCATGATCCGTCGTTGGATCCTCGGTGCGGCCGTGCTGGTCGCTTCGATTGGCACCATCCCGAGCAGTGCCTCGGCAGGCGACCCACCGCTGCCACGCGAGTTTTACTACCCGTACGTGTACTTCCCGCACAATTACTGGCCGACTTACAGCCCGAAGTGGCCGGAGTCGCCGGGCACGCCGTACCAACGGCCACCGGCGTACATGGCCTACCCGCCATTCAAGGAACCGGGCTGGCGTTACGAACTGTGGGAACCAAAGCGATTCTATCGCGGCAGCCACTTCTGGCTGGATGCGTTCTAAGCGTGCCCTTGGATCCTGAATCGTAAGCGAAGGCGTTTGCCTTCGCTTACGATTCAGGATCCTACAGCACCCCTTGGTATCGTGAAAGAACCTCCGCCACTTCTCGCAGGGCCGTCGTGGTCGCGTCGGGATTCACCACGCAGTCATCCAGTTTGCCGTAGTACTCTTCCAGGCAATTCAACAACAGTTGCTTCACCTTGGCCTCGTCCGGTGCAACCGGTAGCGTGCTGGCAGGCAGGAACCTGGGTGGCCGAGCGATACCACGCTCGGTTAGTTTCTGAACGATGCTCATAAGGGGTGCTCCCAGCGAGCCTCCCGCTTACGTGGAAGGCTCGCCAAGAAGGGACATGCCTAAACGCCCTACGATCGCCGAGCGTTCATGCTGGACGACAGGAACCAGGAGAACCCGCCTGTCGCACTGACTGGGGCGTAAACGCCTGCGAATATCGAACTCGTGGCCGTGTTATTGCTCTCCGAAATCTCATCCGACGTGGTCGTAACCCGCGATGATGGTCCGAAGGTTGCGGTTCTACCAGCCCGCAACGTCAGGCGAACGACCGCCGTCTCGCCTGGTGCCAGATCGCCAATGGTCCATTTGCGGAAATCTTCGTCGTAGTCGAAATTGTCCGTATTCGCTGAAACGAAGGTCATCCCGCCATAGTTCACAACCAGAGAGACATCGTCGGCAACGGCCGTGCCGCGATTCTTGACGGTGTAAGTGATGGTCACTTTTCCGCGCACATTCACGCGGACACTCGCCGGGCTCTGACTGACGACCACATCGGCCGTTGCAAGCTCACCGAACAAATAGTCGGTCGCCGCCGAACCTGAGGTCAGCACGATGTTCGTGATCTGGTTCTGGGCGGTGTTCGCGGTGCCGTTGGCAGTGCCTACCTTGTCCGTGCCGTCCACGTAGCCCTTCGGCTGCGTCTCGGTCAGTCGGTAAGTTCCGGGCCTCAAGTCCGCGAACGAGTAGGCTCCGTTCGCACCGGTCGTGGTGGTGCGGTTGATGGCCTGACCGCGATCGTTCGTGCCCTGGACGCGAATGGTCACGCCGGCAATGCCGTCTTCGCCTGTCGCTTCCTGATTGCCGTCGTCGTTGACATCGTCGTAGACGACGCCTGCAATGCCGCCCGTCTTGACTTCACCGAAGTTGAATCCACCACCCGTGGCCGCACTCGTCGTGAAGTTGATGTTGTTGAACTTGTCGTTCGTCACGCTGCCGGCCGGGGGTGTGCCGTTGGTCTCTTGCCCATCGATGAATTCGGCCGGCTGTGCCTCGGAAATGGAATACGTTCCAGGCGTGAGATTGTCGAATGTGTAGGATCCATTGGCAATTGTCGTGAACGTACGTGGCGCAATCGCTCCGGTGATGACACTGGTGCCCGTGAGCGTAATGACCACGCCGGGAATTCCAGGTTCGCCACTGTTCTTGATACCGTTACCGTTCGTATCTTCGTAGACGAAGCCGCCGGTCGTAAGGATCGGGATTTCCGTGAACAGGTAATTCGTGGCCTGTTGATTATTCGCGAGCACGACACTCGAGATCACGTTGGTAACGGCCGCGTTGCCGCCTGCGCTGCCTGCTTTGGTACGGCCGTTCTGGTTCGTTGGCGTGGTCGGTTGCGTTTCCGTAACCGTATAGGTCCCAGCGGCGAGCTCCGAGAACTTGAAGTTGCCACTCCCATCGGTGGTCGTCGTGATCGGCACGATCAGGTTTCCACCTGCGAGCGTGATCGTGACTCCCGACATGCCGACATCCGGCCCGTTCAAGGTGCCCGAGTCGTTGTAATCGAGGAACACGCGGCCCGCGATCGATCCCGTGGTCGGCGTCGGCTGGAACACGCCAAAGTCGATGCGCAGATTGCTTTGATTGTCCGGGGTGCCGGGGTCGTTGTTCGGGTTCTCAAGCGTCGGAGCGTTCGCTGTGGGGCCTAGAACAATGGTCCCGCTGCGAATGGTCCCGCCCGAAGCTAGCACCCCGTTTCTCGTGCCATGATCCCGCTTATCGATAGCCGTGGGTGGGGCCGGCTCAAACGGTGTGCCGGTTCCACCCGTGCTGGACTGGAAAGCAAAGAGCGGGCCGCCCGTGTTGAAGTTGGTGGCCGCCAATTCGACGACATAGTTGCCATCCGCGAGCGCCTGGAACAGATATCGTCCCTGGCTGTCGGTTGTGGTCGTGCTGACGAGTGCGTTGGCGTTATCGGCATCGAGCAAGCGAATGGAGACGCCGGTCACGCCGCTTTCGCCGGTGTCCTGGGTGCCATCGTTGTCGGCATCGTTGAAGACCACATTGCCGATGCTGAATTTGCGGAACACGCCCAGATCGATGGCGAGGTTCGTGCTCGGGTCGACATCGCCGTCGTCGATTGGCTCCGTTCCAGAAGCGAGTGTGAACAAGGCGGTTTCGATAGAGCCGCCCGTCTGACCGAGGGTGCCGACAACCTGGCCGTTGTCGTCACTGTCGGTGGTGTTGATGTCCGGATCTGGCGTCGCCGATCCTTCGAACGACCCCGTCAGTGAACCGTTTGTGCCCGTGCTGCTGGTGAAGCCCGACAGAATCCCGGAGCCCGTGAAGTTGGTAGAGGCCAGACGAACGCGATAGTTGCCGGCCGCCACGCCCGTGAAGGTGTACGCACCCGAGGCGGTGGTCGTTGTCGATTGGATGATAGTGCCCGTCAGCCCGACGAGTCGCACCGCAATACCAGCCAAACCGATTTCGCCGTTGTTCAACACGCCATCGTTATTGGTGTCGTTCCACACGGTGCTGCCAACGGTCATCGTCGTGCTGATGACCGGAGCGACCACGCCGAAATCGAGCGTCATGTTCGTGTTCGTATCGCTGTCGCCGTCCGTGATCGGTTCCTCACCGGCCGAGAGGTTGATCGTTCCACTCACGATGAAGCCGCCACTCCCCAGCGTGCCGCTGGCAGAGCCGTTATCGTCGTTGTTCGCATTGCTGTCGGGATTCGACTCCGTGAACGCGCTGCTCGTGAAATTGAAGAGCGGGCTGCCGGTGTTGAAGTTGCTCGCGGCCAGCCGCACCTTATACGCCCCTGGCAGCAGGCCAGTGAACGAGTAAGTCCCGATCGCGGTGGTGGTCGCAGTGCGACCCGCAATCGGAGTCCCCGTGCCGTCGAGCAGTTCGACCCGCACACCTTCGACACCAGCCTCGGTCCCATCGAAGACTCCGTCGTTATCCGTGTCGCCGAACACGGCATTCCCAAGAGTCAGGTTGCCCGTTGCTGCCGTGTTGAGCACGCCGAAATCCAGCGACAAATTTGTATCGTTGTTCGTATCGCCGTCGTCGATCGGCTCGAAATTGTCCTCCAGCGTGATCAGTCCACTCAAGATGAACCCGCCGTTTCCGAGTGTGCCCGAGACCCCACCATCGTCGTTGTCATCGACGTCGTCTTCAGGATTCACCGAAGTGAATGCGCTGCTAGTAAAGTTGACCAGCGTGCCACCGGTCTCGAAATTGCTGGAGGCCAGGCGGACGCGATAGCTTTCCGGAGCAAGTCCGGTGAAGGTATACAAGCCGCCGCCAGAAGTTGTGGTGGTCTGTACCAGATCGCCTGTTATGTCGAGCAACTCGACCAGTACGCCATCGATGCCGGTTTCGGAACCTACGTCGCGTGTGCCGTCATTGTCCACGTCGTTCCACACGAGGTTGCCAAGTGTCAGACTGGGGGCGACCGGTGCCACGACGCCAAAATCGAGCGTGAGATTCGTGTCGTTGTCCGTGTCTCCGTCGTCGGTGGGCTCGGCACCCACAGCCAGCGAAATCGATCCGCTCACGATCACGCCGCCATTGCCGAGCGTGCCACTGGCAATGCCGTTATCATCGTTGTTCGCATTGTCGTTCGCGTCGGCACTCGAGGTCGAGCTGCTCGTGAAGCCGAACAGAACATTGCCGGTATCAAAATTCGAGGCAGCGAGGCGTGCCGCATAGGTCCCCGCAGTCAAGCCCGTGAAGGAGTACAGGCCGTTGGCATCCGTCGTGTCCGTTTGGCCAGTGGCGGCACCCGTGTTATCGAGCAATTCAACGAGAACGCCACTGATGCCAGCTTCGGTGCCCACATCGAAGGTGCCATCGTTGTCCAGGTCGTTCCAAACTAAATCGCCAAGTGTCAAAGGAGGAACCAAGCCAAAGTCCAGTGTGTTATTCGTGTTGGATTCGCCGGGCTCGGTCCCCTCGGCGACGTCGATTTGTCCGCTGACGATGAAGCCCTCGCTGCCTAGAGTTCCGCTCACGCTGCCGTTGTTGTCATGGTCGACATCGTTGTCCGGATCGAGGCTCGGTGACGTGGCCGTGTGATTGAAGAGCACGCCACCATCTAAGAAGTTGCTAGCTGCCAGGCGTACGCTGTAAGTGCCATCGTCCAGAGCCGTGAACGAGTACAAGCCGTCGGCATCAGTCGTATCGGTTTGTCCCGCGACCGGAACGCCCAGGCTATCGAGGAGTTCGACGTCAACGTCCGGGATCGCTGCATCCCCGGCATCGAACGTGCCGCTTGCGTTGTTGTCGAGATACACCAGATCGCCGATGGTGATGCTGAATGCAAGCACCCCAAGCCTCAGTCCCACGTCCAGTGAGTTGTTGCTTGTCCCCGCCGTCCCCGTCGTGAATGCAACGGAAGCGGTCGATCCGCTTTGTATCGCGTCCGAATCCAGATCGTCATTTGTGCCGAATTTCGCCCGGGTGAGCGTCGCACCGCCGAGTGCTCCCTGATTCATGTCGAGGCGAATCTGATAGGTAGTATTCGGCAAAAGGTCATCGAACAAGAAGTCTCCGCCGCTCCCGGTGGCCACATGGTCGACTTGCGTTCCCCCCTTGAATAATCGCAGCGAAACACCGGAGATACCGGCTTCGCCCGCATCCTGCAGACCGTTGCTGTTCACGTCCGAGAACACTCGGTTCCCGGCTTGGGCCGTGCCGATCGCGGGTAGGTACTCCAGATCGCCTAGACCATTCGCGCTACCGAAGGTGTTGGAGTCAAACGAGGCAAAGACTTGAGTGAGAGAGAAAACACTGCCCGCCGGTCGACGAGTGGGGCCTGTCCCAGAATCCGAGTTCAGCAGCGTGTAGATTCCTCCCGCGAACGGGCTGCCGGGGTCGTTGCCCGTCATCGCGATGGTACGGAAGCCTGGAACCTGAGCGAGAGCACCCATGCCGACATCGTCCGGCGATGGGTCGGCGTTGTCCTCGTAGTAGAACTCCCCGCCCCCTGGGCCTTGGCCGTTTGCCAGTCCCGTGGTCGCAGTCGCGCCCAACTTGCCGCCAGACTCTAGGACCCACCCGCCGTTCGGATTCGAACCAGCACGCAGAATGTCCCCGGACGCGATGACCGAGAAGGTGTCTTCGCTACCAGCAGCCGTATTGCCAGTCTGGAAGCCCCCCTGATCGCCAAATCGGTCGCGGATGGCCAGGACCATCGCATCGCCATCGAATTCAATGTCCGTCAGCCACGGGCTCGGCTGGACTGGAGATCCTTCGTTGCCTCGCGAAGTAACAAATGTGCTCGTCCACGGCGTCCAGTTCGCGGATACTTCATCGCCCGGTTCGCCTGGAGTGAGATCGTCGGCAACGCCTCGCGGGTAGTTCAAATTGGCAATGAGTACTGGCGTCGCGGCGCCGCTGGTCGCGAAGACGCCGGTGTTCTGGTTGTACGTGCGGAATGCACCTTGGCTCGGATCAAACGCATAAACATACGCCCGAAGCGAGGCGAGATTCCTCGAGGTTTCGGCTGTGTGCGTGACCCCCACAAAAACCGCGTTGCCTCGGACCGCAACGGCAAAGGGTCGCAAGTCGGCCGTGCTGAAGCCGGTGATGCCACCCGTGCTCGGGTTCGTCGAAGGGACCGGAATGGTCCGCAAGCTTCGGGCCGTGTTGCGTGTGCCGTCCGTATTCAACGGAATCTCGACCAACGCCTTCGTATTCAGATTCACCACGTACAGCGAGCGGCCATCGGGGGAAAGCTGCAACCCGCCCAGGCCACGCTTGCCGACCTGGGCCATTGTGGCGGAATCGTGGAACCAGTCCGAACTGGTGGCTGCCCCTTCGGGATTTGTCGGGTGTGGGTCCGCGCCGGCCCCGAACCCGGTACCAGCCGCGTTCAGATCGACCAACAACGAAACCGTCGCCGGATCGGTCGAGCGATCGATGCGGTAAATTCCTCCTGTCGTCGTGTTCAAGCCCGACGCATTCGGCCCCAGCCCCGCGTGCCGCTTGACAAACGATGAGGTATAGACACTGTTCGAACTCGGCTGATAAGCAAGGCCCCATACGCTGCCGACGTCGCTTACGGTCGCCAGCACCGTGGGGGAGAGAAAATCGCTCGCACTATACGGCACTGCGAGCACCGCCGCTTCACCACTGTTCATTCCTTCCAACGCGTCGTCATAGTAAAACTGCGTGGTGACCAGCATTGGAGACGTTAACGCCAGGTCCACCATATCCCGGTCCGACGTCGCGTCGAGGAAACGGACCGTTGCCCCGGTCGTGCCTGTCACCCGACCGGGGAACGTATTCTCGGGGAAGCCACTAAAATCGATTCGCACATCGTCCGCAACTGTAAGTAACTCGTACAGTCCGTTTGCGTCAGTCTGCGTGACTTCGACAACACCAGTGCTATCCGTGGCAACCACGGTCACGCCGGCAGCGCCAGTGTCCTCCAAGTCCTGAATCCCATCCTGGTTCAGGTCGACGAATACGGTCCCAGTGACGGACGGTACGTCGCGAATTTCAAGTGCCTCGAACTGCAATCGCGGCCGGCGACGACGCGTGGCTGGACGAAGATTCTTGAGGGCTTGACGATACCAGCGTGTGGCCCGAATCATGCGTCACCTAGAGAATGCGACGAGTGCGAACAGTATTCCGACGAGACAAAGGCCTTGCTGGCCTTCACGGATTACCCGGCCATGTTACGCGATCGAGAAAATAAATTCTACAGGCGGCGTAAGGTTTGCTGGCTGAGTAAGTTAGGGAAATGATCAAAATACAGAAAAGTCCGACAGCACCGGTTATTCAGGCATGACGCAGGGTCAGATTTTGTGGCAGATTCTGCACAAACGAACCTCTGAAGCGTCGCGACTGAACCTTACGGGAGGTGAAGCCAGAACCTACTCCTCAATCCCTGCAAGGGTTTTTTGTGAAGACCGGGCCCTGCCTCCAGTGAGGCACTCCTCGCTCCATGCTGATGGCAGGGTTTTGCCCGCCACGACCGAACCTTGCCGGGGCTGGCCACATGTCATGGAGGATGTCAACATGGTGATGGCTCAAGTTTGGACACGTGACTTTGGGGGCGTCTCCCCGCTAATCTCTTGGATGCTCAGGGTACGCCTTTGAATGGTTGTGGGAGTTTGCCCACCGTGAAAAATGCAAGGATCGCAAATCGGTCTTTCGGCGGCTACTGGAGCGGAGCTTGATTGATGAAGTAGCGCACAGCCAAGCCCACCCCGGCAACCACTCCAGCGGCAAGCAGAATGGAAACAAGGATCCAGGGCCAATTCACCTGTTCTTGCCGTCGCTTTCGGAGTTCGAAGAGACGTTGCTGAGTTTCCTTGGTGGACATCATCGCCGTTGGCAGTGTGTTGGACGACGGCTGTTCCTCTAATTCGATATCGTCGAATGGGTCTTCGCCGGCTGAGAGTGACACGCCCGCATCGGCCCGGCGTTTCGGAGCGGGACGCGCCGGCGCGCTCCAGTCCGCTTTCTTGCCGACTACAGCCGCAAGGTCTGTCGCCAATTCGCCGGCTTTCTGATAGCGCGACGTCGGATTCTTCTCGAGAAGCTTGTGTACGATCTGGGCAACCGCGTCCGGAATTGAACCCCTTTTCGACTGGATTGCAACCGGGGAGTCGGTCCCGTGACGAACAATTTTCTCGATCGCGGTTCCACCCGAAAACGGCGGTTCGCCTGTAAGCAAATAGTAGAACGTACAGCCGAGCGAATAGAGATCCGAGCGGCCATCCACGTTGTACTGGTTCTTCGCCTGCTCGGGCGAAACGTAATCTGGCGTGCCAAGGACCGTGTTCGACACGCCCGTCCGGGCCTCGCCGACAACTCCCTCGCCGGCGGTGACCAAGGCCAGGCCGAAGTCTAGAATCTTGATCTGCGGACCTGTGGTCGTTTGCTGAACCAACAGATTCGATGGCTTCACATCGCGGTGGATCAGCCCCATTTCATGGGCATAGTCGAGACCCACAGCCGACTGTCGGATGTACTCGCAGGCTTGCTCGATCGGCAACGCGCCATGTTCTTTCACCAGCTGGGACAGATTCGGGCCGTCCACGTACTCCATCACCAAAAAGAAGCGGTCGCCGGCATGGTTCGCGTCGTAGGCCGTCACGATGTTCGGATGGTTCAGCCTGGCAGCGGCTTTTACTTCCCTCTCGAACAACTCGCGCGCTTTGTCAGTCTTGGTCAAGTCCGGGGCGAGTAGCTTCAGGGCAACAAAGCGACCCATCGCCTGATGGACTGCCTTGTAAACCCGTCCCATCCCACCTCGACCGAGTTCTTCGAGTACGCGATATTGGCCGAGCAGGAATCCATCGGTTCGACCCGATAGTAACTTCTCCGCCTGGAACTTGGTGAGTCGTCCGGTTTCAACCAGATGACGCGCAACCACCTTGGCACGATCTGTTTCGGGAAAGCCATCGAGCGCGCTTGCCAACTCCTCGCGGTCCATCAGGCCGCTGGCAAAAACGTTCTCGATAAAACCCAAAGCATCCGCTCGGGTTGATTGCTCAATCATGATCCTTCACCTGGTCCCGAAATCTAGAACCCGAAAGTAGTCGGCACACTCCGTGTGCCGACCGTTGATCGCACACCTTTTCCCATCTCCCTCAGACTGTCCGCACACAGAGTGTGCGGACTACTATGGATCAAGGAGCAGGGGGAACGGCTTCCTTACATACTCAGACGAACGAGACGGTGGTTTTGGTTCCACCATCGACAGATCAGCGACTGAAATTCACCCAACTTTAGTGCATCCCTATTGCCCAGCTGCCTCGACTACCGAAATTTTTCTATCAATCCGCTCGCATAATCGCAAGGAATTGATTAGACTACTCTGATAGATTATTTTCCTCGCCAGGGCACGTCCTCGTGCCGTTTTCCCGGTTACTTGTCTCCTCCAGTCTGCCTGCCTCTTGTGAGGGCCTGCCATGTTGTCTTCGCGTCATTTTCTTTCCGCCTTCATCGCTGCCTTGGCCGCGCTGCCAGTACTTTCTTCACCGCCCAGCGATCCAAAAGAACGCGAAAAGGTCGTCGGCCAGCCAGCCTCGATTGAGGTACTCCCTGCAGCCGTAATGCTCGATGGACCACGTGCTTATCAGCAACTGGTCGTCACCGGTAAGTATGCCGATGGTACAATTCGCGACCTGACTCCGTTCGCGGGCATCGTGGCCGACGCGACCGACCTGGTCGAAGTCGCGGACGGTTACGCTCGCGGCAAAAAAAACGGCACCTCGCAACTTACGATCGCCGTTGGTGGCAAGTCGGCCAAGGTCCCCGTCGTTGTCACGAAGTTCGACGAACCTCGTCCCACCAGTTTTCGCCACGATGTGATCGCGGCACTCAATGTTGGTGGCTGCAATGCCGGCGCTTGCCACGGTACTCCGAGCGGAAAAAACGGTTTCAAACTCAGCCTTCGGGGTAATGATCCTGCTCAGGATTACCTGCAACTCACTCGCGATGTTTGGGGACGCCGTACGGATAAACACGACGCCACCGCCAGCCTTTTACTGCAGAAGAGCCTCGGACGAGTTCCACACGAAGGTGGTGCCCGCTTCGGTGCCGACACCGTTGCGGCACAGGCGATTTCGACCTGGGTTTCGCAAGGCTCGGTCGACGATCCCAAGGAACTATCAATCATCACCAAGGTCGATGTTCTGCCCGGTGCACGTGTCCTGAAGTCCCCGTCGCGTTGGCAGCAACTTTCGGTGATGGCCACATTCTCGGATGGGGCCGTCCGCGATGTGACCCGACTAACGGTATTTACTTCGAGCGACCCGGCCACGGCCGAGATCTCGCCGAATGGCTTGGTCGAGTTCAAGCAGGCCGGCGAAGTGGCCGTGCTCTGCCGTTATCTCGAAGAACTGCGTTCCGTTCGCATCACCTACCTCGAACCGCGAGTAGGCTTTGCCTGGAGCAACCCGCCCGAAGTGAACTATGTCGATCATCACGTGTTCAACAAACTCAAGTTGATGACGATCTTACCGAGCGATATCTGCACGGACGCCGAGTTCATC
This sequence comes from Gemmataceae bacterium, assembly GCA_009691845.1. Classification (GTDB taxonomy): domain Bacteria; phylum Planctomycetota; class Planctomycetia; order Gemmatales; family Gemmataceae; genus SIAJ01. The sequence continues at coordinate 19,026 of SIAJ01000053.1, forward strand.
CGTCGTGCCTATCTCGACCTGTGTGGCTTGCTGCCGACCGGCGACGAAGCCACCAAATTTCTCGCGGACAAGGCCGCGGACAAGCGAGCCAAGTTGATCGACTCGCTGCTCGAACGACCCGAGTATGGCGACTTCTGGGCTCTCAAGTGGTCGGACGTGTTCCGCTCCAACCGCAAGACCATTCAGGTGAAAGGCATTCACGCCTTCCAACTCTGGTTGCGGAATCATGTCGCCAATAACACCCCGGTCGATCGCGTGATTCATGAACTGTTGACCTCGAACGGCAGCACGTTCTCGAATCCGCCCGCAAACTACTTCCGCATCGCCAAGGATCCGACCAACCTGGCCGAGACGACCGCTCAATTGTTCTTCGGCGTGCGCATGCAGTGTGCCAAGTGCCACAACCATCCGTTTGAGAGCATCACCCAGGACGATTACTACAGCACGGCCGCCTGGTTTGCCCGCGTGAAGACCAAAAAGGATGTCGAGACCGCAAGTAAGAACCCGGCAACAATCGGCGCGGAAGTCGTGTATTCCGGCCGCGAAGGCGAAATCACCCAACCGCGATCTCTCAAGCAGATGGCACCGAAGTTCCTGAAGGGTGCCACGCCGACGATCAACCCTGGGCAAGATCGCCGGGAAGTCTTCGCCGACTGGCTGACCGGCCCGACCAACCCGTATTTTTCGAAGTCGCTGGTGAACCGCGTTTGGTATCACCTGATGGGCAAGGGCATCGTCGATCCCGTGGACGACTTCCGCGACTCGAATCCGCCGAGCAACGACGATCTCCTCGACGGCCTCGCCAAGGATTTCGCGACCAAGAAGTTCGACCTGAAGCACCTGGTCCGCACGATCATGAACTCGCGGACCTATCAGCTCAGCGCTCAGCCGAACGACACGAACAAGGACGATTCCAAGTATTTCTCGCACTCGGTGACGAAACTGCTTTCGGCCGAAGTGCTGCTAGACGCCCTTTGCGACACGACGGCCGTGCCGGAGAAGTTCGCTGGCTTGCCGCTGGGCACGCGTGCGATTCAGCTTCCCGACGGCGAAGTGAATCATCCGTTCCTGAAGACCTTCGGCCAACCTGCCCGAGAACTGGCCTGCGAGTGCGAACGCGAAAGCGACAGCAATCTAGCACAGGCCTTGCAACTCATCAACGGTCCGACAATCAACGACAAGCTCAGGAACCCGGCCAACCGCCTGGGCAAGTTGCTCACGGACAAGAAGAGCGAAATCGAAATCCTCGACGCGTTGTACCTGGCAGCCTTATCGCGACCCGCCACCGACTCGGAACGAGTCCCCGCCCTCTCGCATGTGGCCAAGGGTATGGATAAACGCAAAGCGTGGGAAGACGTCCTCTGGGCGATCATGAACACGCGCGAGTTCTTGTTTAGGCATTGATCGATGTTGAAGGAGACGCGAAGTTTCAGAAGCCGGCACACACGTGTGCCGGCTTTTTTGCGTTTGAATCACGTGGCTTTGTAAGAGAGCCCCGTCCTGCAACGAAACCCTGGCAGTCTGAAATGAATCGTTTGATTCTGCAATGAATCGGTATAGCTGCAACTCGCCTTGTCGGATGGGCAGACGAATGTTATTTCCCGTTCGGATCTTACTAAGGGATGCGCGATGAGACTGGCCCTCTTTTGTGCCGCGCTAGTGGTTGCGGGGTGCGCGACTGCTCCGAAGCCAACAGCCGGGCTGGTCGCAGGGGACGGGGCTCCCGGCAACGCACTTGCGTCTCTTGCGACGAACAAGTTTACCAACTGGGGCATCTCCCCACGGTTTGATTATCCGGCCCCGAACGAAACCGAATTTGCTACAGCAAGTCCTTGATCGTAACCCCCCAGCGCATCGGCTAACTTCTCTTGATCCGAAGGCCGGGGTCATCGGCTCCTTGAGGGTCATGCCGAGACTACCCCACGCCTACGCATCCATCGTCAGCACGTCGGCCGCAAATAGCATCGCGGCGCGGATGTGTTCTGGCTTGAGATGAGGGTATTCGGCCTGCGTTGTACCTGCACCCAGGGCTTTCAGAACAAGGTCAACCGTCAACCGCGTGCCTTTGAAGACGGGTTTGCCAAGCATGACGTCGCTGCGCTCTTCGATGTAGTTTTCCCATTGGAATTTGGCCATAACGCAAACTCCCGCTCTGCTTGATTCGAAGCCGATTCGCTCATTTTACACCGATACCTTATTTGCGATTCAGTTGCCCCCCCCTTTTTGACTTGGCCCCGCGCCTCATAGTACAATCAACCACCTGACTTCACTACTGCATCAAACAGAGGCTGAGATGGCCGGCACTGGGCCGCATTCCCGAACTTCTTGCTCGGGGCCGCTCGATCGCCGGGCCTGGCTCAAGTTGGGTGGGCTGAGTCTCGGTGCCCTGGTCCCTGGGCTCGATCCGTCGCTCGCACGCTTGTTCGCTGCCGAAGGCAACGCCCCACGTGGTGGTGCGGATCGGGACTTCTCGGTCATCCTGTTCTGGGCGAATGGCGGACCAAGCCATCTCGACACGTTCGATCTGAAACCAGAAGCACCAGCCGAGATTCGCGGCCCGTTTCGTCCCATTCGCACGCGCGTCCCCGGCCTCCACATCACCGAACTGTTGCCGACCTTGGCGGGGCTGGCGGACAAGTTCACGCTCGTGCGCAGCTTGCATCATCAGCGAGCCGAGCATTCCGGCGGCACCCATCGCTTCCTCACCGGCTATCCATCATTGGCCGCGAACCTCAAGGAATCTGAGTATCCGGACATCGGCGCAATCGTCGCCAAGCAACTCGAAGGGCGCACGAGCGACGTGCCCTCATTTGTCGCCAACACGAAGTTCTACGGTGCCGGGCCAGGCTATCTGGGCCCGGGCTACTTACCGTTCATGCCCAGCCCCAATCCGATCACCGCGAGCGGCGAAAACGAATACGATCCCGTGCCACTGTATCTCACCGAAGCGAGCCAAAAGAATCTCTCTCTCACTCCCGATGGCTCCGTGACGATCCAGCGTCGCTTCGATCTGTTGCAATCACTCGATGCGCTGCCGCGGGCACTCGATCAGCCTGGAGCGTTGTCGACGTTCGATCAACACCAACGCCGGGCGGTCGAGTTGCTGGCCGGTCGCCGCACGCGCGAGGCGTTCGACCTTGGTCGCGAAGCGATCCGGACGCGCGATCGCTACGGCAACACGCACTGGGGCAAGACGCTCCTGACCGCGCGACGGCTGGTCGAGGCGGGGGTTCGCTTCGTCCAGTGCCAGGCCGAGTTTCGTCTGCGTCCCGAGACGGGCGTGACCAGCAATTGGGACGATCACTCCGTCAACTCGCACATCTTCAAGGCCTACGAGGAGAAGCTGCCCTCTTTCGATCAGTCGGTCTCGGCACTGATCGAAGACCTAAGCCAGCGTGGGCTCGATCGGCACGTGCTGTTCATCTTCTGTGGCGAGTTCGGCCGCACGCCGCGGATCGCGTATCAAGACGCCAGCCGCCGTCCCGGCCGCGACCATTGGCCACGTGCGATGAGCGTCTTCCTGGCGGGAGGCGGACTGAAGATGGGCCAGGTCATCGGTGCGACAAACCCTCGGGGTGAAGAGCCCTCGAAACGCGGCATGAACAGCAACTGCCTGCTAGCAACAATCTACCATCGCTTCGGCATCAACCCGAATCATCTTTTGCACGACCGTGCGGGCCGGCCGATCACCATCCTGCAAGAAGGCGAGCCGATTGCGGAGTTGCTTTAGAGTCAAGTGGACTGCGGGCGGAGCGAAAAGCTGGACATCGTAGATTTCACATGGCCCATCTGGCGACCCCGGCCTTGGCCGAGCGGTCGCCGACCACGAACAAGCACAAGGCTTGCGGCGATTGAAGGACACAAATCACGTATCGTGGGCGGTGGATTCGTTGCGCAAACGCAGTGCGTTGTTGCACGAAGGCCTGGCCAGCATTCGTGAAGCGGCGACGGCGGAACACCGGCTTCAAGCCGGCAAAAACAAGCGGTGAATCATGGTTGGCTATTCCTCAACCGTGGTTCCAAAAAAACAATGGGTGTCCAGTCACCCCGACTTTCCCCTACATGTCGGTCATTTCCCACCCGCCTTGCGACGCTGTACCTCGAGTCGCCGCAGCGATGCCGGGCTGTTCAGTTCACTAAGAGTGGTCTTGCCGATCCAGCGTGAGGTGGAATCCGTCGAGTCAACAAGTCGTTGGGCCGCCTCTCTTGCAACTGAATTCAGCATCGGATTTCGAGCGGCAATCCCGCGGAGAGCCCAAACCACTGCTTTCTTGACGAAGTTCCTGCCATCGGTTGCAGCATGTTCGATGAGCGGGAGACATTCGACAAACGGCTCGTCCTCCGCCTTCTTGTCGTGCAAGGCGACGCTTGCCAACAACGCGAACGCAGCCCGCTTCTCGAACTCCGGTTTTCGCTTCGACCACGAGCGAATCTTATTCCAGGCGTGAGGCGTGCGATCGAACAGATGAAAGCACGCCGTATCACAGATGGCCCAGTTGTCGAAGTCTTTCGCCCAGCGATCCATCTGGCGGGAGTCACCTTGGCGGGCTCATCGATCATCGCCGCCAACATGCGGGCTTCGTACCAACCGGCCTGCCACAATCCTTCAGCGAGTTCATGATTCCGGCCAAGTTGCTTGCCCAACACACGCATCCTGGCCATCGACACGCCGAAGACTTTCTCCGTGCTGATCGCGAATCGCTTCAGGTTGTCGCGGTCCCGCTGGGCGCTGTTTTTCTCCAGCCACTCGAGAGCGACTTGCACCTGTTGCGAGATCGGAATGGATTCAGATGGTTCGCGCTTCTTCGGAGGCATGCGAGTTCTCCGCACGAGGTTAGTGAGGGTCGAGCTAGCCGGATCCGAACCACAAGAAAGGAATGATCGTCTGCATGACGTTGCCTTTTCAAGGATGAATTGGGTCGGGCAATCATCAGCTAGTCGCTTGATGTTCCTCCGATTCGACAACTATGTTCGGAAATGTGCGGCCTTCCTGGGCCGGCAGCGGAATGACTTTCTCTGATGTCAAAACGCCATCCTGGATTCGACCGATGGCGACGAGTTCGCCGAGTTCATCGAGCACGGCCACTTCCCCCTCTCCTTCAGCCTGAATGGTCTTGCCAAATCGCAGTCGCTTGGCTTCCTCCTCTCCAATGCTGATGGACGGCAACGCACTCAAGGCGGTATTCATCGGCAACAGCACACCCGGCCCGGTCTCGAGTTTGACGGCATCTTCGACTCGAAACGTGCCGATCCGGGTTCGCCGCAGTTTGGCCACGTAACCACCGACACCAAACAACGCTCCCAAATCGCGGGCGATCGAGCGAATGTACGTCCCCTTGCCGCAATGCACTTCGAGGTCCAAAATCGGCCAGGCGTAATCGCGAACGTCGATCCGATCGATTCGGACTCTTCGCGGGGCGAGGACGACTTCCAACCCTTTTCGAGCAAGCTGATGGGCCCGTCGGCCAGCCACATGTGCCGCCGAATATGCCGGTGGCGTCTGCTCGATCTCACCGACGAAGCGAGCGATCGCCTCTCGCAACTTGTCTTCTTCAACCGGGCTCGCGGCCTCATTCACACGGATCGTTCCGTCGGCATCATCGGTGTCGCTGGTTGCTCCGAGAACAATGCGCGTTTCGTAGACCTTCGACATCGCCTGCACGTACTCGATCAGCCGCGTTGCCTGACCGATGCCGAGGACTAGCACTCCCGTGGCGAGTGGATCGAGTGTGCCCGCGTGGCCGATCCGGGTCTTGCGCGGGAACCACCTGGCCGCTTGATCAACCGCATCGCGAGAGGTGATGCCCGAAGGCTTGTCGAGAACGAGGAGGCCGTGAATGTTCATGTGGATCGGGAAACAATACGGCCCCGACGGGTTCGCGGGAACCAGCCGGGACCGCTGAAATCAGCCTCGGTGATTACTGGTCCTTGTTCCTGATTCCCAGTTCGACCAGGAACTGAATCGCCTTGCCCTTGGCCATCAGCTTGATCTTCAAGCTGTCGCCGCCATCGACCGAGAAGCGAATCTCGTCGGCCTTGCTGCCACCCTTGCCGAAGACCTTCTCGGCCACCTTCTTTGCTTGCGAAAGTTCCGCGGCGTTATCGCCCATAATTGGAACGATCCGGCCCAGCGAGACCTTCAACTGCAACACACCGACATCAGCCGGCTTGCTCGTGACGGCCTTCGTCAGCACTTCCTTGGCGTTCGGGCCGATTGCAACCAGCATGAGATCGTCGCGGAAGACCACGTGCAGATCGTTCTTGCCGATGATTTTCTCGGTCTTTTCGTCGATGAAGTCCGACAGCTTGACCGTGTGCATCATCGTGCCGTTGCTGAGTTTCTCGGCATCGAGCACAAACAACGCACTGATCTCTGGAGGTAGTTCCTTCTTCACGGTTTCCTTGACGGCGGCTTCGATCTTCTTGCCATCGACAACCTTCACGCCGGCCAGGATCGTAAATTTATCGCTCTTGTCCGGGCCGATCATCGCGAGGCCGAGATCGAGATCGCCGGCCTTCACGGTTGGCAACAAAGCCTTGATCAGCGGCTCGGCCTTGTTCAGGATGTCGCCTGGGATCACGCCCTGCTTCTTGGCCTCTTCGAGTGCATCGTCCACGACCTTCGGCAGCATCTTCTTCAACGAGGCCGCGAGGGAAACGCTGACATTCAGGCTCAGGGCCGTGTCCGGGAACGCGAGTGCACCACCGAGAACGCTCTTGTTTTCCTGAATGCTCTTGATGTCTTTCGCAAGCTGGGAACTCTTCGTTCCCTTCATCTCGATCTCAATCGCGACTTCGTCCTTCTTGGGATCGACGTTCAAACGAAGAGAAGCCTCTTCGCCACCTTCGAGAATGTTCTTCAGATTAGTCACCAGTTCATCGATTGCCTTGTCTTTGAATTCCAGAAGCGACTTGGGTGCATTCGGGATCGGCTGTTCCTTGGCGGCGGCGAGTTGATTCTCGATCGCGGCAACGGCCATCTTCTTCAATGCGTCCGGCAGACGGTCGATGCGAACCGAGGCCGAGATGATGTGTTCTGGCTTGCCAACCAGAATGTCGGCTGGTTTCGGCAAGCTTTTCGCATCGATGTTGGCCGAGTCGTTGATTGTGACGTAGGCGTAATCGTTCGCGAAGCGGAAGAAGATCGGGAAGGGAACCTGCTCGGCCTGCGTCTTGAAGACGCCGTCTTTCTCTTTCTCGACCTTCAGGCCGAGGCGATCTTCGAGGGCCTTCATGACCGTGTCCTTGTCCGCGATGGGAATCAGGATCACGATCGGTGGGGTTTCGCCGAAATCTTCCTTGAACGTGATGTAAGCCCCGATGGGCTTGCTCACGTCGATCCCTTCGAGACCTTTCTTGTCGTCGATAAAGGCCTTGATCGCGTCGATGCCCTGCTTGATTTGCTCGCCGGTTTCTTCGGGAGCCAGCGTGCGCAGGTAATCCGCGGTCTTGAGCAAGTCGTTGATTGACTGAACGCGAATGAGCACCGCCGGGCCACTCGCCTGGGCGGCCGGGGCATCCTTCTTGGGAGCGTTGGATTTCTTTGGCTCCTGGGCCCAAGTGGTTGGGACGAATAGAGCTAAGGCCAGAGCAGAAAGCCGGAATAGTCTAGAGAGCATTGGCTCCTCCTGGAGTTTGCGTGAGACGTGGGTATACCCCCGCCATACGTGCCGGGTGTCAACCGGGTATGTTTTATTCCGAAGATGCCGTACCGTCTCCCCTTCGGGCGTCCCAAAGTCTTTCAGGTTTCCAACCGGACAGAATTGCCGTGTTTGCATTTCACGGAGTCAAAATTCGTTACAGAAATCATGTTCGCAACGCAAGGCAACGTATTCTTGAGCACCCGGCTACCGAATGGTCCCTTTTCTTGTGGCAAACGGGACGTCTCCGACAAAAAATCGGTTTTCTGTCGGAGACCGAAATGTACGCGAGGAATTTTGCGTGTCCCTCGCGTAAGCTTCGGCCTATGGCCGGCCAGAGGCGGCTACTTCTTGTCGCCTTCCTTCTTCTCTCCGTCCTTTCGATCGCCTTCTTTGCGAGGATTTTCGCCCCCGCCCACGATGCGTTTTTTCGGGACGCTGATGAATCGCACAGTCTTTTGATCCATCGTCATCCAGAGGATCGCCGGCGTGCCTGGTTTGAGGTCTTCGAGCTTGGCATCGCGCCCATCGATCGTGATCACGGCATCCGATGCGACCGCAATTGCTCCAGATCCGCCCTCGCGTTTGAAGTTCAGGGTGCGTTTGGTTGCATCGACTTCCGTGACGACGCGTCGTTGCGTGGGCCCATTGGCCTGAATGAACACGGCCGTCGATCGGTCGTTGTTCAGAAAGAGACGGACGCTGGTGCCTTCGGGGATGTCGCTGAGCTTGCCGGGCTTCGAATCCAGCAACACCTGAATGGCCTTGTCCAAGAGCAGAGTCGTTTCCTTTTGGCCTTCGCCGCCGGAACCGATCAGTACGGTGCCCTTGGCGGCATCGTACTTAAGGAGTTTTCCGCTTAGGTCGGCATCGCGCCGGGGATCGGTTTGGAAGCCTTTTTGCGGCGGTTCATCTGCGAGAACCGGGAACGCGAGAACGGCCAACATCAACATGGATCGGGAACGCATGTCTTCTCCTATTGTGAGACGGTTGATTGTAGTCGGCACACGTCGAGACCGCCTAGTCATGCTACCATCCCCGTCTGCCGAACTCTAGCCCCTCCCGGTCAACACCCGTTGGGCGGCCGCCACGCCTGCGCCCGGCTGAAATTTATAGCCGGCATCGAGCAGGGCCAACTCCAGTGCAGACAGCGCGCCGATCACGTCGAACATGTCGCAATAGCCCATGTGCGAGAGTCGCCAAATTTTCCCCTTCATGCTGTCTTGCCCGTTCGCCAGCTTATAGCCGTATTTTTTCTCGAGGTTCTTCAGCAACTCGTTGCCGTCGATGCTAGCGGGCACGGTAATTACCGTCATCGCGTTGTTCGGTCGTTCCGCGAAGTTGGTCAGTCCCAAAGCGGCAATCGCGGCCCGGGCGGCTGCCCCCATTCGAGCGTGCCGAGCCCAGAGGTTCTCGATGCCCTCGGCCCGAATCCGCTTCAGGCTGACGCGCTGAGCCCTGATGAGCGTGTTGGCGGGCGTGAAGGGGGTATCGTTCTCCGGCAACTTGGCACGATAACGCTTGAGATCGAAGTAAAAGTTCTTCGCGGCCGTGTTCGCCTCGATCACCTGCCAGGCTTTCGCGCTCACCGAAACGTAGGCCAGACCAGGCGGCAGCATCAGGGCCTTTTGCGAACCACTCACGCAGATGTCGATCTTCCAGTCGTCGGTGCGACACTCCATGGCACCCAGGCCGCTGATGCCATCGACGACGAGCAGTGCCGAGGTTTTCGCAACGATCTTGCCGAAGGCCTCGACATCGTGGCCGACACCCGTCGAAGTTTCACTAAGCGTCGCGAACACGGCCACGGTATCTGGGTTATTCGCAAGGGCCTCCTCCAACATCGCGGGAGGAATGGCCTTTCCGTAGGCGACTTCGACGTTTACGACCTCGATGCCGAAACCCTTCATGATGCCACGCCAGCGCTCGCCCCAGCGGCCGGCCGTCAAGAGAATCGCCTTCTTCCCCGGCGAAAGTACGTTCGAGACGGCCGCCTCCATGCCCCCCGTGCCGGAACTCGTGAGCACGATTACATCGTTCGCGGTTTGAAACACGTACTTCAAGTCTGCGATGACTTCGCCGAGGATTTGTTTTTGTTCCGCCGTGCGGTGGTACGTGACCGGTTTGGCCAGTTCGAGGAGGGTCTCTTCGGGCACGGGAGTGGGGCCAGGCGTGAACAAACGCGTCTTCAACATCTCGAATATTCCTTCAAGGCAGAGTGCGGAGAATCCAATTCGTTAATGTAGCGATGGCGAATTGCGTGTCCGTCGCGCGAACCATTTTGGCCAAATGCCCTCTGCTTTTTAATGTGGCAACAGGCCTCCCGGCCTGTTGAAGAATGCGAGGTGTGCCATGCGACCTTCTGCGAACCATCTCACCGGCGTTGCGACAATCTCTTTTCCTTCTGGTGAGAACTGCCATGACACGACCATACACGACCCGGAGGCTTCCGGTTGATTCCGTCCAGGCGAGCCGCAAGAAATTGCAACTCTGCCGACAGGTGCAACACGCCTTGATGTGGGCACTCGGCTCGGCAAATTCCGAAGACGTGCTCGCCTATTGCAGCGTCGAGGCCGTCGAACCGTTGCCTGGCGGCAACCGGCTGCTCGTGAAAATCAGCGTGCCGACGGACATCTCGCTGGCGACGGTAACCGAACGTCTGGCCCACTCGGCACCGGCTCTCCGGGCCGAGGTTGCACAGTCGATCACGCGGCGAAAGGTGCCGGAATTGCTGTTCATGCCGGTGCCGGCACGTTGAAATATCGCGCGGCTCGCGGTTGAAGCGATAGAACGAATGCGTTCCGTTGCCTTGACCCGAGCCGCGATCATGTCCCCTCGACCCCCGCTTCCGACGCTCGCTGCCCTCATCGCGGCTTTCGTATCCGTTGTCGGCAGTTTGTATTTGAGCCTTGGTCTCGGGCTCATTGCCTGTCCGCTGTGCTTCTATCAACGTTCGTTCGCGTTTGCCGTTCTCGGGGTGTTGATTCTCGGCGTATGCACGAAAGCACGCGAGACGCCTTATGTGAATCTCATGGCATTGTTGCCGACCCTGGTCGGCGGATTCGTGGCCGCGTTTCACACGTACCTGGAAACACGCGGCAAGCTTGTCTGTCCGAAAGGACTGTTCGGCATCGGCAGCACGGCCCAACAAAGTCTGGCGTCGTTCGCGATCGTCCTGGCTTGCTTGGTGCCGGGTCTCGGCAGGGATGTGGCACGAAAGGGGATCTCGATGGTCTCAATTTCCTGGAGCGTCTTGCTGGGAGGTCTGTTTGCCTACGGCTGCATCGTGTCGTCACCCGCCCCTAGCATGCCACCCGTGGATAATCGGCCGTTGATGTGTCATCCGCCGGTGAGCCCATAGCAGTCGGCACACGGAGTGTGCGGGCTACTATGCCGCCCGCAAAACCACCGGGAACGGGATCGTCACCAACTCCTGGCTCGCCTTCTTCGTCCGAGACTGAATGTCGAACAGGCCGAAGATTTCGTCCTCGGTCAGGCCTAGCACTGGCGGCGTGCCGTTCTGCTCCAGCAATTCGGCGAAGATCTGCCGTTTCGTTTCCAGTACCTCCGCGATTCTGCGTTCAATCGTGTTCTCGGTCAGGAACCGCGTCACGGTCACGGGATGCTTCTGACCAATGCGATGAGCCCGGTTGATGGCCTGATCTTCGACGGCCGGGTTCCACCAGCGATCGAACAGAAACACGTAGTTCGTGAATTGCAGATTCAGACCCACGCTGCCGGTGCCGTAGCTCATTAGAATCACGTGCTTGTCCGGATCGCTCTTGAACTGGTCGATGATCGCGGGGCGTCGATTGCCGGGGATCTTCCCGTGAAACTGCAACGGACCGAAATCCTTGAGGGCCTTGGCCAGCACTTCAAGGGGCTCGACCCATTGCGAAAAAATGATCGCCTTGCGGCCGTTCGCGGCGACTTCCTCCATATCCGCGAGCAACTGTTCGAGCTTGGCGCTGGACCCGGTCAAGGGATCAAAATTGCAAATCTGCTTCAGCCGCATGACGAGCTGAAACACGTGCTGAACTGTCAGCGTTTCTCCCAGGTTGTTCAGCCGAACGATGCCGTCCTGCTCGGCAAGATCGTAGGCCTCGCGTTGCTGCGGAGTCAGCTCCAACGGCAGATCGCGAATGACCTTGGCCGGCATGTCGGACTGCACCTCGTCCTTGGTTCGACGCAAGATGCAGTCGGCAGTTAATTGCGGTAGACGCTTGGCTGGTGTGTCGCGGGGAATGCGGCCCGGATCGACGAACTCGAAGATATTGATCAAGTCTTCGTGCCGGTTTTCGATCGGCGTGCCCGTGAGTGCCCACGAACGCGAACGCTTGATGGAACGCACGACCTGGGCGGTCTTGGAATCGTGGTTCTTGATGCGTTGAGCTTCATCGAGAATCACCAGGTCGAACGCGGCACGAGCATCGTCCAGGAATTCCGAGTCGCGGGTAAGTAGTTCGTAATTGATGAGCTTCACCGGGCAATTGGAAATGTGCCAGGTGGCCCGCCGCAGGTGCACATCGCCTGCAAATACCTCGAAGGGCAGGTCCGCCGCCCACAACTTCAACTCGCGGGCCCAGTTGAACACCAATGCCTTCGGACAGACGATGAGGACCTTGCGGATCATCCCCGCCTGGATGAGCAGGCGAACGGCGAGTATTGCCTGTGCCGTTTTTCCAAGCCCCATCTCGTCGGCCAGCAGGGCCGAATGCCGAGGCATGAGGAAGCCGATTCCTTCGAGCTGATATTGAAACGGCTGAAACGGCACCTCGACCGACTTGGTGCCGATCAAGTAATCGATCGGCGGTTGCAGCAAATAGAGCAGCCGATCCTTGAACAACACGGTATCGGCCGTCGGTCTGGGTCGGACCTTGGGTGGCCGCGCGACGAGTGCGTTTTGATCGGGCAGGGCCGGAACCGGAACATCGCCTTCGCTGTCGAGGAGTGATCGAGTCTCCTGCGAAACCGGAAGTCGGGGTGGCAAGTCGATCGGTGGGGCGGGGAACTTCCAGCCTTCGGTCTGCACGCGCATTTCCAGTGGGCCGACGCCACGAATCCAGGGTGCATCGTTCAGCAGTCGCGCTTCACGAATGTTGGGCACCAGCGGCGAATCGAAGCGAGGCAGGCCCATGGTGTCGAGCGACACCCGCAAATCCAGCGGCAACACCTCGACATAGTCCCGCGACTCTTCCGCGCAAGTGGGGGGAGTCTCTTCGCAATCAAGCAGCACGGCTAGTCACCCCCATCTTGCGGGCTTCGCCCATGGCTTCGCGAATCCGAGTGAACGGTTCCGCGAGATCGAGGGCGGCATCCACGCGATCGAGAATCGCCCGAATGCGGCTCTCGTCTTCGCCCCAGCGCAGATCGAGAGCCAGCGGGATCGAAGCGCGTGCATGGACAAAGCTGGCGAGCAATCGATCCGAGGCCTGCGTCGCCCGTCCATCAGGCAAGGCGAGAAGAACGGGAGTGTCCAGCCGATTGCGGATGGGAAGAACGCTGATGGAGTCAGTTACAAGAAGGTGAATGGGCGTTGCCGTCTTCTCGACGAGAGTCTTGCCGATCAGTTCGGCAGAAAGGTATTCGGTGAGCGTGTTGCCGTAAAGAATCTGCTGAACCTTGTTGGGCTGGACGGCCGTGCTGAGTCGGAATTCGAGCGGCCGGCCCCAGGAGTTCGTCACGAGGTAGCCGCCGAGGAAGCCATTCGCCTCCGCGAAGACCGTGAGGAAGCCGAGGTGCAGGTTTGCTGGGATCGTGGGATCGCTCATTCGGTAAAAGCCTCATCAATGGTGAATCTTGCCCAGGCGCTCAGGTCGTGGGTCGAGGATCACTGGGCAGTCAGGCAAGCATCGGGCCGGACAAGGAACACGCTTGAGGCAGGAGAGCCAAGTTGCGGTGGGTTGGACGGGAGTCAGACGGACCGACGGATGCGGATGAAAGAATCGTTACGAGCGGGAGATCAAACTGGTGAACAAGTTGAAAAAGTGCTCAAGTTTGGCTGCATTGTGGCGTCAGGTCTCCCGGCCGGCCTGGAGGCCTGCCGGCACCTTTCGATTCTTGCACCCGCGTTCAACGCCGGCTGGGATCGAGCGGCATCGGGTTGACGCGAATCACCTTGCCATTCCGGAACACAACGTCCATTCCGAAGTCAATCTTGCCGGTGAGGGATTAAAATAATGCGATCGCACTCAGGGCGATGCCCCACATCGGCAGCGGCTCCCGATTGTCCGCCTTCCGGGCGAAGATCGAACGACCCGACCCTGCGACTGAACTTGCCGCTAGGCTAGCGTGTCCGCATAGTATGTAAGTCGAGATTCGAGAAGCATCGGTTGGTAGCCTCGTGTTGTGCGGACTTGGCTCAGTGAAAGAGCGATGCTTTCGCAATATGAGTGGTCCGGGTCGGTCGAGTCAGGTTTAGCCGAGGACAAAGTGGAATACCGCCGCCTTAGCTCAGCGGTAGAGCACGGCTTTCGTAAAGCCGGGGTCTAGGGTTCAAATCCCTAAGGCGGCTTTTTCTTCCGGTCGTCGCGATTCACACGTTTGGCAGCTTGCTCAAACTTTGACGAATGGTCGTCAGTTGTCGCGTGCGCAAAGCCCCGAATTGAATCGCTTCCGCGAGTGTCGTTGAGACACGGCACTTGCATTCCCCTCGCAGTTGTCTTTAGCATCTTGCAAAGTACAAGCTGTTTAGCGTTCGACCCAGCGGGTCGAACGCTAAACGGAGTGTTAGGGTTTACCACTCAGCGTCTTCGCTTTCTTCACCAACTCAATGAACTCCGTGCGATACTCGCCGTGGGCACCTGGCTCGCGTTTTTTGGCCGAGGCGGCCAGTTCCAGCACCAGGCCGTAGTTCGAACTTCCCTTGTACGGCGAATCTTTCAGCATCATGGCGAACGAGGCCACGGCCGCGGCGAACTGGAAGTCCTCGCTGGTCTTCTCGAACTGCTTGGTGACATTGCTCACCGGCAGTTCGCGGAGTGTGCTCTTGTCGCTGTCGGGCTTCTTGTGCCGCATCTTCACGACAAAGGCTTCGTTGGAGTTGTCGCCCTTCACGGCCGGCTTCGGGTCTGCCTCTTTCTGATAACGCAGGCCATCGACTTTGCTGACTACTGGATCGGCCGCACCTGTGGGAACCAGTTCGTAGAGGGCGGTGACCACGTGGCCGGCCCCCATTTCGCCTGCGTCCTTCTTGTCGTCGTGGAAATCCTTCGCGGCGAGGATTCGCTTCTCGTAGCCGAGCAGGCGATACGATTTCACGGCAGCCGGGTTGAACTCGATTTGAACTTTCACGTCCTTGGCCACGGTCACGAGCGTGCCGCCCATTTGCTCGACGAAGGCCTTGTTCGCTTCCTTGAGCGAATCGATGTAGCCGTAGTTGCCGTTCCCCTTGCCGGCGAGATTGACCATCATCTCGTCGCGGAGATTGCCCATGCCGAAGCCGAACACGCTGAGGAACACGCCGGTTTCCCGCTTCTGCTCGACCATTTTGATAAGAGCCTCGGTGCTGGTGGTGCCGACGTTCCAGTCGCCATCGGTGCAGAGGATCACGCGGTTCGTGCCCCCCTTGATGAAGTTGGCTTTCGCCACCTCGTAAGCCTGATGCATGCCGCCTTCGCCGTTGGTCGAACCACCGGCGTGCAGGTTGTCGAGAGCGCTCAGGATTTTCTCTTTCTTCATGGCCGAGGTCGAATCGAGAACCAGCCCGCTGGCACCGGCATAGACGACGATGGCAACGCGGTCATTCTCGCCAAGTTGATTGACCAGCATCTTCAGCGATGCTTTCACGAGCGGCAGCCGGTTCTCGGGTTCCATCGAGCCGGACACGTCGATCAGGAACACGAGGTTGCTGGCCGGCCGCTTGTCGTTGGCGATCGGTTTCGCCTTCAGGCCCAAGCGAACGAGGCGATGGGCCGGTTCCCACGGACACTCGGCCATCTCG
Source organism: Gemmataceae bacterium (assembly GCA_009691845.1). Taxonomy (GTDB): domain Bacteria; phylum Planctomycetota; class Planctomycetia; order Gemmatales; family Gemmataceae; genus SIAJ01. Next base: position 34,608 of record SIAJ01000053.1, read on the forward strand.
ACGGTGACAGCAAACGGATCGTCGCCACTGGGGGCTTTGTCCGCATAGGGGAAGTAGTTCACCATCTCTTCAAGCCGCACAGCGTTCGCGGGGGGCATTTGGCCCATCGACAAAAACTTGCGAACGATGGAGTAGCTGGCCGTATCGACATCGACGCCGAAGGTGGAAAGAGCGTTTTGCCCTTCGACCTTGATGAAGGCGTTTTCGACGAGTGCAGGGAAACGATCGTTGGCGTTCGGCGGAGCTTCGAAGTGAAGCCTGCTCTCCGACGGAGAGGTCGGATCGATATTACCTCCGGGAGGAACGGCGGGTAGATTGCCAGCGACTGGCACCGATCCGGGTATTGCAGTGACGGGCCTTCCCAAATCGGCAGTCACTCTTGGTGGCCCACTGGGCAAACCGGGGGGCACAAGCGCTGGAGCTCGGGGCGCACCCGGCCGGTATTCTCCCGAATTGAACTTCCCTTTGCCTCCGTCAGGCGGGCCTTGGCCGCCAAGAGGGCTCGGTCTACCCGGAATCGGGACAATCAAATCCTCTACGGGTAGTCGCTCGTAATGCGTCTCCGCTTGGGCTTTCACTTTAACATGGATGTCTGAGTCTGACGGCTGGCCGGTGAGCAGGCTCTTGTTTAGATAACCAATCGCCACGTCTTCATCTGAAGACCCTCTCGCGGCGACCGCAGGGAATTTGCCATCTCGCGAATGCTCCGCTTTCCAAACGGATTGCAGTACCGCGGAAACACCAATCGCGGCGACCAACACAAGCGAAGCAGCGACGACCTGTTGTTTCCAAAGCGGAGAACGTCGGCGAAGCAACTTCGAAGCTGGAATGGTAATCGCCGTCGCAGGCGTAGCCGCCTGCTCCGCCGCCAACCCCTCAGTCAACATGCGTCTCAGCTGGCGCGTTTCCTCGACGGCCTGCCGAACATCCGCATCGTGGGCGACGAGGGATTCGATTTTCTCGCGATCCGCCGACGATAGCCCCGGATCGTTCAAAGCGTAGGCGGTGACTAGGCTTTCGCGTTCTTCACTGGTCATGACTGAACTCCCGTAATTTGTAATGGCTCGGCAAAGGCCTGCCGGAGCTTTTTGATTGCAGTGTGAATGAGGACGCCAACGTGCGATTCGCTGACTTCCATGACCTCAGCGATCTCGCGATACGAAAACTGCTGCAAGAACTTCAGACGCACGGCTTCCTGCTGATTCGGCGGAAAGTCGGCCAGGCGATCGAGGACGGCTCGACTGAGATCGTCTGCCTCAACCGCTTCGGAGGGTCCGTTCCGGGTTGTCGGCAATTCCAGTGTTTCGCTCAAGGCAGTCATCCGATTCTCCTTGCGCAAGATGTCCAGGGCGAGTCGCCGGCTGACGGCGAACAGCCACGGTGCGAGATGCGGTTCAATTTCAGCGTGCGACTGTTTGCACAAACGAAGAAAGGCTTCCTGAACGACGTCCTGCGCCCGACGATCGCCCAGTTGGCCCAGCAAACGACGGACGTAGGCGGACAACGGTCGTTCCAACCGCTTGGCTGCCGCGACCACCCATTCGTGGTCTTGACCCATGCCGGCTCCTTGTGCGTCTATCAAAAGAACGGATGACTGCGGTGTTTCTTAGGGTCGAGTCGGAAATTCGCAGAAGATTACGCGGGAGATGAAAAGCGACTCAACACTAATCTTCACTTATCTTCTCTAATCGTAAGGAGATCGGCACGGAGATTTTTGTGTCGGATTAGTGGAGATCAGCGAAGATTAGCGTTCTGTTTTGGTATCCGATTTCGGAAAGGAGCGTTCGCCCCGCATTTTCACGGTGTCTTCACAAGCCCCACTCCGGAAACGCTATAAAATAAGATGGTCCGGCAAACTGTAAGGATTTTTCCGCCGGAAGAGGCGTCAGCTTCAGGGCTTGCGAAGAGTTGGAATCTTTCTTCTCGACAACGGTTGTTCACCGCTATACCTTTGTCACACGCACGGATGTTGAAACTATCCGGTTTACGATGGCCATCCCGATTTTGGCATCGCCCGGCACGTCCGTTAAAGCCTGAGTATTTGGACCGATTCCGGACCAACAGGCGGCAAAGTTTGTCACAATGAAGTGTCTGTTCCTTTCTCCTCCATGATGGATGGTGAACCGCAATGCGCATCAACCGACTCTATACCCACGAAGGACAAGACGCATTTGACGGAATTCAATTCGTCCCGCGAACTTCCAAGATTGTGAACCCGAACGGGTCGGTTGTTTTTGAGATGAAGGACGTGCTCGTCCCTGAAGGTTTTTCGCAGGTTGCGGTCGACATTCTGGCTCAGAAGTACTTTCGTCGTGCCGGTGTGCCAACGGTCTCGAAGCGAGTCGTTGAACAAGGCCTGCCCGAATGGCTGCAACGCAATGTTCCAGCTGAAGATTCCACGAGCATCGGCGAGACGGATAGCCGGCAGGTCTTTCGTCGTCTCGCAGGTTGCTGGACCTACTGGGGCTGGAAGGGTGGCTACTTCTCCACCGAGCAGGATGCCCAGGCGTTCTTCGACGAAGTTTGCCACATGCTGGCCAAGCAAATGGCCGCTCCGAATAGCCCGCAGTGGTTTAATACCGGCCTACACTGGGCCTACGGCATCGAAGGGCCGCCCCAGGGGCACTACTTCGTCAACCCGCTCAACGGCGAGATGGAACGCAGCACGAGTGCCTACGAACGGCCGGCCCCGCACGCCTGCTTCATTCAATCCGTCAACGACGATCTCGTGAACGAAGGGGGCATCATGGACCTGTGGGTCCGCGAGGCCCGCATCTTCAAGTACGGCTCTGGTACGGGTAGCAACTTTTCTCAGCTGCGTGGCGAAGGCGAGCCTCTCTCCGGTGGCGGCAAATCTTCCGGCTTGATGAGCTTCCTCAAGATTGGCGACCGGGCCGCGGGTGCGATCAAGTCGGGCGGCACCACACGCCGGGCGGCCAAGATGGTGGTGCTCGATCTCGATCATCCAGACATCGAAGATTTCATCAACTGGAAAGTGGTTGAAGAGCAAAAGGTCGCGGCACTCGTCCAGGGATCCAAGCTGCTGAACAAGCACCTGAATGCCGTGCTGAAGTCGATCCAGTGGTCCGAGAATGAAGCCGATCGCTTTAGCCCGAAGCAGAACCCGGAGCTTCGCAAAGCGATCGTCGCGGCCCGCAATGCGCTGGTGCCGGAGAACTACATTGCCCGCGTGATTCAGCTGGCACACCAGGGCTTCACCGCTCTCGAAGTTGAAGAGTACGACACCGACTGGAACTCGAAAGCCTACTACACCGTCAGCGGCCAGAATTCGAACAACTCGGTCCGCATTTCGAACGAGTTCATGAAATCCGTGGCCGACGACGGCGAGTGGAACCTGTACTGGCGAACCGAGAAATCGAAGGCCAACAAAGAGAATCGCCTGCCGAAACCATGCAAGACACTGAAGGCCCGCGAGTTGTGGGATCAGATTTCCTTTGCCGCCTGGAGCTGTGCCGACCC
>SIAJ01000008.1 GCA_009691845.1 Gemmataceae bacterium
CGCCATCCATCGCTGGGCCGTCAATCGAGCCGACTGGTTGCACACGATCTTGGCCTTGCCCAACGGCATCCCTTCACGCGACTGCATTCGCCGCGTGCTCATGGCTCTCCAACCTCAAGCGTTCCAACTCTGTTTCCAAAACTGGATTGCTCAGGCCTTGCCGACCGACGATCCGAAAATCAAGCGACTCGTCGCCATCGATGGCAAGTCCTGTCGAGGCTCGCACGATGCCGCTCAGGGCTTGGGGCCTTGCACATCGTCAGCGCCTGGGCCAGCGAGGAAGGCATCGCCCTCGGGCAAGTCGCCACCGCGAAAAAATCCAACGAAATCACGGCCATTCCGCTGCTCCTGAAGCAAATCAATCTCCCCAGTTCTCTCGTCACCATCGATGCCATGGGCTGTCAGAAAGACATCTGCGCAACCATCTGCGCAACGATCGTCGCCGGCAGCGGCGACTTCGTGATCGCGGTCAAAGACAATCAGCCGACTCTCCGAACTTATATCGAACAATTCTTCCAAGATCAGATCGAACGCGACTTCAAAGATCTGAATTATCGACCGCACGAGACTCGCGATGCCGGCCATGGCCGCATTGACGAACGCGCGTATTATCTGGCCCCGGTGCCGCGTGACTTCACGCTGGCGAAAGACTGGCCCTCAGTCAAAGCGATCGGCTACGCCGTTCGTCTCACACAACATGCCGACGGCACGGAGACGAGCGACGTGCGCTACTATATCGCGAGCCGATACCTGAGCGGCAAACGCTTCGCGGAAGCGGTGCGTGGGCACTGGAGTATCGAGTCGATGCACTGGACATTGGATGTGACCTTCCGCGAGGATGACAGCCGCACGCGCGAACGGACTTTGGGGAACAATCTCAGTTGGTTGCGGCGGTTCGCGATCAGCCTGGTCAAGCGTCATCCCGTGAAAGACAGCCTCCGCGGCAAACTCCTCCGCTGCGGCTACAACACCGACTTCCTGACCAAAGTCCTTACACTTCAGAAGGTTTGATGTGCGCTGGCCCTGGTTCGGGGCTGAGGGGTTTCGACCGGCTCGACCAAAACCCCTCTCCCCAACTCCCTTCCTCACGCGGAGCGTGAGGCGTACTTTGGCTCGCCTTATACGTCAATCGACAAATTGTAACTCGTCACCAGCGACACGGACCTGTTGCCGCAGGTCACGCCGCTGCTGGAAATCGATCCGGACTCCCCAGTGGTGGAGAACGCGAAGTCTTTCTCGGCGTCGTCGAACGGGTCGTTTCCGCTCGACGCGTCGTAATCCTTGAAGCCGCTGTTCTGTAATTTGAGAGACTCGCCCTCCAGGCGGAGTCGGCACTCATCAGACGACGCGAGTCGTTGAGAAAAGAATCTTCCTGGCTGGATGTGTGGAACACGAGTGCAATCGGGGGGTGGAAATTACTTGGTCAATCGTTCAAACGACTCGCGCACGTTTCTGGCCCGTTCAGACAACAATTGGTGAAATTCGACACCGGAGGAAAAGCCCATGCGTCTGGCAAGTTTTTCCAGTTCCTGCGGGTCGTCCGGGTATTCGTTCAAGGGGCGGTTGGTCACGATTCGCAATCGCGCTTCGGCCAGCCTGTGAAAGGAATACCCCTCGGCAAGCACCCGGTGATCGCTTCTCGTTAGCAGGTCCGCATCGCGCAACGCATCGAGACAATCCCATGTGTTGGTGCGGCAAATGCCCGGCATCTCCCGACCGTGGTGAAGCTGAAACGCCTGGATCAAGAATTCCACGTCGGTCATGCCTCCAACCCCGCGCTTTAAACTTCGGGGAGGGGCACTTGCTTCGAGCCGTTGCCGCATCGAACGAATCTCCGTCACGATATCCGGCCCCCAGGCCACTCCCAGCATCGCTTCGCGAACGGCCGCCATGACTTCTGCGGTGAACGCTTCTTCGCCATGAATCGGTCGGGCCCGGGCAAGCGACTGGCGTTCCCACACCTGGGCACTCGTCTCGAAGTAGCGTCGAAACTCGTCGAGCGGGATAACCAGGCTACCGCTCTGTCCCGTTGGCCGCAATCGCATATCCACCGCATACAGACGCCCCAGTGGGCCGTGGTGACTCAGCGACTTGATCGTCCGGCGAGCATATTCCGTGAAGTACTCAAAATGGTCGAGCGGCTTTGGTCCATTCGTCGTTCCTCCTCGAGCGTAGACGATGACCAGATCGAGATCGCTGTGATAGCTCATCTCTCGGCCTCCGAGTTTGCCGAGAGCCAGCACGATGTGTGGACCGGCGTCGCCAAAGCGTTCGCGCATCTCGGTCTGCTGACGGTTGGCCGCTTCCATCAATAGCGTCTCGGCTACATCGCTCAATTCCGCCGTTACGGAACGGATGTTGTCCTTGCCCAGCAAATCGCGAACGGCAATTCGCAGGATCTCCTTGTCCTGGAAGCTGTGCAAGATGGACTCCACGGCGTCCGGGGCATCGGCCCCTCGTAGCAGTTCGGCCAGTTCGCGACGCAGATCGGCCAGGTCGCGCGGGCGATTCAGAATCAGGCTGTCGAGCAAGTCATCGATCATGCCGGGATTATTAATCAGCATCTGCGAGAGAAACGGGCTATCGCACACGTCCACGTAAAGCTTCAAGGAGGGCGGATTGAAGCTGAAGAGTTCCCAGAGAACCGCCTTGCCGCCGAGCGAGGCAGTGACTTGCTCCAAATTATTTAACGCCTGATCCGGGTTGGTGGTCGCGGCCACCGCACGCAAGAGTTGCGGTGCAATATTCGCGAGAAAATGGCGGCAACGCCTGGTCGAGAGAAATCGCTGTTCTTGAGTCAGTCGTATCAGATTTCGCCAGGCGGCCGGGACATCGCGGAAGCCATACTTGCCGAGAACCTCCGTAATCTTCGCGTCGTCAGGCTCGGGATCGAGAATGAGATCGCTTTCCGGCTCCGCTCCACCAGGAGAGTCGGCAAAGGCCTGATGCAATAAGTGATTCAGGATGGTCCGATTGAGCCGGGTTTTGTCGTTGAAATCGTGCAAGAAGCGATCGAGCGGATCGAGTAACAGATCTCTCGTGTCCAGACTTGGAATTCTCGATGGCTCATCGAGCGGCGAGTGCCTTTGAGGTGATAGCGAGTACTGAGTACTGAGTACTGAGTACTCAGTACTCAGTACTCGGCTCTCCACGTTTCCTCCATAGCCCATTCTCAGCGCAAGCTTTCTTAGTTCCTCGGTTTTTTCAGGCAAGCGATGCGTCTGGAGATCGAACAGGAGTTGCAGGCGATGCTCAACTTTACGCAGGAAGCGATAGGCGTCGTCGAGACCGCGGTATTCGGCGTCGCTGAGGCAGCCAGCTCGTTCAAGCGATTGCAGGGCACCCAGCGTATCGCGGTGACGGACCGATTTCAGGTCGCTGCCGTTGAGCAGTTGCAGAAACTGAATAATGAACTCGACATCGCGAATGCCGCCTGGCCCGGTTTTGACTTCGCGTGGGCCGGCACCACGGTGGGCCTGTTGCTCGATCTTGCGCTTCATTGCTTTGATTTCGTTGATCTCGGCAAACGAAAGAAAGCGTTTGTAAACGAATGGCTCGACGGCCGCGACGAATTCCTTGCCTAACTCCGCATCCCCCGCGACCGGGCGTACCTTGATCAATGCCTGTCGCTCCCAGGTTCGGCCGAGCGTGTCGTAGTAGGAAAGCGTGTTGGGCAGTGACCGGGCGAGCGCACCGCGCTGTCCTTCCGGTCGCAAGCGAAAGTCCACGCGAAAGGCCTGGCCCCGGTCCGTGTGAGCCGAGAGAAGCCGAATCAATTCGGAGACCGCTCGCGAAAAATACTCATCCAGCTCAACCGGACGGCGGCCATTTGTCTGCCCTTCCTCGTCGTACACGACCATCAGGTCGATATCGCTGGAATAGTTGAGTTCGCCGCCGCCGAGTTTGCCGAACGCGAGCACGGTCGAACGAGAAGGCAATCCCTCGAATGTCCGTGGTTCGCCGAGCCGAGCGGTGGCATGTTGCAATCCTCGTTCCCAGGCCACGATAATCGAGGCTTGAGCAACTCGAGACAGATCGCCAGTGATTTCTTCGAGTGGACGATCGCGAACGATATCGTTGACTCCGATGCGCAACAGTTGATGTCGGCGAAAACGCCGAAATGCACGCAAGATCCCGTTGTCGTCCGTCGCCTGATTGACCTGCAGATGAAGTTGCTCGACAAGTTCTTCCAGAGTTGGCGTCACACGCAGCGGAGCTGTGGCCAATTCCAGAAAATCCGGATCGGCAATCAGCACGTCGCCAAGAAACTGCGAAGTGCCAGCCAACTGAATGAGTACACCGAGTTGTCGACCATCCTCGGCGAGGAGTATCGGTAACAGTTCCCGCGAGGCCCGGTTGGCGAAAAAGCGTTCGAGCGCGTTCAGTGCCAAATCCGCATCGGGGGAACTCGGAAGAAAGGACTTAAGAAACGGCAGGAGTTGTTCGAGCGACGAGCCCAGGCTTGACCGAATGCCGTGCAAATTGCGCGATCCGCGCGCAAAATCCTCGATGCCCCAGGAATCGAGGAGGGGGTTGTCAGGAGTGGGAGGGTCCAGCTTCATCCGAAAAGCGGCAGCGGAGGTAATTCGTTGGTCTCTATTCTGTTCATCCTACAAGGCTCGGTATCTGGGCATGAAACAACGTGATCCCCTAGTCCGAGACTGCGACACGTGTGAGCAACTCCCGCAGCCTCTCCTCCGGAAACAGCAGCCAGGTGAACTCGCGGCTGCCGAGAATCGTGTTGGCCGCCAGTTGCGATTCGATGAGTCGTTCCCTGCCGTGTCCTTCTTCAATTCGCGTTCCCAGAGGGATTCGCATTTCGCGGGTCACCTGCTGAAGCTCTCGGAACCACAGGCGGCGGTCGGCCTTCGTGGTTGGCTCTTTCGCGATTAACTCTTGCTTTCTTGCGACGAGTCGCGCGTTTCTTGTCTGCACTTCTGGCTCGCGTTGTGGGTTCCACTCCCAGTCGCGTACTTGCCGCTGACAGTTGTGCTCGTCGTCGATCGTGACGAAAAATCTGGTAATCGGCAAACGCAGAGTCGCACTCACTACTGCGTAAGCCGGTGGTTTTAGCCCGAAGAATCGCTGAATGATCGAATCGGTCACTTCATCGTACTTCCCGCCGCCGATGCCGTGAATGAACCCGTCGGCCAGACAAAGCCGCACGAAGAGAGTGAGTGCCAGAGCGCGTGGACGCACTTTCCAGCCTGCCGATCTCAGCGTCGCGGGACTCTGCCGGCCGAGCGACCGTTCGCCGGCCTGGTACTCGATTCCTCCTTCGATTCGGCGAGCAAACAGTCGCTCGCGTTTTGGAAGGTCGGCACGCCAAATCCAAAATGGGGACTCGAACCATTCTCCCTTGCGTTCGAGTTCCGGAGCCGGGTGATTGCGACTTCGCAAACGATGTGCAACGCGGTAGGCCTGGATCGAAGCGTTGTACGCCCGCACAAAGCGTGGCAACTCCTCGACGATGGCCCCGAGGAATTCGGTAAACACCTGCGTCTCTGCCAGTTTGCTGACCGGAAGTTCAAAATTGGTCACGCCCCAGCGTTGTTCCAGGCCGCGACGAAGTCGAGACACGGCTTCCCACAATGGGACGCCTCGGTCGTGCTCGGCCTGGAGCGTCGGCCAGCAATCGAGGACGATTGGTTTGAAGCCCCAACCCTGGGTCAGTGACTTCACGCGCGTGAGAAAGGAATCGAACAGCCCGCTATTCGCCCGGCGATGTTCTTCGTACGGCAACTCCGCATGCAGGTCGTCGAACGCGAGTGGCTCGAATCGAACGTCGCCTGGGCGTTCTGCGACAGTCGGAACCCGAATGGCCGTTCCCTTCACGGTATCGTTATCGACGACCAGATTCAGAGGGGCGAGCCCATGCCGTTGGGCAACGCGATTGACTGCGAAGTTCTTGGCCCAGACGCCCGGATGAAAGAACTCCGGCTGATGTCCTGCAATGAGCAGCCGCGATCGGATCGATGGCGGAACGACGTTCGATTCGACCAGATAGGCTCGCGAGGCTTCCAGAACCTCCGGAATCGCGGCACGCCGAATTTCAGAGAGCGGAGTTCGACCAAGCAGCGTTTGCGACGAATTCAGAATGCGGGCATTCGCATCGCATTGTGCCGCGATCTCCGAGAGAGGCGGAACCGCGAGGAGTTCTCCATCTCCCGTCGGGGCACGAAAGCGAGCGGTCACGTACACGGCTCCCAACAACCGTACGGCGCGGGACACTCGGCCACGGCCAGTCCACGTTCGGAATTCGCTAACACACGGCGATAGTAGGCCAGCCGATCCGCCGGATCGTTGAGCACGCCACCAAAAGTTCGCTTGGGATCCAGATACAGCCGTGGCACGCCTACTTCTTTGATTCGCAAGCCAAGATGTGCCGCCTGCACCCACAATTGCAGAGGCATCCCCCAGCCATTCTCCGTGATTTGCAACGGTTCCACGGCCTCGCGGCGATAAGCCTTGAAGCCACAAAAGGCGTCGGTGATGTCTAATCCGAATCGCTCGTTGATCTCGCGAGTGATCGTCGTGTTGATCGATCGCCGGTCGGCCGGTGCTGGTGTGTCCTGCCGAAAATCACGGAGATAGCGACTGCCGGAAACGATGTCCGCGTCGTGAATCGCTTCCAGGAGTACGGCAATTCGCTCGGGCTCGTGCTGGCCATCGCAATCCATGGTCACCAGCACATCGTAATCGCTCTTGAGAAAGGTGCGAAATGCGGAGGCCATTGCCGCCCCGTACCCGCGATTAGGCCGATGCGTGAGGACCTGCACGCTTGCTTCCAAATCGAGAATATCTGGCGTCGCGTCCGTCGAGCCATCGTCGATCACGAGAATATCGGAACAATAGTGGCGAACTTGCCCCAGAACCCCCTGGAGATGGCGGGCCTCGTTGTAGACGGGGATGGCGGTGAGACAACGCATATCGAATCACCTCAAAGTTGATTTCACCATTCTAGTGGGTGCAGCAAATGGGAAGGCAATAGCGTGGGGGACATTTCGAGGTTTAGGAACGTACCTTATCCTACATTCCGCGCAACGCCCGAACTCCTTAAAGATAGGAGCCACGCGGCTGCTGAAGGGATTCAAGAAAAACCGTTCCCTTCGAGGCTCCTCCGGGCTATGGTGATCCCCACCCTCCGGAGTCTCTCCATGACCACACCAATTACACGTCGTTCGTTTCTCCAGGCATCGGCCGCAGCCGGGTTCGTTGCGACGGCTCCCAATTTCGTGCGTGGCCGTGATCTGAATAGCAAGCTCGACATCGCCGTCATCGGCTGCGGCGGTCGTGGCGGTGGCAACATGGGTGAGGTCGCCAAGACCGAGTACATCACTGCTCTTTGCGATGTGAACGGCGCAAACCTCGGGGCTGCGGCCGCCAAGCACAAGGACGCCCGCACCTTCACCGACTTTCGCAAACTGTTCGACAACCCGAAAGGCTTTGACGCGGTTGTCGTCAGCACCTGCGAGCACACGCACGTTTACCCCACACTCGCCGCCCTGAAACTTGGCAAGCACGTCTATTGTGAGAAGCCGCTGACGCACAACATCTACGAAGCCCGACTGGTGCGTGAGGCAGCCGCGAAGGCCAACGTGACCACGCAGATGGGCATTCAGATTCACGCAACCGAGAACTATCGCCGGGTTGTCGAACTGATTCAGGGAAACGTGATTGGCCCCGTGAAGGAAGTTCACGTCTGGGTATCGCGAGCCTGGGGCTTGCAGGACAAGGATGCTCACACACGCAACAAAGACATTGTGTTCGTGACCGATCGACCGGTGGAGAAGATGGAACCACCCAAGACGCTCGACTGGGACCTTTGGCTTGGACCGGCGAAGGAGCGGCCGTTCCACTCGGTTTATTTCCCCGGCCCAAAATGGTATCGCTGGTGGGACTTTGGCAACGGCACCATGAGCGACCTCGGCAGCCATCGTAACGATTTGCCGTTCTGGGCGCTCAAGCTGCAAGCACCGCTGACGGTGGCAGCAGCCGGGCCGAAACCACACGCGGAAATCGCCCCAGCCACGATGAGTGCGACGTATACGTACGGGGCACGTGGCAACATGCCGCCTGTTACCCTGACTTGGTACCAGGGCGAAATGAAGCCGAAAATCTGGACCGATGGTGGCATTCCCAAGCAAGGCGATGGCGTCCTCTTCATCGGCGAAAAGGGGATGTTGCTCGCGGACTACAACAAGTACACGCTGCTACCCGAGAAGCAATTCGTCGATGTGAAACTCCCGCCAGTGACACTGCCGCGAGTGAAAGGCCATCACGAAGAATGGCTCGACGCGATCAAGGCCGGCAAAAAGTCCTCGTGCGACTTCGAATACTCCGGCTGGCTGACCGAAGCGAACCACCTCGGCAACGTGGCCTTCCGAGTTGGCAAAAAGCTCGAATGGGACCCCGTGAAGATGAAGGCGACCAACGCACCGGAGGCGGATCAATTCATCAAGCGGGAGTATCGCAAGGGGTGGGAGTTATAAGGGCGAGCGGTGCTACAGGATCCCGATGATCTGCTGGCAAGTTTTGCACGACACCGCCGAATTCCGTACTCGGCTCAAGTGGGACTGCGTCCCCGACCCTTTCTGCTTCCAGGCGCCGATCGCCCGGATACGTCTGGCCGCCCCAATGCAGGCGCTCCAGACGCGAAAGTGTGCGCGACGGTCGAGTTCATTCTGGATGTGATCCATACGGGCGACGTGCGAGCCGAAATCGGTTTGCCTCACATCCTGAAGGCCCAAAGTTTCAAGTGCAACTGGGAAGCGCCGCAGCCGGGGAGTCACAGCGAGTGACCATCCCCGCCATGGCGAAATTTGCCGGCCAAGCAACCATCAGCGCGAAAGTTACCGGCTCGCCCGATCGCGAGGCTCTCGTCGAATTCGCTTCTCTCGTTCGCTGACGGTAGGACGGGCCTCCCGGCCTGTCCTACGATCCTTTACTTTTTTTCTTCTTCTCCGGAGCCGCCTCGACTGGTTCTGGCTCCTCTGTCGCTTCCGCTGGTGCGATCGGCAAATCGGCGGCCACGCTCGATTTGGCTCGTTGAATTTCCAGGACCTTGGCACGCACCTGCTCGGACAGGCCGATGTTTTCCGTCAGCGTCTGCTTCGCATTTTCCTTGCCCTGACCCAGCCGTTGCCCGTTGAACGAGAAGAAGGAACCGCTCTTCTCGATCGCACCGCAATCGGCCGCGATATTCACAAGATCACTGAACGTGTTGATGCCGCGATCGTGCAGCACTTCGAACTCGGCCGTGCGGAATGGCGGAGCGATCTTATTCTTGACCACCTTCACTTTGACCTCGGTGCCGATCACGTCGTCGCCGTCCTTCACGGCCGGGCCACGCCGAACTTCGAGACGGCACGATGCATAAAACTTGAGCGCCAGACCCCCCGAGGTCGTTTCGGGATTGCCGTACATCACGCCGATCTTCTGGCGAATCTGATTGATAAAAATCACACAGGTTCGCGTCTTCGCAATGCTCGGATTGAGAATGCGCAACGCCTGGCTCATCAATCGCGCCTGTTGTCCCATGGAGGGCATGCCAATGTCGTTTTCCGTTTCATTCTTGGGCACGAGGGCCGCCACCGAGTCGATGACGATAATGTCGACTGCGTTCGACTTGACCAGCATCTCGGCAATTCGCAGGGCTTCCTCCCCGAACGCGGGCTGGCTGACGAGCAGGTTCTCCAAATCGACGCCAATGCGCCGGGCCCAGGTCGGATCCAACGCATGCTCCGCGTCAATGTATGCAGCTACTCCACCTTCCTTTTGGGCATTTGCAACTGCGTGGAGAGCGATGGTCGTCTTCCCGCTCGATTCATTACCGTAGATTTCAACGATGCGGCCACGCGGCAACCCCTTGCCCCCCAGAGCAACATCCAGGCTGAGTGAGCCGGTGGAAATGCCTGAGACAGCATTGTTTACGGCATCGCCCAACTTCATGATCGAGCCTTGACCGAACTCCTTTTCAATCGCTGCCAGGGTGTTCGATAACTCTTTATCTTGCGCCGCCATGATCGCCCTTTCTCGTGAGAACACACACGAAGAGATTTGTGTACGGGTGTATATTACGCACGAGAAAATCGAAATGCGAGGTCAGTAGGTCAATTTTTTTGCGAGTCTCAAAAACACCGCGAAGCCGCAGCGAGCGACTCATTTTGAACACGAATCTGCATTGATCCACGCTAATCAGGCGAAAAACGCGGCATGCCGACATCGATTAGCGAAAATTAGTGGGGACTAGTGTTCTGATTGAGTCTCCGACTCACGCAATGATTTCCTTCACCACCCGGCCATGCACGTCGGTCAAGCGGAAATCGCGGCCGGCGTGGCGAAACGTCAGGCGTTCGTGGTCCATGCCGAGCAGATGGAGCATTGTCGCGTGCAGATCGTGTACGTGGACTTTGTCTTTCTCGGCGAACCAGCCGTAATCGTCGGTTGCACCATAGCGGAAGCCTGGCTTCACGCCGCCTCCCGCCATCCAGACCGTGAACCCTTCCGGATTGTGGTCGCGGCCGTCGGCACTTCCTTCGACGGTCGGCGTGCGGCCGAATTCGCCGCCCCACAGGACCAAAGTATCGTGCAACATGCCTCGGGCCTTGAGATCGGCGAGCAAGCCGGCAATTGGCTTGTCGACTTCGAGTGCCTTCTCGGCGTGTCCCTGCTTCAGGTTTCCGTGCTGATCCCATTGCACTTTGGGATCGGAATGTGTGACCTGCACGAAGCGAACGCCTCGCTCCGCGAATCGACGGGCGAGCAGGCATTGCCGTCCAAAGTTCTCGGTGATCGGATCGTCGATGCCGTAAAGCGACTTTGTCTTCTCGCTCTCCTTGGAAATGTCCTCGACGTCCGGGACGGCTGACTGCAATCGGAACGCAAGTTCGAAGGCATCGATGCGCCCTTCAAGAGCCGCATCGGGCCCGGTTCGTGTGAGATGCTCTCGATTCATCTCCGCGAGCAGATCAAGTTGCCGTCGCTGAACGTCTGCCGACTGCCCCGGCTTGATGTAGCGGACCTGCGCCTTGGCCACCGGGATGCTGGCATTGCCGAGCGGCACGCCATTGGTGGAAGCGGGCAGAAACGACGAGCCCCAGTTGTTGAACCCGCCGTGTGCGAGCGTTGGGCAGATGGTCACGAATGCGGGCAGGTTTGCGTTCTCCGAACCGAGACCGTAGGCAACCCAAGCCCCCATGCTGGGCCGAACGAAATTGTCGCTGCCCGTGTGGAGTTTCATGGCCGCCCCGCCATGTGCCGGGTTGGTTCCATGCAGCGAATGAACGAAGCAGATGTCATCCACGCACTTCGCGACGTGTGGGAACAAGTCGCTCACAGGCTGGCCGCACTTGCCGTACTGCTTGAACTTCCAGGGGGATTTGAGCAGCGTGCCCGTCTTGGCGAAGGTCACGCGAGGGCGAGTGCCCGGGAACGGTTTGCCATGATCGCGGTCAAGCAAAGGTTTCGGATCGAATGTGTCAATTGCACTGGGTCCACCTTTCATGAACATGAAGATGACCCGCTTGGCCTTCGGCTCGAAGTGCGGCTTGCGGACTTCCGCGCTCGATTCTTGCGTCAAGAGAGACGACAACGCCAGCGAGCCGAAGCCGAGAGCCGTGTTCTTGAACACTTCTCGCCGGGAGGGGAGTGCGGAGTGAGGAGTCATTTCAAAATGCCTCGGCGACGTTTGGAACTTCACTCAACATAGGCAAATTCGTTGGACGAAAGCACAGCCTGGCAGACCAGGGCCAGCCCTTTTCCAGCTCCCTTCGGCTCCAGTTGCTTCTCGAAGGCAACCAGGGCCGCGCTCGCTCGCTCTGACTCCTTCCCGCTCGGCGCACGGCCGAATGCGATCCGATACAGTCCATCGATTTGTTCCGCGGGGGCGGGAATATCCTTCAGCCGGGCAGCCAACGATTTCGCGCAGTCGGCCACGAGGTCGCTGTTCATGTAGAAGAGGGCTTGCGTGGCCACCGTCGTGGTTGCCCGATCCCCCTTCGTGACAGTTGCATCGGTCGTGTCGAACAATTGAAACACGTCGTAGAGATTGTTACGAACCACGGGCAAGTAGATGGAGCGTCGTCGGCTGTCGTACTTCGTCCCGTCGGTCGAGGTATGATCGAACAGAAACTCGCGGTTTTTCACGTGTGTAATGGCCGGCCCGCCTGCCGTCCGATCCAGTCGTCCCGAGACGGCAAGTAGCGAATCGCGAATGGCTTCCGCATCCAGGCGTCGTCGGGGAAAGTGCCCAAGGAGGCGGTTGTCCGGATCTGATGAGTACTCAGTACCGAACTGTGAGGATTGAGCATAGGTGGAAGACAAGACAATCAGTCGATGCAGAGTCTTGATCGACCAACCATCGGCAACAAAGCGGCGAGCCAGCCAATCGAGCAGTTCGGGGTGAGATGGCAGTTCGCCGAGCTTGCCAAAATTGTCCACCGATTTCACGATGCCCTGGCCGAAATGCCAACGCCAGACGCGATTGACCAACACGCGGGCCGTCAATGGATGTTCGGGCCGCGTGAGCCAGTTGGCCAGTTCCCGGCGGCCGCTTTCGGTTGAACTCATTGTCGGCTGAGTCTCGCCGGCCAACACCTTCGGAAAGCGACGGGCGACGGTCTTATCGGGTGTGAGATGGTTGCCCCGACGAAGGAGGGCGATATCGGTTGCCTTCGCGTCCGTGACGCCGATCGCGGTGGGGAGTTCGGGTGCGTTCTTCTGCATCGTGGCCAGTTCATCCTTGTATTTCTTCAGTTCCGCCTTGCTGGCCTCGTCGGTCTTGTTCGTGAGTGCCTTGATCGCCTCGTTCAGCTTGGCCACTGACTTCTGATGCTCAGATGAAGGCAGCATATCGCTCGGTGAATGAATCGGGTTCTCGTGCCAGCGGGCGATCTTCTTGAAATGCTCCATCGTTTTGGTTGACACGAAAATGCCCGCGAACCCGTAATAATCCTCGTGCGTAAACGGATCGAATTTGTGGTCGTGGCAGCGGGCACAGCCGAGCGTGATGCCCATGATTGCCTGGCCCACCGTGTCGAGTTGCTCGTCCACGATGTCCAGTTCCATTTTCTTTTCATCAACCTCGGCGAGTACTTTTGGCCCCAACGAAAGGAAGCCCGTCGCGATCAGCGGATCGAATTTCGTTTGCTCGTCCCTCATCCTTCCGCCTTCATCCTTCACCAATAGATCGCCCGCGATCTGTTCGCGGATGAACTGGTCGAAGGGTTTGTCGGAGTTGAACGAGCGAACGACGTAATCGCGGTAGCGCCAGGCGGTGCCGTAGGCGACGTTCTCATCGAGGCCATTCGAGTCCGCGTAACGAGCGACGTCCAGCCAGTGCCGGCCCCAGCGCTCGCCGTAGGCGGACGAAGCAAGGAGGCGGTCGACGACTTTGGCAAATGCTTGCGAGGAGACGTCGTTCGAGTAGGCTTCAATTTCTTCCGACGATGGCGGTAGGCCCGTGAGGTCGAAGGTCACGCGACGGATCAATGTTCGTTTATCCGCGGGTGGGGCAGGGCGAAGGCCATTCGCCTCCAGCTTCGCCAGGATGAAGCGGTCGATGGGCGTCTTGGACCAACCCATGTCTTTGACATTCGGGAGCAGCTGGTCCGTTGGCCCCACGAATGCCCAGTGACTTGCGTTGGCCTTCGAGCCGCTGGTCGCCTGGGGATAGTAGGCCCCGTCCGCTACCCAGCGTGTCAGATCGGCAATGTCCCGGTCGCTGAGTTTCTTGCTAGGAGGCATGGCTGAGACGCCATCGACGTGACGAACGGCTTTCAGCAATAGGCTCTTCGCCGGTTCGCCTGGAACGACAAGCGATTTCGAGACACCCCCCTTGCGAAATGCGTCAGCCGAATCGAGTCGCAGTTCTGCCTTCTGCTTGGCCGGACCGTGACAGCCAACGCAGTGTTCGACGAATAGAGGGCGGATGCGCGATTCGAACAAGCGAGCCGAGTCAGCCTTGGGTTCGACGGCGCACAAGGGAAGTGCGTATAGAAGCAGCAGTAGGCAACATCGAGTCATGGGAGCATTATCGCACATCTCAAGCGAGAAGGCGAGCGTTGCTTCGCAAGAAGCCGGACGATCTCGGTGCCCATGGTAACACCGCCACCGAACGTGAAGCTGGTGGCAGTGCAGTTGTGCGGTCGTGGTTAAACTTCATGAAGCTTCATGTCGCTTGTCTCGCCGACGGCGAGGTTGTCGTTGTGTGGGCCGGCGGCGAGCGCGGTGAGGATGGTGCCGATCGTCAGCGAGCCAATCTGCTCGGCGACGAACCCGTAGTGGTCGGTGAAGTTCACGCTTGCGGGCGTGCCGAAGACCTGGCCATTGATCGTAATGCTCGCGATCCTGGAAAGGATGCCCACAGTGTCGGTGCCGCCGGTAATCTTCGCGTCGCTGGCGTCGCCGAAGCTCGGAAAGCCGCTGTTGCTCGCCCCTGCCACCAGGTTGCTCGCGGCCCAATCGCCTCGGACAAGCACCGCACCGATCTGCGCGTCGGCATTGACGCCAGTGAGAGCTGTGTTGTAGCCGGCAAGGATATTGGCGAACTCAACTCGGCCGCCGTCTGCGACCGTGCCGACCGTGATGGAGCCAATGGCCAGGTCGGTCGTCGCGGTCGGAGTGAGTCTGCCACGTGCGCTGATGACGACGGGCGAAGCGCCATTGCCAGTGTCGCCGTGACCGATGATGCTGCCTGCGACGGTGAGCGAGCCAATGTCGTTGGCGGCGCGGATGGTGGCGTTTTCGGTCAGTGCGAAGCTGCTGTTCGCATCAATGCCGGAGATGATCGAGCCGCCGATATACACGCTGGAAATCCGGCCTGCTAAGCTCTCGATCGCGCCGGATCTGCACAGTTCGAGGTTGGCCGAAGCGGGGAGGCTTCCGCCGATGAGATCGTGGGCGATTTTCACCGCTCCCATGTCGCCGCTGCTGAAAATCGTGCCGGTGTGGCAGGCACTCCCCCCGATCAGCGAGCCGCCGATGTTCACGTACGCGAGCGTGCCAAGGCTAAGGATGTTCCCGGAACCGCAACCCGGGCCGCCCACCATGTTGCGGTTGATGGTCACACTGCCCATGTTACCATTGCTAAAAATCGCGCCGCTAGTGACGGCGGATGAGACAGAGCCGTTCGTGCCGCCGATGAGCGAGCCGAAGATATGCACGCTCGCGAGTTTGCCCAAGCTCTCGATGACCCCGGAACGCAAACCCGAGTCGCCCTTCACGTCATGGCGGACGGTCACCGCGCCCATGTCGAGGCTGCTGTGAATTGTGCCGCTGTTCATGAAGCCCGACCCGCCGATGAGCGAACCGCCGATGCGCACGCTCGCGAGGTTGCCTGCGCTATTGATGAACCCGGAATCGGTACCCGAGCCGCCCTGCACGTTGCAGCCGATCCTGACCGCGCCCATATCGAGGCTGCTGGAAATCTTGCCGCTGTTGGTGTTTGAGCCGCCGATGAGCGAACCGCCGATGGTCACGCCGCCCACGATCGCGAGCTTACTGTTGCTGAAAATGAATCCGGAATCGACACCCGAGCCACCCTGCACGTCGTCGCCGATCGTCACTTTGCCCATGTCGAATTCGCTGGAAATTTTGCCGCTTTCGATGTTTGAGCCGCCAATGAGCGAGCCGCCGATGCTCACGCTCGCGAGTTTGCCATCGGTGTGGATATACCCGGAACGGAACCCCTCACCGCCCAGCACGTCGTGGCCGATCGTCACCGCACCCATGTTGCCGACGCTGTTAATCGCGCCGCTGCCGCTGTTCAGGCCGCCGATGAGCGAGCCACCGATGAATAGGCTCGCGAGCGTGCCGCTGCTGGAGATGAACCCGGAATTGCCTGCGCCACCCGTGCCGCCCTGTATGTTGCGGCCGATCCACACCGGACCCATGTTGACGCCGCTGTAAATCTCGCCGCTGACGCTAGTCGTGGTGTCGCCGCTGCCAATGAGCGAGCCGCCGATGCGCACGCTCGCTAGGTTGCCATTGCTGCTCTGGATGAGCCCGGAACTGGAACCCAAGCCGCCCTGCACGTCGCGGCCGATCCTCACCGCGCCCATGTCGCCGCTGCTACTAATCTTGCCGCTGTTCGTGGCCGAGCCGCCAATAAGCGAGCCGCCGATGATGATCGAGCCGATCGTGCCGGCGAGTCCGCCAGTGACACTGACGAACGCGTCCTTCACGTCGGCGGCGACGTTCAGCGAGCCGAGCTTGCCGAGGATGTCGCTTTGCAGGCTGCCACCGGCCGCCTGCGTGTCGGTGCCGAGCCGGCCTAGCGACCGCACGTCGAGTGCATTCAGCCCTATTGTCCCGTCGCCCGCGTCGATCTGGCCGAGATCGCCTCGGACCGTGACATTGCCGAGGTAGTGGCCGGTGGAGTTGATGTAGCCGACATTTACCAGCCGGTTGTTGCCGGGAATAAAGGGGGCGACAACCATGATCGAGGTGCTTGTGTTGGTGAAGATAGCGGGCGTCAGGTTGAGCAGTTGCAACTGTCCGCCAACGATATTCGATGCGGCCGCGAGGGCGGCGGTATTGGCGGCCGAGAACGGGAGCGAGTTCGTGATTCTGACGTTGTCGCCGTCCACGTCGGTGTAATTGAAGAACACGGCGGGCACGTCGCGGGATTCGAGGCATTCGAGGCGCAAGCGGAAACGGCTGCTCTGAGTCATGGCGATTACCTTGGATTGAGGTGCGAACGTGTGGTTGAGGATGGTAGCGAGTTAGAAGAGATCTTACCCCGTCCCGCACTGAAGCTCTAGCCCAATTCCCAAATTCGGTGGTGAAAGGTGCAGGCTCGTGTTACTAGTGGAACGGTTGAGCAACACAAACCAGCCTGCGTGCTTCACGCCAACACTTCCTTGACTACCTTACCATGCACATCCGTGAGACGAAAATCTCGTCCCGCATAGCGGTAGGTGAATTTTTCGTGGTCGAAGCCGAGCAGATGCAGGAGCGTTGCGTGCAAGTCGTGGACGTGGACTTTTTTCTCGACGGCGGCGAAGCCGAACTCGTCCGTGGCACCGATCGCCTGGCCCCCCTTCACGCCGCCGCCGGCCAGCCACATCGAGAAGCCGTGATGGTTGTGATCGCGGCCATTGATCTTGCCCGCGTTCGATCCGGGCGTCGGCAATTCAACCGTCGGCGTGCGGCCGAATTCCCCGCCCCAGATGACGAGCGTTTCGTCGAAGAGACCTAGCCGTTTCAGGTCGCTGAGTAACGCCCCGATGGCTTGATCGCATTGCCCCGCGAGCCGCCTATGGTTCACCTCGATATCGTCGTGATTGTCCCACGGCTGGCCATCGCCGTGCCAAACTTGCACGAAGCGCACGCCCCTCTCGATCAACCGGCGTGTGATGAGCAGTTGCCGAGCCTGCGTGCCGGGGCCGTAGGCTTCGAGAATATGCTTCGGTTCCTTCGAGACATCGAAGGCGTCGGTCGCTTCTGCTTGCATCCGGTAGGCGAGTTCGAACGATTGCAAACGGGCTTCGAGTTGGGCGTCGCCTGGCCGTTCGGTCTGATGCTGCTTGTTCATCTTCAACAGCAGATCGAGTTGCTTGCGCTGGGCCGCGTTGCCAAGTTGCCCGTTCTTGACGTGCTCGACGAGTTTCTCGACGGAGGTGTTCTTCGTGTCGATGTAGGTGCCCTGGAACACGCCCGGGAGAAAACCGGCCTGCCAGTTCTGCGATTCCTGGATCGGATAACCGCCGGGGCACATGGCGACGAATCCGGGCAGATTCTGGTTCTCCGTGCCCAGACCGTAGGTGAGCCAGGAGCCCATCGAGGGGCGGATCAACCGCGATTCGCCGCAGTTCATCAGCAGGAGCGAGGGCTCGTGATTCGGCACATCGGCATGCATCGAGCGGATCACACACATGTCGTCGATGTGCTTGGCGGTGTGTGCGAACAATTCGCTGACTTCCAGGCCACACTTGCCGCGCTTCTCGAATTTGAAGGGCGAAGCAAACGCGGCACCGGTTTTGCGCTCGGTCGGAAGGTTCGCCTTCGGCAGTGCCTTGCCGTGGTTCTTGGTCAGCAGCGGTTTCGGATCGAACGTGTCAACGTGGCTGGGTCCGCCGTTTGCGAAAATGTGAATGACCCGCTTGGCCTTGCCAGGGAAGTGCGGCTTCTTGGGCGCAAGCGGGTTCCCGATGGTCTCGGCTGCAAGCCCATCCTGTTCCATAACCTGGGCCAAGCCGAGCATGCCAAAGCCCATGCCACAACGGCGGAGGAGTTCGCGGCGGGAAAGACTTTTGTTATTCAGCATCATGAACCCTTGCTCTTGGTCAAAAAACTCGGACAACTTGCACTCATCGCAATTCGTTCCGTTCCAATTTTCGTGGCCATTCATGTTTTCGTTCGAGCCGTTGGCTCAAACGCTAAACGGAGATCGACTCAATCTACAAACGCAAACTCGTTGCTAGCCAGCAACACCTGGGCAAGTTGTTCCCACGGACTTAACTTGGCCACCCCCTCGACAGGAGCATTCACGAACGCCAACGCCGCCGAAGCTTCCTCGCTCGTCGGCTTGCGA
The DNA here is from genome assembly GCA_009691845.1 of Gemmataceae bacterium. Classification (GTDB taxonomy): domain Bacteria; phylum Planctomycetota; class Planctomycetia; order Gemmatales; family Gemmataceae; genus SIAJ01. The sequence goes on from SIAJ01000008.1 coordinate 18,536, forward strand.
CCGTACACGATCCGATACATCTCCTCGATTCGTTTTGCCGAGTCGCCTTCGGTTCGAGCGGCGAGTGCTCTCGCTTGTTCGATCGCAAACGGCGAGTTCATCAGGAACAGCGCCTGTTGAGGTACGGTCGTCGTGAATCGCTGTGGTGCGTGTGTATCCGGCAGTGCCAAATCGAACGAGCGGAACGTACCTGGCAGATTCTGGCGATCGATGAAACCATAGACGGCTCGCCGCGGGGTGAACGGTTCCTTGAAGAGATCAACGGAACGCCCGCCGACTGTCGAATCGAGACGACCGGCTGTCTTCAGGAGATTGTCACGCAGGCCCTCGAACGTAAGACGCTTGCGGCTCATACGCCCCAGGAGCCGATTCTCGGGATCGTCCGAGGAGTGAGGAGTGGTGTGATCCTTACTCTTCACTCCTGACTCCTCGCTCCTTACTGTGGAAGACTGTTGATACGTCACCGAGAGAACGATGAGCCGATGTAGTTTCTTCACGCTCCAGCCCGATTCGATGAAGCGAGCCGAGAGCCAATCGAGCAGTTCGGGATGCGTGGGCGGATCGCAACGGACACCGAAATCACTCGGTGTTCGCACCAGGCCTTGGCCGAACAAATGGCCCCAGATGCGATTGGCCATGACGCGGGCCGTCAGTGGATTCTTGGGGTCCGCGATTGCCTTGGCCATTTCGAGCCGGCCACTGCCATCTGCGAATGGTTTGCGGTCCGGCCCCGCGATCAGCCCGGGGAACTGCCGCGGAACTTGCGGCCCGCGGTTATTCGGGTTTCCGCGCACAAAGACGACGGGCTGAGTTAGAGATCCCTCCGTCATCACCATCGCACGTGGTGGGGCGGCTGGGGATTTCGCCCGCCATTCATCCACTTTACGTTTGAGTGCGTTGAGGTCATCGCGTTCCTTCCGGTTGATCACGCGGGCGAAGACTTGCGCGTTGAAGTCGAGCGGGCCTCCCGTCCCCAGAACGCTGGCCAACAACTTGTCTTCGCCTGGGGTCGCGATCAACTCCCCGTAGATCATGCAGACGTCTGCAAATGTCAGTGGCTTCTTCTCCGTCAACACTTTGAGCACGGCCGGGTAGGCCTTGTCCGCGATAAGTTTGGTGAGGGCCTCCGGGGCCTTGGCAGCGAACTCCGCGTCGGGGATGGCCGCGAGTGATTGAAAGGGCGCGAAGAGCGGTTCGACCTTCGCCTTGGTGTCCAGATAAACGTCCCATTGGCGGAGTACGACCGCATTGAGTTTTCGTTCGTCGGCGATTGTCGGAATCAGCCGGCTCTTGGCCCTGGCATCGCGGGCGGCTCGCAGATATTCCGAAATGACCGCGGCCGAGCGAAGCTTCGTCAGATACTCGTTCCGTAGCTTTTCTCCCGCTTGTTTGACCACGTCCTCGCGTTTCTTCAGTTCAGCCTCGAAGGCCTTCACTTCAGGGGTGTCCTTGGGCTGCTCGATCAGTGGCAGTTCTTTCGGTTCCTGCGAAGACGCGAACACCCCGTATAGCGAGTAGTAATCCTTGGTCGGAATCGGGTCATACTTGTGGTCGTGGCAACGGGCACAGGTGATCGTCAGCCCCTGGAAGGTGCGGAATGTCACATCGATGCGGTCGTCGATGATGTCGGCCTGGTTGTTCAGGAAACGCCGGCCAACAGTGAGGAAGCCCATCGCGGCCAGGTTCGGCTTGTCGTCCTTCACGAGTCGATCGGCCGCGAGTTGATATTGAATGAATTGGTTGTAAGGCAAATCCTGATTGAACGAACGGATGAGCCAATCGCGATAGGTGAATGCAAATGGATAGTTGCGATCCTCCGTGAACACATAGCCCTTGGTGTCCGCGTAGCGGGCCAGGTCCATCCAGTGCCTGGCCTGCTGTTCGCCGAATTGCGGCGAATCGAGCAAGCGATCGACCCGCTTCTCAAAAGCCTGGGGCGAGGAGTCCGCAACGAAGGTTTCCACTTCTTCGGGCGTTGGCAACAGGCCGGTCAGATCGTGGGCGACTCGTCGAAGGAGCGTTCGGCGATCGGCGGCTGATCCTAACGATTGCCCCTTCTCTTCCAGTTTCGCAGCGACGAACTTGTCGATTGCGTTCAAGAACCGCGATTTCGTGGTCGGGGGTAGCGGATCGCGGGTCGGCTGAAACGCCCAGTGGGTTTTGGAAGGATCAGCCGCGACGATTTTAGCGTTGTCCGGATACGGTGCCCCCATCTTGACCCACGTGGCCAGGGCTTCGATTGCCGCGTCGGACAATTTTGACTTCGGCGGCATCTTCAACTCGCCCGATTGGCGAATGGCGAGGATCAGAGGGCTTTTCTCCGGCTGGCCAGCCACGATGACCGGGCCTCCATCGCTACCTTTGAGCAGGTCGGCCTTGCGGTCGAGACGTAGGCCCGAGGATTGTTTTTTCTCGCCGTGACACGAGTAGCAATGTTCCGCTAATACCGGGCGAACGTTCTTCTCGAAGAACTCGATGGCCGTGGGCTCGGCCGACACGCTGAGTTGCGCGAAGAAAGTTAGAATCAGAAATGCAGCACAACGCATGAAGTATCGACTCCGAGGGGTGGACGAGACCGTGCGAGAAGAGTTTTGGTGGGTCCAATCACTCTACACAAAACCGAGCAATATTCTCGTTCTCTTGACCGTGCGAACCTTCAAGCCAGTCCCTGAGTCAAGTCCTGGACCTCTTTGCGACGATAGAGAGGGGTTGTTTCCCCAGGATTCTCTTGTCGCCTGGCAACTCAAGATGTAGAGTTCTCTGTTCGTCCTGTGAAGAGCTTTTGAAGGAAAATGACCTTTACCGATGATGACAGTTAATACATTCCTGCCGGAAGAAGAAGTTCGAGTGCTGATCACGCGTGCTCAGCGTGGTGATCGCGAGGCGTTCGCGCTCGTGATCGAACAGGTACGCCCGTTGATCCACAAGATGGCGAGACAGATCTCTGGGCGTGGGAACGGTGCACCGATCGAGGATCTGGTCCAAGCGGGGTTGCTGGCAGCCGTGCGTTCCGTGCCTTGCTTCCGGATCGACGCAGGAGTTAAGTTCGTTAGCTACGTGGGTGTGGCCGCCCGTCGAGCAATCCTGCGTGCCGCGGTTTCCTGGAAGATGTTGCCCCAGGCCGGCTCGACCGAATACGACTTTATCGATCAGGTGAGGGATTTGCGCGAGCCAGACCGCACGAATACGGACGTGGAGACGGCGATACAGATTCGAAACCTCGTGACCGATCATCTGGGTGATCGGGAGCAGTATCTTGTGGGCCAGCGATTTGGGTTGGATGGGTCGCCACCCCGAACGTATGCGGAGTTGGCAGTGGCCACGGGAACATCTCGGCAAAATGTACAACAACTAGTTGAGCGGGCCTTGCGTCGATTGCGGACCGCGTTGCCGGAGATCATGAAGGATTGACCGATCAGCCCGGCTCGACTCGTTCGTTCTTCGGCACGTCCTTGGTTTTGTTTTTCCCTTTTTCGCCGCTGTTTCCGCAACCTCCGACGAACATCAGCACAAAAGCCAGTAACAAGATTGCGAAGCGGGAATGCATGGTGCTTGCTCGTTAGTAGGGCAAGTGTCTCGCTTGCCGAATTCCGCGACGAAGAAAACCAAAGGCCGGCCGCATGAAGCGGTCGGCCTTTGAGTGTTTGGAAATCCAGGAACGGATCCTGGAAAACCTTACTTGGCTGCTGGGGCAGTCGGAGCAGGTGCTCCGGCAGCGGTCGTAGCTGCCTTGGCCGCCGGAGCGGAGGTCTTCTTGTCGTCGCAGCCGATCGAGGCAGCGAGGAAACCGGCAACGACCACGAGGCTGAGGAACTTCTTCATGGAAAACAATCCTTTGAACAGGTGTGAAAAAACCAAAACATTGTCACCTTCTACACAGTAGGCGACGCAGAGAGAACACACAGGTACAGAAGCAAGGTTGCTTAACGCTTACTTGCCGTCCTTTTCTTTCTTCGGATCGACCTTTGGCGGGTCAACCTTCGGCGGATCGACCTTTGGCGGATCGACCTTCGGCGGGTCAACCTTCGGCGGATCGACCTTCGGCGGATCGACCTTCGGCGGATCGACCTTCGGCGGGTCGACCTTCGACACCGTCGGTGGGGTCTTCATCTTCTCGGAAGTCTTCTTGTCGTCGCAGCCGGCCATAGCCAGCGCGCCGACAACCATTAAAGCAAGCAGTTTCTTCACGGCAATTTACCTCATACAGGTGAGAGGCCCGGTTGGACTAACCCGCGATTCCTTTCGTCCGGTTTCGCGGTACGCCAATAGAGATACAAACCTGGGCAAGATATTCCCCATATTTTGAAATAATTGTTACGAAGCAACTTTGGAGAGAGGAATACAGGCACGCCCGACCTTGTCTTTCACTCCTTATTTCTTACTTCTCACTTCTCACTTTTTTTGCTCCCAGCCGAATGAACAACCGTAAGTTGAATAAACTTGCGACTTTTCGCACGGAGTCGGGAATAATTCCGCTCTTCCTGCATCATGCGCTGGAGTGAAGCTCTTCATGGGTGCGACCGAAAGCCGGCGAGGCGTAACCTCCCTCGTCGAGCAACATTATGAATCGCTCTATCGGTATGCCTACCGATTGAGCGGGTCCGCCGCCGATGCCGAGGATTTGAGTCAGGAAGCATTCTGCAAGGCCCATACGCAGTTCGCCCAACTTCGCGATCCAGAACGAGCTAAGCCCTGGCTGTTCTCCATCTTGCGAAATGCCTACCTGCATCGGCTCCGCACGGAGAAAGGTCATCGCCCGGTTTCACTCGATGCGATTGGCGACGAGGCGGCTGCGTTGCCAGCCGAAGTCCCAGAAATCGGTTCGGAACAGCTGCAAGTGGCGTTGAGCGAACTGCCTGAGGAGTTTCGAACGCCGGTGATCTTGTTTTATTTCGAGGAAATGAGTTATCGTGACATTGCCGAGCAGATGGGTTTGCCGATCGGGACGGTCATGTCCCGGCTAGCTCGTGCGAAGTCGCACCTGAAGAATCGACTGGTATCTTCGGGAAGTAAAGAGGTGACACGTGGACTGTAACACCACTCGAATGCTGGCGACCTTTTTTGGCCGTCATAATAGCGAGCTGGCTCCCGAGGATGCTTCCGCTCTCACTGCGCACATCGCCTCCTGCTCCAGGTGTGCGGCCGAGGTTCAGTTCGAACGTGCTTTCGACAATCGCGTAGCCCAGGCCATGTTGGCGGTTCCGTTTCCGGCAGGGCTCAAGGCCAAGCTCTTCGATGGCATCGCCACTCAGCACGGAAGCTGGTATCGCCAAAAAGCCTACTATGCCGTGGGAATGGCGGCCTCGCTATTGATCGCGATTGGGGGCGTCGTCGCTTGGCAGATGGGTACGGCACCCGAGCTAACACTCGCCGAGATCGTCGCACAATCCGATCGTCAGGAGCAAAATCGGTCGGGGAATGTTCGCAAATTCCTGAAGGAGCGAGGCCTCGGTTTTGACCCCGAGCGACAACTCGACCTCAATCAAGTCGAATTCTGGGGCGACGGAGAACTCAGTGGCAAGAAAGTTCCGGTACTAAATTTGGTGAACAACGCGAAGAACGCTCGTGCTAAGGTCTACATCGTTCGCACCACTGATTTCGACTGGAAAAAACTGCCCCAAGATGGCTCCAGCGTGGCCAGCGTCTACGGCTTTCAGGTAGTCGTGATGCGGGATACCAAACGATTGGACGTGGCCTACATCGTGGTCTTCACTGGTGCAAGCTTGGAGATGTTCCTGGAAGACCGCTCTTCTCTGTAAAAGTAAAAAGTCAAAAGCGGAAGGCTGAGCTCTTCTTCACTTTTGACTTTTGACTTCACGAATTTTTACTTGTTCAGCCCCGCCGTCTCTGCGAACCAGCTAACCAGCGGTGTGGTAGGTTTGGTTTCCTGCTGGGCACCCCACACGCTGTGGAGCATTTCGTAGGCCATGATCCCGCCGATAAACATGATCAGTACAGTCGGAGCCATCAGCACCGCTGGTAGCGCACCCCACTTCGATGGGGGAGCGTAGGCCGTCGGGTCGCCATCGGCTGCCTCGCGAACCTCATACTCATCGTCGTCGTCGCCGCTTACACCGGCCAGAGCCGCACTGGCGTCGTCATCGTCGTCGCCTAGCGCGATGCCTTCACCATCCTCGTCGTCATCCTCTTCGACTTGTTTTTTCTTTTTCTTCTTCTTTTTGGCGCGAGGGGCATCGACGTCCTCGTCGTCCAGGGCCACGACTTCGGACTTGCTCTCATCGTCCTCGTCGGCAACCTCGTCCTCGTCGATCGCCAGATCGAAGTCGGAACTTTCGAGATCGGTATCGGCCTCGTCGAGCGCAACGGCTTCGGAGGCGGAATCGTCTTCCAGGGCCGGAATTTCGAAGTCCGTTGCCTCGAAAATATCCCCCTTTTTCCCCTGGCCCGATTTTTCGGAGTCCGCAACCAGGTCGCTGGGCTCCTCGAGGGTCAGTTCGAATTCGCTATCCGAGTCGGCTTCCGCTTGCTTGCTGGCAGCTAGCTTGCTCCTGCTGGACATGCCCTTTTTCTTGCTCGACATCCCGCTACCGGGCAGATCGAGACTCAACTCGAAGTCGATCTCGTCGTCGTCGTCCGCCGGTACAGGCGTTTTTTTCTTCTTTTCGAGGGACACTCCGCTATCGGCCGGTTTGTTGAGGTTAATGCCACTGCCGGCTTTGCCCTTCTTGTCGACTGGCGAATCTTCCTCGCTCGAATCGGGCGTGACCGAGAGTTCAAACTCGCCGCTATCCGGTTCGAGCGAAAGCTCAAACTCGCTCGATGCATCATCGTCGGTCGGCTGGGACGGTTTCTTGGTCGCCTTCCCGAGACGGACGTCGCTGTCGGATTTCGATTTGAGATTGCGGCTGCTCTTGGGACCAGATGGCTCTTCCGGGGCGAGCATGAACATGTCGTCCGAGTCGTCTAACTGCAGCGGCGCATCGTAATCGTGTTTCGCAGGATTTTTCTTGGGTGCCGGTGTCTTCGACTTGTCGTCGGCCAGGCCGATTTCGCCCGGCAGATCCAATTCGGAGGAAGCGGCCAGCGGCAATTCTTCGGACGAACCCAGGCCGATTGTTCGCGCCAACTCGTCGATTTCATTCGCCGGGTAACGCACCGTCGTCCCGTCCCGCAAGCGATGGACGCGCTTCGCCCATTCGGTCTGCATCCGGCGCTTGAATTCCTCGAGTGAGAGGTTCAATCTGTCGGCAGCTTCTTCGAGGGTATAGGTCTGCGCCATGACGTATCCTCACGCGATTTGCGTGGCGGCTAGAACGGACGGGGAATGACAGCCCAAGTAACCGGATGGGCCGATCTTAAACTTGATTCTAAACGTTCCCGAAATCATTACAAGCGAAACCCGTACGGTAATTTGGGAAGAACGGTAGGAGGCTGCCGGTTGTTCCGGTTATTCCGAAAAGTCCTTGGCTCCTATCCCCAATCGGCTGCTTCCTCCCCATCGATCCGAAGCGTCAGACACTTCGAACTTCCGCCCGCCTTCAAGAACTCGTCGAGTTCCACTTCAATGGAGCGATACCCGCGTTGGTTCAAGTTCTCAGCCAGGCGCGGACATTGGCTATTGTGAACGACGGTCTTGCCCAGGACGACCGCGTTGCAGCCGAACCGAAACGCTTCGGATTCTTCGACGGGGATCAGCGTTTCGACGTGTGCTTCCAGGACTCGTCGGCCATAGGCGTCGAACGCATCGGGAAAATAGATGGCCTCGGTCGGCGAGAGGGGGCAGAAACAGGTATCCAGGTGATAGAAACGCGGATTCACCAACTCCAGCGGCAGCACCCGAACGCCCGTCTCCCTCGCGACCCATTGATGGGCGTGTACGTCCGACCGAGTGCGATAGCCGGCAAAGAGTGCCGGGCCACAAAACAAGGCGTCGCCAGCCCCTTCGTGGTACATGCCCTCTGGTAGGTGAACAACCTGGAATCCGTGTGCTTCAAACCAGGCATCGAAATACGGCGACTCTTTCGCACGCACTTCGTGAAGGAACCGTGACGAGAAGAATCGCTCGCGGAACATCAGCCCGGCATTGGCCGTGAAGACGAGGTCGGGCAGGCCCGGTTGAGGCTGCATTTCCTCGATCGTTGCCCCGAGGGCCTGAAGTGTTTCACGCAGAGTGCGCCATTGGTGCCAGGCGACATCGCGGACGCTGGCCAGGGTCCGCTTCATCCAGGGATTGATCTCGTACTCGATCCCATAATGATCGGGCGGGCACATCAGAATTCGCGGCGCATTGCGCATATCTCCGATTGTAGCCGCGTTCGTAAGAACGCGAAAGCCGCTCACCAAGGGAAGTCGCTTGTCCGCACTCTTACGAGTGCGGCTACGGTGCCGGAGAGAGGTCGGCTGTCCTCAACGCTCGTTCGACCTACAATTCCTTCGTCGAGCATTCCCGCCGAGGTCGCCATGCCGAACTATTTTCCCTGCCCGAACACGCAATGTACTTACCAGTTCGACGCGGATATTCTTCCGCCCTCGGCGATGGTGACTTGCCCGTTGTGCCGAACGCGTTTTCCGTATCGTGCCCAGCAGTCCGAGATGCCCGCTGGAGCAGCACCGGCGGCAGACCTGCGGCCTTCAGGCCCGCCTGTCTTGAACATTCGCGAGGTGCCAAAAGGGGGCGGGATCGTCGTCACGGTCTTGTGGGTGGTGGGGTTCTGCGTGGTGCTTGGTCTCGTCATGGCCGTGGTGTTGAATCGTGGCGGAACGAAGTTCGACAATCCGACTGATGCGGCCGACCAGACCTTTAACATCAAGGTGCAACCGTTCCCGCAGCCCTGGGAATCCGATGCTGCCGCTCAAAAACCGGTGGACGGGAATGTCCTCGGCCGCAAGCGCTCAAATCCGGAAGCGTGGATCGCCATCGCCGCCAGGGATTTTAAAGACCGTGAGCCGCGCACCAGTGAACTCGAAGAGATGATGCGAACACGATTGAAGGATGCCTTCGGGAGTCTGGAGATTGAGCCGATCGAGGGGGAAAATTGGGCGGGCCATTCGGCCACTGCCGTGCGTTTCACAGGAAATCTGGAAGAAGCCCAAATGCGTGGCGAAGCCTACGTCATTTCCCACAAGGGCATCGGCTACATCTATTTCACCTGGGCTGCTGAGGGAAATTGGGAGGCGGTCAAGGGCGAGGCGCCAGGCCTGCGCGAGAAGATCAAGCCGGCCGGCTTCCGCGATAATTGGACGGCCAAGCGTGCAAGCGTGATCCCGCATGATGGTGGGAGTTTCATGCTCGAAGACAGGGACGAAGCCTGGTCGCGCGGCAAACCGGCCGAGGACGGCATCAAGACCAAGAAGACCGATTACATCGTCGATGACGTCAAGGAATTCGATCCCAACGCGACGATGGCATTTCGGGCTCGCTATCAACGCAAGGAACGCGGCGACAATTTGCGAAAGCCGGCAGAATCGCTGGCACTCGTTTTTGAATTGCCCGCGTCAAACAATCCGCTCGAAGCCGCGAAGGCCTACATCGTCGAACGCATCAAAAAGGACTATGCGGGCAATGCGCCCGATATTAAGCTCGAAGTGATGAACCGTTCAACGGCAGGCGTGCCCCTCCCAACCGGCGGCCCGGCCATTGGCCGATTTTTGTTTCAAGACCCACTCTCGAAGGCCGATCGAACCGTGTACGTGATCTCCGCCCTCGCAGTGGGCAACAAGACAGTCGTCGTGGAAGCGCACGCGGAAGAGAAAGACGCAAGTTATGTGGAAGAGTGGATGGTCCACCTGGCGGGGTCTTTGCGGGCGAAATAAGTCTCCCCCTTCCCTCTTAGGGAAGGGGGAACCAGAGTTCACTTCCCTAACTTCAACTCCTCCCCGCTCGTCAACGCAAAATACAACCCATGTGGGTCTTTGCCGTTGACGATCTTGATCAAGACCGTGTTCGATCCCTTCTTCAACTTCACCGGAGCGCGGTGTTTTTCCGGCGTCGCGGCGAGGTTGTCGCGGTTCTCGAACACCTTCTCGCCGTTGATCCAAATCTTCGCTCCGTCGTCGTTGCCGATTAACAGCGTGCCGTCCTGATCGACGGGCGAATCGATGACGCGGTACAGGTACGTCGCCGTGTTCGCTCCCTTCTTGGCGTAATATGCGGCCAGGTCGAGGTAGCCGGTGCCGGTCGTCCGAACCATGCCCCAACGCATGATGCCGTCGCGGCCCTTCACGGTCGCGGTTAAGTCGATCGCCTTGAGCTTCTCCAGGCCTAAATCCTCGTCCAGTGCGGCGTCCTTGAAGTTTTCGTATGGCCCGAGAATGTGCCAGGTTTCCGGCGAAATCGATGCGGTCTTCAGCGTCAGCATGTATTCAACCAGGTCAATCAGTTCATCCTCGGTGAGGGCCGCGACGAGATTGTCTGGCATGATCGACACCAGGCTTTTCTGCTTTGGGCCTTCGAGGTCCTTCGTGGCAAAGGTGTGATCCTTACCGTTGGCATCTCGAAGCGTGATGCTCGTCGGCGTTTCTTCGACGAGTAGACCTGTGACTGTCTTTTCGTCCAACGTGGTAATCTTCCATTGCAATTGCTGATCGGCGATGGCCTTCGAAGGAAGCAGGATCGATTCGAGCAAATTCTCGCGGCTCGCTTTCTTGCCGATCATCGACTGATCGGGGCCGATGTTGCCGCCGACGCCGCGAACGGTGTGGCAACGTAGGCACTGGGCTTCGCTCCTGAGACTAGCCTTTAGCACCGCTTCGCCGCGAGCGGCGTTGCCAGTGCGTTTGACGAGTTCGCTGATGGGGGGGAGTTTTTTGGGGTCGAGTTTGCCAGGCGCGGGGAACAGGAGAAGGGCTTTGTTGCGTTCGCCCTGGAAAGGGCTGTTACGCAATAGGCGTCCGGCGTCGGCAACGAGTGTAGCAGGCATCTCTTTCTTCTCGGCAATCTCAAGCAGCCACTGCGTTCCCGAGCGATTGCCGGCGAGTGCGCTCAATGCCGCCGCTTTCAGTTCCGGCGTGGCCTTTTCGACCATGACGGCTTTCTTCAATGAATCGAGTGCTTGCTGACCAGTCGCATCGGTCTTCTGGCCACTCGGCAACATCAGGCCGATGGCCTTCACGCACTCGACGGACAGCGGATTTTCCGGCGTGCCGATCTGCATGAGCGCCTTGAGGGCATCGGGCGAACGCAACTGCGCGAGCGTGCGGATTGCCTCGACCCGCACGCCCTGTTCCAGGCTGGCATCCTGAGCAACTGTGACCACGTAGGGCAGGCCCGCACTGAATTTCGCGGCCGAGATGAGTTGCAAACCCGTCGAACGAGTCTTGGCATCTGCAAGAAGTCCCTTGATGGCCGTGCCCAATTCGGTCGAGCTGGCAAGTCCGTTCCACTTCGTCGGCAAGAACAGGCGAAGATTATCGAGGGCCCGGGTCTTCACTTCGGCCGTCGCATCGCCTGCCAGGATTTTCAACATGGTCTTGCCCGCGGCTGGATCGTCGTTGGCGGCCAAAATATCCACGATCCGCCCCTTCTGCGCGGCCGTCAGCTTCGCATCTTCAAGCAGTTTGCCAAGCCGAGGCAGCACACTCGCCGGCCGCAGTTCCCAAACCAGATCGGCAACCTTGTCGTTCCATTCCGGGAAGTGCTTGTCGAAGTCGGCGAGGATGGCATCCCGCCGTTTCGGGTCGGTCCCGCAGGCGATGTTCAGGGCGGCACGGTAGAAGATGTCTTGGCCGTCGTAGAGCTTGGCGAGTGGGTAAAACATCGCCAACATCTCACTTGGCGGGAGCTTCGCGAGAAAGAGCAATTCCTCCCGCCGTACTCCAGGAGATTCCTTGGATATTCTTCGGATCGCAACCTCATCGAATTCCGCCGCCGAAACAATTCCGCTTAGCTTCATTTGCTCCAGAAGTCTTACCGCCAGTTGCCGGAACTCATCCGAATGAGACTGTTGGCATGAGTTGATCGCATTTAATCCGGAAAACCGTTCCTCCTTGGTGCGGTTGCATACCGCAGCGAGGCAGAAGCAAGCACGGGCGAAAAGAAAGGAGTCCCCCTTTTGCTCTACGGCTGCCTTGACCACACCGAGCGAGAAGGACTCATCAGCCCGGCGCAGATGTTCCACGGCAACCGCGCGAGTCGCGAGACATGGTGAGGCAAGAGCTTCCCCCGTTCCTTCCTTCGTGGCCACTTTCACAGCCGGCACCTTGTATCCCTTGTGCCCCTTCGGCGTCACGCGGTAGATGCGGCCCATTTTCCAGTCGCCCATACCGTGGCCGCCGACGCCGGGGTCGTACCAGTCGGCCAGCATCACGCTGCCATCTGGGGCCACGCAGGCGTCGCTCAGGCGATACCAGTTGTCCGTGCTCGTGACGAGGTTTTCCTTTTCGAGTTCGTAGCCCGCTCCCTTCGGCTTGATGTGGAACGCTCGCAGTTCACGCGGGCCGGCATCCGTGTGCAGCAGTTGGCCGTGGAACCGTTTCGGCAACAGCGTGCCTTCGTAGAAGCAGATGCCGGTCGGGCTGCCGAAGCCGGTGCGCATGGTCTTGTGGACGATGCCCGGCTGTTCTTCGTGCCAGTGCGTTTGGCCCGGGCCACGCGGGTAGTAGCCGTAGTTGCCGCCGGGCATCACGTGGCAGATTCGCGTTTGCTGGTTGCCGTCGTCGTCGTTGTCCGAGAGCCAAATTTCGCCGAACGAGTTCACGCAGCATTCGTAGTTGTTGCGGAAGTTGTGCGCGATCAGTTCGAGGTTGTTGCCGTCGAAATCGCATCGCCACACGGTGCCGGCCTGGCAATCCTTTTCGCCCTTGAAGTACTTGCGACCCTTGCCATCGGCAGATTGAAGGCCGTTCACGCCGCTATCGCCGACGGTGAAGTAGAGCTTGCCATCCGGGCCGATGTTGATGCCGTGCACGCCATGATCATGGTCGAAGCCGCCGAAGTTGGTGAGAAACTTCTTGGGCGGCCCATCGGCCTTGCCGTCACCGTCTTTGTCCTCGAAAAGCAAAATGTCGGGGGACTGGCAAACGAAGACCTTATAGGAGAACCCAGCCGCTCGCGGCGTAGCAGCAACGGCAATGCCAAGCGGGCCGTAAAGGTCCTTGCCCTGGTAGAAGACGCTGCTGTCGTCGGCTTTGCCGTCGCCGTCCTTGTCGGTAAGGATGACGATGCGGTCGCCTTCTTCACGCAGGATCGGGCGATTGAAGCCCTTGCGGCGATAGTTGACGGCTTCGCAGACCCAGACGCGGCCCAAATGATCGACGTCGATGCTCGTGGGATTGATTAGCATCGGCTCGGCCGCGAATACTTCGACCTGGAGGCCGTCGGCAACCGTCATCGACTTGACAGTTTCCTCCGGCGATTTCTGAGCGAATACTGGGATGGCGAGGCCGCCAAGTGCGACCAGTGAGAGAAGCCAGCGTGACATAGGAGAGACGCTCCGAGAAGGCGTGAGGTAGGTGAGGAAAGTGTAGGCCAAACCAGGCGAGCGGCGATGCGTAAAGACAGACCTGGCCCCCGGTCCCCTATATTTCGTGTTCCTTGCACCCGCCTTGCTGTTGGGCATGTCCGCCTAATCATTCTCATCCTCCGCGTCAGCAAAGGCGGTGGGTGAAGGAACTGCTGAGCGTCCCCGGTCGGGGACGGCACTCTTCGTGGGGACAGACCTCCGGTCTGTCCCCACCGTAAGCCCGTTGCAATCCCGTTACGTAACTTGCCCTTCTGGCTCGTCTAGATGGATAGCCTAACGCCGGCTTAGAATCCGGACACTGGCACGGTCAATCCAGAAAGTGGGCCGACGCATGGCGTTCCGTACTCTTCGAACTGGCCTGATCTTTGCCGCTTTCGCGTGGGCCAGCCACCCGGCTCTCGCGGATAGGATTGCACCTCAAGGACGGCCTCTGCCGGGCGGTTTCGGCAGCGGGGCGGGCGCCCCGCCTCCGGGGTTTGCAGGAAAGAGAATGGACGCCGGTCACCTCGTACCGCTCGCTCCGATTGCTCCGCCCCATCCTTCGGGGGCTGCGGTGATCGAGCTTTTAGAAGACGATGCCGGTCGCTTGGCTCGATGTTTGAACGCGGGCGATCCAGCCACTCAAGAGGGAACAAAAGCCGGCGCCTGGGGGGAAGATTGCTATTCCGGGATCTGCTCCCTCAAGGTGGCGGGCCTGCAGCGATACCGCGAGCAGATTCCCGGCTGGAATTTCCCTGTCGTCGAGAAACCCAAGCCGGGCGAATACCGCTATCTTCGCTTCGCCTGGAAGAAGCCCGACAGCACCGGCATCATGGTGCAACTCTGCGTCTCCGGCCAGGATTGGGGCCGCTATTTTGCCGGGCAGAACAACACAGGTTATTACCCTGCCCTTCAGGTTCAGCCGCAAGTCCCACGCGAATGGACGGTCGTCACCCGCGATCTCTTCGCCGACTTTGGGAGTATTCCCCTGACCCTCACAGGCTTAGCCTTCACCAGCATGGGCGGCGTCGCCTTGTTCGACCACGTTTATCTTGGCCGCACGATTGAGGATCTGGACAAGATCACGACTGCCGCCAAGGAATGGGCCACAAAGAGCGAATCCCTTGGCACGACTCAGCTCGAACAACACTGGAAAAACCTGGCCAGCGAGGATGCGTCGATCCGCCTGCCGAGCCTGTGGGCCCTGGGTGCAGGTGGCTCATCGAGCAGTTCCTTCGTTTCGAAGAAAATCGAGATACCCGACAGCCAGGACGTTGAACGCAAGCTGGCCCGAGCCGTCGCAGACCTCGACTCGCCGCGATTTGCCGTCCGTGAGCAGGCATCAAAGGACCTGGATCGCTTCGGTCTGACCGCCCTGCCGTTCATGGAAGTCGCATGGAAGCCGGGCATCTCACAAGAGTGGCACATGCGTCTCGAAAAGTTGATCGCAAAATGCAAGGCTGGCGATGGCCTGCTGACACCTTCGCAACTGCAAATCCTGCGAGCGGTGCGTGTTCTGGAGGCAACGGGAACGCCCGAGGCGAAGACCTTGCTGGAGACGTTGTCGAAATCCACACTTGAAGCCGGGCTGAGTGCGGAAGCCAAGGCGGCCGTGGAACGCATCGCGAAGCGAAAAAAGTAAATGGTCTCTCGTGGGCACAACCAACTACCAGTGCATCACGTAGCCGCCGTCGACGTTGATCGTCTGTCCCGTGATTTCGCCGGCCCGGTCGGACGATAGAAACACGACCATGTTCGCGATGTCCTGGGGTTTTTGCCAGCGGCCGAGAGGCACGACCTTGACAACTTTTTCTCCTGCCCAATCCTCGTAGCTCCTTTGTTCCTCGATTGGCTGGCGATCGTTCCAGGCCTTCCACACGGACTTGCTGAGCGGCGTCTGCACCATCCCCGGGCAAACGGTGTTCACACGGACGCCATCCGCTGCCAGGTCGCGGGCCAGGCACTGGGCGAAGTTGATGTTCGCCGCCTTCGAAGCACTATAAGGCGGATCGGTCTGCGAGCCGATCTGGCCGGAGACCGAGGCCAGAAAAACCATCGTGCCTGTTCGTCGTTCGACCATCGCCGGGGCCAGTGCGTGTGCCACATTCACCATGCCCATCACATTCACGTCCAGCACGCGTGACCAATCTGCAGGCGTTAGATTCGTGAACGGAAAGCCGAACTTGCCCGAGACCGTTGCCGCCGTGTGGACAAGATGATCGATTGGCCCAAGCGTCGCCTGCGTTTGCCGTGCCGCCTCTTGAACGGCCGCGAAGTCCGAGACATCGACTTGAAGCGAGAGCGACGCAAAGTCCGTGGCCGTGCGATCCCACACGGCCACGCGCACGCCTTCGGCCAGGAACAACTCGGCCACGGCTCGACCGATGCCGCTGGCTCCGCCCGTGACGACGGCCACATGGTTGCTGAGTCGCAGGTCCATTCTTTCCTCCAAATTGCTGCTATCGTTTCGGTCGTCTTCAGCATACGATTGTGGATAGAACTCACTCTCCCAATCGGTACTGAAACCCTGCAGGACTCACCATGCGTTTTTGCTCTCTCCCCGCGATCATCGTCGCCCTCGTCGCGGCCTCGGCATTCGCCCAAGCTCCACCGAAGGTTGTCGTTCCCGAAGGCGTGATATTTGAACGCGACATCGAGTACGCCAATCCGGAGGGCCAGCATCTTCAACTCAATCTGGCGAAACCAAAAGAGGGAAGCGGGCCGTTCCCTGCCGTCTTGTGCATTCACGGTGGCGGATTCCGGGCCGGGTCGCGTGAAGGCTACAACAATACGGCCATCAAGCTCGCTCAGAATGGCTACGTGGCCGTCACCATTTCTTATCGGCTCGCTCCGAAATACCAGTTCCCGGCCGCGATTCACGATACGAAAGCGGCCGTCCGTTATTTGCGAATCAACTCCAAGAAATACAACCTCGATCCGGTACGCATCGGCGTCACCGGCGGTTCAGCGGGCGGACACCTGGCACAATTTCTCGGCGTCACAGGTGACGTCAAGGAGTTTGAAGGCGACCAGAACCCTGGAGTATCGAGCCGCGTTTCGTGTGTCGTCAACGTCTATGGTCCGAGCGACTTCACCAAGAGCTACGGCAAGAGCGTGGACGCGGCCCAGGTTTTACCGCTCTGGCTTGGCGGCGATCTGAAGACCGCTATGCCTGCCCACGTACGTTCGAGCCCACTCAACTGGGTCACGCCGAATGCTGCCCCGACGCTTTGCATTCACGGCAGCGTGGACAAATACGTGCATCACGAGCAAGCCGAATGGATCATCGCGAAATTGAAAGCCTCGGGCGTGGAAGCCGAATTGCTCCTCCTCGAAGGAGCAGGTCACGGCTTCAAGGGCGAAGAGGTAACCAAGGCCGACAAGGCAATGCTCGATTTCTTTGCGAAGCAGTTGAAGAAATAGTCCCTTGGCGAGCCCCCGGCGTGAGCCGGCCTACACCGGAGGCTCGCTGCGACTCGTGAGCATGATGCTGGCATGACCAGCAGCGTCGTAGTCCACATTTCGCTACCCACTGCGGCCGACTTTGGCAGTTCGTCGAGACACTCGACCTGACCCTTTGCTGGTCGAAATTCGCTCCGTGCCCGGCTTGTCGCGCGCATCCCCGGAATAGGCGCTCGGACCGTGACATCACGAAACCAAACACCCGCTTGACGATCCGCCCTCACGTGCAATAATCGAAATCGATTGACTTACTCTCTCGATTGGCCTCTCGTGATTCGCATCGCCACCTATTTCGCTTTTTGCTGGGCTGCGCTGGGCGTCGCCCAGGAACCCCTCACACTCAAGGGGCACGCGGGCTGGGTGGGTGGCGTCGCATTCTTTCCGGATGCCAAATCCCTCGTGACCGGTAGTGCCGACCGGACTGTGAAAGTCTGGGACCTGGAGACGAGCAAGGAAAGGAAGACACTGAAAGGCCACGACGACTATGTGTCGGCCGTGGCCGTCAGTTCAGATGGCAAGCTCATTGCCACGGCGAGCTACGATAAGACCGCTCGCATCTGGGGGCTGGATCAGGAGGGAGCGAAACACATCCTGACTGGGCATCGCGGTGCCGTGCTGGCGGTTGCCTTCAGCCACGATGGCAAACTCCTCGCGACCGGCGGAATCGATGGCGAGATTCGGGTTTGGGATCCGACTTATGGCAAGGAATTGCTCGTATTCAAAGGGCATAAGTCGTGGGTGAATGGGCTCGCATTCGCTCCTGATGGTGAGACACTGGCCTCCGCGAGTTCGGATAACACGGTGCGAATCTGGGATGTGCCCGAACGCCGGCAGAAAGCGTCGATTAACTTGAATGCAGCCGAACTGCGCTGTCTGTCCTTTTCGCCCGATGGCAAGCTGCTCGCGATCGGTACTCGCTATGGTCTCGTGAAGGTCTGGGACATGGTTGAACAGCAGGAGCGAGTTACCCTGAAGGGTCACACAGGAGACGTGTGGTCGGTCGCGTTCAGCCCGGATGGCAAAACCCTCGCGAGTGGCGACGGCGACTGGAACCGCCCCGGCGACATCCGTTTGTGGGACACGGAGAGTTGGAAAGAGCGGGCCAACCTGCGTCATACGGGTGAGGTGCTATCCCTCGCATTCGCTCCCAAGAGCCCAATTCTCGCAGCCGGCAGCTGGGACAAGACCGTCAGGGTTTGGGATTTCCGCGAGCAAACAACCAAGGTTGGCAGGAACCGTTGAAGTCTGTTCTCAGTATTTCCATCGCACACATCCTCTCACGTAACAGCTTCGCCAACTCTCCTTTGGGTCATAAGACGATGCTATGGAACTCTATCCAAGCATAAGGAATAGTAATGAGTCAACCCGCTGAGCGCTACATTGCCCACGCGACATTGGTCGCCAATGACGTCCTGGCGAAGCACGCGGCCGACGTGGATCGACAGGCACGCTGGCCTTCGGAAAGCTTGGCTGCAGTGGCGCAGGCTGGACTACTCGGACTCACCGTCCCGGCCACACTCGGCGGAGCGGCCCAAGGGCCGCGAACTTTCGCAACCGTACTCAGCACACTGGCCGAGCAATGTGCTTCCTCCGGCATGATCTATTTCATGCACATTTGCGGCACGCAAGTCATTGCGGGGGCATCGAACTTCGGACAGCGCGATGACGTGTTGAAAGCCATCGCCGCGGGCAAGCATCTGTCTACACTGGCGTTCAGCGAGAAGGGGTCACGCAGCCATTTTTGGGCCCCAGTCAGCCAAGCGAAGGCAGCCGGCGATGGCTGCAAGCTCTCGGCCGACAAATCCTGGGTGACAAGCGCCGGACATGCGGACAGCTATGTCGTTTCGACTCTCGCTGCTGGGGCCACCGGGCCGACCGCGAGCACTCTTTACTTCGTGCCAAAAGGGGCACCCGGCTTTACCGTGGCTGGCCAGTGGACAGGGCTTGGGCTGCGCGGGAATGCCAGCACGCCGATGAAGTTGGATAATGTCTCCGTTTCCTCGACCGACCGCATCAGCGGCGAAGGTGAAGGATTCGGCGTGATGCTCAACACGGTGCTACCCTGGTTCCAATTGGGCAGCGCGGCCGTGGCCATCGGGATTGCACGGTCGGCCGTGAACGGGACACGCAAGCATCTCTCGGAAGCTAAGTTGGAGCACCTCGGCCAGTCGCTTTCAAGCCTACCGAACCTGCGGGCCGAATTGGCCAAGATGCAGATTATCACCGATACGCAAAGTGCCTTCTTGAATCACGTGGCCGGGAAGATGGAGAATCCGCAACCGGACACGATGCTGGCGGTTCTGGAAAGCAAGGCGGCAGCAACGGAGGCCGCACTCGAAGTGACTGACCGGGCCATGCGTGTCTGCGGCGGGACTGCTTTTAGCGGACGACTACCGGTCGAACGAAACTTCCGCGATGCCCGCGCTGGATCGGTCATGGCACCGACGTCGGATGTCCTCTACGATTTCATCGGCAAGGCACTGCTTGGGATACCGCTGTTTTAGTTGCCCATCCATCGCCGAGTTGCTTTAGCTGAATTCGTAAGAATTCAGAAGGCGTAAAACCTGAATTCTCACGAATTCAGCTACGATCGAGCGCCGCCCAGTATCTTAGGTCAAGGTGAAGAATGGATAAGCCAATCGTAATCGGTGCCGTGGCGTACGACCCTCGCGTGGTCCCCATCTGGGAAGGGATGCGCGACTACTTCCGGGCCGCTGGGCCGCCGATCGACTACGTGTTGTTTTCCAACTACGACAGCCAAGTCCAGGCATTGCTCGACCGGCAGATCGACATGGCCTGGAACACGAACCTGGCCTGGGTCAAGGCTCAACGCCGCACGGGCGGAACGTGCCGAGCCCTGGCACTTCGCGATGTGGACGCGAATTTCACTTCGATTCTGGTTGCCCGAACCGATATCGGCGTCCGTTCCTTGGCCGACGTTCGCGGGAAGCGATTGGCTCTCGGTTCCGCGGACTCGGCCCAGGCTGCGATCCTGCCCATGCACTTTCTGCGTGCATCGGGTGTAGACGCTGAGCGAGAGTGCAAGCTATTGCGATTCGATCTGGACGTCGGCAAACACGGCGACACGGGTACAAGCGAATTGGAAGTGCTGAAGGCACTGCGAGACAATGAAGCTGACGTCGGAGTGCTCGGCGATGCAACCTGGGCCAAGCAACTTGCCGAAGGAAAAGTCGATCCAAACAAGATCCGTGCTTTTTGGACCTCTCCGGGATATTGCCACTGCAACTTCACGGTACTGGCCAGCTTCCCGGAAGAAGTCGGCCGAGTGTGGACCGATTCGCTGGTCGCGATGCGTTACGACAATCCGAAGTGGCGGGATCTGATGGATCTTGAAGGACTGAAGAGTTGGCTGCCGGCCGACGCCACGATCATGAAGGGATACGATGTACTCTTCGCGGCCGCTGAACAACAGGGATTGTTCGAGCGGTGGGGGAAGTGAGTGCACGGTTCCCCTTCCCTCTTAGGGAAGGGGGTTAGGTTGAGCGCGGTGGGACCCGCAAGTTTTAACCTAACCCCCCGGCCCCCTTCCCTTAGAGGGAAGGGGGAGAAAGACATCTCATGAATTCCGACATCCCCGAACCATCCGTGCGCATCGATGGTGGTGCCCTGGGGGTTGGCGATGGGTTATTGATGTTGCTCCGTGAAGCTGCTGACCCGCTTCCAGCCGGTGCCGTCGTCGCGGTTCGCACTTCCGATACTTCGGCAATTCATGACCTTCCGGCGTGGTGCCGGATCATGGCACACACCTACCTGGGGTCGGTTGCCGGGCTCGAGAGTTCCACGTTCTACTTCCGTAAAGGCGAGGCCGACGCCATCGCCGGGCCGAAGCCAGACTGGGGCGTTCGGCTGCCACTGCGAGCCGATGGCGAGTTGCACACGCGGGACTGGCTGGTGGGTCGCGTGGCCAACGTGCCGGAGCATACGACGGGCTCGACCGGATTCTCTCCTCGCGGGGCGGTCGTCGAGTCGGGTTCGCCGACGTTTGACTTCGAGATCAACGACAAGTCGCGTGTGTGGGCTTCCGAGGTTGCCGACCTTTACGAGCAAGCCACGGCCGGCCAGTGGGACGCATCCCGCGATATCCCGTGGGCAGATCTTCGGCCATTGCCCGACCCAATCGAGCGGGCCGTGTGTCAGCTCATGACCTTCCTGGCCGAGAACGAGTACTCGGCACTTTACGTCCCAGCCAAGTTCGTGCCGCGAATCAATCCGCAATTTGCCGAAGTCGTATTCTTTCTTTGCACGCAGATGTTCGACGAAGCTCGCCATATCGAGGCCTTTACCAAGCGTGCCCTGGCGAACGGCGGCGGTTTGCAATACTCGGCCGCTTCAACTCAACTCAGCCTGAAAACCCTGTTCGATCAGCACGATTTCACGGTTGCCTCGTTTCTCCTGTCCGTGCTGGGTGAGGGGACCTTCCTCGATCTGTTGAAATTCATCGAGGAACATGCCCCCGATCCAGTGACGGCCGAAGTCTGTCGCCGCGCCCGTGCAGACGAGACTCGGCACGTGCGCTTCGGCATGGCTCACGTTCGCTACTACCTTGGATTGGACCCGACGCACTATGACGAGTTGCACGCCGCAGTCCGCCAGCGGGCAGCGGGCAGCGGTCATGCACTCGGTCACGGAAGTGAGCCCGCGTATCCAGGAAGCCCTCGCGATCCTCGCGGCCGGCGGCCTCGATCCGGCCCGGCTCGCCGATGGTACTCGGAAAGTTCGCGAACTCATTGCCGAGATGCACGAACATCGGCTACGTCGCCTGGAGGTATCCGGCTTCACGCCGGTGCAGGCGGAGGAGATTTCACGGCTGCATACGCCGAACTTCATGTAGCCCGGGCGCGGATTGGGCAATCTTGTTTTCCCATAGAGAAGGCCAGAGATGATTCGGCATGGACCTAAAGCCTTGTGCCACAGGTCACAATTTCTTGCAGAAGAACTTCTAGTATCTCGGATGGTTTCGCGGTAAGATAACATTCCTCCCCGTAGAACCGCCCACCGCTCCTTCCATCGATCTTCCCGCCTTCGGAGGCCCCATGCGTTCGTGGCCGATCTTTGCTCTTGTGTTCGCCTCGCCTCTAATGGCTGCCGACAAGCCCACTGTCGCGGAGATTGAGTTCTTTGAGAACAAGATCCGTCCCGTGCTGGTGGAACAGTGCCTTTCGTGCCACGGCGAGAAGAAACAATCGGCCGGATTGCGCCTCGATCGGAAGTCGGCGGTACTAAAGGGGGGCGAGAACGGCCCCGCCCTCGTTCCCGGCAAGGCGAATGAGAGCCTGCTCGTGAAAGCCATTCGGCAAACTGGCGAACTCAAGATGCCGCAGAAGGGCAAACTTTCTCCTTCCGTCATCGCTGATTTTGAGAAGTGGATCAATTCGGGTGCGGCCGACCCACGCGATGATGTGGCAGCGACCACCGAGATCGACTGGAAGAAGGCCCGCGAATTCTGGTCGTTCAAGCCTGTCGCAAAGCCCGCAATTCCCGCAGGGAACGAGGCGAACCCGATCGACCGCTTCATCCGCGTGAAGCTGGAGGAGAAGGGTCTCAAGAGTCTTCCGCTGGTTGACAAACGCACCCTGATCCGCCGCTTGACCTTCGACCTGACCGGTTTGCCGCCAACGCCGAGCGAGATAAACGCCTATCTGAAAGACGAATCGGCAGATGCTGATACGAAGTTGATCGATCGCCTGTTGAGTTCGCAGGCCTACGGCGAGATGCAGGCTCGCCAATGGCTCGACGTGGCTCGCTACGCGGAAGATCAGGCCCACACGTTTTCCGTGAAGCCGTATGACGCAGCCTGGCGGTATCGCGACTGGGTGATCCAGGCGTTCAACGACGACTTGTCTTTCGAGAAGTTCGTGAAGTACCAGATCGCGGCCGACCTGATTGTCGGCGATTCGCCCGAGGAAATTCAGCATCGGGCGGCGCTCGGCTTCTTCGGCCTCGGTGCCCAATACTACAAGAACACCGATGCTGCCAAGGCCGCAGCCGACGAACTCGACGACCGCGTCGACACGCTCACTCGTGGCTTTCTTGGCCTGACCGTTTCGTGTGCCCGCTGTCACGATCACAAGTTTGATCCGATCCCGACGCAGGATTATTACTCGCTGGCCGGGATCTTCTGGAGTTCCAAGCTGGCGGACAATCCGCTGGCACCGAAAGCCGAAGTCGATCGAATCGCGGCCGAACTGAAGAAGGTGCAAGATGCCGACAAGCTCGTGAAGGAATTTCTTCAGGCCGAAAAGACTCGCTTGCTCGGCGAGCGGGCGGATAGCTTGCCCAACTATGTGCTCGCTTCGTGGAAACTCGAAGCCCGGCGAATCGAGAAGGCCGACGCCTCGCCCAACGAGATCGCGAAGAGTGAAAAGCTCGACGGCCCCGCTCTCGATCGGCTCACACGCTATCTGGCGAAGAAGGGTGTCGCCACGTCGATGAACGATTGGGGCAAGCATTTGCCCAAGAAAGCCGGCCCCAGCGATCCGCCCGAGGAAATCAAGGCGATGGCCACCAAGTTCCGCGACGAAGTGAAGGCAGCCATCGCCAAGCCCGAGGGCAAAGCGGGCGAAATGGTTAAGGCCCTCTTTGGCGATGCCGGCGTCTTTCCCGTAAAAGACGCGGAAGTGGCCTCGAAGATGACCGGCGAACGCAAGGCAACCTACGAGCGCATGAAAGGCGAGCACGCGGAACTCGCCAAGAAAGCACCGAAGCCAGTTGTCTCCTCACACGGCCTGGTTGATGCGACTCCAGTCGATCTCAATGTCTACGTGCGTGGTAATCCGGCCAAGCAAGGCGAACTCGCCCCGCGACGCTTCCTGAAGATCGTGGCCGGGGATGAGCCGAAGAAGTTTACTCAGGGAAGTGGCCGCAAGGAACTGGCCGAGGCGATCGCCGACCTCAAGAATCCGCTCACGGCACGAGTGTTCGTGAACCGCATCTGGCAGCACCATTTTGGCCGTGGGATCGTGAACACACCCAGCAACTTCGGCAGTCTGGGGGAACGACCGACGCACCCGGAATTGCTCGACTATTTGGCTGCCAAGTTCATCGAGAGCGGCGGCAGCGTAAAGGCGCTGCACCGCGAAATCTTGAACTCCGATGTGTATCGCCGGGCATCGGTGAGTGATGCGAGTAACGAGCGTGTCGATGCAGACAACCGCTATCTCTGGCGGGCGACCCGGAGGCGGTTAGGCGTGGAAGCCTGGCGAGATTCTTTGCTTGCCGTCAGTGGCAAGCTCGATGCCTCGCTCGGCGGGCCAACGACCAATCTCGATTCCGCGGACAACGTCCGGCGAACGGTTTACGCCAAGATCAGCCGGCACGAATTGAGCGGCCTGCTGCGACTCTTTGATTTTCCCGATGCCAACATCACGAGCGAAAAACGCGTTGAGACGACGGTGCCGCAACAGCAATTATTCGTGCTCAATAGCCCGTTCATGGTGAACCAGGCGAAGGCCCTGGCCGCACGATTGGAGAAAGAGGCGATGGACGAATCCGCCCGCGTTCGCCGGGGATATGAGCTCGCCTTCGGCAGGCCCGCAACCGACGAGGAAGTCTCGATCAGTGTTCGCTACCTGCAAGCCACGGACGCGAAAGAAGCAGGTCCAAGCACGTTGACGCGCCGCGAGCGATTTGCGCAAGCGCTGTTAGCGAGCAACGAATTCATGTACGTGGATTGATACTCGATTTGTTTAGCGTTCGAGCCGCTGACTCGAACGCTAAACGAAAAAGCGCATTACCGTCAGCCGTCCCAGCCAATAGATTAGTCGCGCTCGCCCTCCACCCCAAAACACAAAGCTCTCCCATGTTTGACAAAGGCAATCTCTCTCGCCGTGGGTTCATGCAACGCAGTTTGGCCACCCTCGGGGCGGCCGGGCTTCCAGTATGGTACGCGGAACGACTTCTGGGCGACGAATCGGCGAAGCCAAGCGACAAAGTTCGCATTGGCATCGTCGGCACCGGCAGCCCCGGCAGCCGATCGCGTGGCATCTACCAGACCTGTAAGAATCAAAAGAT
The DNA here is from genome assembly GCA_009691845.1 of Gemmataceae bacterium. GTDB lineage: Bacteria > Planctomycetota > Planctomycetia > Gemmatales > Gemmataceae > SIAJ01. The sequence goes on from SIAJ01000008.1 coordinate 43,429, forward strand.
TCTCGATCGTTTCACAATTACTGCATTGTGCGATGTAGATGCGAGTCATCTGGAAAGATCGACCGAGGAATACAAGAAGGAAGGCTTCACGACCAAGGGCTACGCGGATTACCGCGAACTGTGTGCCAGCAAGGACGTGGACGCGGTGTTGTGCGCCACGCCGGACCACTGGCACGCATTGGTCGCGATCGAGGCCCTGAAGGCCGGCAAGGATGTCTATTGCGAGAAACCGCTGACGCTCACGATCGAAGAATCGCTGGCTGTGCAGGCGGTGCAAAAGAAGACCGGACGTATTTTCCAGACTGGCAGCCAGCAGCGATCCGAGATGACGCAATTCCGCTTCGCCGTAGAACTCGTGCGCGCGGGGCGGATTGGCAAGATCAAGATGATCGAGGCTCGGATCGGCGACAATCCACAAAGCGGTCCGCTTCCGGCCGTCGATCCGCCGAAGGGCCTGAACTGGGACATGTGGCTCGGGCCAACCGCGAAGGTGCCGTTCCGCTTGAAGGATGGGAAGACAAACTGCCACTACGAATTCCGCTGGTGGTACGATTACTCGGGCGGCAAGATGACCGACTGGGGTGCCCATCACATCGACATTGGCCAGTGGGCCTTGAACATGGATGGCAGCGGCCCGGTCGCAGTCGAAGTCTTGAAGGCCGACAAGCCGCATTCTGGCGGTGACGGCTACAACTGCTCGCAGAATTTCCAGGTGCAATACACCTACGGCAACGGGGCGAAAATGATCGCCATGTCGAAGGGTGGAAGCGAGAGCGTCCCGATGTTCGGCGCGGATGGCAAGCCACTCACGCGCAAGCAAAAGGGCAAGGCCGACAATGTGATCGAAAGAATTTCTCCCGATGAGAATGGCGTCCTCTTCATCGGCGAGACGGGAAGCATCTTCGTGAACCGTGGATTTGTGGTTGCTAGCAACGCCAAGATTCTGTCCGAACCGATGAAGGAGGATCTGAATCTCTACCCAACCAGGCCGAAGAGCCACATGGGCGATTTCCTCGATTGCGTCCGCGATCGCAAGCATCAGCCGATCACGAATGCCCAGATCGGTGGCAGTTCCGTGATCATCTGTCATCTTGGCGTGATCGCCCTGCAAACGGGCAGGTCCCTGAAGTGGGACGCCAAGAAGTACCAGTTTGTCGGCGATGAAGCGGCGAACAAGATGCTCGGCCGCGAGTATCGTTCGCCGTGGAAATTGGTTGTCTAAAGTCATGAACGATGAATGATGAATTGAAAGGCGATCAATCCCGTGTCTTTCATTCATCATTCATCGTTCATCGTTCAGCATTCCATTCGCTCGGCCTGGACTAGCCTGACCGACGAGCAACTCCTTTCTCAGTGCGAAGTCGACACCTATCGAGCCAGCGGCCCAGGCGGGCAGAAGCGGAATAAGACCAGCTCGGCCGTGCGGCTCAGGCACATCCCGAGCGGTATGCTTGTGATCGCGGAAGAGAGCCGTTCGCAACACGAGAACAAGGCCAAGGCCCTCAAACGCGTGCGCTGCGCTTTGTTTCTCGAACTTCGCGAGACCATTTCCGCTGAGTCGCTGAATCCAGAATCGATCGCAGCACTGCCGGAATATTCTTCGTCACGCGCTGCCGATGGTCGGCTTCATCTGGGCGTGAAGAACCCCCTGTTTTGGTCGACGGCGGGCGTCGTTCTCGATGTGTTGGTCGCGGTCGAGGCGAGAGTCAGCGAGGCGGCCACGCTTCTCGGTATCTCGACCGGAAACCTGATCGACTTCCTGGAAACGGACCCAAAAGTGTGGCAGACGGCCAACCAATGGCGTTCGCGATTCGGGCAGAAGCCGCTACGATAACAACCGGCGAATGAAACACAGACCACCGCAAGGCATGGCCCGTCCCTACTTCTTCTCCTGGATCGATCCGCCCCTCTTGGCGGCGCACGCCTGGCCCAATGGTCCAGAGGAGTTGAAAGGCCTGCGCGAAGCGGGTGTGGACATTCTGATCACGCTAACGGAAGAGTTGCTACCGCGTTCGTGGATCGACGGGGCCGGCCTGATGAGCGTTCACGTGCCGATCCCGGATATGGATGCCCCCGGCATCGATCAGATCGAGCAAGTGATGGCTGTTATTCGGAAGGCCAGGAACTCGAACATGGGCGTTGCGGTCCACTGTCTGGCGGGCATGGGACGAACGGGAACCATCCTCGCGGCTTACTTTGTGGACCAGGGAAACACGAGTACAGAGGCCATCCGCAAGGTTCGGGAACTGCGGCCGGGGTCGATCGAGGTGAGGGTTCAGGAAGAGGCAATTCGTACTTTCGAGCGGTTGCGACAGCAATCGCGAGGCTGACCAATTCAGGATTCCCGGTCAATTTCTGGGCCTGCCCTTGTCGGAAGGCCCGCTTCTCCCCAAAATGCATCGGATACCATAAGGCAAACCTGTTGTCATGGTTTGAATAACGAGGCAGGAGTCGACACACCGGTTGGGCAAGCAGAGGCGCATATGACGATGCTGAAGGAACGGAAAACGGAAATCATTGGCCAGCACCGACGAGTTGAGAACGATAGCGGTTCTCCAGAGGTCCAGGTCGCGCTCCTAACCGAGCGAATCAATGGTCTGACCGAACACATGCGGGCCAATCAGAAGGACCACGCATCCCGTCGTGGGCTGCTGAAAATGGTCAGCCGTCGGTCCGATCTGCTGAAATACCTGCAGAACTCGGATCGTCCCCGCTACCTGGCGCTCATTCAGAAACTTGGACTGCGCAAATAACCGCCAAGTCAAAAGGCAAAAGCGAGCAAGCGACACATCGAGTACGCTTGCTTTTCGCTTTCTACTTTTTACTTCCCTCTCGAAGATCGTGGCTCGACTCCTGCCGCATCCATTGAGAGGACAATTCCGTGCAAGGAACCCGCGTTGAGTGCGCCCTGGGCGCTTCCACACTAAGTATCGAAACCGGTCGCTTGGCGAAACAAGCCGATGGCTCCGTCGTCGTCCGCATGGGCGACACCATGGTCCTGGTTGCCGCCGTTGAAGGAAACGCCCGTGACGGGGCCGACTTTTTCCCGCTGCAAGTCGAATATCGCGAACGAACCTATGCCGCGGGCAAGTTTCCCGGCGGCTACATCAAACGAGAGACGCGTCCCACCACCAAAGAGACGCTCACCTCCCGGCTCATCGATCGTCCCATCCGCCCACTGTTCCCCGCTGCTTTCTTCAACGAAGTGCAGGTGATGGCCACGGTCTTATCTGCGGACCAGCAGAACGACCCGGACATTCTGGGCATGATTGGCGCCAGTGCCGCGCTGCATGTCTCTCAGATGCCGTTCTCGAAGCCGACCGGAGCCGTCCGCGTTGGCCGTGTCGAAGGCCAGCTCATCATCATGCCGAATCACACGGACATGGAGAACAGCGACCTCGACCTGATCGTGGCCGGCACCCGCGATGCGGTCTCGATGATCGAGGGCTTTGCACGGGAACTTTCCGAAGAGATCATTTCCGAAGCCGTCGTGCTCGCTCATAAGGAGATCGTTCGCATTGTCGATTTGATCGAGGAACTGCGCACGAAAGCGGGACTCGGGAAAAAGGCACCCCCGGCCGCCGCAAAGGCGAACCCGCTGGCGGATATCATGGCCGACAAGCACCTCGACGACCTGAAAACACGCAAGCTGACCAAGATCAAGCTGGACCGTTACGCGAAAGTCGACGAACTCAAGGCCCAGTTGAAAACGGAGTATCTTGGCGAAGGAACCAAGTACACCGCCCAGCAATTTGGCATGGCCTGGTCGGCTCTAGAAGAAAAAGCCTTCCGCGATCTCGCCTTGGCTGGAACTCGCCTCGACGGGCGGCAGTTCAAGGAAATTCGGCCTCTCGATTGCGAAGTCGGTGTATTGCCAAGTACGCACGGGTCGGCCGTGTTTCAACGTGGCGAAACGCAGGCCTTAGTAGTCGTAACGCTGGGAACCGTTGCCGACGAGCAGAAGATGGAAGGTCTCGAAGGCATGTACAGCAAGAAGTTCATGCTCGACTACAACTTCCCGCCCTACAGCGTCGGCGAGTGTAAGCCAATTCGTGGCCCAGGTCGCCGCGAGATCGGCCACGGCATGTTGGCGGAACGTTCGCTAAAGGCCGTCCTGCCGCTCACAGCCAAGTTCCCGTATACGATTCGACTCGTCTCGGAGATTCTTGAATCGAACGGTTCGTCGTCGATGGCCTCCGTCTGCGGTGGCACACTCGCTCTCATGGACGCGGGTGTTCCGATTCGCCAGCCGGTTGCGGGCATCTCCATCGGCCTCGTGAAAGACGGCGACAAGTTCAGCTTGTTCACGGATATCCAGGGCGACGAAGATCATTTCGGCGACATGGACTTCAAGGTTGCCGGCACTCCGAAAGGCATCACTGGCATTCAGCTGGATCTTAAGATCGAGGGCATCGGCGAAGACATCATCGCGGCCGCACTGGCGCAAGCCAAAGAGGGCCGAATGCAAATCCTCAAGACGATGCTCAGTACGCTCAGCAAGCCGCGTGGCGAACTCAGCGAGAAGGCACCTCGGCTGTTGACGACGAAAATCAGCCCCGACAAGATCGGCCTGCTCATCGGGCCGGGTGGCAAGACCATCAAGGGCATTCAGGAGTCCACCGGAGCCAAGCTGGACGTGGACGACGACGGAACGGTTTATGTGGCCCACAGCAGTGCTGCGGGTGCCGAGGCCGCTCTGGCCAAGGTCGAGGCCCTGTGCGAAGAGGTCGTCGTCGGGAAAACCTACACGGGCAAGGTTGCCTCGATCAAGGATTTCGGTGCCTTCATCGAAATCGTGCCCGGCAAGGATGGCTTGCTGCACATCAGCGAGATCGACCACTTCCGCGTCGCCCGCGTGGAAGACGTGCTGCGGATGGGCGATGTCATCGAGGTCAAAGTGATTGCGATCGACGATCAGAATCGCATCAAGCTTTCGCGCAAGGCCCTGATTGCTCCACCGGCCGGCGGCGGTGGGGATGAGGGCGGCGGAGGCGATTTCAACGACCGGCCACCACGGGATGATCGAGGCGGGGATCGTGGTGGCGACCGAGGCGGCGATCGGGGCGGTGACCGTGGCGGCCGAGGTCGTGGCGGTCCGCGCCGATAATTTGTGATTCTCCCCCTCTCCGCTTCGGAGAGGGGGGATCGAAGGCATGACCATGAAATCCACCGATCATCTCGCCGAAGTGGCCGAGCTGGCCGGTGGATTTATTCATGAAGTCAAGAACCACATCAGCACGCTCAATCTGAATTTGCAACTCCTGGCCGACGACTTCGCCACTCCGGAAACGCCTCGCGAACGGCTCGCCAAAAAACGCATCGACCGTCTCAAGAACCAAAGCGAAAAGCTCGTCGAAGTTTCCAACGACTTTCTGCGCTTTGTGCGGACGCAGGAACTCCGCAAGGAGCCAACCCGTATCGACGACATTATCGACGAAATGGTCGATTTCTTCAGTCCCACGGCCAAGGCGGCGAACATCACGATTCATCTGTACGCCTCGCCGGGCCTGCCGCCGGTGAATCTCGATCGCGAGTTGTTCAAGCAAGCTTTGCTCAATCTCATGCTCAATGCCGAGCAAGCCATGCCGGAGGGCGGGCAGATCGTTTTGCAAACGCGAGCCGAGGGGGACTTCGTGTGTCTGGACGTCATCGATTCAGGCTGCGGCATGGAGAACGAAGAGATGCGGAAGATCTTTCGCCCCTTCCACACGACGAAACCCGGCGGGACGGGGCTGGGCCTGGCCATGACGCGCAAGATCATCCTGGCTCACGGCGGTGATATCGAAGTGCAGAGCGAGCCGGGCCACGGAACCAAGTTCACCACTCGATGGCCTAAAATCGTGGAAGCCATTCGTTGACCAGCTAACCCTTGGCCACCAGCCCAAAGATGGCAAGACCGAGCAAAATTCGGTAAACGATAAATCCGTAGGTCGAATAACGCTTGAGAAAGCCGATCAGCCAGGCAATCGAACCGTAGCCAACGATTCCCGCGACCGTGGCACCGACAAGCAAGTTTCGCACATCCGCATCGCTTTGGAACAGTTCGTTCCGTTCCTTGTAAGCGTCGTACAGTCCGGCACCGAGGATACTGGGCAACGAGAGTAGAAATGAAAGCCTGGCTGCCGCAGGCCGAGAAAGCCCGGCGAACAAGCCTGCCGTGATGGTCACGCCGGACCGCGAGGCCCCTGGGATCAGGGCCAGAGTCTGAAACAGGCCAACCAGTATCGCGTCTCTCCAGGTAACTTGATTATTATCGCGGCCAGTTTTTCGTCGTGTGGTCAACTCCGCTGCGAGCAACAAGATCGAAAACGCAATCGCGGCGGCAGCAATCACCCACGAATCGTAGAGTGATTTCTTGATGAAGTCCTTGAACGCGAACCCGCAAAGAACAACGGGAAGCGTGGCGAGCACCATCATCCAAAATAGCCGGGAGTCGGGTCTGGACGCAAACCGGCGCGCCCGCATGTCCGCGAGAACGGCCACGCACATTCGGTACAAGTCGGATCGGAAGTAAACGAAGACCGCAACCAGAGTGCCGAGCTGAATCGCGGTCGTGAAGGCATCGCGCGGATTCGCATGGTCGAGAAGTTGGCGGGCGACCAGCAAGTGTGCCGTGCTGCTGATGGGCAGAAACTCGGTCAGGCCCTGGATGATTCCAAGCAGCACGGCTTCCCAGATCGACATGCGGTCCTCGCAGGGCAATTACTTCTTCCCAAGTTTACGTTTCGCGGCGAAGAACTCAGAAAGGATCTCCGCACACCGATCCGCCATCACACCGCCGATAACCTGGGCCCGGTGGTTCAAACGTGGATCGTTGGTGATCTGGTAAAGCGTCTCGCAGGCACCGGCCTTCTTGTCGGTTGCTCCAAATACGACGTACGGCACACGCGCCTGAACGATGGCCCCGGCGCACATCGGGCATGGCTCCAGCGTGACGTACAGCACGCAATGCTCCAGCCGCCAGGAGGACAGGGCGGTTGCCGCCTGCGTCAGGGCGATCATCTCGGCGTGGGCTGTTGGGTCGTTGAGTTGCTCGCGTTGGTTGTGCGCCTGGGCGATGACCCCGCGTTCGAGCGAAACGATGACGGCACCGACGGGAACTTCGTCCTCCTCGGCCGCGATCGCGCCCTCTTCCAACGCCATCTGCATGTGCTGAAGATGAAAGGGATGACGCGGATCGCTCAGAGCAAGATCGAACGGAAACTCCAGCACGCTAACCTCACATTCGTGCCCAGAGTTTTTCGAACCGTTCGCTGAACGCGGCAACCAGAATTGGGTCGGCCGTGACGATCAGGTTCTCTTCGTTCTGCTCGCTGGCACTCCGCGTCCAGTTGAAGCTGCCATTGATCAATCGTCGGCCATCGAACAAGGCGAATTTATGATGCATGTGTGCGAGTTGGCCCACATCCACCTTGCAATCGACCCCGGCGGCGTGCAGTTCCTCAATGTCCGACCCCAGGTCGTGCGACTTGGCGTCGTCGGAGATGACCCGAACGCGCACGCCCCGAGCGTGTGCTCGGACGATGGCCTGCGTGATGCGATCGTCCGTGATCGTGAACACGCAAACAGCGCAAGAATCCTGCGCCTCGTTGAATTGGCGAAGCACTTCTTGGACACAAGCATGACCGGGGCTGAAGAATGCTTTTGCTGGCTCGATTGCGTTCGTACTCACGAAACACCTCCCGTTCTTCGGCTGGCCCGGCGTTCGATGCCTAGCATCGAACGCACGCCGAGATAGAGAATTGTCGCCATCGATCGGGCGGCTTCCTTGCCGTTCACCTTAGATTTTCCGGCCCGGCGATTTTCGAAAATAATCGGTGTCTCGCCCAGCGTACAGCCGGCCAGCTTGCAGCGAAAAAGCATTTCCTGCTGAAAGGAATAACCCCGCGAGACGATCAGGTCGAATCGCACCTGGCGAAGTTTCGAGACGCGGTAGCAGCGATAAGCCCCACTCGCATCGCGAACGCCCATGCGGAAGAAGAACCGGACCAGGCCGTTCACTGCTCGGCTGATTTTCTCGCGGATCACCGGCCAGTTTTCTGTGCCGCCACCGGCCACATATCGCGAGCCGATCATTACATCCTGGCGGCTCATGCCCGCCAGCAAGGCGGGGATATATCGTGCCGGATGGCTGAAATCCGCGTCCATATTCAGGAGCAGGTCGTAGTTGTTCGACATGGCATATTTCATGGCCGCGACGATGGCCGTGCCCAGGCCAAGCTTGCCCGAACGGTGCAGGGCCCGGATCCGGGAGTCCTTGGCCGAGAGTTCGTCGACCAGTTTTCCCGTACCGTCCGGAGAATTATCGTCAACAACCAGCACATCCGCTTGCGGGGCGAATGCGTGAATTTCCTCGATTAAACGTGCGATATTCTCGCATTCGTTATACGTGGCGACGGAGACCAGCAGACGAGTGTTCATTCCGGCTTGCATTCCAGGGGACCTCGGTCCTATGCTGAACCCCAACTGATTCACGGGGCAATACTTCGATGGCCACAACTTTTGTAATAGCGTGTCCGGACTGTTCCAAACAGGTGAAGGTGTCCGACGAGCACGTCGGCAAGCGCATTCGATGTAAAGGATGCGACAAGATTTTCCCGGTGCAAGCGCCGACGGCGAAAGGTTCCGCCCCCAAGCCTTCCGCTCCAAAAGGGAAGGGCCCACCCGCTCCACCAAAGACTAAAGCACCCGAAGGGAAGCCGCTACCCGAGCCGGAAACAAAACCGAATCCCAACGCCGACGAGGAAGACACCAACGACTATTCCTTGGCCCAGATCAACGATGGCATGCCGCGCTGCCCATTTTGTGCCAAGGAGATGTCAGCGGTCGACGCGAGAATCTGCCTGAACTGTGGCTACAACACGCGCACGCGACAACGGCCGGTGGTGAAAACGGTTTACCAGCATACCGGTGTCGAAGTGTTCCTCTGGTGGCTCCCCGGGATTCTGACCGTTCTCTTCATGATCGGCTGTTTGGTTTGGTATCTCGTCTCCTGGATGATGATCGAAGATTGGATGGCGGAGAGCGTCTTTGAGGACGAGCCCGGTCCGCCACGTACCTACCTGGTCGGTCTGTCGCCAGGTGCCTTCCGCTTGTACCAAGGACTGCTGCTTGCTGGACTCTATGTGCCCTGTACAAGGTTCGTTATCAAGCGACTGGTGAAAGACAACAAGCCTAAAGAACGAAAGCTCGGAGAGGACGATTAGCCAGGATGGCAAGCGACTCGTGAGTTCCTTTCATGCTCGCCAAGCTGAATACCTTCGCTCTCGTTGGCATCGACGCGGTTCCGGTCGAGGTCGAGGTGGATAATACGCCTTCCAACACGCCCAAGACGGTGATCGTTGGACTGCCGGAAGCGTCCGTTCGCGAGAGCATCCATCGCGTCGAACGTGCACTCTGGAATCTCCGCTATCAGCTGCCGGATGGCCGCACGGTCATCAATCTGGCCCCGGCCGACCTGCGAAAAGACGCGGGGGCTTTCGATCTCCCCATCGCTCTAGGGTTACTGGTTGCCACGCGGCAACTTCGTCCGGAGCACCTTGACGACTCAGCCACCATCGGCGAACTGGCTCTCGACGGTATGGTTCGCCCCGTTAAGGGTGTCCTATCGATGGCAATGGCCGCCCGCGATCTGGGCTTTCGACGCCTGATCGTGCCGGTGGAAAACGCTCGCGAAGCGGCCGTCGTTGAAGAACTCCAGGTCTTTGGCGTGGGAACGCTGAACGACGCAATCGGGCTGCTTTCGGGACATCTTCAACTCGAACCAGCAGCCAGCGGCATGGCCGATTTTCAACCAAAGCTGAATCGTTACGACGTCGATTTCTCGGATGTCCGAGGCCAGGAGACCGCCAAGCGGGCGCTGATCGTAGCTGCCGCTGGGGCACATAATGTGCTGATGATCGGCAGTCCTGGTACGGGAAAGACCATGCTCGCTCGCCGGCTGGCGACCGTGCTTCCTCAACTCACAGCTCAGGAGAGTTTGGAAACAACACGCATCTATTCCGCGGTCGGCCGACTACCCAAGGGCGAACCGTTGATGGCCACACGGCCATTTCGCTCGCCGCATCACACGATCTCCGATGCCGGCATGGTCGGTGGCGGCAGCATTCCTGCGCCCGGGGAAATCAGTCTTGCCCATCATGGCGTGCTGTTTCTCGATGAACTTCCCGAATTCAATCGTCGCAGCCTGGAAGTGCTTCGTCAGCCGCTCGAAGAAGGACGCGTCACGATCTCGCGGGCTTTGCATTCGACCATGTTCCCGGCCAGTTTCATTCTGGTTGCCAGCATGAATCCCTGTCCGTGCGGTTACATGGGCGATCCAAAGCACGCCTGCAGTTGCACACCGATTCACATCGAAAAATACATGGCCCGAATCAGCGGGCCGTTAATGGATCGCATCGACTTGCACATCGAAGTGCCTGCCGTCCCCTTTGCCGAATTGTCATCGAAACAGGACGGGACAGATAGTGCATCGATGCGCGAACATGTCTTTCAAGCTCGTGCGATCCAGACCGCCCGCTTTGGAACGAGTGCCGGTGCCGTGAATAGCCGCATGAGCCCGAAACAATTGCGAAAGTTCTGCACGCTCGACGCGGACTGCCAGGGACTATTGCAGTCAGCCATGGAAGAACTCGGCCTCTCGGCGAGGGCCCACGACCGCATTCTGCGCATGGCCAGGACGATTGCCGACCTGGAAGGGGCCGCCAACATCGGATCGGGCCATTTGAGCGAGGCGATTCAGTATCGGAGTTTGGATCGCAGGTTGTGGGCGAGGTAAATTGGCCGGGAACGCTGCGTGGATTGGACACCCCTATTTCATCTTGTACTGGAAAGAGAGCATCACATGCGACTATTGACCGCTTCATGTTTTCTGATCTTGGCACTGCCCGTCTCAGCCGAGGAGAAGAAAGACGAGACAGGGGCGTGACCGGAACCGTCGTCATTCCCAAAGATGTCGCCAGTTTTACTGGCCGCACCCTCGAAATTCGACTCTACAAGATCCATCCCAAGCTGGCAGACGCCCCGGCTACGCTCGTCGAGAAACTGGAGGCCAAGGATTTTGCCCACACGAAAGGGACCGAAACGAAAAAAGATATTGCCCTGGGTGCGAATGAAAAGCTCGACCCCAGGCTCCGATACTACATGACTTTATTCGTCCTCGATGGCAATGTCCGAACGCATATGGGCGAGGCCGACCATGCCAAGAACAACTTGTGCAATGTGCTAACGGAGGGCCAGCCACGCAAAATTGTGGTAACGTTCAAGGAACTCAAACGCTGATTGATTAGCCTGAGAACTCACCGAGGCGAATGCGGGTCGAGCCTAGCGTCCCGTCAGTTCCGCCAACGGGACGCTCGCGTCAACTTCAATTGTCGGAGTACCTACTTCTTCTCCACCTTCGGCTTCGGCTTCGGTGCTTCAATCTTCTTCGCGTCCGTCGGGATCGGCATGCCCTTCGCCGTGACTTCTTCCACGCCGGTTAGCTTCTTGAACTGAATGTCCTTGAACTGCACGGTCATTTCGCCCATGCCGTCGTGGATTTGGAAGGCGAGGAGGCCCTCCGAAGCTCGCTTGTCCTTCTGGAAGTCGATGACCTCGGCGGTCGTCTTGCCGTTGATCTGGTGCTTGACGTGATTGGCCATCGCGGTGATGTGGTACTCGTTCCAATCGTCTTCCTTGATCGACTTCAACAGTTCGTCGCCGTTGACGACTTCCTTCTCGAATCGCGTGCCATTGGTATCGACCCAGGTCTTGGTGCCGCGATTGCAAAGGAAGCCACGTCCCTTTTCTTCGTACAGAATGCCGACGAACTGTTGCTTGCGCTTGCCGGCCGAGTCGATGTCCGCCTGGTAGCCGCTAATGACAAAGTCTTCCGGCTTGCCGACGTTCTTCGAGCGGTATTGAATCCCCGAATTGCCGCCGACGATCTTGAATTTCAACTTCAATTCGAAGTCTTTCACTTTGCCGTCCCAGACCAGGAAGCTGTTGCCGCCGATCTTGCCATCTTTGGTGTAGCCGGTGATGGCCCCTTCCTTGACGGCCCACAATTCGGTCTTGCCCTTCCAGCCGGAAAGGTCCTTGCCATTGAAGAGCGATTCCCAGTCGTCGGCCCGAGCCACGATCGGCAGGGCGAACAGGAGTGAGAGAGCCAGTGGGAGAGTTCGGCGCATGAGATTCCTTTTGAGAAGTTGTGGGGCGGGATGTTTTACGAGATACGACGCGGGACGGCGGGCGTCCATCGGCCATAAGCTAACCGCATCCCGAAAACACGAGATTGCCAATGACATCCGAAGCCGCTTACACCGAACTGATTCGCCGATCCAAGGAAGCGGCCGTGCTTTCCTCGTGTGGAGCCGTCCTGGGCTGGGACGAACGAACGTACATGCCGCACAACGCTTCCGAGTTTCGTGGCGAGCAGATGGCTCTTCTTGCTCGCATGACCCACGAGATGACGACCGATCCGAAGGTGGGCGAGTGTTTAGCTACTCTGGGCGATTCGTCGCTGGCGAAGGATTCCCCCGAGGCGATCAACGTTCGCGAGATTCGGCGCGCTTACGACCGGGCAGTCAAGTTGCCGAAAGAGCTCGTCGAAGAGATCGCGAGGGTGTCGACACGGGCCCAGCAAGTTTGGCAAGAAGCCCGCAGCAAGAACGACTTCCCCGCATTTCAGCCCTGGCTCGAGAAGATCGTCACACTGAAACGCCGTGAGGCCGACGCGGTTGGCTTTAAGGAGCATCCGTACGATGCCCTGCTCGACGAGTACGAACCGGGTGCGACGGCCGCCCAGGTGCGAGTGGTTTTCGCCTCGCTCTCGGCTGAACTGGTGCCGTTGATCGCCGCCATCGGCCAGTCGAAACGTCGGCCGAAGCGAGAGATTCTCGAACGGGAATATCCGGTCGAGGCCCAGCAGGCTTTCGCGAAGGCGGCTGCAACTGCGATTGGTTTCGACTTCCAGGCCGGCCGCCTGGACGTCACGACGCATCCGTTTTGCTCCGGCATCGGGCCGGGCGATTGCCGGATTACCACGCGGTACAATCCACGTTTCTTCAACGAGGCTTTTTTCGGCGTGCTCCACGAAGCCGGGCACGGCATTTACGAGCAGGGACTTCCCTCCGAACACTTCGGCACGCCCCTCGGTTCGTACTGCTCGCTTGGCATCCACGAATCTCAATCCCGCCTGTGGGAGAACCAGGTTGGCCGTGGCCGCACGTTCTGGGAACACTTCTACCCGAAGGCACGCCAGGCGTTCCCCTCGGCCCTCGGCGATGTGCCTCTCGATGATTTTTACTTCGCGATCAACGAGGCCCGCCCATCGCTCATCCGCGTCGAGGCCGACGAGGCAACTTACAACCTGCACATCATCCTGCGTTTCGAGATGGAGTTGGCCCTGCTTTCGGGAGATCTGAAGCCGGCAGACGTGCCGGGAGCCTGGAATGAACGCTTCCAGAAGATGTTCGGCCTGACGCCGCCCGACGACCGCCAGGGCTGCTTACAGGACATCCACTGGAGCATGGGCGGACTCGGTTACTTCCCGACCTACACGCTGGGAAACCTCTACGCGGCACAGCTCATGAATGCCTCCAAGTCTCAGCTGCAGGGCCTGGAGACGGACTTCGCTCAAGGGGAGTTCGGACGGCTCAAGAACTGGCTCAATGAGAAGGTACACAAACCCGGGCGATCGTGCCGATCGGACGAGTTGTGCCAAAGAATCACGGGAGAGGGGCTGCGGCACGAGCCGTTGGTTGCCTATCTTCGAACCAAGTTTGGCGATCTGTACGATCTGTGACGCCCTTGCGAGCAGCTTGGTATCGAGGTTGCCGATCGTGTGGGTTGATCGGCAATCCGTCTCTGAGCTTGATCTTCAAGATGTGCGGCGAGAGGGGATCGCAACGGATGTCCAAGCTTCGCGGGACGCACTGGTCGTATCGGGAGTGCCGGGTGTTGGTGATGCCCTTATTTCGGGATTACTCGCGCCGGACCGCAGAATACGCACCATGCATTAGAAGGAGATGTTGAGACAGATCGGCACGATCCCGAGATTCGCGATGCTTGCAACCACCGCCCCGAAAGCCAACCATGCCGACATGCCGTCCGAACTGGACGACACGGACGTGATGCAGACGGCGGTCATTGGCAAGGCCTCCACGCTCCACGACGTGCCCGAACTGGATGATATTCCGCTTCCTCCTCTTGGTGCGTTTCTGGGCCGATGCCGACTGAAGACCCACATGGCTGCCGGCCGAAACAGTGCGGTGTACATGGGTGAACTTTGGGACTTACAACTGCCCGTAGCCGTCAAGGTCGTGGCCCCACGTCGCCGAGCGGATCGGCAAGTCCTGGTCACCCACCTTCGTAACGAATTCCAGGCACTCGCTCGACTGAGTCACTCGAACATCGCCCGACTCTGGGACTACCGCGATGACCCCGAGGTCCCGCACTTGGCGACGGAATATGTCGAAAGCATGACTCTTGAAAACCTGAGAGTGAGCCACGGCGGCCGACTCACCCCTCGACTCGCCGTCCGTATCGCTTTGCGGACCCTCGACGGCTTGGCTGCCGCCTGGCGATTGGGAATCGTGCATCGGGACATCAAGCCCGAGAACCTGCTCGTGACGCCACACGGAGACGTCAAGGTCATCGACTGGGGCCTGTGCGGGATGGTGGGCGAAGAGCAACTGGCGGCCCCCTCGGCTGACACCATTCGCTTCATCGGAACGCCGGCCTATCTCCCTCCAGAGATGGCTCGGCCCGGTCGTGCGTTCGATCATCGGACGGACATCTATGGCCTGGGAGCCACGCTCTATCACGTGGTCACGGGCCGATTGCCCTTCTCGTATCACAAGCCGACACAGATGATTCTGGCTCACATGAAGGAAGAACCCGTGGCTCCGTTCGAACACGTGCAAGAACCAGGCATGCTTCGTTTGTCGGAAGTCGTGCTACGCATGATGGCCAAGGCTCCGAGCGAGCGGTTCCAGCGGCCAGACGATCTGCGCGAAGAGTTGAATCGAGTGTTGGCCGAAACGAACACGAACGGATCGAAATCGATCAAGAAGCAGTAACCACCTGGCGTGGCCGAAACACAACGTACAGCACGCGAACGACAAGCAACGACATCACGAGTGCGCTGATCACCCCACCGATCACGACCGTGGCTAGCGGCCGTTGCACTTCGGCACCCTGCCCATCACTAAACGCCATCGGCACGAAGCCCAGGCTCGCCACCAGCGTGGTCATCAACACCGGCCTCAGGCGAGTCATCGCGGCTTTCTCGACGGCCACATCCAGGCCCATCCCGCCCTGACGAAGTTGGCGGATATACGAGACCAGTATCATGTCGTCGAGCACGGCAACGCCCGCGACCGCCACGAAGCCGATTTGTGCCGAGATCGAGAACGGCATGTCTCGAAGCCAAAGTGCGAGGATACCGCCCACGAGGGCGAATGGAATGCCGACTAGTACTCGTAGTGTGTCCGTGACGTTCCCGTAGGCGAGATACAAGAGGAAGACGACCAGGATTAGGGCCAGCCCGCGAACGAGCCACAGGCGTTTCTTGGCACCCAGGAGATGCCTGTATTCACCTCCGAATTCAATGCGGTAGCGGCCGCCCTCCGGTAGCTGGACTTCCTTCTCGACTCGCGCTTTGGCCTCCTCGACAAACCCGGCCAGATCGCGATCGCGAATGTTGCACGTGACCGCCAGTCGCCGCTGGCCGACTTCGCGGTTAATGATCGGCGGACCATCGTAGACATCGATATCCGCGAGCCGATAGAGCGGAATGCGTTCTCCTCCCGGCGTGGCGATGATAATGTCGCGCAGGGAATCCGGGTTTTGTGTGAAGTGCCTGGGTAACAGGGCCACGAGTGGAAAACGAAGTTGCCCCTCCACGACCTCGCCCAGCGGTTTTCCGCCAATGGATTCGACCAAGTCGAGGATCGCCTTGGCCGTGATGCCGTGATGGGCGAGTTCCTTCGGCCGCGGCTTGATACGCAGAACGTGCTGGCCTTCGGTTGGTTCGACTTTCACCCCCTCGTGGCCCTGGACCGACTCGAGAATCTCCTTCACCTGGCCTCCCTTCTCCTTGAGGATCTTGAGATCGTCGCCATAGAGAAGGATGATGACCTCGCCGCGTGTGCCCTCGAATGTCTCCTCGATGCGCATGGCGATCGGCTGCGTGTAGGCAGCCTCGAAGCCGAGGTAGCCGCGTAGTTCCTGCTGCACGAGTTTGGTCAACTCTTCCTGAGTTTTCGCTCGCTTCCACTTGGATCGTGGATGAAGCGTCATGAAGAAGTCTGTAAGTTCGACACCCATCGGGTCGGTCGCGACATCCGCGGAACCCACCCGGCACCAAGCGTGCTTCACTTCATCGGGAAAAGCTTTCAGCACCGCCCGCTCCATCTGTCCGTTCGATTCGTTCGACACCTCCAGGCTGGTCCCGACCGGGCGGATGACGTTGATGCTGATCGCACCCTCGGAAAGCTCGGGGATGTACTCCTCGCCGAGCCGGGGCGCGATGAAAGCAAACGTGAAGCCCACGACCGCCATGGCCAAGATCAGAACCGCGAGCTTCATCCTCATCGCCAGATGCAATACTGGAGCGTAGACCGCCTTCAACCAGCGCACGAGCATCGGCTCACGTTCGACCCCACGCCGCGGCAAGATCAAGCTGGCAAGCACCGGCATCAGGGTCATCGACAGGATCATCGATCCGGCCAGCGCGAAGATGACCGTCATCGCCATCGGCCGGAACATCTTCCCCTCGATACCCTCCAGGGTCAGCACGGGGATGTAAACCACGAGGATGATGAGTTCGCCGAAGAGCGTCGGCTGACGCACCTCCACGGCCGCATCGCGGACGACTTCGATGGGGATTCGTTCCGCGACGAAAAACATGTGAAACGGGAACCAGCTTCGCCAGGTTCGCGCGACTGCGTCGCGAGTTCCGAACTCGGCGCTCTTCCGCACGCAGTTTTCGACCATGACCACTGACGAATCGACGATCATGCCGAAGTCGATGGCACCCAGGCTGAGCAGGCTGGCCGCGATCGCAAAACGGTACATGCCGGTGAAGGCGAACAACATCGACAGCGGAATGGCCAGGGCGACGATGAATGCCGCCCGCAAGTTGCCGAGAAACGCGAACAAAACGGCAATGACCAGCAGGCCGCCCTCGAACAGGTTCTTCTTCGCCGTATCGACGACCACATCGATAAGTTCCGTGCGATCGTAGACGGATATCACTTCGACGTCGCGTGGCAGCGTCTTTTCGGTTTCCTTCAGCCTCTCCCGCATCGCGGTCGTGACCGTGTGGCTGTTCTCGCCCGTGGTCATGAAACCGAGGCCGAGCATCGCCTCACCACGGCCGTCAAACGTGACCGAGCCGCGGCGTAGGGGACCATCGTCGCCGATGCCGACCTCGGCGAGATCCCGCAGAAATATCGGCTGCCCGTTGCGTGACGCGACGACGATGCTGCGCAATTCCTCAATGTCGGCGACTCGCCCCACGCCGTGGACGAGCAACATGCCGCCACCGCGATGGACCACACCGCCGCCAACGTTGCGATTGTTCTGATCGACGGCAGCCAGAATCTGATCGAAGGTCAGTTCGTACTTGACGAGCGCATCCGGCCGAATGCGAACCTGGTACTGCCGCTGATAGCCGCCCCACGAGTTCACCTCGGCGACGCCCGGCACGGACCGAATTTGTGGCCGGATGACCCATTCGTGCATGGTTCGGGCCTTGGTGCGATCCTCGCCATGCCCAAGCACGATGTAATGGAACACTTCGCCGAGGCCGTTCGACATCGGCCCCATCTTCGGGCGTTCGACTTCGGGCGGCAGGACCGCGGTCCCCAGTCGCTCGCTGACGAGTTGCCGGGCGACCAGCATGTCGGTCCCGTCCTCGAAGGTCACGACTACCTGGGACAGGCCAAACTGCGAACGCGAACGCATGTTCTCGAGCCGTGGCATTCCCGCCAGGGCTTGCTCGACGGGAAAGGTGACGCGTGTTTCGACTTCCTCCGGGTTCAATTGCGGGACGACCGTGTTGACCTGGATCTGGACGGGCGTGACGTCCGGGAAAGCGTCGACGTCCAGCCGATCGAGCGAGATCAATCCCAACACGGCGAAGCCTAGTGTTAGCACGATCACCGCCAGGCGATGATGCAGCGAGAAGTCGATAATCTTGGTGAGCATGAACGCTATCCGGTTCCCCTCCCCTCTTAGGGAAGGGGGTTAGTTTTGGCGTGGGAATGATCCAAGCAACCGAACTCCCTGGTCCCCTTCCTCACGAAGGAGGAGGGAGAAGAACGAAAGACCCGACCGGGTCTTAGTGGCCACATCACCCTTCGCCGATCTTGCCGCGTAATAACTCGGCCATGATGAGGGTGCTATTCTTCGTGGCCACGAGCTCGCCGGGAAGCACTCCGGCGATAATTTCTGTGTAGCGATCATCCTTCGCTCCGACTCGTGCCGTCCGCGTATGGAACACCTTCGGATAGCCTTCCTCGCGAAAACGACGATCGCGGACGAAGATGTAATTGTTCCCTCCCTCGACGTGCACCGCCTGATTCGGCACCAGCACGACATTCTCGTCCTCACGCAAGATCACGTGGCCGTGGCCGAAGGTGTTGGCCCGCAGCTTGGCGTCCTTGTTATCCAGGTTCACGCGCACGCGAACGGTTCTCGTCTTGTGGTCCGCCTCGGTGCTAATCCATGCGACCACTCCCTCCACCGGCTTCGTTTGCCCATCCGGCTCAAATACGATTTTCGTCTGGTTCAGACGCACCTTGGAGACGTCTTCGTTGCGGACACCGATCGTGAGCCAGACGACCGAATTATCAACGACTTCGAAGAGCATCTTCATCGGGTCGACCACTTCACCGGCCACGATGTCGCGCGATGTCACGGTTCCCCCAATCTGTGAGCGGATCGGCAGCAGATTGTTCGAAGTGGTTCGCGAATTGAACCCGCGCAGATACTCTTCTGGAATGCCCAAGAAATGCAGCCGTTCGGCTACTTCGTCGTCAGACAGTCCCTTGAAATCATCCGTCGGAAGATGCAGTCCTAGATTGATTAACGCCTGGCGGGACGATGCCAGCTTGATGCGTGCCTCGCGGATCGCGGTGTCGGCTGCAAGAACCGTGGGAGCGGGAACGACGGCGACGTCCATTTTGTTCCGAGTCTTCACGCGTACGTCGAGGTGGGCGAGCCATTGCTGGTACTCCACCTTCGCCTGCCCCACGACTGCAGTCTCCACGAGTGCGAGAAGTTCGCCCTCGTGAACGATGTCACCGAGATGCTTGAAGACTCGGAACACTGAACCGGGTGCCCGGCTTGAAACATGAGCGACCCGGCCAGGGTCGTGCGTGATTTCACCGTGAACGGAGGCCGTCTCGGCAATCTTCCCCTTGAACGCCGGATAGATCTCGACTCCGCTTCGGTCGAAGGCTTCGAGTGACGCAAACTGGATCCGCCGTTCGTGGAGTTTGTCGTTCCGACCGTTCTGCGCTCGAGCCGAGAACGCAAGGGCCGCCTTCGCACTTTCCAGATCGGCAGCGCTCACCTTGTAGGGCGAATCAAGTTGTGCGACTTCGGGATGGCACCAGGGACACTCGTGGACGGCATGGATGCGGCAATAGCCGAACGGCTCACCGCGGCTGAGCAAGTACGGCCTGCACTCAACGCAGACGTCTTCCGGAACGTTGTGGGCCGAGCACCAACTCTGATCTTTCGACTCTCCTTTCGCAGTCGTGTCCGGCAATTTCCATTCGTTCTTCATGCCCCAATAGCCCACGCCGCCCAGAGCAACGAGAACGAGGAGAGTTGGAATTTGACCGATGAGTCGGAAAACCGGAGAACTCGCAGGAGCGGACATGGGATACCCTTTCGTTCGCGGAAAATCAGCTTGGAACGCGATGCGAACGACGGGGTCAAATCAGGAGGGATCGCTGGGCAATGTAGAGGGGCCGACCTCGCGGTGGTCCATGACCCACCGAGAAAACCGGCCTGGAGGAATCTGTGGCACTGGGTTGTGATTGCAGCTCAAGTGGCTGCGATGTGAGATCCGCTTCGGCCGGGACGGGCTTGCCAGGCTGATCGAGCTTGCGAACTTCTGGGCAGCCGGGCTCGTGCTGTTCGGAGGTGGGCTCGTCTTCGTGCTCCGCACAAATGCACATGCCGGTTGGGACAAGCATGAGCAAAGTGATCCCGGAAAGGATCGCCAAACGTGAAGCACGGTTAATGAGGCCCATCCACATATCGAGATCATAGCGTTTCGAGGGATTGAACTCAATTGCGATCCGATTCCTCGGTGTGTCTGCGGGGGCATCCCCCGGCTTGTTTGTCAACGAGAAGAGAAATTCTTGGAATTGCGTTGACAGTGCCATTTCCGGTTGTCAATCTCTACCCAACTCATCCAAAGCTAACGGATTGCCGCCATGCGGACGACCGTTACCCTTCTTATCGCTGCACTGCTCGCCGCCATCGGAGGCTCCGCAGCCGGGAGGTAGTTTCGACCTAAATCCCTCCCCTTGAAGTGCGCCCCTGGCTTTGGCCCAGTAACGTACCATTACTGGGCCAAAGCCAGGAGTCTCTGTCATGCCTCGGGGAAGGGGGAGTGGACGAGCTTGCGAGGATATTACTGTAAATCAAGCCAAGTTCAGACGCAAGGATTACCTGAGACATTTGAGCGAGAACACTAGGAATTTTTCCAGCATCTCGATTGCGTCAGGCGACCAGGGTCACGACGGTATTCTCGTCCAGTGCGATGCTTGAAAGCTCGCCGTTCGCTTTGGTGAAGTGAAGGATCGGGACCACGATGTCGTCTTGCGGTAGCCGTTCCGTCGTGATGCCCGTGGCCAGATAGTTCAAATGTCGAAATGTCCCGGCAACGTTTGCATGCCACTTTCTCGAGCCGACTCGAACAGTCTGAACAATCTGAACCTGCTGGCCCGCTTTCAATGAGCGCAGCATTTCCGACTGCACGAGGGTAATCTTCCGAGTGGCTGAGGTAATCGCGTCCGGGGTCATGCGCTCTTTTCCCCAAGGTTGCCACGCACAAGAGCGATTCGGCCGGTGCGAGCCAATTCGATGATGCCGTAAGGCCGAATCAGATCGATGAAGGCTTCGATCTTCCCTTCCGTGCCGCTCACTTCGACCATGAGCGTATCGTGAGTCACATCGACCACCCGGCCACGGAACATCTCGACCAGCAAGGACATCTCGACCAGCTGGGCCGGGTTCGACTTGATCTTGATGAGCATGAGGTCGCGTTCGACGAAGTTCTCCGTCGAAATGTCCATCACCCGGACAACGGTGACGACCTTATCGAGTTGCTTGCGGAGTTGCTCAAGTTCGGCATCGTCGCCGTGGACGACAAACGTCATCCGCGAAAGGTCCTGGACCTCGGTCTCGCCGACGGCGAGGGAGTCGATGTTAAAGCCCCGCGAGGCCAACATGCCGGAGATCTGAGCCAACACACCAGGCTGGTTCTGAACGAGTGCACAAATAACGTGTCGCATACCCTTTTGATAGGAAGGCGTGGGTTCAATTGCTAGCGGGCCGCACTCGCATGGGACGAAATGAGGCCGGTGGGACCGAGATCAATCCCCTTAGATTCTTACCTGTGAACTTCTATGCAAGCTACGGAGAAATACCTCATCGTAGTCGGCACACGGAGCGTGCCGACTACAGCTTGCGGTTCAACCGTGTTAAGGTCCGCGCAACCGCAAGTTGCCGAACATCAGAGGAGATGGACCTCGCTGGTATTTTGTAACAGCGGCAAAAGGTACGCCCTCTCGCTCCGCGAGAGAAAACCGAGGCTTCCTGCTAATCGGGACTTCGCCTTCTGGCAGGTCCCGCGACTCTCTCGCAGGGCGAGAGGGTACGCTATGGTGCGGGCTGCACTTCGGGCGGCTTCTGCGGCGGTGCCTTGCCGACTTCCATCTCTTCCTTCGACATGAGCACGAGAAAGGTGCCGATGGCCACGAACACGATGCCTAAGGGAAGTTTCCAGCCCGGCATATGGAAGTCGAAATGCCAGGGATCGCCGGGCTTCGGGTGCCATATCAGGCTCATTAGCGTGTTGATCGCCGGGGCCAAGCTGAAGATCAGCGGAGCGATGTACATGCGATAGGTCGCGGGATTCACGCCTTCCAGTTTGGCCGCATCGACTGCCGCCTTGCTGGCGAAGATCACGCAGATCGCACCAACTGCACCAGCGACGCCGGCGAGTCCGCTGAAAACCAGGCCGTTCGTCTTCCATTCCGGCTTGGCATCGTCGCGGATGCTCATCATGACGATCGGTACGATCACGGCCATGAAGAAGTAAGCCACACCCACGCACAAGATCGATGCCAACCGGCCACCGAGTGGGCTGGTCTTCACCGCGAGTTCCTGGCCACCGTAAAAGATGATGGGAACGTAGGTTCCCCAAGCCAGACCAGCCAGGATGACATAAACCCACCACGGAATGTTGTTCACGTTGCTCTCCAAACGAACAGTTCCAAGTTTCCCGTTCAGGTGCCAAGTCGCGAAACTTGAAACTTGAAACGAGAAACTTGGAACGCAAATGACCCTGACGGGAATCGAACCCGTGTCGCGGCCTTGAAAGGGCCGTGTCCTAACCGCTAGACGACAGGGCCAACTCGATGATTTTTAGTGCTGGCGAGCGTTGAGTCAAGAACCGTTGAATCTACTGACATATCCCGCGCATCGAATGTTCGTTACCAAGTAACCAAACGGTAGGATCCTACATACAACCGACTCTTGGACGTGAATGCCCAAGAACGGCTTTTTCAAGGAGTTTGTGATGGCTAGCGCGAATGTGTTTGAATTTCGCTCGGATAATTGGGATGCCGAGGTGGTCGATAGCAAGATCCCAGTGCTCGTGGACTTTTGGGCCCCTTGGTGTGGCCCATGTCGATCGCTCGCGCCAATCGTGGACAAGCTGGCCGACAAGTTTGCCGGGCAGGTGAAAGTCGGCAAGGTCAACGTGGACGAGAACGGCGACCTCGCAGTCAGGTACAGCATCAGCAGCATTCCTCGTTTGCTGGTGTTCAAGGGGAGCGAGACGCCCGTGCAATCCATCACTGGCTTGCGTGGGGAAGCGGAACTTGCTCAGATGCTTACGTCTGTAATCGGGTAACTCGCCTCGCACAGACCAGAGGTCCTTGCCCACTATAGAGTTGTGGGCACGGACCTCTGGTCTGTGCTTGATCCCCTGCAGCTGGCGCACACGGAAAATCCCTCATCTTTCGCATTTTTGCTAGTCTCCGCAAATTCAGCATGTGTATACTAATTGGACTAAACCCACTCCACGCACATGGCTGATCGCACCCGACAATACGAAGTCCTTACCGGCGAACTGATCGTTCGTAGCGGCCCAGATCAAGGCGTGTCCCGAACGCTGCTCGTGCCTGTCACGCTGGTCGGAAGTCATGCCAAATGCGATTTGCGAATCCTGGACGAAAAAGTTCGTGCGGTTCATTGCGTGATCTCGGTCACACCGGATGGGCCACATCTGCGTTCCGTCGGAGGCACAACGACCGTTGAAGGGCAGCCGACGACTAGCCGTTTGCTCAAGGCCGGCGATATGCTGACCGTGGGTCCGGTCAAACTCGAAGTTCACTGGCGATTGCCTCCTGGACCGACTACGAACTCTTCGGCAGCCATGAAGCGGCCGAAACTCGCTTCCATCCAAACCGCCAGCAAGGCCGGTTGATGAGAACCCAGGGAAAGACTCCCCAATCCCTTCGAATTGCAATCACGGCGGACCTGCACTACGGGACCCGACACCCTGCAGGCCATCGCGCGAATCTGCAATTGGTCCAACGCCTGGCCGAAAATCCTCCCGACCTGCTCATCTTGGCTGGCGATATAGGTGCCAGCGACGATTTTAAGCGCTGTCTCGAATTGTTCGATCCGCTGCCCTGCAAGAAAGCTGCCGTCCCCGGCAATCACGACATCTGGGTCCGCAGCGACGATCGGCGGGGCGACTCGCTGGTCTGCTACGAAACCGCTCTTCCGAATATTTGCAGGGAGCACGGCTTCACCTACCTGGATCAAGAATCACTCTTGTTTCCGGATTCCGACCTCGCGATCGTCGGCAGCATCAACTGGTACGACTACACCTGGGACAACGATTTGCTTAGGGAAGCCACGCCCGACTGGGAGGATCGTTTGGCAACCAAACGATTCGTCCGCGGCATGCACAACGATGCGAATTTCGTTCACTGGCCGTTAACGGATATCGCGTTCGCCGAACGCGTCGTAACCAAACTCGTGGCCGATCTCGACTCCGCGCTCGAACGGGTCAGCAACGCTTTCGTCGTCGTGCATCATCCGCCGCTGCGTGGGATGCTTTACCCCGCCCGGGAACCGCCGCCTTTGGATGCACTTCTCTGGCGAGCATTTTCAGGGAACGCCAGGCTTGAGGCGGAGTTGACCCAACGTGCCACACGAGTCCCGTTCGTATTCTGCGGTCACACGCACACCGCCCGGCACTGCGACGTCGGCCCGATGCACGGCATCAACATCGGTGGCGACTATCACTTCAAGCGGCTTGTCTGGATCGATTGGCCCTCTAGAACCGTGACCGAGGAAGAGTTTCATGGGTAAAAGTACTCAGTACTTGAGACCCCGCTGCTTCCGCCTCGCCTCCAGGTCCGTTCGATAATTGTCCATCATCGCGCGGAATTCCGGCGTGCTCTTGTCGAGCCGTTCCTTGCGGCGTTTCTCGCGATCTTCGGCCGACACTTGTTGCGAACCACGCCCACCTGGACCACCCGAGCCTGATCCGGAAGGACCAGCGCCGAAGCTGCCAGGTGGCGGGCCTTGCGGCCGCTGGCCGTTCCCAATTGGAGTGTTGCTCGTGCGCTGGGCGAATTGTTGCCGCATCTTCTCGCCGCGATCGATTTGTTCGTCGAGATGGCGAAGCTTTTCGGCTGGCGACATCTGCGCGTAACGCCGCATTTGCTCCTCGAATTGTTTCTGACGTTCGGAGGAAAGCACATCGCGTTGTTCGGGAGAGAGCTTTTCAATGGCCGCCCGCATTTCCTGCCCCTTCTCGCGGCGTTGTTCGCGCGTCCAGTCTTTCGCCGCGGCCGAGGTGAATTCCTCTTGCAGCTTGCGCATTTTCTTTAAGGTCGGATTGGTCCGAATCGCCCGATAGCTGCCGTAACTGATAAGCAGCAGCAGCAGAAGCACAAGCGATCGCCGAACCCATAGACGATTGTGAATTGGTTGATGCATGATGATCTCCGGCTTGGTTTGAAAGTAGTAGGCACACTCCGTGTGCCGTCCAAATCACTCCACGTGCCCATCCGCATACAGGAACGAACGAGCCCGCTCGCCCTGTCCGTGAACCGGATCGAAATCGTAGGTCAGCCAGATTTGGTGCAGGCCCAGGCCTTGCGAATTACCCGCGAGTTCTACAAATGTCTTGCCCGAAACGCGTGGCAGGTACTCATAACTGAGCCCCTCCACGGCAACTCGTTTGGTGTCCATGGGGCACTGAAACACCTTGCGATTCGATTCGATGAAGTGGCCAAGGACCTCGGCCAAGGACCGTTGACCGGGCGGCGAAGCCAGGCTGGGCATGCGCGGAGCGACCGGCATCTGATCGCGATTGGTATCCGCGTAGAGATGCATCGCCAGGCCGATTTGATGCTGATTGTTGTGACAACTGGCCCGATTGGCGGCGGCCCGGACCTTTTGCACGGCCGGCAACAACAAGCCAAGCAACAGGGAAGTAATCCCGATGGCCACCAGTAATTCGATGAGCGTGAAACCACGACGCATGGCAAGATCCTCCAGGGGTGATGGAGAGAACTTACCAGAGCATCGATGAACACAAGCTGAGCCCGCGGTGAAAACGCGGTGAGTTAGGAGTTAATGAGTTGGCGGTCCAGGTTAGCGACCTGGCTCCAAAGAATTCCGACAAAATTTCCAAAATCGACTTACGTTTTGACCCCCTCCGCAATACAGGTCTAATGAAAAGTGTAGATCGCGGATCTACCTGGAGCGTAATGTCCCAAATTGTCCGATCAGTTAAAAGATGTTTTCAGCTACCCTGGGCGTTCATGGTAAGCTAGCAACATCGTCAGAGTCTTGCGGAGCGATCGTCATGAAACACATTCTCCTCTTCGTGCTGATGGCGATCCTTGCTGGACCGGCGTTTGCCGAGCCCAAGGACAAACAGGAACCCAAACGCAACTTCACAATCGGCAAGGACACCACGTACGTCACCGGGCCGCTCGACAAGGATGGCCGGATCGATTACGTGGCCGCGCTCAGTGAACGAATGGGTAAGGGTGTCACTTCCGAGACGAATGCGAACGTGATGATCTGGACGGCTCTCGGCCCGAAGCCCGAAGGGGGCAAAGGCCAGCCTGCCGCTTTCTTCAAGCTCATGGGCATGACTGAACCGCCCGAGAAGGGGGACTACTTCATCGAATTGTGGAGATTCGCAAAAGAGCATCTGTCCGTCGAGGATCGCGAAGAGTTGGAAGAACTCGAAGAACAGTGCGCGACGGCCGCTCGTATCCCCTGGGCGGCGAAGAGCCATCCGTACATTGCCGACTGGCTGAAGTCCATCGAGAAGCCACTGGCCCTGTTCGTGGAAGGGATGAAACGGCCCCACTATTTTTCGCCGATGGTTCCATCGGGCGCGGGTGGATTGATCTCGACACTGTTGCCGGCCGTCCAGAAGTGCAGAAGTGCAACGCGAGCACTGACGGCACGAGCCATGTTGCGGCTGCACGACGGAAAGACCGATGCGGCCTGGGAAGACTTGATGACGTGCCATCGCCTGGCCCGGAATCTCGCAAAGGGTAGTACCCTCATCGAGGCACTCGTGGGCATGGCCATTGAGCAAATCGCGTTCAAGACCGGGGTCGATTTTCTTGAACGTCCAGAGTTGGACAGCAAGCACCTGATGAAATTCCTGGGCGATTTGAAGTCGTTGTCGCGGCTGCCCGAATTGGGGGCCAGCATGGACGGAGCGGAGCGATTTGGCTTTCTGGATACCGCGATGCAGGTGGATCGGCACGGCCTGAATTTTCTGAAAGACATCGGTGACTTGCCCGATCAGGTGCGAATCGCGAAAGGCCCGCTCGAACACATGAATTGGGATCCTGGCCTCCGGAAGGCGAACAAGCTGTTCGATCGAGTATCGGCGGCGCTGCGCTTGGATACTCGCGAGAAGCGAGAAGTCGAACTGGATGCGATCGAAGAAGAACTGCTGGAGTTGAAGAAATCGATCAAGGAATCCGTCGATCTGGCGAATGTGTTGATGGGTGCTGGTGTAACCCCGGAGTATCGAGGCGAGGTCGTTGGCAAGCTCCTCCTGACTTACTTGACGCCCTCTGTTCGCAAAGTGCAAACCGCGTCCGACCGATCCGAGCAGTCGCACCGCAATCAACAGCTTGCCTTTGCCATCGCGGCATATCAGCGCGATCAGAAGAGCTATCCCAGATCCCTGGCCGACCTGACGCCGAAGTACCTGGCAAAAATTCCGGGTGATCTCTTCAGCGGCAAGGAAATGTTCTACAGGCCGAACGGAAACGGCTTCCTGATCTACAGCGTCGGCGTAAACGGAATTGACGACGAAGGCCGCTGGTACGACGACGAACCACGCGGCGACGACCCGAATGTACGCGTGCCGGCGAAGAAGTGATTGAGGAAGCAGAAAGCATTTTTACCACAGATTTCACGGATATACACGGATAACACCAGCTTTGCTTCCTGTCTTTATCCGTGAAATCCGTGGTTGAGATTTTTGTGGTTCAGAGTCTTCGACTCGGATGTATCGTGGTTGGATGAATGATCCCCGCTAAAGTATTCCCATCGGATTCGCGGCTTCTTTTAAGACTGGTGACATGGCCGAACCTCTGAATATCTCTCTGATCGGCGGCGGGACTGTGGGCGGCGGCGTCGCCCAGATTCTGCTTCAGCACCCCGAGCGGATTGCCACGCGGGCGGGGCGGCCGGTCCACATCAAGCGCGTCGTCGTTCGCGATCCGCACAAGCCGCGGCCCACGATTCCCAAAGAACTCGTCTCGACCGATATCGCGGCCGCGATTCGCGACCCCCAGGTTCATGTCGTGGTCGAGTTGATGGGTGGAACCGGATTGGCCAAGCAGGTCGTGCTCGATTCGCTGGCAGCCGGCAAGCACGTGGTGACGGCCAACAAGGCTTTGCTGGCGGAGCATGGTCCGGAGATCTTCGAGGCCGCCCGAAAGCACGAGCGTTCGGTTGGCTTTGAAGCGAGCGTGGCAGGCGGCATTCCGATCATCCGTGCTCTGGCCGAAAGCCTGGCCGGGAATCAGATCACGGCCATCCAGGGAATTCTGAACGGGACGAGCAACTTCATCCTGACGGCAATGGCCGACCGTGGTGTGAGCTATTCCGATGCTCTCGCGGAAGCCCAACGACTCGGCTACGCGGAGGCGGATCCAACGCTCGATGTCGATGGCAGCGATGCGGCTCACAAGCTGGCGATTCTCGTGCAGATTGCGTTCGGCGTGACGGTGCCGGTGAACGAGATCGAACGTTTCGGCATCGCCGGCCTAAACGCGATGGACCTGCGTTTCGCCCATGAACTTGGGTACACGATCAAGTTGCTCGCGGAAGCCTGGCTCGACGGCAAGGAAGTCGCCTTGCACGTTGCTCCGGTTCTGTTGCGACGAACTGACATGCTGGCCCAAGTTCGCGGGGCCTTCAACGCGGTGCAAGTCGTGGGTGATGCAGTTGGCGAAATCATGTTCCAGGGTGCCGGGGCCGGCGCGTTGCCAACGGCCAGTTCCGTCGTCGCGGACATCATCGACCTCGCGGTAGGCCGGGCCCAGCGGACGTTCCAGGCCATGAAACTCTGGGCACCGCACGAACTCGGTTTTCGCCAAAGACCTTCTGAAGGAGTTCGGAGCCGATTCTTCCTACGCGTGCTGGTGCAAGACAAGTCCGGCATGTTGGCCGACGTTGCCCGCGTGCTCGCCGATCAAGGCATCAGTATCGCCAGCGTCATTCAACACGAGGCCGTCGAGGAGCATCAGGGAGATGTGGTGCCACTGGTAATCATGACGCATTACGCGGAGACCGGCCGATTTCGCTCGGCGGTTTCGAAGATCAACTCGCTGACCGGGGTCGTGCCGCCGGGGGTGTTTTACTCGGTGGATGATTAGCCTCATGCGAATCATCCCCGTCATCGACGTGCTTCACGGCGTGGTCGTGCGTGGTATTGCTGGACGGCGGAGCGAGTATCGGCCCATCGTCAGCACGCTCACTTCTTCGACCGATCCCATTGAAGTCGCGCGAGCGTTGATCGATGCGGTTCATCCGAGCGAGTTGTACCTGGCGGACCTCGACGCCATTCAGGGAGGAACGCCGGCAGTCGAAGTTTATCGCCGGATTCGTTCTCTCGGGGTGGAAGTGTGGGTCGATGCGGGCGTGGATTGCCCGGAGAGTGCCAGCCGGATTGCGGAGGCTGGCTGCCAGGTTGTCGCCGGGCTTGAGACTGTGCCGGGGCCGGTGGAACTACGGCAGATTGGCAAGGCAGTGGGGACGAGTCGGGTAGTGTTTTCATTGGATTTGCGGGAGGGGAAGCCGCTCCGCGATTGGAATCTCTCCCCCCTCTCCGCTTCCGAGAGGGAGCCAGAACGGATTGCGGCTTGTGCTGTTGAGTGTGGAATCACGCGGCTGATCGTTCTCGATTTGGCTCGCGTGGGCGTTGGCAAGGGAACAGGCACGGAGGAGTTATGCCAACAGATCGCCTCAACGAATCCGCATGTGGAAGTGATTGCAGGCGGCGGCGTCTCGGATCGAGCCGACCTTCGGCGATTGGGTTTGCTTGGCGTACGAGGTGTACTGGTAGCTTCGGCGATTCACGACGGGAGACTGGGTGCTGAGCACTGAGTACTACTTCTTCCACTCGTAGCGTGCGGTCTGCC
Source organism: Gemmataceae bacterium (assembly GCA_009691845.1). Taxonomy (GTDB): domain Bacteria; phylum Planctomycetota; class Planctomycetia; order Gemmatales; family Gemmataceae; genus SIAJ01. The sequence goes on from SIAJ01000008.1 coordinate 73,374, forward strand.
CGAAGCTCTCTTCGACTTCCACGCGAACCACGTCCGGCAGGAAACGGTGCTGGGTTCGCAACTCGTCTCGGAGTTGATCGGCAAGGTATTTTCCGAGCAGTTCGGCCGTCGTGTTCTCGATGGGCAGCAAGACGCAATCTTCACGGGGGAAGACCCACTCCTTGTCGCCGTAGGTCAAGCGAATGCTCTTTTCGCTCTCATGCATGTTGATGAGGTTGCTGCGCGTCGGGACCAGCATGTTGTGGTCGAGGGCATCCGTCAGCTTGCGCATGATGTTCTTGAGGGCGATGAAATCGAAAACGTAATAGTTCTCGTCGAGAGGGGCTTCGATTTCCACGGCCACGCGATAGTTGTGGCCGTGCAAGCACTCACAATCGTCGCCGCGGTACGTGATGAAATGCCCGGCACAGAAGACCAGGTAATCTTTGGTGACACGGACTGTAAAGCGTTCGGACATGAGCTGTTTCAGGTTACTAGTTTCGAGCTTCAGCTTTCAGGGTAACGCTTCTGGCAAGAGCGACGAACCTAGTGATATGGTACGCTCGCGGAAAGCAACGAACAAGCAAGCAGCGATCAAGTCTGCCGTGGTGCCTGGGTTTCGGGCATGCCCATCCGCTCGCAGCCAACCGTCGAACTCGGCATAGGCTTCTCGACCCGCCAGTGTTCCGATACTGCCAAGTTCAAGAATCGCGGATGCCTGGCGACTGGCTACCTCGGCGATCTCTGGACCACGCTTTCGCAGGATCAGCGAGTCGGGATGGTTCGCAAGCCAAACGAGTTGGCAATGTTGGATGGCGGGTTCAATCTCTCCGAATCGAGCCCAGCCATCCAACAGGGCGGGAACGCCAAGGTCGAAGACATCCTGAAACCCGTTTGCATATTGCCGGGCGATCAGATCGCGATCGGCGGCAAGGGCCATGATGTCGCGGAGCGGCAAGGTCGGAGTATCGCGAACGTCTTGCTCCTTCGCCTCGCCGAGGCCGCCAGGGGATGCGATGCGAATAGCTTCGAAGACCTGTTCGGAATCCTCAATGGTCGTGTGTGCGAGCACATCGCGAACGCCGGCCCGCAAGTGTTCTCCTTGGATTTTCGAGAGCGGAGCAAGAAGGAGCACGATGCCCAGATTTGTGTTCGTTGGTACGCTGCCGCGAGTGGCACGGATGGCTCGAAGGATCGATGACCCCAGCGGTTCATTGAGAGCCGCAACCAGAGCCCTGCTGGAGACGTATCCGCTCGATACGAAGTGCTGGTAGGTCAAGTCTTCGAAGTTTGCGTCCGGATGAACGTTGCCCGCCTTTCTCGCACGGGCTTCCCAAATACAAGCTTGCTTCAGGCAGAGGAGTAGCGAAATGTCCGCCAGGCGAGAACGCTCCGCGTCGTTCATGCTGCCTCCGCGCAAGCACTGACAATCGCACGAGCAACATCGACGCCGGTTGCCGGTGCGAGCGCCCGCCAGCCCGGGACCGCGTTGACTTCGATCACGTACATCTCGCCATTTGGACCGGGTAGGAGATCGACCCCGGCCGCAATCGTGCCGACCGCCGCTGATGCGCGAAGGGCCAGTTCCTCCTGGGCAGAAGATAAATTGAAGAGTTCGGCACAGGCTCCCTGGGCCACGTTCGTTCGCCAGTCCCCCGAGGAAACCCGGCGGACGGACGCAAGCACCCTGCCATTGAGGACAAAGGCCCGCAGGTCCCAACCGGGATGACGAACGAATCGTTGGACGTACAGCACCGCCTGCGTCCGTTCGATCGCACGAAACGTTCGCCAGGCAAGTTCCGGATCGGTGATACGCATCATGCCTCGGCCTTCCGAGCCGAAGATTGGCTTGACGACGACATCACCCCCCAGTTTTTCGTACGCTTCCAGGGCGTCATCCGCACGCTGGCAGACGACTGTTTCCGGCACCAGCAAGCCCGCACCCTGTAGTCGTTCGAGGGCCAGATATTTGTCGACACAGACTTCCAATGCACGTGGTGGATTCAGGATCCTCATGCCACCGCTGGCGAGTGCGTGGAGGATGTCCATCCGGAAGACGACTTGCTCGAGAGAGCCTGACGGCATGGTGCGGACGATGACGGCATCGAATGTGTTGAGATCCGACTCCCCCTCTTCGTTTCGAAGAGGGGGGAAACATGCAGTTCCTACGTTGGCCTTCACTCGGCGAAAATCAACGACACTTGCCGAGTGTCCCAGGTCGGAGACAGCGCGAAAAAGATCGCGGACATGCCAGCCATCGCTACCAGAAAGAATCGCAATTCGCATGAGAATGATTTACGGAGCAGTCGGGGTTCGAATCGAACGCGAGGTCGGGTTCCTGAAGAAGAGTGGAAATTCTCGAATTCCCCTCGCAACTGCCTGTGTGGATGCCGTATACTTTACCCCATCTCATGCTCCATTTTTTTGGGGCGATTTCTCGCATCTCTTTTTCATTTGAGGAGGCTGGCATGTCTCGGCTCCACGCTCCAGATCCAGTTCGAGTCAAGCGAACTGCTTTTACCCTCATCGAATTGCTGGTGGTCATTGCGATCATCGCCATCCTCATTGGGTTGCTGCTCCCGGCTGTGCAGAAGGTTCGCGCGGCAGCCCAACGCATGAAGTGCAGCAACCAGCTCAAGCAGTGGGGCATTGCCATGCACAGCTTCCACGATACGCACTCGCAATTTCCGATCGGCGCCCGGAACAACCCGCGTCAGACTTGGACCATGTATTTGTGGGCGTTCATCGAACAAAACAATCTCGCGAACCAGAACATTCTTACCAACCACTTTTATGCTCCGCCGGGCACGATTGGCGGGACGCTAAACGGACTGACCGGGGCAAAAGTGCAACTCTATTATTGCCCGAGCGACAATGGTTCCGACTTGGATTCTCCTGGCGCTTATTACCAGCGCCGCCGTGGCAATTACGTGGTCAATTGGGGCAACGTGCTCTACGACACGGCAGCCGTTGGGGGTAATCGGGCTCCATTCGGTCACGACGGCGGCAATCGCAGTACACCCTCGATCAACAATATGGCGAGCATTATTGATGGAACCTCGAACACGCTCCTCATGTCCGAATCGCTCATGGCGAAAAGCCACGACGACAACGACTGGCGAGGCGACATTCAGAACGACGACGGCGTTTTCAAGTTTATGACCATCAATACTCCCAATTCTACTGCCGCGGACGTGGTGAACTGGGCCATGAACACCAATGATCCAAAGATGCCCTACTCGACTGCCGGTCTCCAGCATAGTGCTGCCCGGAGTCGTCATACGGGCGGCGTAAACGTGGCCCTCGCGGACGGCAGCATACGGTTCATTCCGGACTCGATCAGCCTTACCGTGTGGCGAGCACTTGGTACGATGGATGGTGGCGAGGTTGTGGGTAACTACTGACGCGCACTGGAATGGACATGATCGGGATTGATTCGCCTCGATTGAGTTTTGGCCTGCTCTCGGTCCTGGTCGTCCTCATGGGATGCTCCAGCGAACAGATGGGCGACGTCTCGGGATTGGTGACGCTCGGGGGAACCCCCGTGGCGAATGGGGCGATCACGTTTACGCCGGTCGATGGGTCAGGCCGTACGGCCGGCGGTCCGATCAAGGATGGAAAATACACGGCGCAGGTTCCGGTTGGCAAAATGCAGGTTTCGATTACCGTGCCGAGAGTCGTGGGCAAGAAGAAGCTTTACAACACGCCGGACAGCCCGGAAGGCGACCTCTACGACGAATCGGCCCCTGCCAAATACAACTCGCAAACGGAACTGGAGCTCGACGTCACGTCGGGCCGGAATGCGAAGGACTGGAGCCTGAACGCAAAGTGAATTGCCCTTGTTACCGCAACCATGCGTGACAACCCGATTCTTGATTGCGGCGCGTGCGATTTTGGCCAGCTACTCCTTTTTGCACCTTACAACCGGACCTTGAGCTACAGCTGCTTGCACCGGTTTCACTGTTAAACCTGTGACGTGTTGACCATCGGTGGTACAATTCACCCAATCCACGCGGCCTCGATTCCCCTTTTATCTTGGGGAGGATGTGCATCATGACGAACCGGCTCAGCGCAATCGTATCCACCGTCCTTGCTGCCGCGGCCCTGGCCCAGGCGCCTCAGCAAACCATCATCACTCGAGCATTGGAGCCATCATCCGAAGACCTCGCTCGGCTCAATTTGGTTGTGTCCTGGAGAATCTATGCCCCGGTCGAGAACCAGGGCGACGCAATCGCGACCGTGCAGCCGTTCGAGGATCAGGTCTTTGTTCAGCTTCACTCTGGAAAGCTCTTGGCCATTCAGGCACATGAGAACCCCAAAACGTTCAAGCGCGCGGGTGACGTCCTGTGGACTATGAAACCTGCACAGGTCCCCGGCGTCGTCCGACCCGTGGCCATTGGGCCAAAGGAAGTGTACCTGACCCTTGGCCATCGCCTGGTGATTCTCGATCGGGCCGACGGCAAAGTGAAGTACACGGAAGAATTGACATTCAGTGCGAACAATGCACCGGCGATCGACGAAACGTCGATTTACATTCCACTTGGGAACCGCCGGATTACCGCGTATTCGCACGTCGATAAAATCCCTGGTTTTCAACCTTCCAAGCCTTACGAGGCACCCGATCCAGTACGCCACGTCTCCTTGTCCCCTGAAGCGGCAGACGCGTTATCCACTCCACAAAACCGTTCTCCATCCATCGCGCGCCTGGAGATCTTGCGACCTCCATTCAAACGCGGTAGTGACTCAATCGATAGCGTGCCGTCGATCGGGATGTTGAAGAATGTCCGTTCGCCATATCGGGAAGTCGACTCGGCACGAAGTCCATCGGTCGCTACTTTGCGGAATCTTCGCAACGTCTATGAACTGAGCGACAAGGAATCGATCACTCGTATCCAGCATCTCTGGGAACTGCACGTCGGCGGCGAGGTTTGGGATACACCGATTTTGACCGCCGATCCTACCGATCCCGCTAGCGAGCGACTCACGTCGTATGCCGGGAGGAGCATCTTCACTTCGCTCCGCGAGGCCGCACGCACGAATGGCATCAAGACCGAGTATCTCACTGCGTCTGCAATCACTGCTCCGCTGGCCCATTTTGGCGACTACTTGTACGTCTGCACTGCAGACTCAAACCTGGTATCCCTGAGCTTGACGGAACTTCGTGAACCATCGATGGCTGCCAACACACTTCCTCGCGGAAAATTCACGACGGGTGGCCCGATCGAACACAAGCCACTCGTGACGGACAGTTCACTCTACGTCGTGGGTGCAAGATGGGGACTGACTCGCTTGAGACACGGTTCGCTCGATCCCATGTGGACGGAGCGACTGGCCGATGGCCGGGTGCGTGCGAAGGTGAATGCGGACGTGGTCAAATTGTTGAGCGTCAACGGCAGTTATGCGTATGCCATCGATCGAAGGGGGCGGCTGCTCGTAATTGATGCGATCCGCGGCTCCACACTCTCGTCCTACGATGTCTCTGCTTTCACACTGCCACTTACGAATGAGGCCACCGATCGAGTCTACCTCGCTGCCGGAAGTGGATTGTTGCTCTGCATGCACGATAAGGCTCGTCTGAAGCCGGAGTTCTTGCGGAAGCCGGTGGCACCTCCCAAGAAAGCCGATCCCGTGATTGGCGATCCCAAGAACGAGATGCCGCCCGTGAAGGAGCCTGAAAAGAAGGAACCCGAAAAGAAGTGATCGCGTTGGAGATATCCCTTGTTGGCCCGGGGCGAGATCTTGCTCCGGGCCTCGTCGTTTGAAGAAGTCTTGCCATGTCTCGGCGATCCCTTCTCCTGGCTCTACTGCACGTCCCGCTCATCTTGCCATTCGTTCTAGTTTTTGGGCATGTGTTCGCGAGCCACTCGTGGTCGGCACTGCTCGAGTTCGAGCGAATGGCAGTGTTGGCCGGCAACACAATTATCCTGTGCTCGATCATCTGCCTATTCGCGTTCCCCGTGGGAATCGCTCTGGCCGTCTTGCTCTTCAAGACGGACTTGCCGGGAAGACGAGTGCTGCGTTCGATGCTCGGAATCGCGCTATGTGTTCCTCTACCCCTGTTCGCGTTGGCCTGGCAGTCATTCGGCGGCGGGGGCTGGCGGCCTTGGTCCCAAGGGCTTCTGCCTGCCGCAATCATTCACGCGCTTGCTGCGCTTCCGTGGGTTGTCTGGCTGACGGGGCTTGCCCTGTTGCGCGTCCCGCCGGAATTGGAAGACGATGCTCGAACCTCCGCGTCAGCCGTGAATGCCTTGTGGAACGTGACTCTCCGCCAGGCACTGCCGGGGATCGCTCTGGCGGCACTATGGGTCGTGATGCAGGCGGCGGGCGAAATTGCTGTGACCGACTTGGTCGTCGCTCGAACATTCGCGGAAGAAATCTACACACAATTCGTTCTCGGCGGCCCGGATGGCTTGGGTCGTGCAGTGGTCGTCGCCTTGCCTGGCACACTTCTATCCTTGCTTGCAAGCGGCCTGATTTTGCGACGTTTCTCCTCTTGGACCACGTTCGCTTCCTCGGCTCGACTAACCTTTATCTGGTCGCTTGGACGCTATCGATGGCTGGCAGGCACACTCGTCACGCTCTGCATTTTCGCGTATATGTGCGTGCCACTGGCCTCGCTACTTCGTCAGACTTCGGGAGGTGACGCGGGCAGTCTTCCCCGTTTGTTTCTCGAACTCCATCGGGCCGCGTACCTAAATGCCAGCATGTTACTCGACAGCCTGGCCTGTGCCCTACTCGCTGGTCTTCTCTGTTCCGCATGGGCTTTGTTTTCAACGCTCTGGGCGAGCGATTCACCCCGGGCGAGGACGTGGCTTTTCGTGCTGGTCGTCGCCCTCTGGGCCGTCCCCGGTCCGGTGCTCGGTTTTGGGCTCAAGGAGAGCATCTCACTTTTGATGAAAGTCGAGGATGTCCTTTTCGGATGGACGAGCTTCCGTCCGCTCGCCGACGTCCTGTATTTCGAACCAAACCCGCTGCCTGTTTTGTGGGCCCAAATCGCTCGCCTGTTTCCGTATGCCGTTGCCATTCTCTGGCCGGCCGTTCGAAGCATTCCACGCGATCTCCGCGAATCGGCTCGCGTGGATGGGGCGCCAAGCTGGCGCGAGTTCTGGTCGGTTGTTTGGCCTTCTGTTCGGGGAGCGTTTTGGACATCGACATTTGCGGTCTCCGCACTGGCCATCGGTGAACTCGCAGCCAGCAAGCTGGTACAGATTCCTGGGCGAACGACCTTCGTGCAGGAACTGTTCAATCAGATGCACTACGGAGCGACGGCCACGACCGCCTCGCTTGCGCTCATCCAACTCCTGGCCCCGATCGCACTTTGGGGCTTGATTGCGTGGCGATGGAGTCGGCCTCGCATATCCTTGTCTCCGACGCCAACCTCTGGACCCCAGCACGCATCATGACGATTCGAGACCGCTATCTCTCCAAGTTTCCGACCTCGCACCGACAGTACGAGCGGGCGAAACAGGTATTCCCGAGCGGAGTGACCCATGACCTGCGTTACATGGAGCCATTTCCGATCTACATCGACAAACAATCGGGCTGTACCAAATGGGACGTCGATGGCAATGAACTTGTCGACTACTGGTCGGGGCACGGCTCGATGCTGCTCGGCCACTCACACCCGTGTGTCGTGAAGGCCGTGCAGGAGCAGGTAGCGAAGTCCACGCACGCGGGCGGATGTCACGATCTCGAAGTCGAATGGGGCGAGCTGGTCAAGAAATTGGTTCCGTGTGCCGAGCGAGTCCGCTTTACGGGATCGGGCACAGAAGCCACGCTGATGGCTCTGCGCCTGTGCCGCATGTACACCGGCAATCCAAAATTCCTGAAGTTCGCCGGCCACTTCCACGGCTGGCACGACGCGGTCTCGGTGGCGTCCGATCCACCTTACGATTCATTCGATGTTCCGGGCGTGACAGCAGGCATGTCGGCAAACACGGTCGTGATTCCTCCGAACGACCTCGACCTGCTTGAGCGAACGCTCAAGAACGATAGCCAAATCGGCGCGGTGATCCTCGAACCCACAGGTGGTCACTGGGGAGCCGTTCCAATTCGCGGACCTTTCCTGAAAGCCCTGCGAGAACTCACGGCCAAGTATGGCCAGCTATTGATCTTCGACGAAGTGATCACCGGCTTCCGTGTGGCACCAGGCGGAGCGCAGGAGCGCTACGGCATCAAACCCGACCTGACGACGCTGGCTAAAATCCTCGCCGGAGGCCTGCCAGGCGGAGCATTAGCGGGCCGCGCAGACGTGCTCTCGGCCATCGAGTTCCGGCCGGGCAAACCGAAGATGCGACATCCAGGCACCTACAACGCGAACCCGCTCTCCGCTGCGGCCGGCGTGGCGGCACTGAAGCTCGTCGCGACCGGTGAGCCGGGCCGCTTGGCGAACGAAGCGGGTCGCCAACTACGAAACCGACTCAACGCGGTTTTCGCCGAGCGTAACTGGCCCTGGTTCGCCTACGTCGATTTTTCGATGTTTCGGCTCATCCCGAACTACGAAGGCCCACGAGCCACTCAAGCTGCGGACGACAACGACGGCTTGATTCCCTACGGCGGCGACCTGAACGAACTCGACGGCCCACCCGCCAACCCGAACTTTAGGCACTCCTTCCGTCAAGCCGTGTTGTTGAACGGCATCGACATGCCTGGTCTCGGCGGCTGGCTGACTGCGGTTCATACTTCGAAGGACATCGAACGAACCGTAGGTGCGATCGCGTCGGCGATTGAGATGCTGAAGGCGGAGGAAATAGCGGGGTAAATGTCCGATTCGATCGAGCAACAACAACGGAGGATTGGGTGAGTTTTTGGGACCATGCGAATTTCGAGGACGACGATGCCCTGGATTACGTGGGCAGTCTCGATCATCTCCGAACTCGAACGAGCGGCGAAGAAGCGGCGGCTATCCGGGGACGAAGTACTGACTCGATGTATCCCGCGACTCGCCGTCCTCGCACTGTTGGTCAAGGGGCCAACACGGTCGGCCCCTTGACCAATTGGCACGTTGGCAAGCTGCGTTCTTGGTTGGATACGAGCGGGACACCAAGCGGCGACGGCATGCGATCGAGCGGGCTTCAAGGAATTAACAAAGCGATCGATGGAACCGGAGTAGGCACGCCGATCTACCGCTCCTTCCCGTCATAGTTAGTCGCCGTAAGTATAGTGTGGACTGTCAGTGAACCCGCAAGCAAACGCACCTGGAGGGAAGTCGTCCCATGATCCTCGCCTACGACGAGTTCGTGGATTTCATCTCCGCAGGTGCCACGCCTCAAGGAGTTGTCGATTTCGTACGTCGGATGTTACGAAGACGCGTGTTGCGGAGTTGATCGGCCTTCAGAAGGCCGCGTCTTTGTCTGCTGAAGAAACGGCGGAACTGAACCAGTATCTGCAAATCGAGCATCTGATGTGTCTCGCCAAGACGCGCGCACGCCAGCGCCTCGCTCCGGGGTAAGTGGCATGTCTGTCTCCTACATCAACGCCGAATTGCGCCGCTTCGTGTTAGCCCGTTCCAAACGGCTCTGCGAGTACTGCCTTCTCGCCGAGGAGGATACGTTCTAAGGTTGCGCGTTGGATCACATCGTAAGCGAGAAGCATGGCGGTCCTACAGATGGCGACAATCTGGCAAACGCCTGTATTTTTGCAACCAATCAAAAGGTAGCGATATCGGATCAATCCACTGGGAGAGCGGAGAGTTTGTACGCTTTTTCAACCCGCGAACGGACCGCTGGTCCGACCACTTTGTATTGGTGGGAAACAGGATCGAGGGCGGACCTCAATCGGAGCAGTTACTGTGCAGATATTGGGATTCAACAGTAGCGAGCGACTCCTGGAGCGGAAGACACTTCAGGAGATGGATCGGTATCCTACCAAAGCGGCTATCCAGCGAATGCCGATGTAACACGAAAAAATGGACGTATATTTCACAGCACGCCCGGCTTGGATTCGCAGACCCTTCGCCCTGTCATGAATCGCATACACTTCTGAGAAACCCTCGCAAAAATGAAAACAACCATCCCCATCTCACTCACTCTGCTCATCGCCTTTGCCGCCTCCGCAGATGATGGCCTTGACGAAATCAAGCGCGAGATCGCTTCCTTAAAGAAGCGAATCACGGCTCTCGAAGAGGAGAACAGCAAGTTCAAGAAGCAGATCGAAGTCGATCGGCTGATCGTGAAGAAGGAACTGATCGTTTCCGACACGGGGCAGCCGTGGGAGAAGGGCTTTGAAGCCCATCAGATTCCGCGTGGTATCTACGCCCGGTCGCTGTGGGATGGCCCGGGCGGGCTGTGGGTTCGCAGTCGGCTCATCAAGGGGGAGATTGATGACCCGTTCGACGACCGGTTTCACGCGATCGAAAAAGATGGCAGTATGAGGCGTGCTCCCGGGCATATTTCCTGGAATGTTTGGATCGACGGTGCCTGGCGGCAGATGGCGATCATTCAAGGCGAGGGCCTGGAGCTTTCCGAGGTGCCGCTCAAGGAGTGGTCGGGTGGAAATCATCCGGGCCGGCTTCGTTTTCAGAGCTATCGGCCCCGACACGGCGAACCGCTCACCGACGCATTGATCGGGCAAGGGATGATGTCGCTCGGCGGTGGCGGTTACGGAGGCAGTGGGCTGCCGGCTCCCGGCGACGTCTTGCACCTCTGGGGCGGCGACATTCGCAAGGGGGAGATCTTGATTCCCCGCCCGCCGAAGGTGCTGCAAGACGATGGCTCGGGCGAACATGGTTACGCGATCATTGCCATCGGCGTGCAAGGACGACGCACGGCCGCCTCGGGCACGACCAAGGCGGCCGGACTGGCAAAACTCTGCTGGGACAGCGTGCCTGGAGCCGACGCGTACGTTGTCGTCCGCGACGGCAAAGAGATTACCGGGCCCCTGCGGATCGAGGGCTCGCACAAGGAGTGGACGGATAAGGCCGGAAAGTGATGCACTCCCACCCCCAAATATTCCGTGGACAAGCTTCGTGAACATTCCCGGATCCTGGAGCCGACCGTTCGCATCGAAACATATCGACGTGGAGTCACTCCGAAGTCGGAAGCGGTCATCTCGCCAGCGTCGAGAATCTTCCCGCCGATCGGCTGAATGAGGAAGTGCTCAAGATCCTGCAAGCCGAGCAAGTACGCGAGGGACAACCTCATCTCGAATGGACGAATTCAGTACTCCTGGATCGAATTTCCGATCTGACCGAGGACCGGGCCGCGGTCGTGTTTGGTGCCCTGCCGCAGGCTCTCGATCAACCCCGGCACGCGTGGCACTCGGGCGGCTTGAAGAGATTTCTCAGCTGCTGAAGGGGATTACCATCGCGGGTTCGACCAACGCTTACTACGCATTGAACCCCCTCCTGCTAGTTGAACGTGCCGTTCGGGCTGTTGTTTCCGATGATTTCGCAGTCGGCCCGCAGGTTCGTGCCTGGCTGGACGCGGACGAGTTGGCGGTTCGCCGACGGATTCGAGAAGAACAGAAGCAGATGCTCAGCCGGCAAGGGCTGTAAGATAGGATTGTCTCCATCTGCGGTTGAACCATAGTAGTCGGCACACTCCGTGTGCCGACATGTTGCAGCGCGAGAGCCTGAAACATTCGGCGAAAAAAGGTGGACGTTTGCTCCGCGAACGGGCGGCTTGCGAACTTGTTTTTCGGTTCGCCAAGGTTTCGGTCTGCTACACGTTTGTGAAAACCAATGTTGAGAATCACCTTCCGCACATGGAGTGTGCGGACTACTTTGAAATCCTGTTTCGCGACTTGGTATGAAGGTCTGTTGTCGAATCCGAGATCACGTTGAGTGGCTGACCCGACATGACGGAACGTGAATTTGCCGTGGACGTTGTCCGCCGACTGCGCCAGTCGGGCTACGAAGCCCTCTGGGCCGGTGGCTGCGTGCGCGACGAATTGCTGGGGCAGAACCCAGCCGACTACGATGTGGCAACCTCGGCACGGCCCGAGCAGGTCATCGCTAGCTTTCGGCGAACAGTCCCAGTCGGTGTCAGCTTTGGCGTGGTGGAAGTACTTGGCCCGACCCAATTCGATGGCTGGTTTCCAAAAGTCCAGGTGGCCACGTTTCGATCGGATGGCCAGTATCTCGACGGCCGACGTCCGGAGGATGTAACGTTTTCCTCAGCAGAGGAAGACGCTCAACGCCGGGACTTCACGATCAACGGCATGTTTTTCGATCCGCTGGAAGGCAGGGTGATTGACTACGTTGGCGGGCAGGCGGATTTGCAGGCAAAGATTCTTAGGGCCATCGGCGATCCGGTTGCCCGGTTCACGGAGGACAAATTGCGGCTGCTGCGGGCCGTTCGCATGGCCTCGCGGTTCGAGTTCCCGATTGAGGAGCGAACGGCAGCGGCGATTCTCGTCATGGCCGACCAACTCTCGGTGGTCAGTGCCGAGCGAATCGCTGAAGAATTTCGCAAGATGCTGACTCACCGCAATCGAGCCTCGGCCTTGCGGCAAATGGATGAACTTGGTTTGCTGAATCAGGTGCTCCCGGAAATCGACAGCGACATGAAGGGGCTGCCACAGGGATTGCCGAGTGCGCCGACGGGCGATTTATGGCAGCACACGCTTCAAGTGATCGACTTGCTCGAGGGTCCGAACTGGCCGGAACCTGGGCCAGTTTCATTCCCGTTGGCGTTCGCCGCGATCCTGCACGACGTTGGCAAGAAACGCTCGGCAGCCCGCGAACAGGATCGCTATACCTTTCACGGCCACGAGCATGTCGGCAAACGCCTGGCGGGATTGGCTTGTCGGCGATTGAAATTCTCCAACCTGGAGGCCAACCGGATCGAGTGGCTGGTCGAGCGTCATCAATATCTCAGCGATGCACCGATCATGCGGCCCAGCAGGCTGAAGCCAATCCTCGTACATCCGGGCATCGGCGAGTTGCTGGCCCTTCATCGAGCCGACGCCCTCGCCTCGGGATACACGATCGACCACGTGGAATTCTGCGAACGAATTCTGCGTGAAACGCCGCCTGAAGAATTGAACCCGCCTCCGCTCCTCACCGGTGACGACCTCATTGCGATGGGATGGGAGCAAGGCCCGATGTTCAAGAAAGTGCTCGATGCCGTCCGCGAGGCGCAGTTGGAAGGGACGATTCGCACCAAGAACGAAGCGATCGCCGTCGCCGTCGAGTATAAATAATTTGGTAGCTGCGTTCACCAGGACGCGGGTGAACGCGAAAGGCTTCCCGCTCTCTGGCGAGAGCGGCTACCCGTGATGAATTGCCTCGGAGTGTACCCATGTTCGATCTGCCGGCTGTTCAAAAATCAATTCGGGCCCAAGGCTGCGATGGCTGGCTGCTGTACGATTTTCGCGGCACGAATGTGCTGGCCCAGCGTATCGTCGGCCTTTCGGAGAAGAAACTCTCGCGGCGCTGGTTCTACTATGTGCCGGCCACGGGCGATCCTCGCAAGCTGGCTCATGCGATTGAGCCGGCCTCGCTCGATGCCTTGCCGGGCAAACAGAAGACGACCTATCGACGGTGGCAGGAACTGGAAGCGGGCGTCGGTGCCCTCTTGGCCGGGGCGAAGCGGATCGCGATGGAGTATTCGCCTCGCAACGGCAACCCGTACATCGGTCGGGTTGACGCCGGGACGATCGAACTCGTCAAGTCGTTCGGCGTCGAGGTAGTTTCCTCCGGCGATCTCGTGCAGGAATTCGAGGCGACCTGGGATGCGGGCCAGGAAGCCAGCCACTTCGAGGCCGAGAAAGTGACCGATTCCGCTTATGGAGTGGCCTGGGCGTTCATCGCGGACAAATTGAAAGCCGGTGCGGCCGTCACCGAACTCGATGTGCAGAAGCGAATCCTCGATCACTTCACGGAAAATGGCTGCACTACCTACAGCCCGCCAATCGTCGGCGTCGGTCCGCACAGTGGCGACCCGCATTACGAGCCAACACCCGAGACGAATTCGGCCATTCGCACAGGAGACTTCGTACTAATCGATCTCTGGGCCAAGCTCGACCAGCCACGAGCCGTGTACAGCGATCTCACACGCGTTGGTTTTGTCGGGCGGGAGGTGCCCGAGAAGTACACGAAGATCTTCAATATCGTCGCGGCCGCTCGCGATGCCGGGATCGATTGCGTAAAACAGGCGTTCGCCGCCACGCGATTTCTCACCGGTGCCGAAGTCGATGATGCCACGCGTGCAGTCATCGACAAGGCAGGCTACGGCGACCAATTCAGCCATCGCACCGGGCACAACATCGGCCAGGAAGTTCACGGAAATGGGGCTCACATCGACGGCCTAGAAACCCGCGACGACCGCCGAATCATGCCGGGAACGTGCTTCTCGATCGAGCCGGGGATCTATCTGCCAGAGTTTGGCGTGCGGAGTGAAATCAACGTCTACGTGGATCGTGCCAGCAAGGTCCACGTGACCGGGGGCGAGCTTCAACGCGAGATTGTCAGGATCGTCTAAGGCAGGTCCCCGATCGTAGTCGGCACACTCCGTGTGCCGAACTTCTACACACGGAGTATGCGGGCGACTAGGAAGTACGGCTCTCAACCGTGACGACTGGTGCATAGGGGTTGCCGGATTTGCCGACAGTGCAATTCGTGTGGGACGTCGGGGCCACGAATCGTTCGAAGGAACAGGTTTCCGTACGCGATTCTTGTCGTTGTTCCCTACACTTCAGGGTTGAGCCATCACCGTTCGAGTTCCTGATATGCCGTTCGCAACCGCAATTTCCACCGCGTCGGACACCACGCAAGCTGCGGAGGAGGCGATTCGCTCCGCATTGAGTCAGCTTGGAAAAACTCCAACGTTGTCGATTGCGTTTTTCTCGCCTCATCATGCCGCCAATGCGGCCGAGTTGGGAACCGTGATGGAAAGCTTGCTTGAGGGAAGCATCACGCTGGGTGTCCTGGGTGAATCGATCGTCGGGGGCTCGCGCGAAGTCGAAGATCGCCCCGCAATCGCGATCTGGCTCGCGGCCTTCCCGGACGAAGTGATTCTCGACCCATTCCACCTCGATATGGAGGAAACACCGGATGGCCCGTCGTTGTTCGGGTGGCCGGACGCGCTACTGGAGGCGGATCCGTCGACGTCGCTCATGCTCTGTTTCGGCGATCCATACACATTCCCGGTGGCTGAAGTATTGTTGCCGCGAATGAACGAGGATTATCCTGGATTTCCTCTCGCCGGCGGCATGGCCAGCAGCCCGATGGGTCCGAACACGCCATCGTTGATTCTCAACGGCGAGGTGAAGGAACAAGGTGCGGTTGGCGTCCTGCTTCAGGGTGCCAAATTTCGCACGGTCGTTTCACAGGGATGCCGGCCCGTTGGCCAGCCGCTCGTGATCACGAAGGGTCAGGACAACGTCATCACCGAACTCGGGGGACAGAGTCCACTCGACTATCTGCGTGGACTACTTGACCAGGTCTCTCCACACGATCACAACTTGATGCAGAAAGGTCTCCTGATTGGACTGGCCATCAGCGAGTACCGAGATCAATTCCGCCGTGGGGACTTTTTGATTCGCAACCTGATTGGCCTCGATCCGCGGACGAAGGCACTCACCGTGGCCGACCGCATTCGTCGCGGCCAGACCGTTCAATTCCACGTTCGTGATGCTGCGACGGCTCACGAAGACTTGACCGAACTGCTCGGGCCGCTGAAAGGCGAGGGGTTCAAGCCGGGCGCTGGCCTGTTATTTACATGCAATGGCCGAGGCACGCGGATGTTCAACGTCCCCGATCACGATGCGAAGATTTTGCAAGCCGAAGCCGGACCCCTACCACTGGCGGGTTTTTTCGCGGCCGGGGAACTGGGGCCCATCGGCGGAAAAAACTTCATCCACGGCTTTACCGCGAGCGCGGTACTCTTCGAGTAGCTTGATTTGGGGGATGCTTGCGGCCAACTCGCGAGGTTCTGTGTCGCTTCGTCGTCCTGCAAGCCTTCATGCTCTGGCAGGGCGGATTTTTCTTTTACGCCGTCTTTGTGGTGCCAACTGGTACGGAGGTTCTGGGCTCCTTCCAACAGGGCCGCGTCACCAGAGAAGTGACCCTCTCGTTAAATTTGATCGGCGTGGCAACGCTGCTCCTTATCGCTTGGGACCAATTCCAAACGTCAGCAATGCGACGGGCTCGCTGGATTATCTGGGTATTTCTCGTCTCGACGCTGGCAGCTCAGTTCGTGTGCCATTTGCAGGTTGAGAGATTCGTCGACTTCACCCGAGACGGCCGCATCGAGGACTATCCCGCCTTCTATTTCTGGCATCGCGTGTATCTTTGTTTGGCGGCCGCACAATGGCTCGCGGGACTTGCCTGCATGCTTTTGACGCTAATCGCGTGGCGAACGGATACGCCTACAGGCTAGCGGGAAGTCGAAAGAGGTCGGCCACGGGAATGCCTGCATTAGGCTGGAAAGCGAACCTGCTCTCCATCTTGCCCGATTCGGGAACCGCTGCTATAATTCCGTTACGTTCGTGCGCGCCGGCTGCGGAAACCTTCGCCGTGGCCGTTTGCCGAAACCCTCCCTCCATCAACCCAGGCATCTCCGCCCCCGGTTGTCACCGCCGTGACCCCGTATTGCCATGTTCGCTAATCTTCTTGCCAAAAAACGACGTGCCAGCGGCAATTACGATGAAGATTTCTTCAAGGAATCGCGGATGTCCTTCGGGGACCACCTCGAGGAACTTCGCTGGCGCATGTGGCGTGCCCTCAAGGGGCTGGCGTTCTGTCTGGTGATCGGCTTCGTCCTCGACAGCATCGGCGACCAGGCCGGGCTACCCTGGCTCGGTGTCGGCAAGCCGATGCTCAAGGTGATTACGGAACCCGTCGAGTCCCAGGTGAAGGCGTTCTACGATCGTCGCAATCAAGAAACAAAAGCGAAACTTGAAGAAGCGCGCAAGAATAATCCAGAGGCAAAGATCGCCAGGACGTCCCCCTTACCTGTCAAAATGCCCGTGAGCGCGTTCCAAAATGCGTTCAAGAATATAGAGCCTGTAGATCCGAACATGACGCACTTCGAAGTCGAGGTGATTCTGACTCCTTCTGAGATAGACGGGATCGCCAAGGATGGTTCGCGAAATGCGGACACTGGCCGAACGCTGACGGGCTTGGGCGTGATGGAGGCCTTCATGGTCTACATCAAAGTCTCGCTGCTGTGCGGGGTTGTCATTGCCTGTCCCTGGATCTTCAGGCAAATGTGGGCGTTCATTGGCGCTGGGTTGTACCCACATGAAAAAAAGCTCGTTCGCTATTACTTGCCATTCAGCGTGTTCCTGTTCGTGGGCGGTTGTCTTCTCTGTCAATTCGTCGTGATGCCCAGTGCCGTTCGAGCCATGCTCTCGTTCTACAGGTGGATCGACATCGACCCGGACTTGCGCCTGAACGAATGGCTCGGCTTCGCACTCGTCATGCCGCTCGTTTTCGGTCTCTCGTTCCAGACGCCTCTCGTCATGCTCTTCCTGAATCGCATCGGCCTGTTCGGCTGGGAGATTTATCTGGCCAAGTGGCGTTACGCCATCTTCATCATGGCTGCCGCCTCGGCGTTGCTCACACCGAGTACAGACGTGGTCTCGATGCTATGGCTATTTGTGCCGACCTTCGGGTTGTACATGTTCGGCGTCTGGCTCTGTTACATTTTGCCGCCACCGAAAGGACTGCTTGGCGGGGCACCCGAGGAAGAAGAGGTCGGAGTATAGTATTGGGTACTGAGTACTCCGTGCTCAGTACCCAATGCTAAACGAACGATGAACGTGGCTTCACCAACTGGCAAGGTATTCTTGATCGGTGCAGGTCCCGGAGATCCGGGACTATTGACGCTTCGCGCCGTCGAATGTTTGCAGCAAGCGGACTTCGTTCTTCACGACTACCTCAGTTCGCCACGCACGCTGTCCCACACCCGAGCGGGCGCCGAGATCTTGTGTGTCAATCAACTTCCCGGCGAACATCCGACTCGTTGGCCGGCGATTCATCAGAAAATCATCGACGAAGCACGCAAGGGCAAGACCGTCGTCCACTTGAAGGGGGGCGATCCGCTCATCTTCGGGCGTGGCGGCGAGGAGGCCGAGGCTCTTCGCGAAGCCGGCATTCCTTACGAAATCGTACCGGGCGTGTCGGCCGCCCTCGCCGCCGGAGCCTACGCGGAGATTCCACTGACTCATCGGGGACATGCGAGTGCCATCGCCTTTGTCACTGGGCACGAACACCCTGGCAAGGCAACCTCCCGGCTCGATTGGGATGCGCTGGCCAGCTTCCCCGGCACGCTCGCAATGTACATGGGTGTCGGCCGGCTGGGAAATATCGCCCGAGAACTCGTCGCCCGCGGCAAGCCTGCCGAGACCCCGGCGGCACTGGTTCATCAGGCCTCCACTGGAGACCAGCGAACGGTTGTCGGCACCCTGGCCACAATCGAGGATCTGGTGCGGCATGCCGGCTTGACGAGCCCGTCCTTGATGCTGGTTGGCCCGGTCGTTGGCTTGAAACCGGAAGTCTCATGGTTTGAAACTCGTCCACTCCTGGGTGTGCGTGTACTCATCACCCGACCGCATCCCCAAGCGGAAACTTTTGCCCGCAAGTTAGAATTGCTCGGAGCGGTTGCCGAAATCCTGCCGGTTCTGGAAATCCGTCCGCCGAGCAATTGGGCACCCGTCGATTCCGCCATCGAGACTCTGCGGGCCGACGGTTATGACTGGTTGATCTGGACCAGCGCCAACGGCGTCGACGCGTTCTTTCGTCGATTGAGCGGACTCGGGCAGGATCTCCGCGTTCTGGGTCGTGTCAAGCTCGCGGTTATCGGATCGGCGACCGCTCGGGCGCTGGACGCATATCATCTCACGCCCGATCTGGTGCCGGGGGACGATATGCGTTCCGAATCATTGGCCGAGATGCTGACCCAGCAAACCCGGGGACAGCGGATTCTTTTGGCCCAAGCGTCCCAGGGACGGGAACTGCTGCGTGAACGATTGTCCGCACAAGCAACGGTGAATGCTGTAGCGGTCTACGAGCAAGTTGAAGCAGTAGACACGAGCCACCCGATCTTTGATCGTCTCAGGCGTGGCGAGATTAACTTCGTCACTCTCACGAGTCCGAACATCGCGAAAGTGTTTTTGAACGCTTGCGATCAAACCACTATGAATCGACTTCGGAAGGGCACGACGCAAATCGTTGCCAATAGCGAGAGGCTCAGAGTACAGCTGGCGGCAGCAGGATATGTGACGCTCGGTTCGGAAAACCCGACGGAGGAGGGGTTGATCGACGTGATGTTAAGGCAGCCAAGGACCTAGCGACCAAACATCCTTGACGTTATTTCACATCATTAAATGCGTTAAAACCGAGATAAATGGTCACGCTCGCGGCAAGAATGCCGCCGATGTCGGCCATGGTGTAAGGCCCGCCGCCGAACGGCACGCCGGTGATCAGGTCGAGGGCGCACAGCAGCAATGCCAACCCGGCGATGCCGATGGTCCCGAGACACAGCCACTTCATCGTCGGCCTCGCGAGACGTACTAGGAAAAATCGCGCAGAGAACTCAAGTTGGGAAATTGTAGCGGACCTGCGGGCAGTCGCAACGGATTAGTCGGAAAGAACATGCGGATTCCCGAATTTCTACCCGGTACGAGCGCCATTTCCCAAACTATCCTCCCCAGTTGATCCACGCTGACTGCCAAATCATGAAGATTTGCAAGCATTCTCTGGATTCGGCCGATGAGTCTTGTTACATTGCCTTGATCTTTTTCCCGCCTCCTCCCATTCACTTCCTTGGAACCTGAATGCCATGATTCGAGATCCTCTCCCGAAAACTCAGAGCCGGCAGGGCTTTACCCTGATCGAACTCTTGGTCGTTATCGCGATTATCGCGATCTTGATCGGCCTGCTTCTGCCCGCCGTGCAGAAAGTTCGCGAAGCCGCGAATCGCATGAAATGCACCAACAACCTAAAACAGCTCGGTCTGGCGGCCCACAATTACAACGACACTGTCGGGGCTCTCCCGCCCGCCGTGCAGATGTACTATGCCCAAACGGGCAACTGGGGCCTGAACAGCGATCCAAATCAGAATTTCGGCCCCAACTGGGCGGTCCTGATTCTGCCATACTTCGAGCAGGACAATCTCTATCGCCAAAATCTTGGGGGAATTCAGGGGTACTTCGTCAACGGAAACAGCTCGTGGCGGAACATCCGCACCACGAAAATCCCCACGCTGATTTGTCCGTCGGATCCTGGTTCGAACACGCCATGTAGTCAACTCGGTGGAAACTGGATGCGCGGAAACTACGCGGCCAACGCGGGTGCTCAGTGGTGGCCGGACTCCGTAAATGGGAATTCGGTCAACGCGGATTTCGGCGTTGGTGGACAAGGGCCGTTCTGGATCGTTCAAACGGCTCTCAACACGAACGGCGCAACCATGAACTCGATGACCATCTCGCATATTCCCGACGGTTCCTCGAATGTGATCCTGTTCAACGAAGTCCGTGCCGGCGTCGATGCCAACGACCCACGGGGCGTTTGGGCTTGGGGGATGCCCGGCTCCAGCGTCACCAGCTCAACGCTGGGCGATGCCGAGACACCGAATGCTCGTTGGGGTTGCTCGGACGACGTGTATTGGGCTCCCGATCGCCCGGACCTAGGCATGGGTAACTGGACGCCATGCCTAACCTGGCAAGCCACAGCACGCAGTAAGCATTCCCAAGGCGTGAACGCCTGCTTTGGGGATGGCAGCGTTCGATTCGTGCGTGACTCGGTAGATCGGAATCAGTGGTATATCTTGAACTCCGCAAACGATGGGCAGGTTACGAACTTGCCGTAATCTTGGTCCCCATGGGTTGGAATTGGGCCGGGGGATCATTTCCCCGGCCCATGTCGTTTTCACCCACTCGAATCTCTTCGCGCACGATTCTCCCGAGCCGCAAATATGAAACTTCGCTCGACCCGTGCAAAGATCACCCTCGTGTTTCTAGGTCTGGGGATCATCGTACTTACAAGCTACGCGGCCTGGAAAACCTGGTTCCACTTCCCCTCTTCTCCGGAATTAACCCCCTTTGTGCAGGCTCGTCCCGGCGTACCCATCGTCTTTACCTCCAGAGCAACCACCGCAAGCTTGGAAGCAGCCGCACCTGAGGGAGAGGGGTATGAATACCCGGGCAAGATTTCGTGGGCCTCGTCCGAAGGGCGACTGCGACGGCTCGATCCGGATGGCAAGGTTTACGAACTGACATGGGGGCGAACGTTGCCGGACGGATCAACGCTAATCGATGTGATGAGCCCGAGCATTATGCGTGATGGCAAACGTATCGTGTTTGCCGGCCGCAAAGCTCCGCCTGACCCGGGGCGATTCCGAATCTACGAGGTTGGCGTGAACGGGTCCTACCTTCGTCAAATCACGGGCGGGCCAGACGATCCAGGTTGTAATGCGGTTCCTCCACTTCGCTACGCATCCGATGGTTCGACCATGAGCGACGAAGATCGCAAGCGGCTCGATTACGATGATGTCGATCCCGTGGATCGCGGCGATGGTGGGATCGTTTTTGCAACCAGCCGGGCACCCGATCTCGGTCGTGGGCACTCGCGAAGGGCAACGCAACTTTGGCAACTCTTGCCCGAACACAGGACTCCCATACCCCTGACCGCCAATCGGAACAACGACCGTTGGCCTGTCATGGTTGCGAATAACTACGTTTTCTTCAGCATGTGGAGCCGAAATCGAGAAACCGTTTCTGCCGATCGAAAGGACGTTGTCCCTTGGGAATCGAACGGATCCTTCGCCACGAATCCTACGGACGTTTGGATCGGAACACGTGTGCTACCGGATGGTGATCAGTTCGGCTACACGATCAAGATCGCCCGAGCCGTCTGGCGACAACGCCCCATGTTCAATGGCAAAGTCGCTTTCATGACGTCGGGCGAAAGGCCTGGAACATTTCGCTTGGCTCAAGCCGAGGTCGGACTCATTCAAATCGCCCCGAGTTCCCTATCGGCCACAAACGAGATGCCCGCTCAGAGTGGAGACAGTCTGGTGTGGGGCCCAGATCGTGACGAAACCGGTCTACAACTCTCTGCCGTCACGCCGACGCCGCATCCTGGCAATCGTGTAGTCTTTGCAGCAGCCCCCATCGGCGAGAATGGAGTTACCGATCCCGCAAGCTATGGACTGTACTGGTCCTCGGACGATTGGTCTGCCAGGCCCTCTCCCAACGCTGAGCCGTTGTTCAACGATCCCCGGCTCGTGGATACCGAACCCGTGGCCGTCTACCAACGCGATTACCCTACCAAGGTGCCTGAACGTCCCCAGCAAAAGGGGCGAAACCCACCGGAGAAAATCTCGCTGTTGAACGGGCACGTCTATCAAGGGCCCTTCGCTTTCCACGAGAACCCAGTTACCTTTTCACCTGGGGCATTCCCGCCCTCCCAGAAAATGGACACGGGTGCCGGGCCTGTATTCCCAGCATTCGCGAACGTGAAGGCCATCGCGGTGTACGCCGCGCGGCGAGATCGGTTCGACGATCCGAGGGTTCTTCGCGTCCCCGGCTCGTACGAAAGAATTCTCACGCTTCCTCTGGAAAATGATGGACCACGAGCAGTCGCGCGGGTATGGCTGCCCACCGAATCGCCTCACGTACTGGCGGGATTGGACGCTGAGGGCAAGATCGCCAAACTGCAATCCTCGTCTGCGGATTCCAGGGGTCGTCGTGCCACCTTCTACGCCGTGGCCGGGGACCATTACAGCGGCAGCAAGCCGGGCACTTATAATTTCTGTCTCGGTTGTCATGCGGGACATACTTTCAATCCAATCGATCCCACCGAAAAAATGGCGAAGTAAGACACGAGTCCTCGGCAGTCCTCAGCCAGTCGACGGGGAAGCCCCGGTACGACAGGACGGTCATGTGCTCCTGCGTCCACTCGCGGATCACTGACATCGTGTCGAATTGGAACCCTCGTTCCAAAAGGGA
Source organism: Gemmataceae bacterium (assembly GCA_009691845.1). Classification (GTDB taxonomy): domain Bacteria; phylum Planctomycetota; class Planctomycetia; order Gemmatales; family Gemmataceae; genus SIAJ01. Next base: position 96,249 of record SIAJ01000008.1, read on the forward strand.
TTCGAGAACAGCGGGCAACTGAAGCTGAGGAATCGCGAGTAGAAAGTCGAGATTTTTTGTGAAACGCGGTTCGGACCAATAGCTGGCGGCCATGCCGCCCACGACGGAATACTTCACTCGATGCTTCGAGAACACCTCGGCCGAAGCGACCATGACTTCGATCAGGTCGTCCGGGTTCATCAGCGATTCGTTAGTCACGACGGACCATCAACATCGATTGAAATCTCTGTGCCTGAAGCTCTTGCTCCGCTATGCGTTGCTGGACTATCGCACGATTCGGCGAACCATTCGCCAGCCCAGAACCATCATTGAGCCCATTGTTCGCCAGCGTGCATCGGGGGACAATTGTTGAAACTCCTCCGCGCGCAATCGGGCCTCCTGAAGCGGATCCGTGAATTTCAGTATCTGCTCCATCCTAATCTACCACACCGGCCGTGCCTTCCGCCTCTACAATGCCACTTTATCGGCTATTCACAATCACTGCCAACCATGAAGCCATCTACCTCCTTCGACAACGTTCTCGAACTGATTCGCCGCACCTCCACGGTGCTTCCGCCGGACGTTACGTCGGTGCTGGACCTACACGCGGCACTTGAGACGCCGGGCACCTCGGCCGATCTGGCTCTGAAGCTGGTTGCGGAGAACATTGCGCTCGCCCGTGGGCGTTCCGCCCCCATCTGCCAGGACACAGGGACGATCTCCTTCTACGTGAAGACTCCGCCTGGATTCGATCAGATCGAGTTTGAGGAAGTCTGCAACGCGGCCGTCGTCGAGGCCACCAAACTCGGCTTTCTGCGGCAGAACTCGGTCGATAGCGTCACAGGCCACAACTCTGGCAACAATCTTGGGCCAGGCAGCCCTGTGTTCCACTGGCATCAACATGGCGGAGCGACTGTTGATGTCCGGCTCATTCTGAAGGGTGGCGGCTGCGAGAATATGAGCGCTCAGTACTCGTTGCCGGCCACCATCAACGGTAAGCGGGCCGACCGCGATCTCGATGGCGTGTTCGCCTGCGTGATCGATGCCGTCTGGCAGGCCCAAGGTAAAGGCTGCGGGCCGGGTTTCCTCGGGGTCTGCATCGGCGGCGATCGGGCCAGCGGCTACGACTTCGCCAAGCATCAGTTATTGCGAACCTGCGATGACACGAATCCCGATCCGAAATTGGCCGAGTTGGAAGCCCACGTGATGGACGCCGCCAACCAACTCAATATCGGCCCGATGGGCTTTGGCGGTAAGCTCACGGTCGGGGCTTGCAAGGTCGGTGCCCTCAATCGGCTGCCGGCCTCGTTTTTCCTCACGGTCGCGTATATGTGCTGGGCCTATCGTCGGCGTGGCGTCGTGCTCGACGCCAAGTCCGGTGACGTCCGCGATTGGCTCTACCAGTCGCCGGGCGAATTTGACAAGCCATTCGAGGAACCGGCGAACAAGGGACTCGTTGCGCTCGGTTCCAAGAGTGGCAGCACGGCTCGTATCGTGAAGCTGAAGACTCCTCTAACCGAAGCCGATGTGAGAGGCCTGAAAGCCGGCGACATTGTGCTGTTGAGCGGAGTCGTGTTCACCGGCCGCGATGCGGTTCATCAGTACCTGTACAAAGGCGGCGACTTGGACGTGCTGCACAACTCGGTCATCTATCATTGCGGGCCTGTCGTGCTGGAAGAGCGAATTCCGGCCACGGACCTGGGTTTGCCGAATCAAGACACCGCTGCGGGCGCAACGCAGGACACAGCACCGCTGAAACTGAACGGTGCTCAAATGCGGTACAAGATCGTTGCCGCCGGGCCGACAACTTCCATTCGGGAAGAACCATATCAGGACGAGGTCATCAAGCGATTTGGGGTGAAAGCGGTGATCGGCAAAGGTGGCATGGGTGCGAAAACCTTGGCCGCGTGCAAGGAACACGGCTGCGTCTACCTGCATGCAATCGGCGGAGCCGCCCAGATTTATGCGCGATGCGTGGAGAACGTGCCGAACGTCTACTTGAAACAGTTCGGCAGCCCGGAGGCGGTGTGGGAGATGCACGTGAAGGATTTTCCCGCCGTAGTGACGATGGATTCTCACGGCCGTTCACTGCACGCGGAGGTCGCGGACGACTCGAAGGCGAGGTTGGCGGGCGTGAGCTAGCGATTCATCACGGGTAGCCGCGTTCGTCAGAACGAGGGAAAACCCGCACTCTGGCGAGTGCGGCTACAGTCACGTGTTATGCATCATCCCGCAAATGCCGGCCGGTTAGATTCACAAAAACATCTTCCAACGTGGCATGTCGAGTCACGAGAGTGGCCAACTCGCGCCCGACTTGCTGCAAGTGGCGAAGAAGGGCCGGCAAGGCGATGTGCGGTTCCGAAACCGACAAGCCAAATTGTCCTTCGTTCAAACGGGCAGTACTTACCGAGGGGAGCGTCGTGAATTCATCCGCGGCAACTTGCGGCCCTTCAGTTAGCGTGAAGTCGATGACATGCTGGCCACCCAGCCGGGCGATCAATTCCTTCGGCGTGCCGAGTGCGATTGTCTGGCCGCGATCGATAACGGCCACTCGGTCGCATAACCGCTCGGCCTCATCCATGTAGTGTGTCGTCAACAACACGGTGCGGCCCGATGCCCGAAAGGCGTTGATAATCGCCCACAGTTGTCGGCGCGACTGTGGATCGAGTCCGGTGGTCGGCTCATCGAGAAACAGCAACTCCGGATCGCCGACGATCGCACAGGCAATCGCGAGCCGTTGTCGTTGTCCGCCGGACAGTTTCACTACCTGCGTATTGGCTTTCTCTTCCAGCGAGACTCGTGCGATCGCTTCGTCCGGGTCGAGGCCCGTGGCATAGAAGGAGCGGAACATCGTCACGACTTCGCGAACCCGAAGTTTATCCGAAAGCTTGGTTTCTTGCAGGGAGATGCCAATTCGCCGCCGAATGTCGGCAGAGCCCGTTTTCCAATTGGAGCCGAGGATTTCCACGTCGCCGTCGGTCGCCGTCAGCAGGCCTTCCAGAATCTCCATCGTCGTGGTTTTGCCTGCGCCGTTCGGGCCGAGCAGACCAAAGCATTCGCCGGCCGCAATTTCAAGATCGAGACCGCGAACGGCCTCCACCGGCGGACGGCCGGGGTAAGTCTTCTTCAAACTGTGGCAGCGAACGGCCAGGGACATGGTTGAATCCAAAGTAGCCTGCACGCTCGGCGTCGTGCAGGAAAGAGGACTTTGATTGTCGCCTTTCGCTCCGCGAAAGGCGAGAAGCAGATTGCTCAAGAGAATGAGCGTCGCGGCCGCTGGCAAGTCGCACGCCCGTTCGCGGAGCGAGAGGGCTACAAGTCACTCACTTGCCCTTCTCAGCCTCGGCTACAAGTTCTTCGATGGCCTTGTCCATCACTTCGTTGCCTGGAGAGCCGACCCACTTCTTGCGGACAATGCCTTTCGCGTCGATCAGGAACATCGTCGGAAAAGCCCGAATCTTGAACATCTTGGACACCGGGCCGCGACTGCCATCCACCCAGTGGCTCCACGGCATCTTTTCCTTTTCCAAAAATTCGGTGAACGTCGCCCGGTTCTCATCCACATTGACACTCAGTAGCGTGAACGGCTTGCCCGAGAGCTTCTTCACGAGCTCGCGTTCGTGCGGAATCATCGCCACGCATGGCCCACACCAGGTCGCCCAGAAATCGAACAACACCACTTTTCCTTTGAAACTGCTGAGCTTCACCTTCTTGCCATCGAGGTCGATGCCTTCTACTTCTGGGACTGGCTTGCCGACGCCGATTTTCATCGAGGCCATTTCTGCGGCCGCGGCTGATTTGAGTGTGCCCGTTCCGACCTTCACGTCCGGTGCAAGCTTGACGGCCTTCTCGATCATATCGACCGCCTCATCGCGCAATCGATTCGCGTTCTCATTGGGTGTGTTGCCTTCGAGGCTGCTCGCCTGCGCATCCTTCGCAAGTGCGGTGTAGAACATGGCCAGCGCCTGGACTTCCTTGCTTTTGGACTTTTCGCTCACGGTGTTCAGAAATTCCTGTCCAGGCCGTCCGGCTTCGCTCATGAATTCGAGAACTGGCTGAATCTTCGGGCTTTCGACGTGGTTTTCCAGGATGATCGCCATCGCTTTGTCCATGTTCTCGCCAGTCAATTTCACCTTGCCGAGCAGCTTGAGAGCGAGCACGCAAGCATCCACCGCTGTCTCATCTTTCTTGGCTTCCTCGGCCAGTTCGATCGCATCGCCGGCGGCGAAAGCGTAAAGTTCCTTCATCAGAAAAGTGAGTTGCTGCTGCTCGTCGGCTTCCTTGGCGTTGGCGAGCTTCTTCTTCAGTTCGGCCTCGTCGGCCTCGAATTTCTTCACAAGTTTGGCCAGCTTTTGGGCGCGGGGCCCCTTGGGTTCCTCGGCGAGCGCGGCTCCGAGGCCAAAACAAAGCACGGTGCTTGCAAATAGGAGGTAACGCATGGCGGCATCCTGGTGAAGGGCTTGAGAAGTGAGATTTTATGGGAAGATTCGCCTGAACGTCGGGGATTTCGTTCAGCGGCCCGAATGGGCACTTGAGACAAGATGAGATATAGCGCGAAGGGGTCAAAAAGGTAAGTCCACTTTGCCAATTTTGTCGAATCTCTTTGACCTGTATCACAAACGAAGTCCGTCGATCAAGATGCTGCCCGGTCGCGGAAGTGCTTCAAAATGTGCTTGGCCAGGATACGACGTAACCAGGCACGAAACGCTCCCGGCCCGCGATGGTCGAACTCGCTAATTCGCCGAACCACAATGACCAGCACTTCCTCAGCGGTGGCACAGGCCAGAATTCGTTCGACGATGGAAGCGAGCAGATCACGAACCCGGGCAACTTGACCCTCAACGATTTCACCGATCCGGTTCCGTGATGCCGGGAACCAGAAGTCGGAGGACAGAAGCCAGCCGCGGAGTTGCAAGTCCTATCTGCTCAACGTCTTCTGTCATCGGTCGCATGTCCTCTCCATTTTCTCATCTTCGGCATGCAATGATACATTCATTCGTGCCCGGCAAGCCCTGGCAGCCGAGTTGGCCCCGACCTTGCGAAATGAATGAATCGCGTTCCCGCCGATCTCGATGACCCAACCGACGTGGAACGCCGACTGGCGGAACAGTTGCGTAAGCGAGCGGAACGTCTGGATGTTGAACCGTGGTTGAGAAGGATTCAAGCGAGCCTTCTCCCCCTCTTCAAAACGGAGAGGGCGGAGTAAAACATGCCGAAGTCTTATCTCCCCTCTCCGAAACGTAGAGGGTGGAGAAAAACATGCCGAAGGAGACTTTTCCAATGAACCGATTGATCTGCCGCGGAATTGCCGTGTCTGCACTGATCGTTGGCCTGTTGGCGATGATCACGACCTCCACGGACATGGCCGGTCAGGAGCCCAAAAAAGGCCCCCTCCTCGACGTGGAAGCCGTATTTAAACTTGGCGACACGGACAAAGATGGCAAGCTGACCAAAGAGGAGTTCCAAAAGCTTCGCGCCAATAATCCGTTGAACAAGGAGAAGGACAATCCCAAACTTCTCGATTTCATCTTTGACCGCCTGGATGCAGACAAGGACGGCAAACTCTCGGTCGACGAGTTCAGGAAGATTCGCGAACTTTCTCCCAAGAAGGACTTTGGCAAGGGCCTGCCGAAGAAGGACCTTTCGAAGAAGGAAGATCCGAAGCCGACCATCAACGAGAAGGCGACGCCCGAACAACTCGCGTTCTTCGAGAAGAAGATTCGTCCCGTGTTAGTCAGCCAGTGCTATTCATGCCACTCGGAGGAAGCGAAGAAAGACAAGGGCTCGCTACTGCTCGACACCCGCGATGGCATTCGCAAGGGGGGCGACAACGGACCCGCCCTGATCCCGGGCGATCCAAGACGAAGCCTGCTTCTGAAGGCCATGGCCCACACGGACGCCAAGCTGAAGATGCCGCCCAAAACCAAGCTCTCGGAAGAAGTCGTCGCCGACTTCGAGAAGTGGATCACCAACGGCGCAGCCGACCCGCGTGATGGTAAGGTGGCCGTGGCTCACAAAGAGATCGACATCGAGAAAGGCCGGCAATTCTGGGCGTTTCAGCCGGTGAAAGCCGGGGCAATTCCCGCGGTGAGCGACAAGAACTGGCCGAAGAGCGACATCGATCGCTTCGTGCTCGCCGGCCTGGACGCGAAGGGCTTGAAGCCGGTGAGCAACGCCGACCCGCGTTCGCTGCTTCGCCGTGTGTACTTCGACCTCATCGGACTGCCGCCCACGCCCGAAGATGTCGAATCCTTTGCCAAGGACTCGTCGCCGGCCAATCTCGCCGCGATCGTTAACAAGCTGCTTGATTCCCCTCGGTTCGGCGAAACCTGGGGCCGGCACTGGCTGGATGTCGCACGGTATGCCGAGAGTTCCGGCAAGACCGCGAACTTCAATTACCCTCATGCCTGGCGCTACCGCGACTACGTCATTGCCGCATTCAACTCCGACAAACCGTATGACCAGTTCGTCAAGGAACAACTCGCCGGCGACCTGCTGAGAGGTGGCGACGAGAAGCAGAAGGCCGAGCGAATCATCGCCACGGGCTTCCTGGCCATCGGGCCGAAGGCACTCAACGAACGAAATGGCTTGCAGTACGAACTGGACGTCGCCGACGAACAGATCGACGTGACGACGCAGGCGTTCCTCGGCATCACGGCCGCGTGTGCCCGCTGCCACGATCACAAGTTCGATCCGATTCCGCAGCAAGACTACTACGCCCTGGCCGGCATCTTCCGCAGCACGGAGACCTGTTACGGCACGGTGCGCTTCGTCCAGAGTCAAAGGCCGAGCCCGCTGGTCGAACTGCCTGCCGGGTCGGTGCCGTCGGCAATAACGGAGAACCTCTCGGCCAAGGCCCGAGCCGACATCGAGAAGTCGATCGCGGACATCCAGGAGAAGATGAAGGAGGCCAAAGATCCGATCAACAACATTTTCAACGCCGCCCAGTTGTCACTGAATCGAAGCAAGCTCGATACGTATCACGCGGATGGCACGCCCAAGCTGTTGGCGATGGCAACGCGTGACAAGACCGGTGGCGGCGGATTCGGATCGAAGGGTCCCAAGGGGCCTGGCTTCGCTCCACCGGGCGGATCACGGAGTGTGGCCGATAGCCCGGTTTTTGGCCGTGGCGAACCGGACAAGCCGAGTGCGGAACTCGTCCCTCGCGGGACTCTGCAAGTAATGACCAAGACGCCGCTCAAGATTCCATCGCACACCAGCGGACGATTGGAGTTGGCTGAGTGGATTGCCAGCAAGAACAACCCGCTGACGAGCCGTGTTTTTGTGAACCGCGTCTGGTTGCACCTGTTTGGCCGAGGCATCGTGCCGACCCCCGACAATTTCGGGGTGGCCGGCCAGAAGCCGAGCAATCCGGAGTTGCTCGATCACCTGGCCAGCACGTTCATGAACGATGGCTGGAGCGTGAAGAAATTGATCCGCAATCTGGTACTGAGCCACGCCTACCAACTCGATTCAACCTTCGACCGCAAGTCGTTCGAGGCCGACCCGGACAATGCTCTCGTGTGGCGAATGTCGCCTCGGCGGCTGGATGCGGAATGCCTGCGTGACGCGATGCTGACGATTGGCGGACAGCTCAACATCGCCCCGCCAGTCGGCTCAGTGGTCGCTCGAACCGGCGAGGGGCCAACAACCCGCCCACGTCTCGGCGGCGATTCGATCACGGCCGCGATCAACGACCAGAGAAACGCGCATCGCACTGTCTATCTGCCGATCATCCGCGAGCAACTTCCCGAATCGCTCACGTTGTTCGACTTCCCCGATCCCAACGGCGTGGCCGGCGAACGAGCGACGACCAACGTGCCGGCCCAATCGCTGTATCTGATGAATAACCCGTTTGTGATCCGGCAAGCGGAAGCGGCTGCCGATCGCTTGCTGGCATCAACAGGCGACGACGCAGAACATGTCAAGCGAGCGTTTGAAACCTTCTTCTCCCGGCCGCCGACAGAAAAGGAATCGAAGGCGTCGCTGGAGTTTTTGCAGAGTTACTCAGTTAAAAGTAGCAAGCGATCGGCATGGTCGGCGTTGACGCAGGCGTTGTTTGCATCGGCGGAGTTTGCGAACCTCCGATAATCAAAAGCGAGCCGAGCGGCGTAAGCCGCCGGGTGATGACATCCAGAACCCGGCGGCTTACGCCGCTCGGCTCGCAGATACCTCCTTGGAGTCTTTCCATGGTTCCGTTCTTCTCTCGACGTTTGGCGTTGAAGTCCGCCGCCTGCGGCTTCGGCTATCTCGCCTTCGCGGACCTCGCATCGCGGGCCTCCGAAAAGGAACCCGCCCCTCTCGCTCCCAAGAAGTCGCACTTCCCCGCCAGGGCCAAGAACGTCATCTTCCTGTGCATGGAGGGGGCGCCTTCGCACGTCGATACGTTCGACTATAAGCCAAAGCTGAAGGCCGACGACGGCAAGGCTTTTAACAAGGCCCGTGCGGGCTTCGGCAAGCTGCTCGCCTCGCCCTGGGACTTCAAACAGAGCGGCAAGTCGGGGTTGTGGATCAGCGAACTCTATCCCGAACTTGCCAAGCACGCGGACGAACTCTGCCTGATCAACGGCATGCACACGGACGTACCTGCCCATCCGCAGGCGTTTCAGCATTTGCATACCGGCAGCTTCCAGTTCAAGCGGCCCAGCCTCGGCGCGTGGACCGTTTACGGCCTTGGTAGCAACAACGAGAATCTGCCCGGCTTCGTCACGATCAGTCCGCCTCTCAACAATGGTGGCCCGACGAACTACGGCAGCGCCTTCCTGCCGGCCGTGTATCAAGCCACACCACTCGGTGGCGGCGGACCCGGTTTCGGCGGCATGGGAATGGGGCCACGCGGCGGCGGGGGAATATCCGCGAGCAACATCAAGAACCCGAAGCAGTCCTCAACGCAGCAGCGTTCGCAGCTCGACTTCATCCAGGGCTTGAATCGGTCGGCTCTCGAACGCGATCCGGAAAATCCGGCCATCGAAGGGGCCATCGAGTCGCTCGAACTCGCTTTCCGGATGCAGAAGGACTTGCCGAAGGTCATGGATATTTCGTCAGAGTCGAAGCAAACACAATCGCTTTACGGCATCGGCGAAGGGACCACCGATCGCTTCGGCCGGCAGTGTCTGCTCGCCCGGCGATTCGTCGAAGCTGGCGTCCGTTTCATCGAGATCACAAGCGGCGGCTGGGACCATCACCGCAATCTGAAAGACTCGCTCGGCAACACGACGAAGAACACGGACAAACCAATCGCCGGCCTACTCGCCGACTTGAAGGCCAAGGGCTTGCTGAAAGACACGCTGGTGATCTGGGGCGGCGAATTCGGCCGAACGCCCTACGCTCAGGGAACCGATGGCCGCGATCACAATCATAAAGGCTTCACAACGTGGTTCGCCGGCGGCGGAGTCAAAGGCGGGCAAACAGTCGGCAAGACGGACGAATACGGCTACGAGGCAGTGGATGGCAAAGTTCACATTCACGACTGGCACGCGACGATTTTACACTTGCTGGGAATGGATCACGAAAAGCTAACGTTCCGGCATGCGGGACGGGATTTCCGGTTGACGGATGTGAAAGGCAACGTGGTAAAGGAAGTGGTAGCGTGAGATGTAGGGTGGATGAAGGCTTTGCGGAGCCCACCATCGCGGCCGGTAGGCTCCGCAAAGCCTTCATCCACCCTACCAAATTGAAACCCTATCTGTGTGGTGGACCCCATTCTTTGGACCACTGACCCATCGAATTATGTGAGACTCGGTCCTGGTCGTTTGCTCCTCGCCGGGTGTCGGGGCGAGAGCAGCACACTCGGCCGCTGGGGCCTTGCGGAGCGAAGCGGAGCAAGGCCCCAGCG
>SIAJ01000009.1 GCA_009691845.1 Gemmataceae bacterium
GCCATGCACAGGAATTGATCGAGGCAGGAGAAGTGCCTGGTACGATAATTTCCTTTGTACTTGTGGACGCAGCGGTCGAAATCGCGTTTCAGCAAGGAGTCCATGAGTTGCGCGAAGAGATACTTCCCGGAGTTCATCGTCAAGTCCTTTCCACGGTTTTTCGTGGAAAAGAATACGGAATTCCGAGCGGGCGAGTTGAAATCGATTCAGCTGGAAATGGCTCATAAGATTAACTGCGACAAGATGTTGCAGCTGGATAGCGAATTCTTAACGGGACAGTAGTGTCTTCGGATCTTTCAATGCCGGTGCGGCGACACTGAGTGTCGCCGCGACCGTAAACCATGCCAGTACGCTGAGAATCCGTAGCATTCGAGGCTCTCCCCAGTCGCCAACTATCTCCAGCCATCTTACCTTGCCGCGGCGCAGGTCGCCACATTCTTCCGTTGCTTATCGCTGAGCTAGAGGGCGGAGAAGGCGTCATCCTGGAGGACTGCTCCGACGTTCCCCGATGACGCGAATAACGTCTCTTGCCTGAAAACCCTTTCCTGGCTATTAGCCATCGAATTACCTCCGTTCCCCGCTCACCAAGGCAGGCTACCGTGACTCAGATGAAAGAAAATACCGCCGAAAGGCTCGCCCCCGCTCGGGCCACCGAACTTGCCCAAGTGCTCGACCTCCAGGCTCAGTGGGAAAACCTGCGGGCCGACAACATCGACTCGACGACTCACCTTCAGTCTTTGCAGAAGGCGTTCGAGGCGTACCGCTCTCGCCAGGCTGCGTACATTGCGAACGACCCAAGCGAACCCATCCCCGAGATGTCGCCAACCAGGCCAGCTAGGCTCGGCGCGTGGTGCAGAACGGTGCGGGCAGTATTCCGGCGAACCGGGGAGACGAGCGAATGTCCGACCCACGTTGTCACGAAGGTTCATCGACTTGCGGATCAAATTGCCGCACGAGTCCAGGTGGAACCGGCCGGTCGAGAGTTGCCGACGGACATGACCACGGCGATCCGGCAGTTGGACAAGGTAATCTCATGGTGTGACGGCTTGGACGGTGGCGTCCAGTCGCCGGCGGTTGCGGCGGCTATCTGAGGAAACAGGATAGCAGTGAGACTAACACGGCGGCACCCAGCAACTCTGGCGAACTGAGTACTGAGTACTCAGTTCGCATCATTCGTGCCGGGCCAGATTTGTACGGCTTTTATCGGGCTCTTCAAACTTCTTCAAATTCTTGTTCCCTTTCACCCGTCTATCTGGGTACGATATTCCCTACCCACCCTGCCGGTTCTCTCCTACTCCACCTTCAAGGAGCCGATTGATGAAAGACATGTTGAATCCAGAATGCCCGGAATGTCCGGGTCTTGATCGTCGCGATTTCGTTCGCACCCTGGCCGTAGGCGGTGCCGCCCTCGCTGCTGGTGGTGCCGTACTTTCTCCACGTACCATGCTGGCTGGCGAACGCGGGCCGATGCCACGCGTCGTCAACACTGTTGCCGAAGAACTGGTCAAGGAACTTTTCGCCGGACTAGATGCCGAGCAGAAGAAAGCCATCGTCAAGCCGTGGGATCACCCGGCGCGGAAGACCGTGAACCCGAACAAGGCCCTCGACAAGAAGATTGGGGCCGTCCTAACCAAGCCGCAACAGGAATTGGTCGAGCGGATCGTGAAGGCCATGGCCTCGGACGACAAGGGCTGGAATCAGGTCAGCCGGGCCGGCACCTGGGACGCCAGCAAGAGCTTCGATCAAACGGGTGCCGACATCTTCGGCGATCCGTCCAAGGGCAAGTTCGCGTTCCTGTTCACGGGTCACCATCTGACGATGCGTTGCGATGCCGACAGCGAAGAAGGGGCGGCATTCGGCGGGCCGATCTATTACGGCCACACCCCGAACGGCTATCACCCCAGCAACGTGTTCGCGAATCAAACGCAGCAAGTTGCCAAGGCCTACGACGCGCTGGACGAGAAGCAGCGTGCGAAGGCGACCGTCAAGACCGGCAACCCAGGCGAAGGTGCGAATTCCGTCAAGCTCAAGAAAGACGGCGCTCGACCCGGCATCGCCATGGCCGAACTGAGCAAGGATCAGCAAGAACTCGTCGAGCTGACCATGAAGTCTCTGCTCTCACCGTACCGCCAACAGGATGGGGCCGAAGTCGTTGCCGTCATCAAGGCGATGGGCGGCTTGGCGAAAGTTCACCTCGCGTTCTACGACGAGGCCCACGAAGGCACCAAGACCAATGAGAAGCAGCCGTGGAGCTTCTGGCGTCTCGAAGGCCCAGGCTTCGTGTGGAACTTCCGCGTTCTGCCGCACGTCCATACCTACGTGAACATCTCGTCGAAGATTGGCTAAGCCAAGTTGAGTCACCACAAAGACACGAAGAACACAAAGCAAACGCACTTTGTGTTCTTCGTGTCTTTGTGGTGACTGTTTTGAATTCCCAACCTCACCAGGAGCTTCGCAATGCAGGTCTCTCCGTTCGTCGCCTTCGTGGCCGCGATCATGTTCGTCGTCCCAGCAAACGCCGATTCGCCATTCAACGGCAAGAACACGGACGGCTGGAAGCTGAAGGGCGATGAGAAGAAAAGTAAATGGAAGGTCGGTTCCGCCAGTCTGGATGAAAAGGACCCCGGCAAGATCGTACTGAAGGACGGCTCCGAGTTGGTGAACACCGCGACAGGCGGTGTGGACATCATCTCCGAAGCGAAGTACGGCAACTGCACGATTGAGGTCGAGTTCATGGTGCCCAAGGGCTCAAACTCGGGCATCTACGTCATGGGCGAGTACGAAGTGCAAGTACTCGATAGTTATGGCAAAGCGGCCGACAAGCTGACGCAGGGTGATCTGGGTGCGCTTTACAGCGCAGCCGCCCCGAAGGTGAACGCGAGCAAGAAGCCAGGTGAATGGCAAAAGATCATCATCGAATTCCAGGCCCCGAAGTTCGAGGGAGCCAAGAAGTTGTCGAAGGCTAAGTTCATCAAGGTCACGCTCAACGACGTCGTGCTACACGAAAACGTCGAGATGGAAAAAAACACGCCGGGAGGAGTGACCGGAAAGGAAATGGCCGAGGGACCGATCATGTTCCAGGGCGACCACGGACCGGTGGCGTTTCGGAACATCAAAGTGACGAAGAAATGATGAATGATGAATGATGAGTGCTGAATGTCTTTATTCAGCACTCATCGTTCATAGTTCATCATGATGAAAATCTCCGCTCTCGAAACGATCCACCTCCCCGAATATCCCGCGTTCCTTTTCGTCGCAGTCCACACGGATGACGGGCTGATCGGCTACGCGGATACGTGCTACGCCTCCGAGGCCGTGGCCGGGTTCATTCATCAGTTCGCGGCCCCGATGCTCATCGGGCACGATCCGCTCGCCATCGAATTGCACTGGCGGCGACTCTACGAAGTGATCGCACACACCGTCGGCAAAGGGGCCGAGTTACGTGGGCTTTCCGCGATCGACGTGTGCCTGTGGGATATTTTGGGCCAGGCCGCGGGGATGCCGATCTGGCAAGTGCTCGGCGGGGCGGCACGCGATCGAATCAAGACTTATAACACCTGCGGCGGGCCGAACTACGGCAAGGCGGTTAAGGGCGGCACCGGGTACGGCACGGAAAACCCCACGGGGAAATACGAGGACTTGGCCGCCTTCATGGAACGAGCCGACGAACTCGCTTTCGATTTGTTGAGCGAGGACATCACGGCCATGAAAATTTGGCCGTTCGATTATGTCGCACATTTTCCGGGCGGCTGGGACAACTGGCGCAACTTTCGCGGCATGTTCGATCCGACGATCCGTTCCCTCGGCGGACACGACATTTCAACAGCCGACATCGATCGTGCACTCGAGCCCTTCCGCAAGATTCGCAAGGTTGTGGGCGACCGCATGGAGATCATGCTCGAAGGGCATGGCTTGTGGTCGCTGCCGGCCGCGACCAAGATCGCTCGGGCCGTCGAAGAATTTAGGCCTGCCTGGCTCGAGGACCTGATGCGAGCAGATGAAGTCGAAGCCCTCGCCGAGTTGCGCAGTCAAACGACGACACCGATCCTGGCGAGCGAATACCTGGCCACGCGCTACGAGTACAAGCCACTCCTGGAAGCCCGGGCCGTGGACATCGTGATGATCGACCCGACCTGGGCCGGCGGCATCACGGAGTGCAAGAAAATATGCACGATGGCCGAAACCTACAAGAGGCCGGTCGCAATGCACGATTGCACTGGACCATTCACGTTGTTCGCGGGCATTCATCTCGCGATCAATGCCACGAACGCGATCTATCAGGAAAGCGTGCGCGCCTTCATTCGCGTGAACTATCCTGATATCGCAACCGAGATGCCGGTGATCGAGAAGGGACACATCCTTGCTCCGACCAAGCCCGGGCTGGGCACGGCATTCTTGCCGGATATACGAAAACGGCCTGGCGTAACGGTACGAATTACGCGGTAGTCACTGTTGAATTTAACGCGGTTGAACCGCAAGCATAGTAGTCGGCACACTCCGTGTGCCGACAGCGGTTTTTCCCGAGCGATACGGCATCTGGCCCCCCCCCGAAGTCTTCACAACAAAACACGGTCGCCGTGATTCGAAAGATAAAGCCGACCCAGTCCTCGCAGTTCCAACTCTTTGCACTCGATGCTCGCCTCCTCGCGGATCAAGTTTGCCGCCTAGCCCGTTGTACTTGCCGAGGTGTTGATCGTTCGGGCTTGCGTTGCGATGGATCAACAAGACCTGCAGGTAAAACGAAGATTCAACGCACCCCCTTCGTCTCGTTCGTGCATGCAACAGTGCTCCACTCTATTTTTTGCGTTTGTAATGGATCGTGAAGGCCGGCGCTTTGCCGTCGCCCAGGAACATGCTGAAGAAAGTGTTATCGTCGTCCTTCATTTCGGAAACTGCCTTGAACTTGGTTGGTTTCCCGTCCGTACCTGGATGTTCTCCCGACATCGTGAGCGTTTTCTTCTCCTTGTCGTACGTGCCTTCCATCGTCATTGGGGACGTGGACATCGAGTCTATCCACACGCCGACGAACTTCTTCTTGGCCGGGTCGTACGAATCGAATCCTTTACCGGTGAATTTTGAACCGAAGAGTTCGCCATCGAACGTGCTTGTCAGCCAGAGACCGCCGAGGTCCATCTTGTAAACGGCTGTCCCTTTCGACTCCATACCGCCCGTCTTCATGACGGTGTCCCAGGTACCTTCCTGTTTCTTGAGCATCGCGTGCTCTGGGCCAGGCTTCGGCGGCTCCTGGGCCTTCGCCGTGGAAGCGAGGAGCAAGCCAGCGATGACGAGAGCGGAGGAAAGCAAATTTTTCATGAGCGTTCTCCAATGAAGGGGAAATGGGGTGGGATCGCCCCGGACCACTCGGGGAGATTCACCCGGATGACGATTAGCAAGCCCTCATATCGACAAAGCAGCTCAAAGGCGGTCGAAACAAATAGACAAATGAAGAGGTTTTTATTTGGCCTCCGGGCTGCGGAAACAAGAATTGTGCGTGCCTACTTAACTGCCCCTCAGGGAGATCGAGCCGAATAGAGTCCCGGGCATCGCTTGGCCTTTGGGAACGGTCGGGCTCAGCCGAACGCCTTCCGCATCCTCGATACTATACAAAGGCACACCACAAGCTCCTTCTGTCAACTGGAAAAATCTAGAAGCGACAATATTCGCGAGAGTCGTTGGGTTGAGAATGTTGCCGCCGGGAGCTTCTCAATCGATTCAGTCGCACGTGAGTCCTTTCCTCGCCCCTCGCCTTCGCTTGGGGAGTCGGTTACATTCTCTGTAGCCGACTCCCCAAGCGAGAAACCCATGACATTCTCTCGACGTTCCTTCCTACGAACCGCTGCCGCCTCCGTATCCGTGGGCGGCGTGACGTACTTCCTGCCGCCGTTCCCGCAATCGCGTGGCCAGGACAAGCCAAAGCCGTCCGAGCAAATCCGCATTGCCTCGATCGGCATCGGCAATCAGGGCACCGGAAACACGAAAACCCATGCCAAGAACATCGTGGCCGTTTGCGAAGTGGACCAAAAACGCCTGGCCGATGCAGTGAAATTGATCGAGGCGTCCGGTGCCAAAACGCCCGCTGCCGAATCGGACTACCGCAGGATTCTCGATCGCAAGGACGTCGACGCCGTGGTGATCACTACGCCAGACCACTGGCACGCGTTGATGTGCGTCGATGCCTGCAATGCCGGCAAGGATGTCTATTGCGAGAAACCTCTCACACTCACGATTGCCGAGGGGCGGGCCATCGCCAACGCGGCCGCCAAGAACAAACGCATTTTGCAGACCGGCAGTCAGCAACGATCGGACGAACGATTTCGTCGTGCGTGTGAATATGTGCGTTCCGGCCGCCTCGGCAAGATCACGGAAGTGCGTGTCGGCATTCCTGGCCCGAACTGGATTGACCGTGCCAAGAAGCCCGCTCAGGATTCGCAACCGCCGGCCGGGTTGAATTACGACATGTGGATCGGCCCAGCGCCGATGCGGCCGTTCAATCAGAACCGCGTTCATTATCTGTTCCGCTTCTTCTGGGATTATTCCGGCGGGCAGGTGACGAACTTCGGCGCGCATCATCTCGATATCACCCAATGGGCGCTCGGCATGGATGCATCCGGCCCAACGACGATTGAAGGGACTGCGACCTATCACAAGGACAAGTGGTTCGAGACGCCGGAGAAATGTTCGATCACCTATACGTACGCGAACGGCGTGAAAGTGGTGTGTGCGAACGGGGAGAAGGGCGGCTGCACATTCATCGGCGAGAAAGGCACGCTCTTCGTCGATCGCGGCAAGATCGTGGCAACGCCGGAAGATATTCTCAAGGATGAATTGAAGGACACGGACACGCATCTCTATGTGAGCAAGAGCCATCACGGCAACTGGCTCGATTGCATCCGTAGCCGCAAGGCCCCGATCTGCGAAGCCGAGATCGGCCATCGCTCGGCCACGGTCTGTCACCTCGGCAACATCGCGCTCCGGACCGGCCGCAAGCTGACATGGGATCCGGTGAAAGAAGAAATCGTCGGCGACAAGGAAGCGGCGGCGATGGTGACGAAGTCTTATCGGGAGCCTTGGAAACTCGTTTAGCCGTCAAGCGGAGCGCGGGCAGGCTGCCGATGTATGAGTATTTTATTCGGGGACTAAATGCGTCTCTTCGTCACCGGGGGCACCGGCCTGGTTGGTCAACAAGTTGCCGCTCGCCTCCGCGAACGCGGGGACGAGGTGCTTGTCTTATCGCGTTCAGCGAAGGCTGCCGAGAAGTTGCCAGCAGGGGCGCAGGTCATCTCGGGCGATCCAACTGTCCCGGGGGCCTGGCTCGATGATTTAGCTACCTGCGATGGTGTCATTCACTTGGCCGGCGAGTCGATCGCTGGGCATCGCTGGTCGAGCGAGTTCAAGAAAAAGGTTCTCGATAGCCGGGCCGTCAGCACACGCTTGATTGCCGAGCGGATGGCTCAGACCCCTGAAAAGACCCGCGTGCTCGTCAATGCCTCGGCCGTCGGTTACTACGGCATGTTCGGGGACAATCCGACTGAGTTCATCGAAAGCGATTTGCCGGGTAGCGGATTCCTGGCCGACGTGTGCGTGGCATGGGAAACGGCGACCGAGCCTGCGGCAGCGGCAGGCGTGCGAGTCGCCATCATTCGCGTTGGCCTCGTGTTGGCCAAGCAAGGCGGGCCGCTCAAGCAAATCGCCCGGCCATTTCGTTTCTTCATGGGCGGACAAATTGCGAGCGGCCGGCAGTGGGTGAGCTGGATTCACATCGACGACCTTGCGAAGCTTTTTATCTTCGCCCTGGATCGCGAAGAAGCTCGCGGTCCGATCAACGGCACGAGCCCGTATCCCGTAACGAACTGGGGCTTCAGCAAGGCGATTGCCTCGACGCTACATCGCCCATGCTGGTTGCGAGCGCCCAAGCTGGGGCTGAAACTATTGATGGGGGAGATGAGCGAGTTAGCCACGCTCGGCCAGCGTGCGATGCCGAAACGGGCGTCGCAGTTGGGCTTCGACTATCGGTATCCGATGTTGGATGATGCGTTGAAAGAGGCGCTGTTGGGTCAGTAGGGCGGTGGAAGAGCCGGCTTCGTTTAGAGTTCGAGCCAACGGCTCGAAGGTAGGATCTCGCTTAGGTTCGCTCGACCAGCCGGGTCGAACGCTAAACAAAGTCGCAAGCCCTACAACCGGGTTCCCCGCAGCCATTCTCATTTTTCTCATGTAGTTTTAACAGCGCGGTGGGGTATACTAACTATTATATTACGGGCCTAGCCTTAGAGGTGTTTCATGATTCTGCAACGACGTTCCGGTTCCGTCAGTCGCCGCACGGCTTTCACGCTTCTTGAAGTGCTGGTCGTGGTGGCCATCATTTTGGTCCTGGCCTCCGTGGCCACCGTCTCCGTGATGCAGCTGTTGAAGGACAGCAAGGGGGATTCCGCGAAAATGAACGCCGTCAACTTGGAAAAATCCGTGCAGATGTACATCCTGAAGAATCAGGATCTCCCACAACCCACGGATATCAACGAGATTCTCAAGTACGTGGACGGCAACGACCCGAGCAAACTCATCGACCCGTGGGGCAGCCCGTACCAGATCGGCTACAACGACTCGGGTAAACCTTACGTTTTCTGTCAGAACATCGACACGGGTGAGACGATCCGCAGCGACGCCAAGAGTGGCCCTTCGCGCTAGAAACTTGGCGTTCCCATGGTACTTTCTCGAAACGATCGCCGTGCCGGCCTCACCCTGCTCGAAGTGTTGCTGGTTGTGGCGATCATTATCGTTTTGGGGGCCGTGGCCTATCCAACGCTCGACGCCATGTACGGCGATGTGCGTGTGAAGGCCGCAGCCGACCAGGTTCGTGGAGCCTGCACCGAGGCCCGAACGCGAGCCATTGAGGACGTTCGACCCTATCGCTTGGCGGTGCAGCCTGGGACCGGCAAGTTCCGCGTGGCACCCCATGCGTCCGAATTTTGGGACGGCAGCAGCAGCGAAGGAATGGGGGAAGAAGTCTCGGTCCCCGCATTCATTCAGGAAGAAGAACTGACCCAGCCCATCCTCTTCGAGATCGACGGCGACTTTCCGACCGAAGGCGAATGGACCACGATCGTGATTTTCAATCCGGACGGAACCTGCTCGGCGGACGTTGAAATCGCCCTCAAGGAGGAGGACGACACGAGTCCCCTCATCATTCGCATTCGAGCCATGACCGGGGCGGTCAGCGTACGCAGGAAAACCGTGGAGGAACGCTAACCCATGCGCTTATCACCGGCAACACGTCGGCCTGGCATGTCCCTCCTCGAGGTCCTGGGAGCGACGGCCATCTTCCTCATCTCGATCGTCGCCATCGGCGAGTTGATGAGCCTGTCCACGGACCAGGCACTCGAAGTGCAGTTCCGCTCACGGGCGACCCGGCTGTGCCAGTCCAAGATGAACGAGTTCGTCTCAGGCGTCGAGCAACTCAATGGTGCAACTTCCGGCGAGTTCGAAGAAGAACCGGAATGGACCTGGTCCGCAGAAGTGACCAGCGAATCTTCCGCGTTGAATCTGTATCGCGTCAAGATTACGGTCACCCGTGAACTTTCGGGCGAACCGATCGAAGTCAGCATGACGCAGTTTGTGTTCGATCCGCTTCAACGCGGCCAACTGCCGAGTGCGGCCACGACAACCGAAGCGACGACCACCACGGGAAGCACATCGACGGGAGGCGCGCCATGATCCTGCATCGCCATCGCCGAACTGGCTTTACTCTTCTCGAAGTATTGCTGGCCAGCGCGCTCGCGTTGATTTTGATGGCCGCGTTGTACGTCGCGCTCGATGTGCAATTGCGACTGGCGGCCGCCGGTCGCGATGCAATTGACGAAGCGACCCTCACGCGGGCCATCGTCCAACGCTTTGAGAACGACCTGGCGAACAGCATCGGCCCGGTCGCACCGGCCGTCGGCAATCAGAGTTCCACGACGGGCACGACGGGAGCGACCACTGGAACTACCTCGACGACGGGCCAAGCCGTGATGGAAGCCGTCACGATGTCCGATGCCCCAATGTTTCAGGCGGGCGTGATCGGCGAATCGGATGGCGAAAACAGGCCGCGGCTGACGATCTTCGTGGCCCGCGTTGCCGCGATGCAAAAGACAGGCGAAGAATCAGTCGATGCGGCTGTTCCGTCCGACATTCGCCGCGTGACTTACTGGATGACCGACACGGGCTTGGCCCGGCAAGAGATCCCCTGGGTCACTTCGCAAGAATTGCTGTCCTCGACCGAGCCGAGCTTTCAGAACAACGAGGGCGACAGCAATTTCGTGATTGCGGAGGAAGTGAGCCAACTCGTCATCGAATACTGGGATGGCAGTGCCTGGACCGAGACCTGGGATGGGCGTGAAACGCTAGAAGATGGCAAAACGCTCAAAGGCCCGCCGATGGCCATTCGCGTTCGCGTCTGGTTGAAGCTGGCCGGTCCAGAGGCGGGCGAGACGATCGAAAAAGAATTCCGCCACACGATCGCGGTCCGCGGCGGACCCGGCCCAGCCCTGCCGGAAACGCCGATGCCGGCAGTCCCGGCGACGACGACGACGCCTTGAATTATCTCCCCCTCTCCGAAGCGGAGAGGGGGAACAGGAGAGACGACTCATGCTCCTCAGACATCCCGCTCCCGGCCAACGCTCCGCCGCCTCGCGTCGAGGTGGCTTCGTCATCGTTGCCGTGCTGATGGTCGTGACCGTGCTTTCGCTGGCGGCCTATCAATACAGCGCGCTCATGGATGCCGAGGTTCTGGCCGCGGAACGGATTCGCAAAACCACCGAAGTAAAAGCTCTCGCGGATTCGGGTCTCTACCATGCCATGGCCCACGTGACCGATCCGGATGCTTTCGAGGGTGTCCTTAGCAACAATCCGTTCGACAACCCAGGCAAGTTCCAAGACGTGATTGTCAACGAAGGCGAATCGGCCCGAGCGCAAGGTCGCTTTTCGCTGGTCGCGCTCGATTATGGTCAGGATCCCGCGGCTGGCTCGATCCCATTGCGTTACGGCATGATGGACGAAGCCGCTCGGCTCAACCTCAACGCGTTGTTCGCTCTCGATTCATCCGGCAAAGTGCTGCACGATGCGCTCATGAAGTTGCCGAGCATGACCGACGAAGTGGCCTGGTCGATTGTCGATTGGGTTGACCCGAACGACGAACCGAGTGCGGGCGGAGCGGAGAACGAATATTACACCGCTCGCAGCCCAAGCTACCTCTGCAAGAACGCCCCTCTCGATACGGTGGAGGAATTGTTGCTCGTGAAGGGGGTCACTCCGTCGTTGCTCTTTGGCACCGACCGCAACCGAAATGGCAAGCTCGATCCCGGTGAAGACGATGGCATGGGCTACACGCCCGGCTGGGCCGCGTTCCTGACCGTCTATAGCCGGGAACGCAATGTCGATGTGGAGGGCATGCCACGTATCAATTTGAACGGCAACGACATGAACCAACTCAAGAACGACCTCGTCGCGGTCGTCGGCGAGGAGCTGACGACGTTCATACTTGCCTACCGGCTGTTGGGCCCTGGAACGGCCGCTAAGGGTGGCAGCGCGGCTACAGCGACGTTGAACATGGGGACGGGGAAATTGACCATCGTCACGATCACGAGTCCCACCGTGGAAGGATCGATTGCCCAACTTGCAACGCTCGTTCAGGACGCGATCACGAAAAAGCAGCAACCGAAGCAGCGGATCTCGTCGCTCTTTGCCCTGGTCAGTGCCACCGTCAATGTTGAGCAGGCAGGAAAAGCTCCCACTGGCGGCAAAGGCGGCCCAGCGCCCACCACCACGATCTCGTTCAAATCGCCGCTAGCGAACAAGACGACGCAAGTCGATTTGCTCGGCAAGATGCTCGACAAGACGACAACCCAACAGGGAGCCGAGCTTCCCGCCAAGGTGAACGTGAACACGGCACCCCGAGCGGTTCTGCTGACTTTGCCGGGTATAACGGAAACCGATGCCGATTCCATCCAAGCCAAGAGGCCACAATACCTCGACGGCGAATCCCCAGATGCCAAGTTCGCGACGATTGCCTGGCTGTTGGGGGATAACACGCTGACTGTCGCAAAGATGCAGGCTCTCGAGCGCTACCTCACGGCCCGCACGCAGGTTTATCGGGTACAATCCATCGGCTACTTCGACGAAGCCGGGCCGATGGCCCGCGTCGAGGCCGTCATCGACACGAATCAGGGTAAACCACGAATCGTCTACTATCGCGACCTGACGGATTTGGGTCGCTCGATTGATCCGAGGACTTTGAATCGTTAACCAAAGTTTAGCGTTCGACCCAGCGGGTCGAACGAGAGGTACTCACGCTTGTCTCGAATATTAGCCATCGACATCGATCAAGGCTCCGCGTACGTGGCCACCGGCGTGGCACGTGGCGGAAGCGTCAAGCTCGAGCAGGTGGTCACCATCCCGCTCGGCGAGACGCTCACTCCGTCCAACGCGGCCGCGCTGGGGAAGCAACTCAAGGACGCTCTGAAGTCTCATGGGATTCCCCCAGGTCCGGTTGTCGCCGTGGTCGGCCGCGATCGCGTGATCCTGAAGGACATCAAGATCCCAAAGGTCGCTCCTGGTGAAGAGCCGGCACTTGTCCGCTTTCAAGCCAGCAAGGACATGACCGAGGCATTTGACTCGGTCGTGCTCGACTATTTCACGCTTGACCGACCGGATGCCGATGGCCAGATGCGGGCCGTCACCGCCACCGTTCGCAAAGATCTTCTCGCGTCGTACAAGTCTTTCTGCCAGGCTGCGGGACTGAAGCTGGAAGGCCTGACGGCACGACCGCTCGGTACTTTGGCCGCCCTCGATCGCGCGTTCGTGACCGGGGCCGTCACCGCCCCGGAAGCTAAACATTCTTCGATAGCCGTGCTGAGCCGGGGCGAAAAGTGGGGCGAACTCGTCGTGGCCCGCGATGGGCAGGTCATCTTCTCGCGAACCATCTCGGCGACGTCATTGACTGCGGAGGCGATGCTTCTCGGTGAACTTCGCCGTAATTTGGCCGTCTACAACGGCCAAAACCCGCAGCAACCGGTTGAATCTCTCTTCATCGCGGAAGCCGCCGGCCCCTCCGGAACTTGGAGTGGCCGCATCCGGGCTGGGTTGACGATTCCCGTTCAAGCCTTCGACCCGCTGGCCGGCGTGGAGCACGACACTTCGGCCGATGCGCGCGGACAATTTGCGGGCCTGGCCGGCGTGCTGCAATTGAAGTCCAAGGCAAAGCCGTTGCCGATTGACTTCGCCTCGCCCCGGCAAGCAGTCTCGACAGAGGCGGCCAACAAACGGATTGCCTTGTCGATCGCCTCGATCCTGGCACTGTTCATTATTGGCGGCCTGGCGTTCGGATACATCCAGGTTGAGAAGAAGCAGGCCCGGCTGACCGAGCTTGTCAAGGAGAAGAGCGCACTCGACAAGGAGGTCAAGGAACTGGAAGAAGACGCGAAGCGCATCAAGATTTACAAGGAATGGGACACGCAACGAGTGAACTGGCTCGATGAAATATACGACCTGGCTGCCCGGTTCCCGGACATCAACGGCGCACGCCTCGAGCAGTTCCGCGGCGAGCCGTACGCCATGCCGAAGGCCGCCAAGAACGTGAAGGTCGATAAGAACCTGCCGGTGCTCGTCGCCAAGATGTTCCTCAAGATCCAAACCGAGTCGGGCAAGCTGATGGACGAGTTCCAAACTGCCTTGCAGGCCGACAAAAAATATCACCACCTCGCCCGGCAGACCAAGGGCGGTGCGACGGCCGGGTCAAGTCGATTCACGCATTCGTATGAACTGATCGCACTCGTCGAGCGACGCCCGGCCAGCGAGTACACTCGAACCCTGTCCGCCAGCGTGCCCGCCAAGCCGTCGCGGGCCATGAAAGGCTTCGGCGAACGGACGGGCGGCGGCTTCCCGGAGTTCGGCAAACGCCCTGAGTCCAAGGCCGAAGAAAAGACGGAAGAACTTCCGGGAGGGCCAAATCGATGACCACGCGCGAACGCACACTCAGTATTGGGCTCGGCACTCTCATCGGCGTCGGACTTCTCGGCTTCCTGGCCTGGCAGTTCGTCATCGGCCCGGTCATCGAAAAAGACAAGCAGATCAAGATGCGCGAGGCCGAGGTGGCCCAGCTTCAGTTGGACCTGATGGACATTCAGGCTCAACGCAAGAAATTTGAAGCCAACCGACAGCAGAGCCTGCCGAGCGACGTGGGACTTTCACGCACGCAATATGGCAATCTTCTTGAAGGCCTGATGCGCAAGTCCGATTTTGCGCCCGGTTCCTACAAGATCACGGTTCGCGAAGCCGAGAACAAATCCACGCCGACGATTGCTCCCAAGAAGCCCGCGTACACCCGGCTCAAGTACGATGTCACGGTCAAGGGAGAACTGTATCACCTCGTTGATTTCATGCGCAGCTTCTATTCGCAATCGCTTCTGCATCAGATCAAGACGATCAACATTATTCGTCCGAGCGATCAACGCGCACAGGGCCGCAAGGAACTGGACATCACCCTGGATATCGAGGCCCTGGTGCTGGACAATGCGCCGGCCCGCCCCACCTTGCTTCCCTTGGCCGAGGGAGGTGGCTCCTCCGTTCCTCCAGCCGATGTGCTTGCCAGCGTGCCACGCGAGTACCTGACCATCCCAGGCAAGGACGTGTTTTTTGGGCCACCGCCCAAGGCTCCCGTTGCGCGAGAACCCGTTGTGGTGCCTGAGTTGCCGCCCGAGGACGACCATTCTCCGTTTGTAACCCTCACCTCAATAGTTGGTAACGACGACGGGAAAATCATTGCGGTCTTCCGCGATAAGTTGGACAATGCTAATTATTCCATCACGCAAGGGATCAAGGGGGAGCTTCGCGTTCGTGGCGAATACGAGTTGAGTGCCGGCCGATGGAAAACCCTTCCCGAATACATCGTGAACCCCGGCCCGCGTTTGTTCTTCGGATCGGAGGAAGGCCAGAACCTCCGCATGTGGCGCGTCCGCCGAGTGTTGCTCGATGGCGTCATCGTGGAGAAGATCGATGCCGTCAAAGCGGGCACCACGGCCAAGCTGCAGCCGCTTGAGGCCATTGCCGGGGGGCTTGGGGCCTTCGTGAATGTGCCCGAGGGCAAGATTTACAAAGTTGGCCTGGGGCAGACGCTCATGCCGGCCGCGTTCGGGGAAACCAAGCAGGCAAGTGGGCCGGTGAAGTATTTACTGCAAAAAGAGGCATGGCGGGATATTTACGCTCCCCTGGTGATTCCAGCCGCCCCGGTTAGTGCGGAGGATCGCGGGAGATAGAAACCCGACTTTCGGACGGAATCCTGGTCAGGATGAGTCGATTCTGAAAGTTTGTGGGTTCCCGTCAACTATTAGAACAGGTCGTGCCGAATTGAACGAAGACAACGGCCGGGAATCGGTCCGCGAATGTCATGTCCGCACGCACTCACGGGGGATGGCGTGCAACCTAGAACGGTGGAGCTTCCGCATATGACTAATACACCTCGCAAACTCTTCTGGCCGAAACGTTGGTTGCGTTCCTTCGCGGGAGTCGCTCTCGCGTCCTCCGTTGCGGGCGGAATGCTCTGGGCCGCCGAGCCGCCGCTCAGCTACCAGGTTGCGCAGAAGGAAGCTCCCAAGTCCGACCTCCCGCCAGTGCCCAAGCTGGAATTACCCAAAACCCCGAAGGTCGAAGCCCCCGCTGCGCCCAAGGAACGGACTATTGCGTTCTCGATGAGCGATAAGCCTTGGGCCGACGTCATGAAGTGGTATGCCGACGAAAGCGGCCTGGCGTTCAATTCCGTCGTCAAGCCGCCGGACGCCACCTTCAACTTCCTTCCGCCCAAAGACCCGGTCACGGGCCTGACGAAGCGCTACACGCTGTCGGGCGTAACGGACGTCATCAACGAATCATTGTTGGCCAAGAACTTCGTGCTCATTCGCTTCGAGCAGTCGTTCCGCCTCTGGCCGGCCGACCAGCCGATTGACCCGGCCCACGTTCGCCGTGTGTCGCTCGAAGAATTGAAGACGCTCGCCAAGACCGACATGGTGCAGATCGTTCTCGAACTGAAACAATTGATCGCCTTCGACCAGGTCAATAACGTTCGCAAGATGATGAGCAAGGTCGGCGAGGTTGTTGCGCTCGAAGGGGGCCGCAATGCCCTGATCATGATCGACATCGCCGGCAACCTGCGTCGCATCGTTGACGATTTGACCGCAGGCGAGAAGGAAGGTGCGAGCGAGGCCGAGGCGTATTCGCACAAGTGCAGGTATGTGAAAGCCCATGAAGCCGCCGCCCATTGCCGCGAGTTGATCGGGGCCGAGGGTGGCCCGGAACCGCAGATATATACAAGCGGAGGAACGGGTAGTCGTGGCGGTGATTCGGGGCGCAGCCGGTTCGGTGATCCAAACAGCTTCGGCTCAGGTGACCGCGGCTTTGACTTCCGCGGCTTCGGTCGTGACAGCAGCGGCGGGTTCGACCCTCGACGCGGTGGTTCCAGTTCGCGCACGCTCAAGCCCAGCAAGGTCATTGCCGATGATGACACGAATACCGTTTTCGTAAATGGTCCCGCGGATAAGGTTAGCCAGGCCAAGGCGTTCCTCGTGAAATACGACATGGGAACGACGAAGATCGATGTGGGCCCAGCGACGTTTCAGAACTATCCCGTTCCCGCAGGCATGGCCGAGGCGTTCACGCAGGCCCTGATCGAAAAGTACAGCAAGTCGGGCATTCGCGTCAAAGCCCTCTCGCCTAATTCGATTTACGTCTACGCGGCCCCGGCCGACCATTTGCAGATCATCGGCTACATCAACGATCTTGGCAAGGCTCAGAAGCTCACAAGTCGCTCGCTTGAAATCACCAGCATGGACGTCGGCGAAGCCGTGACGTTGCTCAAAGCCATTTTCCCGTCGTCGTTGAGCGGCGGCCCGGTCATTGAGAAACATCCAAATGGAACGGGGATCGTCGTCAGCGGCCGGCTCGATCAAGTCTCGGACGTGGAAGCCGTTCTCGGGAGTATTACAGGCACCGCGACATCTACGCCAGGTTCGGCGGGTGGTACCTCTCGCATCATCAACCTGAAGGACGGCAGTGCTGGCGACCTGGCCGAGGCGATCCGTCAGATGATGGAAAGCATGGGCAACAAGGACGTGAAGGTGATCCGTCCCGGTGGCCCGAGCGTACCGAAGCCGATGCCATTGGTCCCGCCACGCGAGTTGAAGTCGGAGTTACCCAAAATTCCGCTCATCCCGAAATCTCCGGAGGTTCTCGACAAGAAGATCGGTATCCTGCCGGGCGACATCAAGCCGATCGGCCTCGGTGTGCGCGATCTCGATTCGACCATGATGCTGGCGCTGAACACGCAGCTCGTGAATCCGGCCGAAGAGAAGAAGTCCAGTGGCGGCGGGCTGATCATCACGGCCATCGGCGACAAACTGTACATCACGGGGAACGATCCGAAGGTCGTGGCCCTCGCGGCCGACTTGGCTCGGATGATCGTCTCGACCAAGGGCGAAACGTATCAGGTCTTCAAGCTCAGCAACGCGAACGCGGTCGAGGCTGCCCGCGTTTTGAACGAATGGTTCAATCCACCAGCACCCCAGCAGGGTCGCGGTGGCAACAACCCGCTTGCCCAGTTGTTCGGCGGCGGTGGTGGCGGTGGCCGAGGCGGCTTCGGTGGGGGCGGTGCCGATCCGGCTGCTGCGGCTGCTGCTGCGGATGCCGCGAAGCCTCGCGTCCGAATCGTTGCCGAACAGACAAGCAATTCGCTGCTGGTGCGAGCCAACATGCTCGATTTGCTCACCATCAAGAACATGCTTGAGACGGTGATCGATACCGGCCCCGGCGATTCCAAGGCGGTCGTGAAGCCCTTCTTTATTGAGCCGTTGCAGTACGCCGTGGCTACGGAAGTGGTCGCGATCATCCAGCAGGTCTTCCGCGAGAGCACAAATTCCGCATCCAGCCAGGGAGGCGCGTCTGGAGGCTTCTCGCTTGGCGGATTCGGCGGATTCGGCGGTGGCGGCGGTGGCGGCCGTCAACAACCACTCGACGCGCTGGGTCGGCCCAAGCAAGTGACTCTCACGATCGCGGCCGACGATCGCACCAACAGCATCCTGGGCACGGCCACGGAGTTGATGGCCACGGACATCAAAGCCATGGTGCAAATCATGGAAGAGAATGCCAAGGACTCGACCAAGGTCGTCACGCTCGTTGGCACGAAGGGGCTCGATCCCACGCTCGTTCAGCAGGTGATGGACGCAATTCAAGGCCGTAGCCCGACGACGCAACCTGGCGGTGGCTTGAGCCCGTTCGGCCAACAAGGCGGCAGCCCCTTCGGTCTAGGCGGCCAAGGTGGTGGCCAGTTTGGTGGAGGAACCGGCGGCGGCTTCGGCGGTCCTGCGGCCGGCGGTGGACGATTTGGTGGACGATTTGGTGGACGAACCGGCGGCGGCTTCGGCGGTGCCGGCGGCGGACGCGGTGGGGCCGGAGGAGGCCGAGGAGGAAAAAGTCGAGCACCTGCTCCGCCGCCTATAGGCGGGGCGCTCTCTGGAGGGCCCGATTTTTTTGACCACCGGGACATGGATGTCCCGCAGCAGACCTCCCTATTCGACGCTTACGAAGACTCCTTGAAGAATCGGCAAGCATCGAGCGAGCCGATGATCATCAACCCTGTTCGCCTCGTCGGTGCGAAGGATATTGTCCCGGCATCTAAGGTGCCGGCCACCTTCGTGGCACAAGCCAAGAAGGACCCCGTCGTTGAGCCGAAAGTCGAGCCGAAGCCCGGCTCTGTAGAACTGACCGGCCCCCGTGGTCCTGTTGCCATCACTCCGCTCCCGGAATTCGGACGCGTCATCGTCACAGCCAATAACCAGGCCGACCTGGAGTTGGCCCTCAAGATCATTGAGCAACTTCGCAAAGAGATTGAAAAAGAGGGTGCCGAGGGTGGTCCGAAACTTGAATTCGTCGAACTCGAATTCGGCGATGCCGTCGAGATCGTGAGCCTCGTCAATCAACTCGGTTCACGAGCGACGCAGGGGACGGCCGCGACCCGCCCGCAAGCCGGTCAGGTCGGGCAGCAAATTCAGACCTCGACGGGCGGCTCCGTGTTGCTGATCCCGGTTGCACGACGCAACTCGATCCTGATGTTTGGGTCCGAACTGCGCTTCGAGTACTACAAGAAGCTCATTAAAGACCTGGATATCAAGAACACGAACTTGCCGACGGTCATTCCGCTGAAGAAGGCGGCGGCCCAGCAGGTCGCGACCTACCTGACGCGCTTCTACGCGGCCCGTTATCCAGAGGACACGACGAACGGCAATCTCATCCGCATCACCTACGACACACGCAGTAACTCGATACTAGTGCAGGCCGGCCCCGCGGACCTGGAAGAAATTCAGTTGATCATCCAGCGGCTTGATACCAGCCATGGTCCCACGAACGAACTCCGCATTTATCGCCTGAAGAACACGGTCGCGGAAGATCTGGCCACCGTGCTGCAGACGGCCTTGATGCAGAACATTATGCCGCAAGGAATCGGAGTCGTCCCGCCAGACCAGGGCGGATTAGGCGGTGCCGGGGGCTTCGGTCAGCAAGGCGCAGGCGGTCAGGGACAACAACCTGGCGGGGCCCAAGGTGCATTCGGCCAGGCCACGGGCGGCCTTCGTGCCCAGCTTGGCTCACCAACAACCAACACAACCAAGACGGTTTCGCTTCGCTTCCTCGTGCCTGGCAAGAACGGCACGTTCGAGTCTGGCTACCTCGAAGACGTCCACATCACGCCCGATGTGCGTTCGAACAGCCTGCTGATCTCCGCACCGGAGGAGACGCTCAAGCTCCTCGAAGAAGTCATCAGGAATCTGGACGTGGCCAGTGCCACCAAGGCCCAGGTCAATATCTTCACGCTGAAAAAGGCCGACGCCACGTTGACGGCCAACATGCTGCAACAGCTCTTCGGCGGCACAACAACCGCCGGAGGAGGGGGCCAGGGGCCTGGCGGTCTCGGTCAAGCGGGTGGCACGAACACGCAAGGCTTCCGACCGCTCTTGACAGCGACCGGAACCGTGGGCGAAGGCGCAGGCCTCATCAACCTCGGCATCACAGTCGATGATCGAACCAACTCGATCATCGTGGCCGCGAGCCAAAACGATCTGGATGCGATTCGGGCCATCATCGCCCGGCTTGAAGACGCGGACGTGCAGCAACGCACGACCAACGTCATCAAGCTGAAAAATGCCGGTGCCGTCGATGTGGCGAACGCATTGCAGCCCTTCCTCACGCAGTCGCTCCAGGTCATTCAGACCGGGATTACGCAGACGAACTATCTGGAATCGTCGCGGAACATCGTGATCGCGGCCGAGCCGGTGACGAACAACCTGCTCATCAGCGCCACGCCCGCAGCCTTCGCGGCTCTGAAGCCGGTAATCGAACGGCTCGACGCACAACCGTTGCAAGTCTCGGTCGAAGTCCTCATTGCCGAAGTGATCCTCAACAACAGCGAGGAATTCGGCGTTGAGGTCGGTCTTCAGGCCCCCGTATTGTTCCAGCGAGCGTTGATTCCAACGACCAGTGCGAGCTTCTCGAACGCGACGGGTGGCTTTATTCCGCCCGGCACGTCCGTGAATAGCACGATCACCCAGTATGCCGGGTCCGCGTTCCCGTTCAACAACCTGAACGGTACTGCGACTCCTTACAACAACGCGGTGCGAACGGGCATCGTCGGCATGCAGGGGATCACGAACTACGGCGTCGGTCGAGCCAACTCGAATGGCCTCGGCGGATTCGTGTTCTCGGCGGGTTCGGATACGGTCAACGTCCTGATTCGCGCACTGAAGACTCAGCGACGCGTGGACAATCTGTCCCGTCCGACCGTCACCGCTCTCGACAATCAGATCGCCACGGTGAACATCGGTGGGCTATACCCGTATATTTCGGGTGGGCAGTTCACAGCCCTCGGAACGTTCCAGCCGCAGATTACCCAGCAGCAGATCGGTACGACGCTCACCATCACGCCACGAATCAGCCCGGAAGGCCGGATTCTGATGCGAGTGGAACCGAGCATCATCGCTCCGGAAGAAACGCTCATCAGCCTCGGCAACGGCCAGTTCGCAACTGCATTCCGCCAGCAGGCGGTGCAGACAACGGTCTCTGTCATGGACGGAGAGACGGTTGTTCTCGGAGGGTTGATCTCGAAGACGAACGTTCGTCAGGAGAACAAGGTGCCGTGGCTGGGCGATCTGCCTTACATTGGCTCGGCCTTCCGCTTCCGAACGCAGGAGCAGGAGAAACGCGAACTACTCGTGATTTTGACACCGCACGTGATCCGCAACAGTGCCGATAGCGAACGGTTGCTGATCGACGAAGCCCGCAAGATGAGCTGGGCACTTCGTGACGTGGACCGCATGTTCGGTACTCCTCCTCCTGGTGTGAACCCACCGAGCGGGAACACGCCGGGTGCGTTGCCTCCGGACGTACAGCCCGAAGTCGGAACGCCAGCCGCCCCCGTGCTGGGACCGCAACCGGTCATGCCGCCGTCCAAGGTCACACCGAAACCAAAAGTGCCGGACGCCCCGAAGCCGATGCCACCGAAACCAGCGGCACCAATTTCGCCTGCGGCTGCTACGGAGCCGGCGCGTGGGATCATGATCCCGGATTTGTAGCACCCCGGAACATCGGAGCCGCGACCGTAAGGGAGCGGTCAACGACGAGTTCCCCCCTCCCTTACGGTCGCGGCTCTGAAAATGGAGTACAGAAGATGGATCTTCGCAAACTATTCCCGCTCTGTACATGTCTCGCGATCGCGGGCCTGGTCGGGTGCGTGACTTCCTCCAAGCCGGCCCACGATCAGAACGAGAAAATCAAGGCAGCCGCGGCCTCGCCCGAGCCGGGCGATGTGATTCCCCCAGGCCTGACGCCGAAATTCCTTGGCTTACTTACGGGCGAAGGACTCTCCGCCACGCCGGCCCAGATGGGCGAAGCGTCGAAGGTGACGGCTGCGTGGAACAACAAGATCGTGTTCGCACCCGATCCCACGCGGGGCGGCGATCCGATGCCAAGTTTGATCGTTCGCTTGTGGCTCTTCGGTCCGGATGAGGGAACGCCGGTTGCTCCCGATGGCGAATTGCTCGTTGCCCTGTGGGACAACATGCCAAAGAGCGGAAGCGGCAAGCCCGAGCTGAAAGAGTTATGGCACATCGATCGCGAGACCGCGATGAAGTTCCGCAAGCGCGATGCGATCGGCGATGGCTACACGCTGCTGCTGCCGTGGAGCAACTACAACATCGACGTCAAGCAAGTGAATCTGGTTGTGCGTTTCAACGGTGCGGATGGCCGCAGCGTGGCCTCGGCCCCGGAAAAACTCAGCATCGACCACTCGGCCACCCTGCAAAAAGCTCAGGAGCGATTGGGCATCTCGACGAAGTCGGAGAGCTTCGAGAAACTTCCAACTCCGGCACTTCGACCTTGGCCGGAAACAAAGTAGGCCGACTTTTCGTAGCCGCACTCGTCAGGGTGCGGGCGATTGGCGCTTCCAGGCCATTCCCGTGTTCTGGCGAACGCGGCTAACGCCCTTCGTACCATGAACGCATGGACTCGAACCCGGACGTACACATAGGCTGGCGGCGAATTGGGCTCGTCACGCTCGGCCTGATCCTCGTCGGGCTCGGCTATCTGGGCGTGTTGCTTCCCGGATTGCCAACCACGCCATTTCTGCTTGGTGCCAGTTATTGCTTCTATCGTTCGTCGCCGCGATTGCACCGCTGGCTGCGTTGCTCGCCGGTGTTTGGCCGTATCCTGCACGACTGGGAAGTGCATCGCGGCATCCGCAAACCCGTCAAGATATTCGCGGTGTGCATGGTCGCAACCGTGGTGACATGCAGCATCACTTTCAGTTCGCTTCCCGTTTGGCTCAAGGTGACAATTGGCTGCCTCGCGGCACTCGGGATAACCGTGATCCTGTGGGTCCCGACCGTGGGGAAGCCAGACGACGCGTGAGTCAGAGGCTATCTGGAAAGGGGATGGCGAGGCAATGGTTTATCGCCAAATAAAAGAGGCTCGCCTTGATGGCGAGCCTCTGGAGCTACACTTGAAGAACCAACCTCAGGAAAGAAGAGCCTTAATGGCCTTGCCCGGCTTATCGACGATGCGGATCGGCCGTTTGGTTGGCGTCTCGTTTTCCTTCGTGTGGTCGATGCCCATCAGTTCGCACACAGTGGCCAGGAAGTCCTTGGCGTCCGTCTTGCCTTCCTCGACCGTTGCCCCTTCCTTGTCCGTCTTGCCGTAGACCGCGCCACCCTTCACGCCGCCACCCATCATCAGCAGGCTCCAGGCCTTCGGGTAGTGGTCGCGGCCCGGCTTGTCGCCACGAGCGTTGATGTTTGGCGTACGGCCGAACTCGCCCATCCAGATCACCAGGGTGCTGTCGAGCATCCCGCGGGTCTTGAGGTCGGTCACGAGAGCGGAAAGCGACTGATCGACCTGTCCGGATAGGCTCTTCACGCGGGCGAAGTTATCCTGGTGCGTGTCCCAACCGCCGAGATTCACTTCGACGAACGGGATACCGACTTCCACCAGGCGACGCGCCATAAGGCAACCGTCAGCGAAACGGCCGGTGCCGTAGGGACTTCTGGTTTCTGTCTTCTCCGAACTCAGGTCGAAGGCCTTGGCTTCCTTCGATTGCATCATGCTGACAGCCCGAGAATAGGTCGTCTTATGATCGTTGATCGAATCGGCCTGGTAGTCGTGGTAGAACGCGGATTCGAGTTCCTGAAGCAGCGAGACGCGGTTGTCGAATTGCTTGCCGCTGACGGCCGAGGCAAGGTCCTGCACGCCACGGGCGGGGTCGGTCACGATCAGCGGCTGATGTTTTGGCCCGAGGAATCCGCTGCCGTAGCTGCGATTGCCGATGGCCACGTAGTTCGGCATGGGGAAGTCGCTTCGGCCGATTTCCTTCGAGACGATTGAACCGATCGAAGGATAGATCAGACCACCTTGACCTTCGCGATAGCCGGTGTGCAGGTTGTACTTGGCACGCGGGTGAGCCCCCTCGGCCGTGCTCATGCCGCGAATGATCGCCCCGTGATTCATCAGCTTGGCGACGCTGGGCAGATGTTCGCTGATCTGAATTCCCGACGCGGCCGTCTGGATTTGCTTGAACTCGCCTGCACCTTTGCTGCCTGGCTTCAGGTCCAGCGTGTCTTTGTGGCTAGGTCCGCCGTCCATCCACAGCAGGATGCAGCGCTTGGCCTTGGCATTCGGGTTGGCAGCCGAGCCTGCAGCTCGAGCGGCCAGTACATCCATCCAGCCGGAATAGGATGTGGCAAACACGCCGGCTGCCGAGAGTTTCATAAAGTCTCGGCGAGACTTGTTTTGAAGAGTCTGGGAAAACATGCGGAACTCCATGCTTTGTGTTTCAGGTTTCAAGGTCGGCCAAAGTAGCTGCACACTTCGACTACTATCAACGGTTGAGTGCAAACTCCGACGAATTCAAAAGCACCCAGAGCACGTCGCCATAGGCGGCACGTGGGTCTTGATGCTTGGCCAGGAAGTTTTTCATCTTGGTCGTCTCGTCGGCCGTTGGCCGTCGGGACAGAGTGGCCACATAGAGCTTCTCGACGGCTTTCTCCGGTGTGGCACCGCGAGACAGATCAGCCGCTCGGCCGGCGACCTGCGTCAATCGTGCGGACGCCATGAGCGGGCTGTTCATCAAACGCAAGGCCTGAGGAATGCCGGCCTCGTAATCCGTGGGCTTGGCGTTATCGGTGCCCAGGAAGAACGCCGCGAACTGATCGCGTGGTCCTTGCGGTCCACCCTTCGCACCCGCTGCCTTGGGCATCGGCCGTTCTTTTTGTGTCGGGTTGCCAAGCACCGTGGTCAAGCTGTCGAACAACGCTTCGCCGGTCAGCACCTTGATCGACTGATGACTAAAGAGCGTGCGGTCGTCGCGGTTATCGCCGGCTGGCTTGCTGGTGCGTTGATAGGTTTTGCTGTTGCAGATGCCACGAATCATGTGCTTGATGTCGAAGCCGCTGGCACCGAACTCCTTTGATAGCGAGGCCAACAGTTCTGGATGGCTCGATTCGTTCTCCTTGCTGAGGTCGTCAACCGGGTTCACGAAACCGCGACCGAAATACTGCGACCAGAGACGATTCACGAAGGCCTTGGCGAAGAACGGATTCGATGGCGTGGTGAGCCAGTTGGCCAGCACCGGACGGTATGGCTTGGTCGAATCGAGCTTGAGCGTGTCGGCCCCGAGCAACTTGGGAGCCACGTTCTTGGCAGACTCGGGAATTGCATTCCCCTTCTTGGCCGGGCGTCCTTCTTCACTGACCGAGATCGTGCCGCCGTCTTTGGCCGCTCGCGGATTCGAGATGTTCACCTTGTAGAAGAACTGAGCGAGGCCCCAGTATTCGGTTTGCTTCCAGTGTGTGAACGGATGGTTGTGGCACTGGGCACATTGAATCTGCACGCCGAGGAAGAGCTTGCCGACACTGTCGGTCATCTTGTCCACGCCGCGATTCGACATGAGGTAGCCAGTGGCTCCGTTCTTGTCGAGGTCGCCCGTGGCCGTCACGAGCTCGAAGGCCATCCCATCCCAGTGCATGTTGGCGTTGAATTTCTCGGTCAGCCACTCGCGGAGCGGCGACTTGTTTACGAAGCGATTGTCCGAATCGACCAAGTACATCAGGTTCGTCCAGACGTCTGCCTGGTGTTTGCCGAAGTTGGCGTCCTGAAGAAGTTCGTCGACGAGCTTGGCCCGCTTGTTGGGCGACTTGTCGTCCAGGAAGGCAATCGCCTTTTCCGGGGTCGGGATGATACCCGTGATGTCCAAATATACACGTCGCAGAAACTCGGCGTCCGAGGCTTCTGGGGAAGGCTTGATGCTCGCGGCATTCAGTCGAGCGTCGATGCCTTGATCGATGAGCTTCGCGAGCGCATCAACGGCCATTGGTTTTGATGGTGCTGCGGGAGGGGTAATATTCGTTGGGGCCGGTTTTGCCAGCGGGTCCGTTGGTGTGCTTTTCTTCTCAGCTTCGGCTTTCAGCTTTGCGGCCAGTTTCGCTTTCAAGGCTTTCTTATCGGCCTTGGCGTCTTGGCCAGCGACCTCGGACGGCATCTGAGATACAAGTATGAGAGTGATCCCGCCCAGAAGCATCGAGGCCAGAATATGTCGCATGCTCATTTGGATTCACTCCGCTACTACTGGTGGATAGTTACTGAACCCCAACCCACAGGCAAAGTTTCTCTTGAAATATGTTATCAAGTCGGTCGGGTGATCTGGCAACAATCGCGAGAACGAACGTGGACATTCCGCGGTGTGCACATTCGTCACCGCAAACAAGCTCCAAGTTCCTCGCCGGAATTATGAGAAATGTGTTGACAGCCGGTCCTCCCAGATGTTACTCATTAATATATCTTCATTTTTGGTTTTACTCACAATCTGGCCGGTTGATCTATGCGTTGGCCGTATCGGCAAGGGCGTCCGGGATTTACCCTGGTTGAGCTACTCGTCATGATCGCCTTGATGGCGATCCTGCTCGGCCTATTGCTTCCGGCAGTCCAGCGAATTCGTGAGTCCTCCGATCGGATGGTTTGCGCAAACCACCTGAAAGAGATCGGGCTGGGGTTCCATCGCTTTCACGATACGAAGGGCTACCTGCCTGATGGCGGTAAGAACAAGTGTGATGCACCTTTTCATCCTCTGATGCCGCCACATTTACGCCAGATGTGCGAAGCGGCAATTGCCAATCCTTCAAACCTTTACGCCTGGAATGTGCCGTACACTCCCCTAGGACCCACTTCCCAGCGGCGGTCTGAATGGAGTTGGCCGTACCAGATCCTGCCATATGTCGATCAGGAGGCCTGCTTCGAAGACCAAACTGATCAGCACGTGACACGAACGTCGCTCCGCCTCTACACCTGCCCAACTCGGCGACCATCGCAGCTGTTCGCGAATCACTCCGTCATCGACTATGCCGGCTCGGCCGGGACGAGCAACAGCAACGGGATGGTTGTGCGGATGGGGCTTGGCCCGATCAGCCTGCAAGAGGTGACGGATGGAATTTCCAATACCGTGATGGTGGCCGAGAAACGGTTGAAGACTGACCGATTTGGCGTCTCGTACGACGACAACGAGAGTTGGGCCAATCCGGGTTGGGACAGCGAAATCTATCGGCAAGCGACGAGCGACAAGGACCGACCTGAAACCGATCGAGGACCCAGTCCGGACATCCGCCGGACCGACCCATTTGTATTTGGCGACACCAACCTGGGGCTCATGCAGTTTGGATCGTCGCACCCGAAAGGCATCTGTGCCGTTCTGGGCGATGGCTCGGTTCGCTTTATTCGCTTCGGGCCTGATCCAACCGCGTTCGAACGTTTCTGCATACGCGACGATGGCATCAAGCTGACGTCGAACAATTCTGACTGAGTCCGCAACGCGAAGCGGGAGCGAAGATGCTGGAGGAACCTTCCTTTGCATCCTCGCTCCCGCTGCGGCCTGCGGGATAGGCCTTAGAATCCGGTCTAAAACAACTTCCCGATTTCCCGATGCTGGCCTTCGAGGAGCAATCCGTCCTACCCTGAGATGGTCACTTCCTTTGGAAGGGAATCGTACACGTGGTGATTGCATTCAGCCCAACGGGCTGGAAGAATACAGCCCAGGGCAACGCCCTGGGTATACGATCACCACCACGGAATAAGCACTGCAAGGGCGAAAGAAACGGAGCCTGCCGATGTCGCAGTCACTCTCCAGAAACATTGTGCACCTCGTTTTCAGCACCAAAAACCGCGAGCCTCTCTTGCGAGCCGATGTTTGACCGGATTTGCACCGCTACATCGGGGGAATCCTGCGACAATTGGAGAGCCCGGCGATTGTCATGAACTCTGTGGACGACCATATTGACATCCTCTTCGTTCTCTCGAAAAACCATGCGTTGAAAAAGGTTGTCGAAGAGGTCAAGAAAGGATCGTCCAAGTGGATCAAGACGAAAGGGGAAGCTTTCGCCGCGTTTTACTGGCAAGCCGGCTACGGAGCGTTCTCGGTCAGCCAGTCCAATGTGGAAATGGTTGAACGATACATCGAGAATCAGGAAGACCACCACAAGACGGTGGGCTTTCAAGCCGAGCTTCGCGCTTTCCTGCGAAAGCACCAAATCGAATTCGACGAAAAATTCCTGTGGGACTGAGTTTTCTTTTGCCCTTACAGGGCGTTTGCCGCTGGGGTTGGACGTATTCCCAGAGCGTTGCCCTGGGCTGGAATCTTCCAGTCCGTTGGACTGAAGACAAGTGCGCTCTCTGAGACTAGCGTTCATGCCGCCAGTCGGATGCTGCGAAGGCTGAAGTCGGGAGGTTATTTCGCCGGGGGCCCTTACTTCTTCTTCGGTTCTTCCTTCTTCGGCTCCTCGCCGGGCGGGTAGGCCGCTTTCACCAGTGCGCCACTATCGCCGTTATAGATTCGCAGCACGCCTTCTTCGCCACCCGCCGCGACCAGCTTGCCGTCAGCACTCGCGGAGACTGCGAACAGATAATCGGTGGCCCCACTGAAAGTGCGTTGTGCGTTACCGTTGTCCACGTTCCACAGCTTGACCGTGGCGTCGCCACTCGAGGTCAGGAACGTGAGCGTTTTGCCGATGAACACGAGGCGGGTCACTTGCTTCGTATGCGCGTTGGCTACCGTGCGAGCCTGTTCACCCTTCTCGTAGTCCCAGATTTTTACCGCATTATCCGCCCCGCCCGAGGCGAGCAGCTTGCCATCGGGTTTCCAGCCGACATCCAGCACGTGATGCGTGTGTCCTTCAAAGGACTTGAGGAACTTGCCCGAGGGAATCTCCCACACTTTCACGAACTTGTCGGCCCCGCAGGTTGCCAGCTTGGTGCCATCCGCGCTGAAACAGACACCCAGAACCGTGTCGCTGTGCGGGGACTTGAACTCGCCAACGGGCTTCATCGTCGCGACGTCGAAGACTTTGATCTCGCCATCTTCGGTCGCAGGCCCGCCACCAGTTGCAAGTAATTTGCCATCGGCCGAGTAGTGCAATGCGACCACTCGATCGCTGAAACCGGTGAGAGTGCTCTTGAGGGCACCGCTCTCCGCATCCCAGAATTTCACTTCCTGATAGCTACCCGAGGCAAGCGTCTTGCCGTCGATCGAGTACACCATCGACTCGACCAGCGAGATATGGGCGGCCTTTGCTTCTTTGCCGTCGGCCGTCTTCAGATTCGGATCGACGAGTGTCTTCGCGTGGTCGCCCGTGGGCTTGTACAAGTGAATCTGGTTGCCACGACCCGAAGCGACCGCCTTGCCATCGGCACTGATGGCCACCGCTCGCACCGGTTTGACGATCGCGGGCGGCAGGGATAGCACCACCTTCGGTCGCGTCAGGCTCATACCGG
Source organism: Gemmataceae bacterium (assembly GCA_009691845.1). Classification (GTDB taxonomy): domain Bacteria; phylum Planctomycetota; class Planctomycetia; order Gemmatales; family Gemmataceae; genus SIAJ01. Next base: position 29,371 of record SIAJ01000009.1, read on the forward strand.
TGGGTGCTTTCGCCCCCTGGTCTATCCAGAGTTTCACGAGTGCCAACTCCGGAGGAGTTAGTGGCGTCTCATCTTTGGGGGGCATGATGGGTTTCATCTGCCGAGAAATGAGCTTGTACAGGTAGCTCTCGCTCGCTTTTCCCGCGACGATTGGCGTGCCTTTCTTGCCGCCTTTCATCAGCTTGTCGAACGTCGAAAGATCAAGCTTTCCGTTGAGCTCCTTGCCGGAGTGGCAAACGAAGCACTTGTTCGCCAGGATCGGCTCGATGTCCTTCTCGTAAAGAACAGGGTCCTTGCGATCGATCTTGATCTCGGCGATCGGATCGACTTTGGCGTCCTTCTTCTCCTGTGCGAAGCAGAAGGTTGGAATCAGCAGTGCGACCAAAGCGTATCGTGTCATGACTGAGATCTCGGGTGTGGCTTGTATCGATCCATGTTTCCTAAGTAGTAGGCACACTCCGTGTGCCGTCACTGAACGGCACACGGAGTGTGCCTACTACTATTTTTTCTTCGGCTCTTCCTTCTTCGGGGCAGGGGCTTTCTCGATGTTCAGCGTGAGCTTCGGGCTTTCCTGAACGATGGCGAGCTTGCCATCGAACATTCCGGTCACCTGCACGGTCGGCTGGATTTGCCCGGCAACTACGTCCGGAGCAAGTTTCACCACAAACTTGGCTTCGCTTTGACCGGCGGGGATTGTGATGTCGTCCACGGTCACGCCTTTCGTGTTCGGCGGCAGCACCAGCTTGGCTTTGAATTCACCGGCGAAGTCGAATTGGCGTTCCACCTTCACGACCAATTCGCCATTGGTTCCACCAACGAACTTCCCCGTGGGCGTGCCCGACACCTTGGCGAGGGCCAAGGGAACCACTTGAATCGTAATCGGCGTCACAGCCTGCTCGACGGTCGTCGGCCGTTTGCCCTTGGCTCCGGCGCGTTCCAGTTGTAGTTGGCCTGTGGCCGTCAACACGATCGAGTACAGGCCCGGCGGGGCCGTGCTCTTCACGTCGATCACAAAGGTGCCGTCGGCCTTGTCGGGAGCCAGGGCTGGCAGGGCTGCTCCGTTACTCACGGTCACCGGCATGGCCTGAGGATTCTGGGCCGTGCTGATCTGCCGCATTGTCAGTGCGACCTTCGCATCCGCATGGATTCGGGCCACCTTGAACGGCACTGTGACCTTTTCGCCTTGCTTGAGCGTGAGCGGTTGCGGCAACTTCTCGCCGGCCTTGACGAGAAACGCGTTCTCGGGCTCGGCCGTCACCTTGAAGTATGCCTGATCGCGAACGGCCAGCATCAAATTCTGGTCGAGCCGGGTGATGGTCGGAATGTTCTGCATCGGCTGCACGCTCCACGAAATGGTCGCGTAACGCACATCGCGAGCCACGGGCTTGCCAGCAATCGTCGCCGTGGCTTTGAGAGTGATTGGACCGCTGAACGCTTTCGCACCGGCGGCCGCGCTCAACACCAGCGAACCGGAACGCTGGCCGCTGCCAATCACTTGCGGCAGGGCGGTAACGCCGGCTGGCAACCCTTCGGCCACGATCGAAATCGGGCCGGTGAAGCCGTCGTTACGGAAGGCATAAAGTTCGAGGTAGTTGTTGCCGTCGGCACGCAGAACGGTCACATCCGGGGCATAGTTGCTCGCTGGCATGGCTACCACGCGGAAGTCTGGTCGAGCGGGGCCGACACGCAATCGGTACGTCGAACGAGGCCCGTATTGATACCCCGACTCGCGGCTGATTACCTGAATCGTGTAGCGCCCATCTTCCGCGGCCGTGAAGGAGAATGCATCTGGGTCAGTCGTTCGGGCGTAGAACTGCGTGTTGTTCATGACTTCGGGGTTGTCGTCCTTCTCCGTCATGTCGGTCGTCGCTTTTGGCGCACGCACGCTGAACAGAAAGTCGGTCGGCACACCCATGCGATCGGCCCACAGGTCGATGACGTACGACTCGCCTTTCTTCGCGTTGATGGCGTAGAAATCGCGGTCGCCACGCTTGTCGATTCGCCCAGCAATTTCGCACGGAGCCGGGATCTCCATCGCGAGGTCGGCCTTATCGTTCGGCTCTTTTTCGAGAACCGCCTTGTCCTGTGCAAAGCCAATCAGAATCGGGTTTGAGACGCCACCCGGACCTTTCAGGCGATACTCGAAACCATCGGTGCCGCCCGAACGCGGTTCAACTCGGCCACGATAGGTCAGCTTCGTGGACTCGGCAGGCGCGGTGATTGTCACGACCAGCTTTTCCAGTGGCCGACCGTCGAGAAATGCACCTGGCTCCGGCGTGCCGCCCGGCAAGTTACGCCCATACACCGTGACCTGGGCCGACTTGCCTGGCTCGACCATCGGCGGATAAACCGCGTCGATCCAGGGTTTCGTGCTGGCCGTAAGGCGATAGAAGTTGTTTGGCCCGCCGACGTTGTAAGTGAACTCCGCAACGCGGATGTAGTATTCGCCATCGGCCGGAACCACGAAATCGGTCACGGCATCTGGGCCACTCGTCCCGACCAGTCGTCGACCGGAGACATCGTACACTTCGAGCAAGGGTTGGGCCCGGCTGTCGATCGACTCCGCAATTACGGCCAGAACGATTCGTTGTCCCTTTTTCGGGGAGATCGAATACAGGTCCACGTCCGTCGGGGCGGCAATCGTTCCGTTCACCGTCGTGTTCAAATCGAGCTTCATCGCTTCGGGTACGTCGTTGTTCGGCTCTTTTTCCATTACCTCGATGAGGTCGCCGACCACAAACACTCGCGGATTGCTCACGCCAAACTTGTTCACGACGCGAACGTCATAGTTGCCCGGCGGAACATCGGCCGCGACCGTGATCTTGAATTTGCTTGCTGGCTGTGGGCCTTTCGGCATTGGCGGCGGCTCTTTTTTCGGAGCCTTCGGATCCACCTTCGCAGGGGGCGGTGCCGGCGGAACGATGATTTCCGCTTTCAATCCGGGATGATTGAACAGCAACGCCTCCGTGTCTTCGAGATCGGCACCGACCAGGGCCAGTTCGGCAATCGTGGTGCCGGCCTTCGCCCCAGGTGGAGTGATTGCGTCGAGACGAGGCAACGGCAAGCCTGGTTGTTGCTGGGCGAACGCGGGAATGGCGGCGATTACCATGCAGGCGACGCAGAGGCGGAACCGAATCATGGTCCTTCTCCGAAAGAGTGCGGCTAGTTCAATCGAGCAGAGACAAACAAAACGTGGGCAGGGGAGGGAGTACAAAGAAATCCTAAGCGATGAGCGGGCGAGTTTCAAGTCGGTTCAGGCGATTGTGTTTCCAAAGTAGCCCTCTCGCTCCCCGAGAGGAAGGCTGACGCCACAAGGATCGTAGACATCCCTGCAACGGCCAACCCTCGCTTCCCGCTCGCGGAGCGAGTGGGCTAGATTATTCCCAAATCGCTTTCGATGGCGGGAGCACGATCTCCCCCATCGGCTCCTTCACTTCGTGAACGACATAGCGCCCGGAACGATACACAACCGGTTGGTTCCAGGGATAAAAATCCGCGTGCCAGGTGGGGAATTCGGTAGGCAACTCGGTTGCAGGTCCAGGCGGCGGAAACGGCCCAAAGCGAGCCGCGCTCATGATCGGCACGAGATCGCTGACCACGTATCGAGCGGGGCTGGAGAACGTCTCCCTCTTGATCTGCTCGCGCTTGGTGCGGAACTTCATGGCCGTGAGCACATGCGGATACCGAATCCCGGGCTTGATGCCGAGTTCGACGTACAGCGGGTGCGTCGAATCGTGCCAGCAGATCAATTCGCGATCCTGGAGGCTCTTCGTCTTTAGGAACTCCCCGACGCGATTCAGGTCGGCCCAGTTTGGGGCACAATGTATCATGGCGTAGAAGGAGAGTTGATCCTTCAACTCCCACGAATCGTCATGCCAACAACGTCCCCAATGAGCGAGTCGATTGCAATCGAGCATCGGGTAGTTCGGGAGGATTGCCTTCGTGGTGATGCGACAATCTCGCTGGAGGCCGCGGAACCAGCGGTGATCCCGCGCGAATTCATTCGTTAGACCTCCGACGAGACACCAGCCGAGCAGCACTGGCCCAACCGGCAATCGGAACGATGCGATCACAGCAAGGCCCAGCAACATCGGCGGATAATGGGCATAGTCGAACGGCTTCTGAACCAGCGTCGCCTGGGCCAGCCAGCCTAGATAGAGGGCGGCAAGAATCGCCCGCGAAGCATCTCGACGAAACACGGCCACGAACGCGAGCGGAATCGAAGCACAGTGCAACAGGCTGAACGGGGCGAAGTATGCAAGGAGCAGTCGGCACTTCAGGAGCATGTCCTCCCATGACCACGAATAGTATTCCTGGTTCCAGTTCAACAACACGTCCCACATCGGCTGCCAGGTGCTCGTGGTTATCAGCCACACGGAACCGCAACCCCCGGCAAGCAGCCCACCACCTACCAGCCAGCCCACATCGCGAACCGCAACGCGGCGAGTCTGAAAGCGCAGACTCATCAGCCAGACCAGAAGTGCCGGGACCAACACATGAGGCTTGATCCAGACCGCCAGGCCCCACATCAGCCCTTCACAGACTGTCCACTTCAAGGAACGCGTGGAGCTGAGGTGCGTTAGCCGCATCGTGGCCGCACCGACGGCAGGCAGCAACATCCATCCATCTCGCTGGCAGTGAATGAACTCGGTCTCGGCCAAGTAGAACAGAGCCACGGCCGTCACGAACCAGATGCGTCCGCTGATCGACACGCCGGATCGCTTCAACAAGCGCGAAAGCAGAAAAACCACACTGCTCACCACGAACAAATCGACAATGCGAATGGCCTCGTGGCTCCAGCCGACGACGGGACGCACGAACGCGTGCGACCAGACCATTCCGGGCAAGTTCGTTTCAAACACGTCCTTATAGTGCGTGCCGCCGTGCAGAATGTTCCAGGCACTCAGGTCGTGGTAGGTGACATCGACCCAGATCGGTGTGCGCAAGAACAACGGCACTCCCACGACCAGTATGGCCACGAGAACGAATAGCGCCAGAATCAGCGAGCGATGTTTCACGGGGACTCGAAGTTCACTTCATCCGGTCCACCCGCACGGGTGAACATGGCCTGCAGGATGGCGGGATCGATCGTGTCCTTGATGAATTTCGCGGAACCATCAGCCATCGACGCGCACATGCCGCCGGGATGACAGCCGCCGAACGGACGACCGACGCCGAGGAAAGGCGATGTGGCCGGATCGAGAGCCCGCAACGTGCCCGGCCCGCCTTGCAACCACGGGGCGAGATTCTCGTTCGTCTCAAGGAACTGTGCCGTCTGCTGCAGGCCATCCGTGATGGCCTTGAGTGGCGTGGAGCCATCGTAGCGATAGGCTCCGCCACGTTTCCCGGCTTCTTCGAGAGTTTTTCCTGGCGTATCCAGACCGATGCCACCGTTCGCGATGTAGTTCGACAGCAACGGTTCATCAGTCTTGAACCCGCGAAATTGAGCCGGGCAGATGACGACTTTCAGGTGGTAGTTGGCGAGCGCCTTGTTGGCTTCCGCGTCCCAGGCCTCGGTGGCGGCGAAGCCTTGCAGTGCCTGTGCGAGCCCGGCCGGTTTGCGATGTTTGGCAGCCGGATCCGAGCTGGCCGAACCTTCGTGAAAGACGTTCAACATGTACGTGTACCAACTCATGCGTCGATCGGGCGATCGTGCCGGATTCAAGAAGGTTCCGGGCGGCAATTCATCGCGTGGCTTGGTTGGCAGGCCTTGGCCCGGCGGAGAGGCGTGCTGAACACCGATCAGTCCCAGTTCACGCAGGTGATCCTCGCAACGCACCCGGTCGCTCTTGATGCGCGACTTGATGATAAACGGTACGACCAGTCCTGCGACGGCGAACACCACGAGCGCGATCAGGGCGATGCGAATCGTGCGGGACATGAATGAAACACGGCTCTCTTGTGGGCGATCTTGGTGGCAAATCCGTCTCGCAAGCGGAGCCGGAAAGCCTTATCATATGTCCATCGCGGCTCATTCACGGAGTGAAACCGATGCGTCATCGGACCTGGCTAGTCGCCACCGTCGGGGCCTGTGCCCTCCTGGGGGGCGGACTCATCATTTTCAACCAACTGTACGCCAAGCCCGAGAAGAAAGACCCGCTCGACCCGAAGCTGCACAAGGCCGGGGCATTCGATGGCGATCGCGCCCTCGCGTACCTCTCGGCCATCTGCGATCTCGGCCCACGCATCAGCGGCAGCGAGGGCATGACCAAGCAACAAGAACTTTTGCAGAAGCACTTCGAGAAGCACGGAGCCAAGGTCGCGGTGCAGAAATTCGATGGCAAACAGCCGAGCCGGGATAAGGCCGTGCCGATGGCGAACATGATCGTCAGTTGGCATCCCGACAGCAAAACCCGCGTGATCGTCTGTGGTCACTACGATACCCGGCCGATCGCGGATCAGGAAACCAACGTTCGCGACTGGACCAAGCCGTTTGCCAGTGCGAACGATGGCACCTCGTCGGTCGCGTTCCTGATGGAGTTGGCCCATCACATGAAGGACCTGAAGACGGAAGTCGGCGTGGACTTCGTGATCTTCGATGGCGAAGAGTACATGTACGACAGGAACCGCGACAAGTTCTTTCTCGGCTCCGATCACTTCGCCGCCGAGTACAAGAAGGCGAAGACCGGCCCCAAGTACAAGGCTGGCATTCTGCTCGACCTGTTCGCGGGCAAAGGTGCTGAGTTCAAGATCGAATACAACTCCGCAAGGCTGGCCGGTGGGCTGGTGGAAGACGTCTGGAAGCTAGCGGCCGAGCTGGGCGAAAAACGCTTCATCTTCGAATATGGCCACGAAGTGCTGGACGATCACATTGCCCTGAATCGAGTGGGCATCCCGTGCATCGACATCATCGACTTCGACTATCCCCATTGGCACCGGCTAAGCGACACGCCGGACAAATGCTCCGCAGTGAGCATGGCCAGCGTGGCGAAGGTCATCATGGCTTGGTTGCAGAAGGTGAAGTGAGAGAGGGAGCGTAGCCGCGTTCGCCTGAACGCGGAAAAGCTTCCCAATCGCAAGGTTCTCCCGCACTCTGGCGAGTGCGGCTACTCGTGTGTGCCGCTACCCGCATCTGCACCAAATCAATGCGACTGAAGTGGAGTTCCGTCGCCTCGTCGATGGCATCCGAGTGCTACCCCCCCGAGCCTTTGTTTCTTCTTTTCAAAACTTGAAAGACCAACGTAATCTGAGTCGTTCGCTGGTCGCTCACTTCAACGCCGTCGCAAGTGCCGCCGTGGCCCAACTGCTCGCGGCCGCCGAGATGAACTGATCCTTCCCGTGTGGGAAACCACTCTCGTAGTACGGCTGAAACGGCTTGCTTCGCGATTTGATCATCCAGGAACCGTCGGCCTTCTGTGTTCGCAGCAGGAAGCCAAGCCCGCGCAGATAGTCCGGGTCCTTCGCGTTCAACCCGCCAACGCGATTGAGAGCAACCAATGCACTGCCCGTGGCATAGGAATCCGATGGGCCGCCATCGAGTTGGGACCAGCCGCCATCGTCGCGTTGTGAATCTAGCAGCGATTTCGCCGCGACCCGAATCACGTTGTCCTCCACGCTGGCCTCTTTCATGGCCAAGATGCGGAACACGCGGTCTTCCGTGTCCTTCGGTAGCGTCTTCAGAAGCCAGCCATGCGTTGCTTCGACCCGCTTGGCGATTGGGTCTTTCTGGTCCTTGCTTCCCCAGACGCGTAATCCACGCAGGGCCAAATAGGTCGTCGTGAAGTTGCTCGCCTCCGAAGGCGGGCGGTTCGAAACCGTTCGCCAATAATCGTTGTTGGGCTGGTACTTCAGCAAGTAGCCGGCAACGGCCTCGGTGACATCGTCGGGCTTTTGGCCGCCGAGTTCGAGCGTCAGCATCGCATAGCCGGCCGTATCCACTTGGCCGCCGGTCCCTTCGCCCTTCACGAACTTCGCCTTGTTCGTCTTCAAAAAAGCGTATACGAAATCCGTCTGTTCCTTGATGTCGCTGTCCTTGATGGCGAGGCCGCGTCCCCGTGCCGCGTGAAAGGCCAACATCGGCAGTGCCTGATTGTGACACGCGAAACAGGTCTGCTTACCAATGTGACCTTCCGCAGCCTTCATCAACAACGGCAGCGAACGATCCACGGACGCCTTGACGTTGGCAGGGGTCGGTACGGTCGAGAGGGTAGTAAGCAGCCACAGTGCTGTTGTGGGAGTCATGGAATTCTCCAATGCGGGTGGCGGATATTCTAAGCGAAATCGGCATTCCGAACGATGGATCAATACAAGGGCTCAGTTCTCTTTGCTTGAATCAAATGGACCGGACGCCTTGTATTTCTCTCCAGACCGAGAATCGAGTGACGCATCAGGAACTTCCAGAATGGGTGAAGTGCAGAATCGATCGCATGGATGTATTTGTTGCCTTGTGCGAGGAATTAACCCGCGAACCGCAACAGTTGTTTCGTCGAGCCATGGGTCTGGATCCCTTGAGAGGGTACGATATGCAGGGTCGAAATCGTTGTCGGGCAACCAAGGAGGTACCTCATGTCATTCGATCGCAGCTACGACAAGGCGGAGCCGACACGGGAAGAAGTGGACGGCTGGTCCAGCCAGTCCTTGCTCGAATTTGGTGCCGACTGGTGCCCGATCTGTCAGGGAGCACAACCGATCATCGAGCACTCAGTGGCGGATCATCCCGACGTGAGGCACGTCAAAGTCGGTGACGGCAAAGGCAAGCCGTTGGGCCGATCTTACAAGGTCAAGTTGTGGCCAACGTTGATCTTCCTGAAGGATGGCCTGGAAGTTGCTCGAGTGGTTCGGCCCTCGTCAGAAGTGGAATTGCAAGAAGGCTTCGCTGCCCTGAAATGAGCGAAGGCAAACCCATCACGGGTCCGCCTTCACTGATGCTTCAGGCTCCGGACTCATTCCGCTTCAGCGAATTGTTCCAGACGGACGCTGCGAATCGGTTGGCGGAGTTTCAAGATACCGCGGGCCTCGATCTGACGAATACGCTCGCGAGTGATGCCGAAGAGACGAGCAACCTCGTCGAGTGTCCTCGGTTGGCCATCCTTGAGTCCGTAACGAAGTTCAATCACTTCGCGTTCCCGTTGGGCAAGCGAACGAAGCACCTCAGTGATGCGTTCACGGAGCAAGTGCTGATCCACAAATTCGCCAGGCGTGGTCGTGGCCCGATCGCGGAGAAAATCCTCCAGTGCTCGCTCGCCATCGCCGCCGACTGGTTCGTGCAAGCTGACCGGGTGTTTGCCGACAGCCCTCAGCGAACGGACTTCATCGACCGGCAGGCCGACACGCTCGGCGAGTTCTTCGATCGAAGGCTCCCGGCCAAGAACGCCCGTCAACTCGGTGCGTGCCCGTTCCGTTTGGCCAAGCACCGCAATCTGATGGCAAGGAACGCGGACCGTTCGGGATAGATCCGCCAAGGCACGCTGAATGCTCTGGCGAATCCACCACGTCGCATAGGTGCCGAACTTGAATTCGAGTTTGTACTCGTACTTGTCCACGGCACGCAGCAGGCCGCGATTACCTTCCTGGATCAGGTCGGCAAACGGTAGGCCGCGGTTGCGGTACTTCTTGGCAATCGACACGACCAGCCGCAGGTTTGCTTCGGCCAGTTCGCTGCGAACGCGCTGGTATTCCTCGCGACGTCGGCGGATCACGCGAAGCAGCGCGTTCAGTTCTTCCGGCTCGGCAAAGCGGGTTTCAATCGCCGATCGGAATGCCTCGTTGCGGTTCGCACGTTCCTTGAGGTCCTTCGGACGCACCAAGTGTATCGAGGCCATCATGCGATTGAGTTCACGAGCCTTCACTGCCAACTCGTCCGACCAGCGTTCCAGGCTTTCGGTACGCGGCGACAATTCGGCCATCAACTTGTACGCTTTTCGGGCGCGTCGCCAGCGGGCACGTCGCCATTCATTGACTTGTTTCGCATTCGTCAGCGTCAGCCCCTTGGAGAACTCCTCTTGTTCCTCACGGAGGATTGTTTCCAGAGTCGGCAAGTGCAAAGGCAAACGAAGCAAGATCTGATCGCGACGAAGCTTATGCGTCGTAATGACATCGACTTGTGGGTCGAACGCCAGCTGACCGGCCTGAACGGCCTCGAACGTGTGATAGGCTCGGCTCAGAATGTATCCGCTTCGAAGCGCAGCAAAACGAAATCGCGCGCGGACTCGTTCGAGCCGGCTGGCTACCTCGATTTCGGCTGGTCGCTTCAGCATGGGGATTGACCCCATCTGTCGCAAGTACAGACCGAGAGTATCGTCGGCCCCGCGCGAGCCAAGTTCTTCCTGCTCGGCTAGGGTCAATTCTGCGTCCACAGTGTCCTCATGTCCCGACCGGGTATCCCGGTCGGCAGGGAGGCGATTGTAGGCGTGCAGCGGGGTGTGCTTCATTCGTGTCCATCCTGACCGGGCCGTCCGTCCTGAACGGGGGCGGGCCTTCTAAGGGCAAGGGCGTTCCAAATCCTCCAACCTGCCAAATGGCTCCTCAACTATAGCACCGACTTTTCGCTACAGCCGGTAAACCTTATCAGGCCGAAGCATGACTATTCGACGCGGGCAGGTTATAACAAGGATACAACGGAACTACAGCAAGGTTCGCCCGCCGAACCTAAGCTTGCGGATGGCCTGTACTTTCGTTTACCATCATTCTACCGGTCCACCCAAACTAGACGTTTCCCGGAGGCCCGACGTTCATGAGCAACCGGATCTTCCTTGGACTCTGCCTTCTCTGTACGCCGGTTCAGGCCCAGAAGGTTGAGCCAGTTACCGAGAAGCCGATCCGGCCCGCCGATCGGGCCCACTGGTCTTTTCAACCACCCAAGCGATCGAAGGTTCCGAATATTCGTTTGGGCTCGTGGGTTCGCAATCCGGTTGATGCCTTCATCCTGGCCCGGCTTGAGGCATTCGGGCTCGTGCCCGCAGCGCCTGCGGAACGACTCGCGCTGCTTCGCCGCGTCCACATTGATCTCGTCGGTATCTCCCCATCTCCTGAAGAGCAGGAAGCCTTCCTGACGGATTCTTCTCCAGATGCGTACGAAAAAGTCGTTGATCGCCTTCTGACCTCACCCCATTACGGCGAACGCTGGGCTCAGCGCTGGTTCGATGCGATTCGTTATGCCGAATCCAACGGTTACGAAGCCGATGGCGATCGTCCGAATGCGTGGCGTTATCGGGATTTCGTGGTGCGCTCGTTCAACGACAACAAACCCTTCGATCGGTTCCTGATCGAGCAACTCGCAGGCGACGAACTGGCAGCAGGGAAGGACCTTCGAGCCGCGGCCGAACTCTGGATCGCCACGGGCATCCATCGAGCCGGCCCGGTGCATCTCGTGAGCGGCAATTCCGACCCGGAGATCCTGCGCCAGGAAGTACTCACCGAGTACGTCCAGGGTGTCAGCTCGGCCGTGTTGGGACTGACGGTCAACTGTGCTCGCTGCCACGACCATAAGTTCGATCCGGTTTCCCAGGCGGATTATTACCGTCTCGAAGCCTTCTTCGCGGCCACGCGGTTCAAGGAAATCGACTTCGCCACGGCCGAGGAGAAGAAGGCGTACCAAACCGAAGTCTCCGCCCTGAACGAAAAAATCAAGCCATTCAGGAGTCAAATCGAAGCCATCGACGCGAAATATCGCCCGGGGATTCGCGAGGCCAAACGTCTGAAGCTTGAGCCGATCTTCCGCGAGGCCCATGATACCGACGTCAAGAAACGGACAAAGGAGCAGGCTCAACTCGTGAAGGAGTCGGAAGTCCTGCTCAAGGTGACGTGGGATGAAGTCGTCGCGGCACTCTCACCCGAAGACCGACTGAGACGCGGTGCATTGCGGGCGCAGATGCACGAACTTCAGGCTAAGATGCCTGCCCCCCCGCCAGGAGCCTGGGCCATCGGTAATGACGAGAAAATTCCACCCACGTACATACTCCGTCGCGGCGAAGTGAAACGGAAGGGTGGCACCGTCGAGCCCGATTTTCCTCGCATCCTGGAGCCCGGGGATCCCGGGAAAGAACCGAGCGTTCGCCGAAACCGCATCGATCTGGCGAAGTGGATCACACGTCCCGATCATCCGCTGTCGGCACGTGTGTTCGTCAATCGCGTCTGGCAGCATCATTTCGGCCGCGGAATTGTCGGCACGCCGAACGATTTCGGCCTGCGTGGCGAGAAACCGACGCATCCCGAGTTGCTCGACTGGCTGGCCACGGAGTTCGTGGCAAGCGGCTGGAAGATCAAGGACCTGCATCGGCTGATCGTGCTCTCGAACACGTATCGCCAATCTGAACGTGTCAGGAATGAGGAGTTAGGAGTGAAGAGTAAGGAGCCCACTCCGCACTCCAAAGACCCCGAGAACAGATTGCTGTGGAAGATGCCCCGCCGACGCCTGGAAGGTGAGTCGTTACGGGATGCGATGCTGGCGGCCTCGGGAACTTTGAATCGCCAAGTCGGTGGCCCAAGCGTTCGAGTGCCATTGGAACCCGAGGTATACGACTTGCTGTTCACGGAAGGGGAACCCGACGGTTTGTGGCACGTCACGCCGGATGTTTCTCAGCACAATCGTCGGAGTCTTTACTTGCTCGCGAAACGCAACGTCCGCTTGCCGATGCTGGAAGCATTCGATCAGCCCGATAGCCTGACGCCGTGTGCGGCGCGCGCCGTTTCGACTTTCGCCCCGCAAGCCCTGATTCTAATGAACGGGCCGTTCGCACAAGAACAAAGCCGGGCGATGGCAGCTAGCGTGATTCGCGAGGCTGGCAATGAGCCGGAGAAGCAAATCGCGCTGGCATATCGGCGAGCGTTTTGCCGAGCGCCGACTGTCGAGGAGGTGCGGCTCGCTAGGGAATTCCTCGACGGACAGGTTGGATTGGTTCAAGAACGTTTTCTGGCTCGCTTGCCGGCCGGGGTGCCCGAACGATTGCCCAAGGATGCGGATGTAGCCCAGGCCGTGGCGCTCGCGGATTTCTGTTTGGCGTTGTTCAATGCGAATGAGTTTGTGTACATGCCGTGAAACGCCACGCACCGTTCGAAGGCTTCGCGGTACATCGAGACTAAACGATCCGAGGCGATTCCAGAATGGACCCTACTCTCCGTCGTTCGCTCTACTCGCTCATGCTCGTGGCCACCACGGGCATGATGGTAGCCCGCGTCGTCAATGTCGAATTTCTCTTCGAGCCCAGTTTGTACAAGGCCTATCCCAAGCGAAACTGGCCAAAGGACAAGCCAGACCCGCAGCCTTCGTTCGGTTCAAATGATCGGGCCCGCTGGGCAACCGTGAAGGCCCTCGTCGAAAATGGCGAGTTCAAAATCGGGGAGCGAATTGCAGATCCCACTGTTCCCAAGGGTTATCGAGACGAAGGGGTATTGTTTTCGCCGGGCTTCGGTTCCGTGGATGTGGTTTTGCACCCGGAACGACAGCACTTCTATTCCACCAAACCGCCACTGCTCACGATGATCGCAGCGGGCGAGTACTGGGTGATCTATCACGTCTTCAAGAAGGAAATTGCCGCGCAGCGATGGGAGACAGTCATTCCCATTCTGCTGCTCACGAACGTCCTGCCCTTGATACTCTCGCTGTGGCTGCTCTCACGGCTACTCGAGAGCTACGGCCAAACCGACTGGGGCCGGCTGTTCGTGTTCGCGGTTGCGTGTTTCGCAACCTTCCTGCCGACCTTCGCGAACACCTTGAACAACCATGTGCCGGCGAGTTGTTGCGTCATGTACGCGACATATGCGCTCCTCGGAGTGGGCAGGCAACGTGGGCTGCAGGAGTCGAATAGTTCGGGGATTCAGATCACCAGTTCGCCTTTCCGATTGCTGTTGGTCGGCCTCTTCTCGGGCTTGGCCGCGAGCATGGATCTTCCCGCACTGGCCTTTGCGGGCATCGCGGCCACCTTGATCTTCACCCAATCGTGGAAAGGCCTGATTTGGTTTCTGCCCGCTCTGGTGTTACCGCTTAACGTTCAAACCTACATCAACTACCTCATGATCGACACCTGGAAACCGATCTACGCGATGTTTGGCACCGAATGGTACGAGTACGCGGGCAGCCACTGGGCGAAACGGCACGATGCGAAACCGGAGGGAATTGACTTCGCCAACGAGCCAAAGCACGTATACACGTTTCACTTACTGTTCGGGCATCACGGCTTGTTCTCGCTGACGCCCGTGTGGCTCATCGCACTCGTGGGCATGGGCATGGTGTTCAGCCGCGAGCGTCTGGCCGGCCTCTTTCATCGCGGGACGATTGTGACGCTGCTCGTCGTTGTCGTGTTCTACATTTTCAAGAGCAACAACTACGGAGGCTGGACGAGCGGACCACGCTGGTTCTTTTGGTTGACACCGATGCTGCTATTGGCCATGCTCCCCGCGGCCGACGTACTGAGCCGCTCGAAAAGCGGTCGTGGGTTCGCCTATCTGTGCTTGGGCGTGTCCGCGTTCTCGGCCACGTATCCCTGGGCAAATCCCTGGCGACATCCGTGGGCGTACCAGATGTGCGAGTACATGGACTGGGTGAAATATTAACGAGGCCGACATGGCGACCGACGATTTCGATGATTACGACGATGCGATGCCACCAAGCGACCCTCCGGTGCTCCGCCCTTTGCATCCCGATGAGATGTCGCGCGAAGAGTTGCGCGCGAAGTATTTGAAGCCGGGGTTTGGGTTTTGGATGGCGGTGCTCTGGTGTGTGCTGTATCTGCTCGTGACACAAATTGTGGCGGGAATCGTCTTTGGCATCCCGATCATCGGCATCGCGATGATCCCCGAGTTTCAGGAAAACGGGATGGAAGTCCTGAACGATCCGGCAAAGCTAAACGCCTGGATGGCGGGGCCAGATGGTCGCGTGGCCACTCTGTTGGTTGTTGCAGCAACACAGTTTTTCGGCTTGGCTTTTAGCCTCTTGCTCTTGCGTCTTCGCTGTGGAAAATCGTGGAAACGCAAGATCGCTTTGACCCGGCTTCCCTTCGGGATCCACGGATTGCTCGTGCTGATAGGATTTCCGGCTTTGCTGGCTGTTGGTGCCACTATTGAAATCCCGATCGAGAAGTATGTGCCTAGCATCCAGCAAATCCTCGATGCTTTGAACATCAACTTCAAGTTTGATGGTTCCGAAACTCTCATACCTTTGCTGAAGCATACTCCGTTCTTGTTCGCGATCTTCGCGATTGCAATCGCGCCAGGAATTTGCGAGGAGATGTTTTGCCGTGGGTTTATCGCCCAGGGCTTGGGGGGACGCTACAGCATGTGGTTGGTTGTGGTGATTACTTCGTTTCTGTTTGGGTGCCTGCACATGGATCCCCGACAAGGACTTGGTGCAGGACTGTTAGGCTTGGCCATTCATGGTTCCTATGTCGCTACCCGTTCGATGCTCGTCCCCATGTTCATTCACTTTGCAAACAACGGCATGGCCGTAGTCCACTTCAACGAGGGACTGGCCTTTCCGATTCTCGCACCACTCGAGGAAACTTTGAAAGGTGCTCCAGCGTTGTTCGTTCTGAGTTCGGTCCTGTTCTTCAGTGCCGTCTGCTACGCCCTCTACCAAACCCGCTGCAAGCTCGCCCCGGTCGAACCGGGAATGCCAACCTGGGAGCCGAAAGGCGTCAGTAGTGTGGAACTTCCGCCGCCGAACTCCGGGACCATTGTCACGCACGACCCGATCTCCACGTTGAGCGTGGGACTGGTTCTAGCGGGGGCGGTTATCTTTGGAATGGTGCTGGCGTTTGCGTAAAGGCAAAGGCGAGCGGCGTAAGCCGCCGGGTGATGTTGCCGAACATCACCCGGCGGCTTACGCCGCTCGGCTCGCCAGTCGGTTACTTCTTCGTCACATAGCTCAACGACAAAATCGCAAATGAAGTTGCGAGTTCCTGCGAGTTCTCCATGAACTGTCCGTTTAAATTCTTCCAGCTCCCATCGTCCGCTTGCTTTTTCTTCAGTGTCTCAAACAGTTCCTTTCGCCAATCGTGCTTCTTGCCGACTGCATCGGTAAAGATGTCTTCGTCGAGTGCGTCCATCGCCTTGGCGAAGACGTGGTAGTAGTAGTAGAGTCCCGAGTCTTTCTGGCCGGGGTTCTCTTCCAGCGTGTAATGTTGCTTGATCCAGTCGATGGCCGCCTTCACTCGTGGGTCGTCCTTGCCAATACCGGCATAGAGGAAGCTCTTGAGGCCGGCGTAGGTCATGCCGCCTTCGGACCGCAAGCCGCCTTCCGGAGTGCGTTTGGCACTCTTGGCATTCGTGGCATCGAATGGGTTGTAAACGAAGCCGCCCTTGTCCGCGGCCGTGGCCTTCTTCGCATAATCCTGCTTGTTCCCTTCGCCGGCCAGATTTTGGCATCGGCTCAGGAAAATGATCGCGTTCTTGATTGCCGGGTCGTCCTTTGGCACGCCGGCTGCGAGCAAGGCCTCCAGCGTGAAGTGCGCGTTGGAGACGTCCGGTCGCGACTTCGCGTCGTAGCCGAAGCCGCCGAAGGGGAGTGCATCTACCGCTCCGCCTTGCTGCAGTGTCTTTAGATACTTGCTGGCATTGGCGATCACCGCATCGTACTTGCCGCTCTTGTTTGCCTCCTTGAAGGTGACGAGTGCGATGCTGGTCGTGTAGTTTTGCAGGAACCCGGCATAGACACCGCCATCCTTCTGAACGTGTTTTTCGACGCTGGCCAGTGCTTTAACCACAACCGGATCGTCGATGGGCTTACCCAGGCGGACGAGTGCGGCCGCAATGAGGGCGGTCGTGCCCGGACCTGCTTTGACCGGCTCGAATGAGCCATCGTCCTTCTGCCTGCCTTTCAAGAAGTCGTAGGCCTTGTCCGTTACCGCCTTGACCTCTTTCGGATCGGGGCCGGCCTTCTGAGCGAACGCCGGTGCGGCAACGGCGAGGGTTAGAGCGAAGGTCAATAAACGTTGCACGATACGATACTCCTGGAGTGAAGCGGAACTTGAGGGCAAATCGTGTTCCGGAGTTGAACGGGCTCTCAGGTTCTTTGTAGGCAGTCACTCGAAGATACACACTGATCGCAGGCACGCAAAATTTAGCCCGAGGGGGCCATTTTTTGACCGGATCGAATCCACACCATCCATCGCTCATACGCTAGTTTCATGCTCACCTTCCTTCGCACTCGCTCGCTGACCCAGTGGATTCTGGTGTCGATGGTCGTCGGTACGCTCGTGGGTTGGGCGTTTCCGGAATCGTCGCAGAGCCTCAAGCCTCTCTCGACCATCTTCCTGCGGATGATCAAGTCGCTGATCGCCCCGCTCATCTTCGCGACGCTGGTGGTCGGTATCGCGGGACACGGCGACGACATGAAGCGTGTTGGCCGCCTGGCATTCAAATCGCTCGTCTATTTCGAGATTGTAACCACGCTCGCCTTGTTCATCGGCCTGGCGTTCGTGAATCTCACCGAACCGGGCGTGGGAGTGAACCTCCCGGCAGAAGCGGGCAAGGCCGGGGAGTTAAAGGGCAAGCAGAAGACCTTTGGCGAGATCGTCGAACACGTGCCTCCTCAAAGCGTCTTTGAAGCAGCCGCCACGAACGACGTGTTGCAGATCGTCTTCTGGTCGATTCTCTTCGCGGTCGCTCTCACGCAAGTGCGCGGCAAATCCAAAGAGGTCATGATCAACGGGCTGGAATCGCTGGCACAGGTGATGTTCAAGTTCACAGGCATCGTGATGAAGTATGCCCCGATCGGCATTGGGGCCGCGATTGCTGTCACGGTCGGCCACAGCGGTCTCGGCATTCTCCAGAACCTGGCGATTCTCATTCTGACGCTCTACATCGCCCTCGTTGTCTTCATGCTGGTCGTGCTGTTGCCGGTCGCACTCGTGGCTCGCGTGCCGTTGAAGAAGTTCGGCAAGGCTATCAAGGAGCCGGCCCTGATCGCGTTCTCCACCACCTCTTCCGAAGCGGCCCTGCCAAAAGCGATGCTGGCGATGCAGGCCATTGGCGTGCCCAAGCGTGTCGTGGCGTTTGTCATGCCGACGGGCTACTCGTTCAACCTGGACGGCACGACGCTCTACTTGGCCGTGGCGTCGATCTTCGCGGCGCAAGCGGCCGGCGTACATATGAGCTTCGATCAACAGCTCGTGATGATGCTCACGCTGATGCTGACGAGCAAAGGCGTAGCCGGTGTGCCACGCGCATCGCTGGTGATCCTGGCGGGAACCTTGGTCTCCTTCGATCTGCCCCTGGCCGCCATCGCCGTGATCCTGGGTGTGGATGAACTGATGGACATGGCCCGCACGACCGTGAACCTGATCGGCAACTGCCTGGCAACCTGCGTGATGGCCCGCTGGGAAGGGGAGTTCGACGACAATGCAACGGGCGAACTGATCGTCGAACCAGATGTGCCGACGCTTAATGTCACGAAAAGTGAGCCGGCGACGTAAGTCGGCGGAGTTTGGAATTCCCTTCGGAGAACCGTCGATGTCATTCCAAGCTCAGCCTTTGGTCGGTCACCGGGTTCAACTTGAACCTCTTGAGCCTGCCCATCGCGAACCGCTACGTGAAGCGGCGAACGACGAACGCATCTGGCGGCACACAATCGAGGTTGCTCGCGGAAAAATATTCGATGTCTGGTTCGATCAAGCTCTTGCCGAGCAGCAGGCCTGCCGACGGATTCCTTTCGCGGTTCGGAACCGTTCCGATGGCCGATTGATCAGCGGCATATGGTCGTACAGGAAGGCCGTCTCCGCGACAGCGTGGTTTTCAGCATTCTTGCGAGCGAATGGCCGGGCGTTCGTGCGGGATTGCAACGCAGGCTCGAGAAATGAGCAACCCGTTCCGGAGGCCGTGGCCATCAATTGGCTGGACTAATGCCAAGCGAGAAGGTAAAATTTCTCCTCATCTTTATCTCTGTCACATTCGAGATTCATTATGTATTCGAGCAAACGTACTCCCCGGAGAGCCTTCACGCTTATCGAACTTTTGGTGGTAATCGCGATCATTGCGATCCTGATTGGTTTGTTGTTGCCGGCCGTGCAGAAAGTGCGCGAGGCCGCCAATCGCATGAAGTGTTCGAACAACCTCAAACAAATTGGCGTCGCCTACCATAGTTATCACGATACGCTCGGCCGATTCCCGGCAGCGGGTGACAACGGTCCGACGGCATGCTGCTCGGCGGACGCAGGTTACTTCGATTATTACAACTGGACCTATCACATCCTCCCGTACCTGGAACAGGACAACATTTGGCGATTGGGCCAAACCAACCAGGCGGCCCTACGAACCTCGATCACCAAGACCTATTTTTGCCCGACCCGCCGCCAGACTCAACTCTATAAGAACGTGGCGAAGAGCGATTACGCAGCCTCCCGTGGTACGGGTGAGAATGGCGTTGCCTCTCGCTACAACCTCGGCTTCGTGGTAATGATGGCCCATATCCTGGATGGCACGTCCAATACTCTCCTGGCCGGTGAAACGCGCGTGCACCGAGCGTTCATGATCGCCGGCGACGATTGCTGTTCCGACAACGAGGACGCCTACACCAACGGTTGGGCCGACGATGTGGTTCGCCATGGTGCCTCCCCGCCGCAGCCGGACATATGGAATCCTGCGTTAATCGGGGGCGTGGCCGATGGGTACTTCGGGTCCAGCCATCCCACCGGGATAAACGCTGTCCTCGTGGACGGGTCCGTCCGGCATATCCGCTTCAGCGTGAACGCGACCACTTTCAGCCGCCTCGCACAACGCGACGATGGCCAAAATGTCGATCACGACGGTCTCTAATACTCGGACATCCCATGAAACCGCTTCACTTCCCCGGTCGCTGGGCCGGGGGTATTGCTTTGTGCCTCACCACCTTGCTTGTTGCGGGCTGCGAGACCCGCGTCGCAATCACCGGCAAGGTGCTCAACGCCGGCCAACCGTTGCCGAAAGCCGAACTGCGTTGGGTTTCTGAATCCGACTCCTCGTTGTTTGTCGGTGGCGCAACGGACGCGTCGGGCAATATCATCGTGGACGCGGGTGGGAAGAGTGCTATTCCTGTTGGCAATTACAAGGTCACTGTCGTTTGGTGGCGATTGGCCAACGGCAAGCCGTTGCCGGACGGCGAAGAAGGCACGGCCATCAAGGGAAAGCCAGGTGCCGCCAAGCAATTCTCTGCGACGCTCGATGTGGAGATCACCAAGGGAACAACTCAGGTCGATCTCGATGTGACCGGGAAGGGAACCGTGGTCGGCGACATCAAACCTGCGAGTGTCTTGCCCTAGCATAAAACACTCGCAGCCGATTCATTTTTTCTTGGGCGGCAGTGGCGCCGAAGCCCAGTCGTCCGTTCGGAACGGGGCGGCTGGGAGACCGGACTTGCTGTAGAGATTCGCACCATCCGGGTTTGCTGAGTACGCGTAGCGAACGGCAACCGGCTTCGCGACATCAGGGCTCGAAACCACGACCGAATCACCTTCGATTACAGCGTCGGCCCAGACCCATTTCTTATCCTCGCCGGCAATGGCGAATCGCTTTAACTTGCCTTCCTTGTCCTCGGCCACAGGCGATCGGCCGGTCTTCTTGCCGACGATCAAACCGCCTTCGACATGGTTGAAAGAGACTCGGGCCTTGCTGCCATCGATCTTCATCTCCTTCAACATCGGGCTGCAATGGGCGATGTCCTTCATGGCGTAATCCTTGACCAGGGCCCAACGTGCAAGTCGTTCACCCACGTCCTTCTTGTTCTTCGGGTGAATGTCACGGGCCTCGCCGACATCGATGATGACGGCCATTCCGGAGTTCTTGATGTCCAGCGCCTTGGCCTCCGCCTCGCGGATTTTCGAGAAACCATCGCCCCCTTCCGGCTTATTCGTGTCGCCGGTGAAATTGGGGAGCTGCACGTTGTAGAACGAGAAATCGCCCTGGCCCCAGGCGTAACGCATGCCCGACACGAGGCCGCGCAATTTGTGGTAATAGGTTTCCCCTTCACCACCGTTGCTTTCACCCTGATACCACAACATACCACGCATGGCATACGGCTTGAGCGGTTCGGTGTGCGACTTATACAGGTTCGAGAAGTTGATCTTCGCGTCCTCCGGGCGATTGCTCAGGTACTCGGTTGCCGAGGCTGGGCTCATCCACGGTTCAATCCGCGTGCCGCCGATGGCATTGTTCAGCAGGCCAACGGGCACGACCTTCGTCTGATAGATGCTGCGTGCGAAGTAGAAGCCGACGGCCGTGAAGTTCCCGACCGTCTTTGGATCACAGATCGTCCACTGACCATTGTGAGCACGATGGCGAATGAGCGGAAAGTTCGCTTCGGCAGCGTCTTCCCTGGCATCGGACTGATTGATGTTCCACTGCATGTTCGACTGCCCGGCACACAGCCAGACTTCGCCGACCAGCACATCCTTGAACACGACGCTTTTTTCAGTCCCAGCGACCTTGAATTCCGAGGGTGCCTGTTTTTGGTCTGCCATCATCGTATCGAGCTTCAGGGACCAACTACCCTTGTCGTCGGCCGTGGCCGAGGCTTCCTTCGTGCGGAATGAAACGGTCACTTTCTCGCCAGGAGTTGCCGTACCCCAAACAACGACGGGCATGCCTTGCTGAAGGACCATGTGATCCCCGAAGACGGCCGCGGGCTTCGGGTCGGCCTGAATCGCGCTAATGGTTGCGAGTGATGCAAGAATCGTTGCGAAGAGTCGTGTCATGGTGCATCCTTGAGAGAGGTGTTGGCGAGCGGAGCGGCGTGAGCCGCCCGATGATGCTGGTTTTCAACATCACCGGGCGGCTCACGCCGCTCCGCTCGCCGGAAGCCCAACGAGCCTGAAGCGTAAGCGAAGGCGAGACTCGACCGCCCCTTGCTTACGCTTCAGGCTCAGAAGAAATTACAGCAATTCCGTAACCGGGGCCCGATCGTCCAGAATGTACATCGGCCGGCCGCTGCCGTTGTTGAACGTCATGGACGGGTCAATGCCGATGGCCTGGTACATGGTGGCGAGAAGTTGCGGCACCTTGTAGGGGCGATCCTTCGGACGTTCGCCACGAGCGTCGGTCGTGCCGACCATCTGGCCCATGCGGAGGCCACCACCGGCGACCAGCGCGGACATGGCCGGCGACCAGTGATCGCGGCCAGCGTCCGAGCCGTTGATCTTCGGTGTGCGGCCGAACTCGCCCCAAACCACGGTGACGACGTCGTCTTCCATGCCGCGATCGTGCAAATCCTGAATCAGGTTCGCAATGCCGCGATCGAGTTCTGGAAGTTGTCTCTTCAAGGTCTTGAAGTTGCCGCTGTGTGTGTCCCAACCGCCGTAGCTAAGGGTCACGCATCCAACACCCGCTTCGACCAACCGCCGAGCTTTCAGGAACGCGTCGATGCCGTCCCCCTTGTAGCGGTCGAGGGTCCTCGGATCTTCCTTGCGAAGATCGAGGGCCTTGTGAACCGCACCGGAAGCGATCATGTCAAACGCCCGGCCCGTGAACGTGTCCATGCCGGAGAGCGTCGAGCCCTTGTCGATGTCGCGACGGATTGTGTCGAATGACGTGAGCAGATTCTTCTTGTCGTCCATCCCCTCGGCCGTGTAACCGCTCTTGAGCTTGAGGTTGTTAATCCCAGGTCCATCGGGACTGAACGCTCGGTGTGATACGCCGAGGTAGCCTGGTTCGCAACCGAAGCCCATGCCGCGAAGAGTGACGAATGGCGGAATGTCGCTGCTGCCCGCTCGCAGCTTGGACATGACCGAGCCGAACGAAGGATGCTGGCCTTGTGCGGCCGCGCGATTCACTTGCTCGGTGTAACCGGTCATGACATACGAATCGCTGTGCTCGTCATTGGAGACCAGCGAACGAACGGCGGCGAGCTTGTCCCACATCTTCGCTTGCCGTGGGAAGTGCTCGCTGATCTGCACGCCAGGGACGTTGGTTTGGATCGGCTTGAACTCACCACGAAACTCGGCAGGGGCTTCCGGCTTGAGATCGTACATGTCCATGTGGGACGGACCACCCGGAAGATAAATCATGATTGCCGATTTGATCTTTGGCGAGGCCGAGAGATTCTTGGCCGCGAATGCATTGGATCGCAGCATGTCCGTCAGGGACAGGCCGGCACCAAACGCACCGAGCTTCAGAAAGTTTCGACGATGCAAACCATCGCAGAAAGACTGGCGTTTGCCGAGAAATGTCAACATGGATAGGTCCCCAATTGGTTGGAGGGGTAAAAGTCGGCCAGTCGGCAAACGACCAGCCTTGGTAGGTAGATGTATGTTAAGCCGTCTTCAGGCGGGATGCAAACAAAAAAACCAATCCGGCGGGGACGGGGACTAAGCCGAAGGAGTAGATCGGAGAAGCTCCAATGGGGCGAAAGCCAATAGCTAGTGGCGTAAACCACTGCCATAGGCATGGCATAGTTTTCGACTACCTCAGTTGGATGAGCAAGAACAAGTACACTACTTCTGTCGCCCCGGTGGGTTCCCAGGTGAGCCGCAAGGGTTCCAGGCGTTATCGCCCCCTGGCTATTGGCTGCCACCCCGTTTGGGCTTAACAGTATCCCGATGATGAAACCCATCTCCCTCCTCCTGTTCGTGGCCGCGACCTCCCTGGCCGCTGAACCCGCCATCGACTTCAACCGCGATGTGCGGCCCATCCTGTCGGACAAGTGTTTTGCCTGCCACGGTCCGGACGAAAAGCATCGGGCGGCGAAGCTGCGCCTGGATGTGGAGAAGGACGCTCAGCGTGCGATCAAGGTAGAGTTTCTCGACCGGATCTCTTCGAAGGACGAGACCGAGCGGATGCCGCCGAAGAAGGCGAACAAGCCGCTGACGGCAAAAGAGATTGCCACGCTGCAACGCTGGGTGGCCGAGGGGGCCAAGTGGTCGGCCCACTGGGCCTACGTGACTCCGAAGAAAACCATCGAGCCCCATGTCAAATCGGCATGGCCGATCAACTGGATCGATCGCTTTCTTTACGTTCGCATGAGGCAGGAGAAGGTCGAGCCTTCATCCGATGCGAATGCAGTGACCCTCATCCGTCGTCTGTACTTCGATTTGACCGGATTACCTCCGTCTCCTGCGGACATTGCCACCTTCAAGGACTCAGTACTCAGTACTCAGTTCTCAGTACTGGTCGACAAACTGCTGGCCAGCGAGCACTTTGGCGAACGCATGGCCATGTACTGGCTCGATCTCGTGCGTTATGCGGACACCGTCGGCTATCACGGCGATCAGGATCATCATGCCTCGCCGTATCGCGATTATGTGATTGATGCGTTCAACTTGAACTTGCGTTTCGATCGCTTCACACGCGAGCAACTCGCTGGCGACCTGCTGCCCGAGAGTGGCGTCGATCAGAAAATTGCGACTTGCTACAACCGCTTGCTGCAAACTTCGCACGAGGGGGGAGTGCAGGCCAAAGAATACCTCGCCATCTATGCGGCCGACCGCGTTCGCAATGTCTCGGCCGTGTGGATGGGTGCAACAGTCGGCTGTGCCCAGTGCCACAATCACAAGTTCGATCCGTACACCGCGAAGGATTTTTACGCCCTGTCCGCGTTCTTCGCGGATGTCGATGAGGAAAAGCACCTTCGAGGTGGCGGTGCGGATGCGATTCCGACTAAGCGAGCGCCGGAGATTCCTGTGCTAATTCGCAAGGATCGTTTGGTCTACGAAGATTCTCAGAGACGGCTCGACCGCGCGAAGAAATCGCTCGCGGAGGCAATCGAAGGTCGAAAGAAGGGAATCGACGGCACTAACGAGCAAAAACGTAAAGTCGATATGGCGTATCTGGAGGAAATCGAACTTCAGACCACAACAATCAAGGCTCTCGAGACCCAGATTGCATATTACAAGATGCGAATCCGCCCAATCATGGTCACGCAAGCCGTGATGCCGCGAACGACGCGAATTCTTCCTCGCGGCAACTGGCTCGACGAAACCGGCGAGGTCGTGCAACCCGCGATACCCGCCTTTCTCGGCAAGATTCCTGGCGACAAGCGATCGACCCGCCTCGACCTTGCGAACTGGCTAACCGACTCGAAGAACGGCGTCGGCGGTCTGACAGCCCGCGTGTTTGTCAATCGCCTGTGGTATTTGTTCTTCGGCGTCGGCCTGTCGAAGAGCCTGGAGGATTTTGGCGGCCAGGGCGAGCCGCCGGTTCATCCGGAGTTGCTAGACAATCTCGCAATCGAGTTCATCGAGAGCGGCTGGGATGTGAAGCACATGGTCAAGCTGATCGTGAGTAGCCGGGCGTATCGGCAGTCGTCCCTCGCAACTCAAGAGTTGCGGGAAAAGGATCCCGAGAATCGCCTGTATGCTCGGCAATCCTCGTTCCGTTTGCCTGCGGAGTCCATTCGCGATAATGCACTGGCCGTGAGCGGCCTGCTCGTTCTCGAAGTCGGGGGTAGTAGTGCGAAGCCGTACCAGCCCGCGGGGTTCTATCGACATCTGAACTTTCCGAAGCGCGAGTACGCCAGCGACAAGGACGTCAAGCAATGGCGACGCGGCGTGTACGTCCACTGGCAACGGCAATACCTGCACCCGATGCTGCGAGCGTTCGACGCCCCGACCCGCGAGGAATGCACGGCCCAGCGGCCGCGATCGAATACTCCTCTAGCTGCACTGGTGCTGTTGAACGACCCGACGTTCATCGAATGTGCAAGAGTTTTCGGGCAACGAATTCTCGGCTGGGCCGCGAAGTCCGATGAAGAGCGAGTGACGCTTTCCTTTAGGGAAGCAACAAGTCGTAATCCGGACGATGCGGAACGTGGCGTGCTGTTGAAATTACTGAACGCAAGCCGAACACGCTATAAGGCGGATGCCAAGGCGGCCCAGGACATGGTTGCGATTGGGCAATCGCCGGTCGCGAAGGCATTGGATGTAGTCGAGTTGGCCGCGTGGACCAGTGTGTGCCGGGCGGTCTTGAATTTGAATGAAGTGGTGACTCGGGAATAACAATTGCGAGCGGAGCGGCGTAAGCCGCCCGATTCTGTCTTGATCGGCCGGCTTACGCCGCACGCCTGGGAGAATTTTCGATGAACGCGATGAACCGCCGCTCGTTCCTCTCCACCACAGGCCTCGGCTCCATCGCGCTCAATGCGTTGCTCCAGCAAGACGCCAGCGCCGCCGGCAAGGCCCAGGCTCTCGCGGGTCTGCCGCATCACACGCCGAAGGCCAAGCGCGTTATCTTCCTGTACATGTCCGGCGGGCCTTCGCATTTGGAAACGTTTGACTGGAAGCCGAAGCTTGCGGAACTCGATGGCAAGCCGATGCCCGAATCGTTCACCAAAGGGCAGCCGATCGCGCAACTTCAGGGGCAGGTTCTGAAGGCGCAGGGGGCTCTCACCAAGTTCAAGCAGTACGGCAAGAATGGCCAGTGGATCAGCGATTTTCTGCCGTATCACGCCAAGATGGCTGACGATATTTGCATCGTCAAGTCGATGCTGACCGACCAGATCAATCACGATCCGGCCCATACCGTGATGAACACCGGCACGGCCATCAGCGGTCGGCCGAGCATGGGCTCGTGGGTGAACTACGGTCTCGGCAGCGAATCGCAAGACCTGCCCGGCTTCGTGGTCATGACGAGTTTCGCGGGCCGCAATCCCCAGCCGATCTCGCAACGCATGTGGAACAACGGCTTTCTGCCCGGCAAGTTCCAGGGCGTTGAATTCAACTCCGTCGGCGACCCGGTTTACTATCTCGGCAATCCGAAGGGCGTCTCGCCTCAACAACAGCACGACCTGGTCGACGCCGTCAAGGAACTCGACCAACATCGCAACAAGACCATCAACAGTCCGGATGTGGAAACCCGCATTGCCGCGTATGAAATGGCCTTCCGCATGCAAACGAGCGTGCCGGACTTGATGGACATTTCGAAGGAGCCGAAAGAGGCACTTGAACTCTACGGGGCCAAGCCGGGCGATGGCTCGTTTGCGTCGAACTGTCTACTCGCCCGCCGACTGGCCGAGCGAGGCGTGCGCTTCATTCAGCTCTATCACCGCGACTGGGATCATCACGGCGACCTCGTGAAGTACATGAACATCTGCTGCGGTGCGACCGACCGGGCGACCTGGGCCCTGATGACCGATCTCAAACGCCGCGGCTTGCTGGATGACACGCTGATCGTCTGGGGCGGCGAGTTTGGTCGTACGCCGATGTTCCAGGGCAAGGGCGGAGCGGGCCGCGACCATCATATGAAGGGCTTTTCGATGTGGCTCGCCGGTGGCGGCATCAAGCCCGGCATGAGTTTCGGGGCGACGGACGAACTCGGCTATCACTCGGTCGAAAACAAAGTCCACGTCCGCGATTTACACGCCACAGTGCTGCATCAACTCGGCATCGATCACAATCGCTTCACGGTGAAGTATCAGGGGCTGGACATGAAGCTAACGGGCGTGGAGCCATCGCGGGTGGTGAAGGAGATTTTGGCCTGAACTCGCTTATTTCGACACGGCTCAAATCGAAAGGATATCTGCAATGGTTACCCGAGGCGTCAGAATTATTTTGTCAGTAGTGGGATTGATAATCGCAACCCAGGCGGCAGTTGCCGATGAGCCGAAGGCGGCCAAGCCCGCGAAGCCGACGATTGCCGTGCTCGTCGGCGGAGCGAAGGAAGACCTCGGCATCTTGCGGGAGATCTTGGAGAAGTTGCCAGGCGTCAAGTTCATGGCGGACGAGATCAAGTACGCCGATTTCGGACGTGACGGCGGTACGTTTACCAGCTTCTTCGCGATCGAGATTGCGGACCTTGCCAAGACGGAAATCGGCGCGATCGCCAAGTCCCTGGCTGCGGCGAACACATCGAAGAAGGACAGATGCCCGCCGGCGTTGTTCGTGATCCTCCGTTACAAGCCCGACAGTACCAACAACGAAAAATTTCGGGAGGCAATCTCGAAGGTCAAAGGTGTGCGGGCCGAGAAATCTTGGGCCGGCGACGCCAATCTCTGGGTTAGCGTGGACTCGTCCGGCGACGGTAAACTGACCGAGATTGTCAAGGCGATTCATGCCGCCCTCATCAAGATCAAGGACCCGATCGCGGACATCAAGGACTGAGTGTGCAGGCCGAAGCGGTAGCGAGTATTTTGTCCTCGCTAACGCTTCGGCCTGCTGGCAACTGTCAACCGCCTACCGCTTCGGAAACGGCGGCAGCTTCGGCAACTCCCGTCCCTCCTTCTTGAGTTTCTCCAGAATCACCTCGATGCCTTTGTTCAACTGCTCGTCGGTGCCGGCGAACTCCTTTGCCGGGTCGTTATCCTGGAAGATGTCCGGATCGACGCCATAGCCTTCGATGATCCACTCCTTGCCGCCGACATCGACTCGTGAAAACTCCGGGCGATTCAGTGTGCCGCCGTCGAGCAACGGCAGCGTGCCACGAATGCCGACCACACCGCCCCACGAGCGTTTGCCGATCAGCGGGCCCATCTTGTAGTGCCGGAACCGATACGGGAACAAGTCGCCGTCCGACGCGGAGAACTCGTTCAGCAAACAAGCCATCGGGCCCATGAACGTCCCGCCTGGATCCACCGACGGGGCGGCATTCCGTGCCACGCCGACCATTGCGGCCTCACGGCGCAGCCGTTCGATCAACTGAGGTGACACATTGCCACCACCGTTGCCACGCACGTCGATGAGCAGGGCCTTCTTGCCAAGTTGCGGGTAGTAGTGCTTGGCGAACTCGTTCAGGCCGTTCGCTTGCATGTCGGGCACGTGGATGTAGCCGACTTTGCCATTCGTGGCATCGGATACCTTCTTGATGTTGCCTTGCACCCACTCGTAGTAATTGAGTTGCGATTCATCCGCGATCGGCGTCACGACGACGGTCCTCGCCCCTTCGAGTTTCGGATCCTTGTTGACGAGCAGAGTAACTTGCTTGCCCGCCGTGTTGAGAAGCAGTTCGTAAATGTTGCTGACTTCGTTGGTCGGCGTGCCGTTCACCTGCACGATGTAGTCGCCTTCGTTTACATCGACGCCGATCTCCGTGAGTGGCGAGCGCAGTGCGGGGCTCCAGTTCGCTCCTTTGAGAATCTTGTCGATATGGAAGAACTTCGTCTGGCCATCCCAGCTAATCCGCGCTCCCAGGAGACCCGTTTGCACGCGTGATACGCTCGGGGCTTCGCCCCCGCCAACGTACGCATGGCCCGCGTTCAACTCGGCAATCATCTCGCCGATGATGTAGGTCAGGTCGTAACGGTGCCGCACGTGCGCGACGAGTGGTTCGTACTTCTTCTTCATCGCCAGCCAATCGACGCCGTGCATTCCCGGATCGTAGAAGAAGTCGCGCATCTGCCGCCAACATTCGCGGAAGATCTGCGCCCACTCGGCCTGCTTGTCGAGTTGAACTTCCATGCCGCCCAGGTCGAGATTCTTGAACGTGAACGGGGCACGCGGCAGATCGATGATTCCGTAGTTTCCGCCTATCGAAACGATCATCTTCTTGCCGTCGGCCGAGATGTCGTAGCCATTCACGGTGCCGAGCGCGATCTCTTTCTGACCGGCCAGATCATACGCAAAGAACCCGCTCGGTCCCTTGCTGCTGCCCCGCTGAAAAAACACCAGACCGCCGGCCGTCTGCACACTGCCGTAGTTCCCGGCCGGTCCGGGCACGGCCAGCACGCGATCCTTCAGGCCGTCGATGTCCACGACCATGTCGCCGGCTGGTTTGGGCTCGGCTTTCTTCGGATCGGCCCCATCCTTCTTCGGTGCCGGCGTCGTAATGCCGACTTCGTCTTGCTTCGGCTTGAACGGGTTCTCGGTCGCTTTCGCCAGGGACGCGAAGTAGAGCCGTTGCATATCCAGGTAAACGTGGTTGAATTCCGTGCCCCCATACTGCGGGCTAAAATCGCGAGCGGAGACGAAGAACATGTGCTTGCCATCGCTGCTGAATCTGGGCGAATTCGCGGAATACCAGCCGTCGGTCACCTCGAAGTTCTTGGCTTGCTCGAGCGAATAGATCCAGATTTTGTTCATGGTCGCTTCTTCGGGCCGCGTGAACGCGATCCATTTCGAATCGGGCGACCAGGTGAAGCCGCGAATCTCGAAAGCCGTTGCTTGGTTGACGAGCGTGACCTTTTTCGTGGCCACGTCCAGGTATTGCAGCCGCTGCTTGCGATCGGTCCAGGCGATCTTCCTGCCATCGGGCGACCAGGCGAGTTCGTACTTGTAGGTGTCGCCATCGCTCGTCAGTTGCGTCGGCTTGCCGGTGCCCTCCTGGGCGATGGTGTAAATCTCATCTTCGCCACTGGCATCTGAGACGTAGGCAATCGACTTGCCATCCGGAGCCCACTCGGCATTGCGGTCGTGAACGCCCGGCGAGTGAGTCAGGTTGCGGGTCAGTCCCGAGTTGGCCGGGACGGTGAAGACGTCGCCGCGTGCCGTGAAATACGCTCGCTTGCCGTCCGGCGACAAACCATAGGACGCGATGCTCTTGCTCACATTCGTCAGCGAGCCGCGGGCACCGGCCGAGTCTTCGAGAATGCGAATCGAAACCTTCTCGGCCTTCTCGGTTTTCGGGTCGAGCCTGTAGATAAGGCCCCCGTTCTCGAACACGATTGCGGCATCGCCCCGCGACGGAAACTTGCAATCGAACTCCGTGAACTTGGTGATCTGAGTGGCCTCCTTCGTCTTCGGATCCAGTCTCCAGATGTTGAATTTCTTGTTCTCATCGCGGTCCGAGAGGAAGTAGATCGCGTTGCCGAGCCACATGGGAATGATGTCGGACGCGTTGTCCTTGGTTAGTTGCTCGGTCGCTCTCGTCTTGAAGTCGTAGGTCCAAATCTCATCGCACATGCCGCCGCGATAACGCTTCCAGGTACGGAACTCGCGAAAAATGCGGTTGTAGACGAGCTTCGAGCCATCCGGCGAATACGAAGCGAACCCGCCACGCGGCAACGGCAACTGCTCCGGAATTCCGCCTCGGATGCTGACGGTGAATAGGCTGCCGATGAAATCGTTGAATGTATTCATCCGCGAACGAAAGAGGACTTGCCCGTCCGGCGTCCAGCCCACGACGATGTTGTTCGGCCCCATGCGATCCGAGACATCGTCGCGGACCAGGGTTGCAGTGTAAGTCAGCCGCTTGGGTGTGCCTCCCTCGGCGGGTATCACGTAAACTTCTGTGTTGCCGTCGTACTGGCCAGTGAAAGCAATGTGCTTGCCATCGGGCGAGAATCGCGGGAACATCTCGAAGCCTTCGTGGCTCGTGAGTCGCCGGGCGATGCCCCCCTTGGCCGAAACTGTGTACAGGTTCCCGGCCGAAGTGAAGACGATCGAGTCGCCATGAATAGTGGGGAAGCGTAAGAGTCGCGCCTCATCGCCCGGCTGGGCGACCGCCAGCCCAGCACCAAGGCCAACCAGAAGTAGGGATAGGAATCTATGCATGAGTCCGTTTCTCGCCAGGGTGAAGGATTGATGATGGGCGGTCGTAACTATGGGATAGTCGCGAAGGGTATCGAACGGCAATGCTGTTTAGTGATTGGCCGTGACCCCGGAACAACATCTTTTTGCCAGAAGGGACATTTGTGGACATTTTGAGACACCTCCTCCTTTATCCAGCCACTGGGCACAAACGCCCAACTGACCTGTATTTCTGAGGTGGTCTAAAGGTAACTCGATTTGGGAAAACCTTTCGGAATACTGCTGCGTGAACCGATGAGCCGCTTCGATGGCAGGGCAAGCATCTCGCTCTCCATGAAACACCGGCGCGGGCTCAACCGATTGCCCTCGCCTACGCGTCGGGCTAGTCTCAAATTGCACCGCGAGTCGCGGAGCACAGCCCAAGCATTTCTCTGGCCCATTTCGTGCCTACCACGCACAATACACACATCGACCTCCACGACCGAGCGAGACCACGTGCCCGACATTGCCGGTAATCCCGTGTATCCCAATCTCCCCAGCTCGCTGTCAAGCTTTGGGGCAGCCGTTGTAGGCGAGTATCTCTACGTCTACGGCGGTCATGCGGGTCAGGCACACAACTACTCGCGCGAGACCACACTCAACAAGCTGCGTCGCCTGCATATCGCACAGCCACAGCAGTGGGAGGAGTTGCCGACCGGCCCCAAGCTGCAAGGGTTGGCACTCGTTGCTCACGGTGGAAATCTCTATCGTATTGGCGGAATGCAGCCGCAGAACGCGAAGTCGGAAAAGCCCGACACGCGTTCGCAAGCAACGAGTGCAAAGTTCGACCCGGCCACGAAACTCTGGAGCGAGATCGAACCGTTGCCGGAGCCACGCTCGTCGCACGATTCGGTGGTCGTCGGAGATTCACTGTTCGTGTTCGGTGGCTGGCGATTAAACGGCCTGGCCGGCAAGGCCGATTGGCACGATCACGGCTGGCGACTTGACCTGCAAAGTCCCGGTTCCGGCTGGCACCGCCTCGACCAACCGTTCCGTCGTCGGGCGTTGACGATGGCCGCCCGTGCTGGAAAAGTCTACGTGATCGGCGGCATAACCGAGGCCGGCAAGGTCGAATGCACCGTCAACGTGTTCGATACGGCAGCTGAAAGCTGGTCGGATGGCCCTCCACTGCCGGTAGAAAGCTCGCACGGCTTCACTCCCGCCGCTGCGACGCTAGACGAACGGCTTTTCGTTGCTCCCGCGAATGGCAAGATGTATCAACTCGAAGGCGACCACTGGCAGGAAATCGCCACGACCAAGGACCACCGCTTCTCGGCCCGGATGGTTTCTGCCGCAAGTCGCCTGTTGATTCTGGGCGGTGCGTCGTCGAGCGGATTGTTGGCGAGTTGTGAAGCCGTTGGGGTTGCTGGCCGGCACTGATCTGCCCGAATCACGAAGCGACGGTCATCGCTTCTCCCTGTTTGTTGAAAGAAGCGAGGAGGGGAGTGTTCGCCAATTCGCATTGCGCACAATTGCCATTCGCTTGGAAGTGAAGCGTTACACCGATGCCAGCTTGGTCG
This sequence comes from Gemmataceae bacterium, assembly GCA_009691845.1. Taxonomy (GTDB): domain Bacteria; phylum Planctomycetota; class Planctomycetia; order Gemmatales; family Gemmataceae; genus SIAJ01. The sequence goes on from SIAJ01000009.1 coordinate 62,162, forward strand.
CTTGCGGGATTCGGACTTCCCCTCGTGGATCCCCTTCGTCGGCGGTTACGACTAGCACACCATAAGGGGTGATGGCGAGCGTGTGTTCGACGTGTACGCTGGGTAGTCCGTCTTGCGTGACCACCGTCCATTCGTCATCGAGCGTTCTGACGTCGCTACGGCCCATGTTGACCATGGGTTCTACTGCCAGGACCAAGCCAGGCTCGAGGCGGAAGTCGCCGCGCTTTTGCAGGTCCTTGTTGGCGAAGTTCGGAACCTGCGGGCTTTCGTGCATGTCCCGGCCAATACCGTGACCGACATATTGCTCGACGACGCTGAAGCCGGCTTCCTCGGCGTGGCGTTGCATTCGCACCGCAACCTCGGACCACCAGCGACGGCGACCAATCTCCAGGATCGCGACATTCAAGACTTCTTCGGCCACCTGGATGAGGCGTTTGCGTTCGGATCGCACTTCGCCGATGGCCAAGGTGATGGCAGCATCCGCGCACCATCCGTTCAAGCGGCAGGCGGTATCGACCTTGAGCAAATCGCCTTCACGCAGTGGTCGCGCGTTTGGAATTCCGTGAACGACTTGCTCGTTGAGCGATAGGCAGGTGACAGCGGGAAAAGCGGCCCCCGTGGCACCGGGGACATAGCCTTTGAAGAGCGGCGTGGCATTGTGCGACTGAAACAACGATTCGACTGCCTCGTTGATGTCCGCCGTTCGCGTACCGGGCTTGGCCATTTCCCGGCAGATGCGGAGCGCACGGGCCACAAGCTTGCCGGCCTCGCGCATCAGGCCGATGTCGGAAAGCGACTTGAGTTCTGGTGGTGTCTGGATGTCTCGCCGCAGCACGCTCGATCAATCCTCCGTCAGACCTGGGTAATTTCGCATTACCAGGTGACTGTTGATTTTTTGGACCAAGTCCAGGCAAACGCTCACGGTAATAAGCAGGCTCGTTCCGCCGTAGAATGTCGCGATGCGTGGGTCGATTCCCAACTCGGCCGATGCGATCGTCGGGATAATGGCAATCACGGCCAGGAACGCTGCACCGACGTAGGTGATTCGCATCAACACTTTTTCCAGATAGTCGGCCGTGCTCTTACCAGGCCGATAGCCCGGGATGAAGCTGCCGTAATCCTTAAGGTTGTTGGCCATGTCCTTCGGGTTGAATGTGATGGCCGTCCAGAAATAGCAGAAGAAGTAGATCAGGGCGATGTACAGCACGTTGTAAAGCCAACCGGAACCGCGCGTAAGGTTGGCTCCGAGATCGCCGGCCCACTCCGCCTGTGTGGTCGTGTTGATCAAATTGAACAGCACACCGGGAATGATCAACAAGCTGCTCGCGAAGATGACGGGCATCACGCCGGCCTGATTGACCTTGAGCGGCAAGAACTGTCGGGTTCCACCGTAAACGCGACGTCCGCGAACGTGCTTGGCGGACTGAGTCGGAATTCGGCGTTGCCCCTTGGTGATGGCGATGACGGCCACGACCACGGCGACGAACAGCACGACCATCATCAGCATTTTCTCGAAGCTGATGTCGCCGGTGCCGCCCCCGAGGGTACGAAGCGACTCCTTGAGTTTACCAGTTACAGAATCGAACAATAGAGACTGGGTCGCATCTGGAATTCGCCCGATGATGCCAGCCATGATGATCAGCGAAATACCGTTGCCGATGCCGTATTCATCGATCTGTTCGCCGATCCACATCATGAACATGGTGCCGACGGTCACAGTGAGAATGGCTGCAAATCCGAACCACCAATAATTGAAGCCAACATCGTACCCGGGTGCCATGATCCCCCAGCCGCCGTTTTCCTCGGACATGATGAGCCCGCGTATCCAGAAAATGGCCTGAATAATCGTAATGGGAATCGTGAGGTAGCGAGTGTACTCGTTTATCTTCTTCTGGCCGTTCGGCTCTTTGCGTAATCGTTCGAGATATGGACTCAGCCCGGACGCCGCGAGCAGCTGCAGAATAATGGATGCCGAGATGTACGGCATGATACCGAGGGCGAAGATCGTCGCGTTTGAAAGATTACCACCCGAGAAGGTCGAGACGAGACCGAGAACCTGCCCCATCGCTCCCTGCGATTGCTCGGCGACCTTTTTGCCGAGTTTGATCTGATCGACCATTGGCAACGGAATCGAGTAACCGATGCGATAGACCACAAGGAACAGGAGCGTGATAAAGATCTTCCGCCTGAGTTCCGGAATCGCGAAGATCGTGATCAGCTTGCGCATCGGTTACCCCATTTCTAACGACGAATGACGAATGACCCGCAACCCTTCACTCGGTCGCGGAGCATTCGTCATTCGGCATCAGATGTTCGGCCTCGGTTCCATCCGTCTTCTCGGCGGGTCAGCCCTACGCCTTTGGTGGGCGGGGCTTCATCTTATTGCGAACCGGCTTCTTGGGCGGGGCGATCACTTCGCAGGTTCCGCCCTTCGCTTCGATTTTCGCCTTCGCGGACTTGGAGAAGTGATTGGCCTTGATGACCAACTTCTTGGTCACTTCCCCCTCGCCCAGAATACGGACGCCATCGAGCGTTTTTTTCGCCAGACCTTTTGCCAGCAACGTTTCTTCGGTGACTTCTTCGCCGACCGCGTAGTGCAGGTCGAGATCGCCAACGTTGACCACGTGATAGGTCAGGGCGAAGCGGCCGTTGCTAAACCCACGCTTGGGCAAGCGGCGGAACAGCGGCGTCTGACCGCCGATGAACGTGATGCCAGGAAGCCGCGCACCGGCGCTGGCGTATTGGCCTTTATGACCGCGTCCTGCGGTTTTGCCCTGGCCGGAGCCGATGCCGCGACCGACGCGACGTTTGAGCTTGCGCTTTTCGCAACCGGCATGTACTTCTGTTAGGTTCATTACAACTGCACTCCCCGCAGCCGGGCCGACTCCTCGCGGGTGCGAAGCTGCAGCAGGCCATCGATTGTCGCTTTCACCAGATTGATCGGATTCGTGCTACCGTGCGTCTTGGTGAGGATGTTCTTGATCCCGCAGGCTTGCAGAACTTCGCGAACGCCCGGTCCCGCCTTCACGCCAGTACCAGGGCCAGCAGGCACGAGAATCACGCGACTGGCACCGTAGCGGCCAATCACGCGATGTGGAATGCTCACCCCACGAAGCGAGACGCGGCGCTGGCGCTTGACATTTGCTTCGCCGTCTTTGAGGGCCTTCTCCACGGCGGGCGGAACTTCGTTCGCCTTGCCGTAGCCATAGGCGACGCGTCCCTTCTCGTCGCCAACAACAACGAGCGCGTTGAAGCTGAAGCGGCGGCCACCCTTAACGACGCAGGCACTCCGTCGGATCTTCACAACGAAGTCCTTGTACTGCCCCTCTTGCTGTCGATCCCTGTCCTTCGCCATGTCACGAACCCTCGTGGGGTGTTTTTAGAACTGCAATCCGCCTTCACGTGCCGCATCCGCCAATGCCTTGATTCGACCATGATAGCGATAATGTCCGCGATCGAAGGCGACCTTGGTGATTCCCTTGGCCTTTGCGGCCTCGGCAATCTGCTTGCCGACCACGGCGGCCCCCTTGACGTTCCCACCGTCTTTGACTGCTGCTTCCTTGCCCAGAGAGCCGGCCGCCGCGAGTGTCATGCCCGTCATGTCATCGATGAGCTGCACGTAAATGTGCTTCGACGAGCGAAACACGCTCAGACGCGGACGCTCGGAGGTGCCCGTGATCTTGCTGCGGGTCCGGCGAGACCGTCGCAACTGGCGTTTGTGTTTGAGTTTTTGTGCGTCCATCTTCTTTCCAGTTTCAAGTTTCAGATTTCAGGTTTCAAGTTGAACAAGCCAGGCTCCACATCGCGAGTGGACCCTGAAACTCGTAGCGTGAAACTAGAAACAAAGATCAACCGCCACTTGCAAAGGACTTGCCTTCCTTGCGGCGAACCACTTCGGTTTCGTAGCGGATACCCTTGCCCTTATAAGGCTCGGGCTTGCGGGAGGCCCTGATTTCCGCGGCAAACTGACCGACTTTTTGCCGGTCCGATCCCTTGACGGAAATGATCGTGCCTTCTTTGTCGAGAACCTCGACGGTAACGCCTTCAGGCGGCGTGAGCACAATCTGATTCGCAAAGCCGACCGAGAGAACGATCGACCTCTTGTCGATGCGAGCCTGGTATCCGAGGCCTTCGATCTTCAGTTTCTTCTCGAAGCCTGTCGAAACGCCAGTCACCATGTTCTGGATCAGAGCCCGCGTCAAACCGTGGAGGGCGCGATTCTCACGCTCGTCGTTCGGGCGTGTGACATTGATTACTTTGCCATCTGCGTCGTGCTTGACCGAGATTTTCGGATGGTAGGTGAGTTCGAGCTTGCCCTTCTTACCTTCGACCGCGATCTTGCCGTTGGCGAGTGCGACTTTGACGTCACCCGGAACGGTAATCGGTTGTTTGCCTACACGTGACATGAACACACCTTTGGATCAACGAGTTTCGCACCGAATCGCACGCGGCGATCGATAGGGGACTCTCACCACACAACGCACAACACTTCACCGCCCACGCCGACCTTGCGAGCCTGGCGATCACTCATCACGCCCTTCGAGGTACTCAGCACCGCGATGCCGAGCCCATCGAGAACCTTTTTCAGTTCCTTTGCACCCTGATAGTAGCGACGGCCCGGACGGCTGGAACGGCGCAACATGCGGATGACCTTCTCGCCTTCCGGCCCATACTTCAGGTAGACCCGGAGAATCGTGCCGGGTTCGCCGGCCTTGTGGCCATCCTTGAACTCGCCCGCTTCTTGCTTGCCGACGTGGAAATCGACAATGAAGCCCTCGTCCTTCAGAACCTGGGCGATGTTCGCCTTCAGCTTGGTGGCCTTCATCTCGACAATAGGTCGCTCGATCGCGTTCGCATTGCGAATTCGAGTGAGCATGTCGGCAATCGGATCGGTCATCATGGGAACGGTTCCAAGTTTCGCGTTTCAGGTTTCAAGTTTGAAGTCAAGCCCACGAACTTGGAACTTGAAACTTGCAACTTGAAACAACCACTCACCAACTCGCCTTACGCACACCCGGGATGAGCCCGGCGGAAGCCTTGTTACGGAAGCAGATTCGGCAAATACCGAACTTGCGATAGACCGCCCGACTTCGACCACAAATCCGGCACCGCGTCCGAATGTGAATCAGGGCCCGAGGCTCCATCACCTTCGACTTATCACGCGAGGCTTCTGGCTTCCGCAACTCGGCCTTGTGGGCATCGATTTGCTTGAGCTGCTTGCGGAACTGTGCTGCTTTGGCGGTCGTTGACATCAAACTCTCTCGGATTATTTGTGGCTTATGAATCAACTCTCGCGGAACGGCATTCCAAAGAGCTTCAACATCTCACGCGATTCGTCGTCGTTGCGCTTGGAGGTCACAATCGTGATATCCATGCCCTGCGTGAAGTTCACCTTGTCGGCATCGATTTCCGGGAAGATCAATTGTTCTGATACGCCCATCGAGTAATTGCCGTTGCCGTCAAAGCTCTTTGGGTTTACGCCGCGAAAGTCGCGGATTCTTGGCAGTGCCACGTTGATCAGTCGATCGAGGAACTCGTACATTCGCTTGCCACGCAGCGTGACGCAGCAGCCAATCTGGCTATTTTCGCGGAGCTTGAATCCGCTGACCGCGACTCGCGATTTCGTGATGAGGCATTTTTGACCGGCGATTTGGGTCAGGTGCTCGGCCGCCTGCTCCATCCGGTTCTTGTCCTCGAGAGCCTTGCCGACGCCCATGTTGATCACGATCTTCGTGATGCGCGGCAGACTGAGGATGTTCTTCCGCCCGAACTTTGCTGAAAGCGCGGGGACGATTTCCTTCGTGAATTTCTCGCGTAACCTAGCCATCTGAACCTCTTAATTCCCTAAAGGAGCAACCGATTACCAACCGGCCGCTCGGGGAAATTTTGTACCTGCTAGTGGGCTTCGCAAAGCCTTCAGCCCACCCTACAAAACTAAACCACTTCAGCCGCCAAGCTGATGATCTTATTGAACTTCACGCGTAATTCGCGAGCCACCGCTCCGAACATGCGAGTGCCTCGCGGATTCAACTCGTTGTCGAGCAGAACCACAGCATTCGTATCGAAGCGGACGTAGGTCCCATCTTCACGACGAGCGGCCTTCTTGGTCCGAACCACGACGGCTTTCACCACTTCGCCGGGCTTCACGTCACCGCCGGGAATCGCCTTCTTCACGCTCGCCACGATGACATCGCCCAGGCCCGCGTATCGACGGCGTGAGCCACCGAGGACCTTGATGCACATGCACTCTTTGGCACCGGTGTTGTCGGCGACGTCCACGTAGGAATACATCTGAATCATTGGTATGCCATTGCCGGCGATGCCGGAGTGTGGGGCCTAGGCGGTCGGCGTATCTGCGACCAGAACTTTGACCGGGGCCTTGGTTACAACTCGGAGCAACCGCCAGCATTTCTGCTTGGACAACGGCCGCGTCTCCATGATTTCGACCGTGTCGCCCATGTGCGACTCGTTCTTTTCATCGTGAACGTAGCAGACCGTTCGCTTCTTGATGTACTTACCGTAACGGGCATGCTTCACCAGGCGCTCGACGTCGACGCGCCGAGTCTTGGTCATCTTGTCTCGGCTGACGACGCCAATCAGCGTGCGGCGCTGGTTGCGATCCTCGGTTGCCGGTGTTGCTTTCGCATCAGACATTGGTCGCGCCCTTCGCTTGCGTCGCCAGTTCTCGTTGCCGTTGAATCGTCTTGATCCGTGCGATGTTTCGACGAGCCTTGCAAATCTCGCTCGGCGTTTCCAGGCGATCCGTTGCCGACTGGAACCGAAGCTGAAACAAGTGCTTCTCGATATCGTTCAGAGTCAGGACGAGCTGATCGGCGCTCATTCCCCGGTACTCGGCTGTATTGACCTTCATTGTCCACTCCCAGAAGACGATCGCGTCTTCTGTCCTCTCCGGATCACGTTGTCTGTCGTTTCACAAATCTACATTTGAAGGGCATCTTGTAGGCCACTCGGGCCAAGCAATCCTTCGCGGCCGTCTCCGGCATGCCACCAACTTCAAACAAAATCATGCCAGGCTTGATCACGCAGGCCCAGAATTCCGGCTCGCCCTTGCCCTTACCCATTCGCGTTTCAGCGGGGATGGAGGTCACGGACTTATGCGGAAACACGCGGATGTACAAGCGGCCTTCACCACGCATGAACTGGGCAACCGTCACGCGGCCCGCTTCGAGAGCCTCGGCCGAAAGCCAACCCCTGTCCAGCGATTGCAGACCGTATTCGCCAAAGCTCACGGTGTTGCCGCGGCACGCATTGCCACGGATCCGGCCCCGCTGCGTCTTGCGAAATTTCACCCGTTTGGGCATCTGCGGCATGGCCGCTCTCCATTCCGAGTTTCAAGATGAAACCCTTATCACTTGCCAACTGCCAACCCGACTCACAATCGCAAGCCTCGTTTCAACCAACTTGAAAATCGAAACTTGCTACATGAAACTAGTTGCCCCCGCCGCCCTGATCGCCATCCCGACGAGGTCCCCGACGACGACGGGTTCGAGCGGGCGCCGGGGCCTGGCTCTCGGCCGAGTCTTCGGTCAAGTAGTCCCCGTTGTTCACCCAAACCTTGATGCCGATATTCCCTTGGCTCGTCGAGGCTTCCGTGAAGCCATACTCCACTTTCGCCCGCAAGGTTGAAAGCGGAATACTGCCCTGCATCGTCTTCTCGCAGCGGGCCATTTCGGACCCACCCAGTCGGCCGGCCAACTGCAGTTTGATTCCCTTGGCACCCGCGTCCATCGCTTTTTCCATGGCCTGCTTCATCGTTCGCCGGAAGCTGGCCCGCTTTTCGAGTTGCTCTGCAATTTCCTGAGCGACGATCTGCGGATCCGTTTCAGGTCGTCCGACCTCCATCGTCTTGACTTCAATCACTCGTCGGGTCAGGTTCTGCAACAACTGCGTCAGCTTGTCGATGTCTGCACCCTTCTTGCCGATGATCACGCCGATCTTGGCAGACGAGATGGTGACAATGACCTTCTCGCGGGTACGGTCGATCCGAATCTTCGAAATCTGTGGCCGCTTCTTCTTCAACAGCTTCACGATGAACGTTCGGATCTTGTGATCTTCAACGAGCAGGTCCGCGAAATCATTCTTGTTGGCATACCATTGGCTTTGCCAGCCAATCATGATGCCTGTGCGGAAGCCGGTTGGATGTATCTTCTGACCCATATCGCCATTCTCCAGGCTCGTGCCGTGGTTCCTAGATTGGGGTTACGGTGCCGGCGTCGGCGCGGGGGCCAATGTCGCTTCGGGAGTCGCCGGAGTTGTCACAGCAATCGGGGCTGTCGGAGCCACTGGCGTCTCAACCGCTTCATCGGCAATGGCCACATGTATGTGGCAAATCCGCCGAAGAATCGAATACGCTGTACCGCGAGCACGCGGCATGATTCGCTTGAACATCGGCCCATCGTCGATGCGGGCCTCGCTTACGATCAGGTCCTCCGGATCGCGAGCCCCACGGTCTTCCGCGTTGCCCATCGCACTCTTCACAACGCACTCGACAAGTCGCGCGCCACGATTCGGCGTGAATCGCAGAAGCTGCAAAGCCTCGTCCACGCTGTGGCCGCGAATCAAATCCACGAACGGACGGACCTTTCGGGCCGACATGTCCGCGTAACGATGAGTTGCTCTGTATTCCATCTCATAAATCCCGAGTGCTGAGTGCAGAACCCATACGCGAATATCTTTCGCGAGCGAATCCTATCACTCAGGGCTGATTATTTACCAGGAGGGCCCGCGGTAGCTGCCTTGGCCTTGCCGCCGCTATGCCCCTTGAAGATCCGCGTCGGAGAAAATTCGCCAAGCTTGTGTCCTACCATGTCTTCAGTCACATACACTTTCAAGAACGACTTCCCATTGTGGACGAGAAACGTCACACCCACGAAATCCGGGTGAATCGTGCAATCGCGCGCCCAAGTCTTGATGGGTTCGCGGTTGCCGCTCGATGCACCCTTCTCGACCTTGGCGGCCAAGCGGACGTCGATATACGGGCCTTTTTTCTTCGAGCGACTCATCGTTCAACGTCCTCTTGCAAAAACCCTCGCAATTCGCAGACCTTTTAATGTAGGTCCACACCACGCACCGACCAGTAGCTCAACCGAAAATGCAGCACATCGCTAGAAAACTTGCGGGATAAACCTGGCGATATCCTTCGCCTGGCTCATCTCGCGGTGTGCCACACCACATCGTTTCGATCACGAACCCGCGTAGTGCGGACCCGGCCGGCGACGACGCACGATCGCCGACTTGGATGGTTTCCGTTTCTTGCGCGTCTTGCCGCCCTTGGACAAAACGCCCGTTGGCGAGCAGGGATGGCGACCACCCTTGCTGCGACCTTCACCACCACCCATCGGATGGCTGACGGGGTTCTGCGACACACCTCGTTGGTGCGGCTTCCTCCCCATCCAACGCTTGCGACCTGCTTTACCGAGGCTCACGTTCATGTGATCCGGGTTCGACAAAGAACCAAGACTCGCTCGGCACGAAATCGGGATGCGACGAATTTCGCCGCTCGGGAAAGTCAGCTGAGCCCAGTCGCCGTCGCGATTCGTGAGAGTCGCACTACAACCGGCCGAACGACAGATCTGGCCGCCACGACCAGGCTGCATCTCGACGTTGTGAACTGTCATGCCCAGCGGAATGCGCCCTAGCGGCAAGCAGTTGCCAGTTCTGGCTTCGGCGGTCACACCGGACATCACCTGGTCGCCAGCCTTCAGGCCAGCGGGCGCGAGGATATAGGCCTTCTCGCCGTCCGTGTATTGGATGAGGGCAATGCGTGCTGAGCGATTTGGATCGTATTCGATCGAGATCACGGCCGCAGCTACGCCGTCCTTCTTGTTCCGCTTGAAGTCGATCAAGCGATACATCTGCTTGTGGCCGCCGCCACGGAACCGGACGGTGATTACGCCCTGGTTATTTCGTCCGCCCTGCTTCTTGTTGGGAACGAGCAGCGACTTTTCCGGCTTGTTTTTCCGTGGCGTCGTGCATTCCGCAAAGTCGGACACCGACCCGCCTCGGCGGCCCGCGGAAGTCGGTTTGTAGATTCGGATGCCCATAACTACTCAGAGGACAGAGGCCAGAAAACAAAAAACACGAGACAAAGGACAGAACAGAGGATAGTGTTGTCCGCTGTTCGCTAGAAGAAGTCGATCTTATCGTCCGGATGCAGCGTCACGATGGCTTTCTTCCAGTCCGACATCGTGCCCATCTTGAACCGGAACCGACGCTTCTTGCCGTGTCGAATCTGCGTGGTCACGTGCTCCACGCGAACGTGAAACATTTCTTCCACGGCCTTCTTCACATCGATCTTGGTCGCGTGCAGATTGACCTGAAACGCATAAGCGTTGTAGTGGCTGCTCTGGTGCGTTCCCTTTTCGGTCACGAGCGGACTCAGCACGACCTGGTACGGTCGCAGTTCTAGGTTCGGCGCACCGGGCTTGTGTTCAAACCGCAGCTTGTTTTTCCGGCGATACTTCACCGGACGCGGTCGTGTCAGCATTGAAACTCTCCTCGTTCAGCAGACGAGCACAACGGCTCGCCAAGAACGTTTACTTGTTTGCTCGTAGTGCTTCCAGTGCCGCCTTGGTCAGAACCAGCCGCTTCGGCCGAAGTACTTCGTACGCGTTGAAATCCGCAGTCGGTAGAACCTTCACGCCTTCGAGGTTTCGAGCCGACTTGTAGACAACGGGATCGATCTTGTCGGTTCCAATCAACAGGGTCAGATTTTTCTTCCTGGGCTTCTTCGGTGTCTCGCCTTCAGCGACTGGAGTCGTTCGGGCTGGCCCGGCAACGTCGCGAAGATTCAGTGACTTCAGAATGCCCGCCATCTCTTTGCTCTTGATCGCACCCAACCCGAAGTCGTCGACGACCACGGCAGCGTTATCGCGAATCTTCGCGAGGATGGCCATCCGCGTCGCGGATCGGAGAGCCTGCTTCGGCATCGCATAGCGATAGTCGCGAGGCTTAGGGCCCTTCGACGTACCACCACCGCGACGCTTGTTCGTGCGCTTCGTGCCGATACGAGCGTTGCCGGTTCCCTTTTGGCGAAAGACCTTCTTCGTGCTACCCGCGACTTCGCCGCGACGCAACGTGCTGTGGGTTCCCTGGCGCTTGTTGGCGAGGTACATCACAACGGCATCGTGCATGAGGCGGGCGCTGATCTTGCCCCCAAAATCGTTAGCATCCACCGTCACCGCCCCGACCTCCTGGCCCTGACGGTTGTAGACGGGCACGCTGAACGTGCCGGTCACGGTTTCGGTAAGCGGGGAAGCCATCTCGTGGTTCCTTAACCGTCGATCGTAGCAGTTGCACTCCGTGTGCCGCTTGTCACGGCACACGGAGTGCAACTGCTACATTTCCAGGAATGAAGCCGCCGCGTTTGCCTCAATTGAGGGGCAAACGCGGCGGCCCCGAACATCCAACTATCTGTCAATCCGACCTAACTCATTACTCGAATCTTGATGTCAACGCCAGGCGGGAGACTCAAGCCCTTGTTAAGCGCCTCGATCGTTTTGACCGTTGGCTGCAAAATATCGATCAAACGCTTGTGCGTTCGAATTTCAAATTGCTCGCGCGACTTGCGGTCAATGAACGGTCCACGCAATACCGTGTATCGTTCGATCCGTGTTGGCAACGGAATCGGACCGTGGACTTCCGCCCCCGTGTTTTTGGCTGTGGCGACGATCTCGAGTGCCGTCCGATCGAGGGCCTCGTGATCGTATCCTTCCATCCGAATTCGGATGCGTTCGTTTTGCATACCGGCCTTTTCCATCCCGAAGGTTACGTGCGCAACACACAAGTGGGAAAAAATAATCGTAGAGAGCAAACCCGCGAAGGCAATGCACAGTTGTGATTTTTTCTCGATCCGGCGTATAAATCGTCGCCGTTTCTATCATGAGAGCATGATCACGCCGGAAATGCTCGACATCCTTCGCTGCCCGATGCATCCGCAGCGAGAAACCAAGCTCGAACTGGACGATACGCGGCTGGTTTGCTCGTCGTGTCGCTTGCAATTTCGCATTCGCGAGGGCTTTCCCTCGCTACTTATTGAAGAGGCTACTCTACCCGAAGGATGCACGAACTTGAAGCATTTGCCTTGTCAGCAAAAATAGCGAAACCCATTTTCCTCTGCATCGCGGCACCGTTTCCGACTCAAGACCTCATAAGATAGTTAGGTCTTTACTCATTACCTGGAGTTCTTTGTTGACTGCCGAGCCGACCGAACCTGTACTTAGCGGGTTCCGTTCCCTGAACCTGATGGCACCGCTAAACGATGCTCTTGATCGTGCGGGCTATACCGAGCCAAGCCCCATTCAATCCGCCGTGATCCCCGTCGCCATGACCGGCAAGGACGTCATTGGCCAGGCACAAACCGGAACTGGAAAAACAGCGGCTTTTCTGCTTCCTTTCATGAACCGTTGGCGTGGCGGCAATCCGTTGAAGCCCCAGGCCCTTGTGATGGCCCCGACGCGTGAGTTGGCCGTTCAAGTCGCGGAAGAAGCCGAAAAACTTTCTCCCAGTCGCCACTTCAAGACCGTCCCCGTTTATGGCGGACAGCGGTTCGCCGGCCAGCTGGCAAAGCTGCAGCAGGGTTGCACGCTCATCGTCGGCACTCCGGGGCGGGTGCTTGACCATCTCACGCGTGGCACGATCTCCGTCGAGAAAATTCGCTACGTCGTTCTCGACGAAGCGGACCGCATGCTCGACATCGGCTTTCGGCCGCAGATCGAGAAGATCATGCGCAAACTGCCGGAAGGCCGGCAGACACTGATGATGTCGGCCACACTTCCTGCCGACGTCATGAAGCTCAAAGATCGTTACATGCACGACCCCGAGCACGTGAACGTTTCGCCTGCCGTGTTGACTGTCGAAAAGATCGATCAGAAATACATCACGGTGGACGAGGATCGCAAGACAGAACTCCTTCTCAAAGTGCTGGGCCGCGAAAAACCGAGACAGTGCCTGGTCTTTGTCGAACGCAAGCGCTGGGCCGATCGGTTGTATCGGAGCATCAAGGCTCATCACGTCACGGCTGCCGCGATTCACGGGGATTTGCCGCAACCGCAACGCGAACGAATCATGGCGGCTTTCCGAGACGGCAAGATCAAGGTGCTGATTGCCACGGACGTCATGAGCCGTGGCATCGACGTTTCGGGCATCTCGCACATTATCAACTACGATTTGCCGAACGATCTGGAGAGCTACGTTCATCGCATCGGCCGCACCGGACGAATGGGTGCCGACGGCATGGCCATCTCTTTCGTCATGCCCGATCAGGGGGATGTGCTCACGGAGATTGAGCACCTGATCAATCGCGAAATCCCGGTAGATCGCGTCGAAGGATTTGAAGCTTTCACACCGCGGGTGAAGGTGAACAAATCTGATGTGCCAGCAAAAGCAAGCACGCCGGTGTTCGGTCGAAACCGGCGTACTTACTCGAAGCGACTGTAGAACGGGCGGCTCGCCTGTTCGTGAGTAGTTGCAGGCGAACCGCCTGCAACTACCTTCTAACTACTATTCAGCCGACAGATTCGCCAGGAAGTTGTCGTAGGCCGCTCGCGACTTGGCTTCCTCACCTTGCAGCGTCTTCAGGCTCTTCTGCAGGTTGTCCATTTCCGTTTCCTGGTCTTCCAGGTTCTTCAGGTACTTGGTGAACAATGCGCTCTCCTTCGGCAACTCGCGCATGTTCTCGCGGAGTCGCTTCTGGTCGACCGTGATCGTCTGGATACGTACGTTCGAGTTTTGAATATCCTGACGCACCTTGTCCCAGATTCCCTTCACTTGCAGAGCTTCCTTGAGCTTGGCCTTCAGGCTGTCGGGAGCTTCCTTCAGGTTGATCAACAGATTGATCTGATCGTCCGCGTTGTTCGTCAGACGCACGGATGATCCGACCTCTCGCTCCTCGATCACCGAGTAGCTCAGGTCCTTCTTGGCAGCCAGTGGTACCTCGAAGCGGAACACGTCGGCCGCTTCTTCCTTCGGTTGATTCGTTCCCTTGAAGACGAATCCCTGGCCCTTGCGATTGGGGTGCTCGATCAACAAGGTGCGATCGGTCGCGCTGCGATTACTGACGTCGTAAACCCGTTCGTCGCGAAGCAGCGTGTTCGTGTACACGATGCCCTTCACGGCCTTCACGCTGGTAATTTTACTGGTGCTGTTGCCCGGCTTCGCGGCAACTTCGGTGCCTAAATCAATCGCGTAAGATACCAGCCGTTCCTCATCGGGCTGCAAGTCGAGTACGCGTGTATCGCCGGCGTAGACCGAGCCTTCGAACACCGTGATCGGACCCTGGCTCAACGGCATGCCGGTCGTGTTCTTGAACCTCAGGCCGAGCAGCGGATGCTTGGCTTGCACGTTCTGGTTGTAGATGCTGACTCGTTTGCCTTCGACATCCTTGTTGACGATCGGCAGCAGGGCCGATTTTTGCCGGGCCAGGTCGATCGGGTGATCGATGATGTACTGGTAGTAATCGCCCAGGGCACTTGCGGTGGCCACGCTCTGCACGCTGCGGCCGATGTCCATCGACTCTTTCAGCTTCCTGGAGACATCATCGGCGTAACGTCGATTGGCTTGCAAGCCGAGAGCGGCTGCTTCACCCTTGCCATCGGCCTTGTCGTAGTCGCCGCGCCCCCCACCGGGACCACCCCCAGCAAATCCTCCAGGCTTGCCGGGAGCAGCAGCAGCCATGGGTGCGGCGTTCATCGGCATTTTCGCGAGCGAACCGTTATACGTCGGCGGTCGCAGGCTCGCGAATAGTTCTGGCTCAACCGTCGGACGATTCACGTAGAGCGGGTTGTAAAGATCCATCTTGAACGAGATCGGCCGGCCGCTGACGAGGGCCATCGTCACTTTGTTCCAGTCCTCGTCGGTCGGATTCTCGACCACGGCCCAGCCTTGCAGATACGGCTTGCCTTCCTTCAACACGAGCCGATAGCTCGTCTTCCAGATCGGGCTTTCGATCACGTAGCCGACTTCGACTTTGCGCTTGCCTTCGCCCTCAAAGTGCAAGCTGACGGCCTTCTTTTGCGAATCGTGACTGAGGGCCATCGTCTCCAAAGCCCGGCGGAATTCGTTTTCGATTACCGGGTTCATGAAGCGAAGCTTTTGTACTTCGCCCATCTTGATCGCCCGTACGCCCTCGGCACACCAGAGATTCAGCACGCTGACGGCAACCGGCTGGCCCTCCTTCGAGGCCTGCAATTGCGATTCGACGCCAATGATCTTGCCCGTGAGATTCCCCGGCTGGTTGGCCGTGTTGATCAAAGTGACTTCGACCTGCTCGCCACGAGCCTGCGTGAGTATCTGCGCAAAGCTCGGCGAATTGTTCAGGTTAATCGCGAAGCTGGCCAGTGTGCGATCGATCGGATCGTGCGAATCGTAGGTAACAGCGGCAACCCGGCCATTCGGCGACAGATCACGTAACGTCATCGACTTGATGAGGTCATTGATGTCCTGTTCAGGGAACGTCAGATCCACGCGAGCATTGCCATCGACGTCGCCACTTCGTGTGAAGTGCCCCACGCCGCTGTTGAACATGATGACCTGGCTGATCGGCAGGCTGACGGCCGGCTTCAGGTCGGCAACCTTGACGGCCTCGCCGTTGCCTTGAGCGGGAGCCGATTCGCCCTTTTGGCTCAGGAAGATGCTACCGGTGGCCAGGGCCCCGATGAGGGGAAGGCCCCATAGAAGTCGTCGCGCGATGGTCATAATTCGTTCTCACGTGAAGGGTGAAGGAGAGTCTACCCAGCTTAGGCGAGCAACTGAAAGGTTATCTTATTGACCGACGTAACGCCAAGGTAACTGGCAGCGGAATCGACTCAAGTATGGATGTCGTTGCTGATGCCGCTCAGAACAGCCTCGCTCTGAAACAAACGGAAGCGGACAACGATAGCGCATTGCCGCCAGGCGAGTATTATCGTAGTCGCAAGTACTTGACTGGCAACTGGTTCGACTCATTGTTGTTAGGGCTGGGCTATCCGTACTCGCAGTCGATGGCACATGCCCTAACTCTCCCAGCCGATTTCTCGCAGGAGTATCAGGGAAGCAAGCGGAGTCTTCGTCGCACGCTCTTGGACTGAACGCAGGTAGAAGTGTGAGGCGTTCGTCGAGCCTGTTATTGTTGGCGTAAGGGATCGGATTTTTTCCACAGCGGCGGAAGCTTCTCCTGATATTGTGCCTGCCTTGTCTTCCAGGAGTGGCGATTGACGCCCCGTCAAACAGTCACTCGCAGGCCAAAGCCTGGGTCAGAAGGTGCACTCTTCCTCGCTTACGTGTGGGCCTGTTACGGAAAGCGTCAAGCTCAGCGTTATTGCTCTCTCGATATTCTGGCTGAGGCGATCGGTTTCACGCCGCTTTGCGAGTGGGCCCGTTGAATTCCGGTTTCGGGATCGCGACCTCGCGGCCGGTTTCCAGTGATCGTTGGCCGTACTCGAGGACGGAAACGACCGCTGCACCGGCGTGGCCATCGGAGATCGGGCGGGAATTTGTGCGAATGCACTGGGCGAAATGGCTAGCCTCGATCACGAGCGGCTCGCATTGTTCGAGCACAAGCGGTTTCGTTCCGCCCTGCCGCATCGTGATCCGCTGAGCTGGCGGGGCCGACGGATTCACTTCGAAGCCGCGATCGTGAATGAGCACTTTGCGCTCCCACGGCAGGGCGTCGTCGAACACGACCCATTTTTTGGTGCCGTAAACCTTGAGTTCACGGACCTTTGCGGGATCATGCCAACTGACATCGATGCGGGCGATGCGGTTGCCCGGAAATCGCAAGGTGCCGCCGACCACATCCGCGATGTTCGGCTGAACGATGCATTGCCCTTCGCATTGAACGGCTTCGGGCCAGTCGCCCATCAGCCGCACCGCGATCGAAATATCGTGCGGGGCAAACGACCACCAGACGTTCTCGTCGCTGCGGAGTGTGCCGTGATTCGTTCGGCGGGATTCGATCCGCATGACGTCGCCGAGTTCGCCGTCTTGAATCAGCTTCCGGATCGCGGGGATGGCCGGGTGATATTCCATCAGGTGGCCGACCATGAGCACGCGATTGTTCCGCGATGCGATACGGTTCAGTTCAATCGCATCGACGGTCGTGAGCGTCATGGGCTTCTCGACCATGACGTGCTTGCCGGCTTCCAGTGCCTTCTTGGCAAGTGGAAAGTGAGTGGGTGCAATGCTCGCGATCACGATTCCTTCGGTGGCCGGATCGCGGATCATGTCGTCAAACGAGGTCGTCGTGGGAACCTGGGGAAACTGCTCCCGGACCTTGGCAAGCAGTCCTTCATTCAAATCGCAGCACCAGCGCAGCGAGACGTCCGACAGCCCAGCCAGCGTCCGCAGCCAGTTCCCGCCCCACTTACCCGCCCCCACAAGGCCGATCCCGGTCATGGTCGAATCTCCGTCGCTAGTTCCGCGCATCTCTGTTGTTATCGGCGATTGGGTTGCGAGTTCACAGGTTTTTTGAGAAATCGGTGTAGGTGAATTTTCGAAGCATCGGCAGAAGACGCTGGACACTCAGTTAGCAAAGGCGCATACTCAAGCTATCACTCTAATCACGACGATGCGACACACATACCTACTCCCAATCGCGTTCATCTGCAGCCTGCAGGGTTGCAGCAGCAGCGAGCGTGCCGAGGTGTTTGGCACCGTCATCCTCAACGGAGTGCCGATCGAGGAGGGCTCGATTTCCTTCATCCCGATCGAAGGCAACCTTGGTCCCGAGGTCGGTGCGGTCATCCGCGATGGGAGGTTTCATATTCCGCGCTCGCAGGGAGTGATGGTCGGCAAGAATCGAGTTGAACTCAAAGCCTTCCGGAACAGTGGCCGAAAGGTGCAAGACCCGACTGGTCGGCCAGGAACCTTGGCCGAGGAACGAGTACCCGCATTCTCACCAGAATACAACGAACGAAGCACGCTGATTCGCGACGTGAATAAGGGATCGAATACCATCGACTTCGACATTCGCACTACGCCATAATTGAATTGGCTTGCTGGAGTCCACGACATGCATCGAACACGTTCTCGATCCGCGGCATTCACCTTGATCGAATTGCTTGTGGTGATCGCGATCATTGCCATCTTGATCGGCCTCTTGTTGCCGGCCGTTCAGAAAGTCCGTGAAGCCGCCAACCGGATGAAGTGTACCAATCACCTCAAGCAACTCGGCGTTGCCCTGCATAGCTACCACGATACCAACGATCGCTACCCGATGGGCATCGTCTGGAACAACTCGTCGTACTACGGCAATCCGCGTTCCGGCTGGCATCATGTGCTGTATCCATTCATCGAGCAGGACAATGTCTTCAAGATGTTGCCCACTACGGCCAGCGCTCAGCAGTGGTATCCCTATTTCACCGCCGAGTCGAATAACGTGAATGGGCCCACCCGTGCCCAGGTTCCGATTTGGGTTTGTCCGAGCGATAGCGGCATCCGAACGATGCAACAGCCGTGGGGACATTTCATGATCGGGAATTACCACGCATTCTTTGGCGGGCTGAATCTCGGCGGCGTCGTAGCCAACAATTTGGGACAACGCTCCGCTTTCGGCCTGAACTTCGGCGCGCGATTCGCGGACTTTGTCGATGGGACGAGCAACACAATGGTTCTTGGCGAATACCTGCGCTCACGTGGTGCGTCCAACGATCAACGTGGGCTCATGTGGGGGGATCAGCCAGGCTACAGTCAGATTTACACCCAACTCTCGCCGAACAGTTCGAGCCCGGACCTGATCTACGTCGGCTGGTGCGACAACCAACCGTACCAAAACCTCCCCTGCATCAACGGGGACAGTGGACCCAATAACACGGCCGCCTCGCGCAGTCGTCATTCCGGCGGCGTGAATGTCGTTCTCGGCGATGGCTCGGTCCGGTTCGTCCGCAACTCCGTGGACCTCCTAACCGTTTGGCGTCCGCTCGCCACCATCGCAGGCGGGGAAATTATCAGTGACTACTGACCCGAAGCCGGCGATTTCCCTGGAACAACGTGAGCTTCTCGATCCTTCAAGACACTCTCGGCAGCACGATACCTGGACGTCACGAACGGTTGCGGAAACAGGCCTCCGCCGACGATCAGCGAGATCAGAACGATCACCGCAAAGCGTTCACGCGCTCCAATTCCGAGCGAGACCGTCGAGGCGTGTCGAGTGCCGGTGAACAGAATCAGGTAAGCACGCACGACCGCAATTCCGTTCAGTGCCGCCAAGATCGCCACGACAAATCCAATCCACGGACTGGGTTCGACCGTTCCGTCTACGAGGATCTCGATCGAAATGAAGCCAATCGTGCCGGGAAAGCCGATGCTAGCCAGGCCCGTGATCAGGAAGCAAACCGCCAGCGTCGGCGAATGGTCGTAAAGCCCACGGAACCCCGTGAGTGACAGGCGTCCGAAGCGGGCCTCCAGGGCACGCATGATCAGCCCGAAGCTACCAAGGGTGAGCATGACGGAGAACCACAAAGCGAGTGCGCCTGTAACGCAAATCACCTCCAGGTGATGGTCTTCGACCAAATCCAAGCCGACGAGAACCAGGGCGGAATGGCTAATGAACAAGTGGGCAAAGAACCGCCGGCAATCCCGTTGGGTTGCTGCCATGCCCGCGGAGTAAGTCGCGGTGATCAATGCCCCAAATTCAACGGTGGGCCGACCAGTCCGGTGCGATTGGAATAATCAGGCGAATTGCAATCAACACGCCACTCAGTGGGAGCACGAACAGCAACGCGTGCCCGAACCCGGCATTCTCGAACAGATCGACCACCCACGCATGCATGGGGAAGATGCCGCACCGCAAGAGAACGGCCACAAGCAATGGCAGAACCGCCCACCAAGGCAGTGGTCCGGAATCTCCCGCCTCGGCACGCGAGTATTCGACAAGTGCCCACCCAACGACCGGGAGAGCCACGAAAAGCCCCATGTGGATCAGGAAAACACGAGCGGACTTACCGTGACTCACGAGATCGAAGTAAGGGGGAATCGTGTTCGCTGCGAGAAGCCCGATCAGGATCCAGCCAGAACCGGGAAAATCCGGGGATACCACGGTACTGAACGTCAGCAGCCGCAGTGCCTCCGCGGCCAACGAGCCTGCGAAAGCGTTTCGCTGCATTCGGCTCCGTGAGGTGACCATCCCGGTCAGAAAATAGATCAAGCTCAGGAGTGGAAGTAGCGGAGCGGTCAGCTCATCGGGAGCGAAAACGGTTCGTCCGAACAGCCAGGGCTGAACGCTGGACGACTCGCCGGCCCGATCACCGTACAGATAGAAACAGAGCCACGCAAACGACGCGCACACAAACACAGTCCCGCTGACGAAAATGTACAACTGCCAGGCGTGGTACGGCTCGCGTATTCTGGAAACAACAACGCTGCCAACGATCGCGATGGCGACGGCTAACTCAAGCCACGGCAGCGGGAGGAGTTGTGTCACTTCGGTTCCTTGATTGCATTGAGGTCAGGCGAGGTCCGTTCGCTTTTGAGGAATCGCATCCAGCAATGTTCCAGCTTGTCGAAGTAACGGAATGCCAGGATGAAGGGCATGACCACCCATGCGCTCAAGAAGGCATCGAGGTAGCCACGCTCCATGCCGAAGCGGTACAGCCAAAGTTGAAGCCGGGCCGGCATGAGTCGCCCCAGCGGCCCGCCGGGCGGGTGCAGATGATCGCCGATGGCGTTGCTCAGCGTGTGATAATCGTGCAGAAGCGTCGGTGCCCGCAAGAATTGCACGGTCCGTAGGCAAGCATGGCCAACCATGTGCGCGAGCGGAATGTACCGCCAGCCGAAGCCGATCTCGGCGACGATCAGGCCGACCTGCACAAGCGACGCATACGCCAGCGCGGATTTGATGTCGGTTTGAACGCTTCCAGCCAGATAGGCATAGAGGGCCGTCAGCAGCCCGAGTGTGACAACGATGCCAGCAAGCAATGGCGACGCTTCCAAGAGCGGACTGGCACGCAGTAACAGGTACGCACCCAGGTGAACCGAAAGGGCACCGTAAAAGATAGCACTCGACGGCGTGGGCCCTTCCATCGCTCGCGGGAGCCAACCGCTGAACGGGATCAGCGCCGACTTGCCCGCCGCCGCGATGAGCAGCAAAAATCCGACGATCAGGGCCTGCGTGGGTGTGGCATTCGAATTTTCGTTCGGCCAGGGGGCATCCCCGAACAGGTGATTGAAATCAGCGGTGCCGGAATGGTGGTGCATGGCAAAGGCAGCACCAAGCAAGGCCGCATCGGCCACGCGATAGACGATCCAAATGTGCAATCCTTGCCTGGGTGGGGCGGGTCGCTCTTGGAAAAAAGCGACCAGAAAGGCTCCGGAAAGCCCGACCATTTCCCAGCCGATAAAGAGCACGGCGATGTTATCGCCTAACGAGGCAATGACCATGCCCGCCTGAAACAGTGCGAACAACACGAAGAAGCGATTGAAGCCTCGTTCCCGGTGCAGATACCGCGTGGCGAACCAGCCGATTACGCCACACAGTACGAAGGTCAACAGGACGAACGCGATCGACAGGACATCGAAGGTGAGTTTGACTTGAAAATCGTAGTGCGGGATCACGGCCCAGTCGCCAATCAGAATTTCGACGTGCTCTTCGCCCGAGACCACCAGGTGAATGCAGACGAAAATCGTGGCCAGGAGGCCGCTCAGATTCGATGCCATCTTCAACGCGCCAATCGACTGTTCCGATAGCCGCCGATCGAACAAGGCGACGAAACTGAGAATCGCAAACAAAGCCAGCGGAATCGCGTGGACCAGTGTCCCAAAGCCGTGAACCCAGGATAAGTCGTCAAACATTGCTGGCCTCCCGTCCGATCTGCGCGAATTCGAGATGATCACGCCAACCGCGATACCAATTGATCGAGCTAGACGCACGCGGGAGCGTGGCGGACTGAGGCTGATACACTTCAAACGAGCCATTCTTGAAGAAGCGAATCGTTGGCGAATCCGGGTCGAGCAATGCGAGTTGGATCCACTCGTTCCGTGCGAATCGAGCCTGCACGGGATTGCGATCAAAGATGCCCAAGATCACTTCGGGGCGTGTTTCCAGCACGAATAGAAGTCGCACTGGCTCGTGGATCTCAACCATCTGCCAGGGCAAGCCGGTCCGCAGATCGCTGCCGGCTCCATCCATCACGCCCAGGAGCGATGTGATATTGTGCGGCAACTTCGTGCCGCATCCGTAGCCGGGATTGTCGACGTGGGAGAAGTAGTATTCGAGGTTGATGCCGCCACAGACGGGAAAAACCGCCTGGAGCGTGCGAGTCAGAACCGTGGCGTTCTCTTCATCTTGCGTCGGATCGTACGAGTTGAGAAACGCCCGGCGATCGAGGAACAATCCGCGAGTCCGTTCTCGGCGGGCCACAATACAAAGTGCGTTAGTCGCGTGGCCCCACTCCGGGCGAACCTGGGAAAGATCCTCGGCTCGCCCTTCCATGTGCCGACGGGCACCGTCCAAGGTCAGGTTGAGCGGCGCGGAGTCAAAGCGTCGGGCACGTTCGTGAGCATCTCGGTTGCAGGCTGTTTCCAGATCGCGGTTGGCCTTCTCGAAATCGGCTCGCCGCTCGCTCGGCAGGAGATCGAAATCGGCGAGCGTCAGTTGCTCGCTACTGGTGTTGTGCATGGCACCGACGAAATGCGTGTCCAGCGGGATGTGGATTCCTCGTTTGTCAAGCGCGTCCCGCACCCGTGGCTCGTTCAGAATCTGTGCGAGTGCCCGGCCGTTTGGGCCGCCCCGTGAACCGCCACACGCTCCGCAATCGTGGGCCGATTCGTGTGGGTTGTTCATGCTCGTCGAGCCGTGGCCGATGACGAATATCAAGCGGGAAAATCCGGACAGCAAACCGATGTCACGCAGAACCTTCTCGCCAATGTTAGTCATCTCCTCAAGCGTGTAGCCGACTTGAGGACCTTGCGGGCCCGGAATCGGATCGCTTCGCTCCAGTTTCAGGCGTGTCGTAGACGTGTGGACGATCCCCTTGAACCGTGCGCGCAAGCGAGCGGTTAACCGGGGAAACATCGTTCGTGCCACCAGGGGAATCGAAGCGACTACGCCTACCAGAGCCAACACTGCCCCGATCAGGAAGGTTCGAGTTCCCACGTGAACGTGGTAGGTCGCCGAGCCGATGGCCCGACGCAGCTTTTCTCACCAGCGACGGCCGTTCGAGCGGCCGTCAATTACTTCCTCCGTCACCCAATGCTTCGGTAGGAAGATGGCTGGACAAAGCGGCGTATAGTGGGCGTCGGCACAGCCTTTGAAGTACATGGCCACCGAAAAGAACCCGGCCGTGCCAAAAGTCTGGACGTCGGGCGCGACCTCTTCGAGATGCCGGCGAATCGATTCTTCGCGCTCGTCGATGCAGAAAATAGCCTGGAATCGTGCCGGCCTCGGCGTGGGTGAAGGTGCGCGGGCATTGCCGCTGATGGCATCCAGGCTGCGAATGTAGAATCGCCGTTCGTAAGCCAGGTGGAACACACGCCGACGCTCCAGTGGAGAGAAGACGGCGATCTCCCCCAGCAGCGTCTTCCAGTCGGCGGCTTGCAACTTCAGCAGCACCTCGGGCGTCCAGCGGAACGTTTGGGCGAGTTGAAAGACTCGGAACGCTCTCTGTTCGACACCAGGCTCCTCGATGGCTGGCAGACGTTCCAGCAGCTTCTGGCGAAGCCGATTTAATGGTTCGTTGAAGTCAATCGATTGCCGGGCCGCGTAAGTGAGAGCCAATCGATCGAGGACAAGCCGCACGGCCAGGAACTCCACCAGGCTTCCTGTTTTCAGTGGATACACCGCCCGATCCGGCCTCGCCTCAAGGAAGCGAATAATCCCTCCCCAGCCGCGAAGTGCCAGAAACGTCGCACTGAGATATTCATCCCACTCCTCTTCCCGCACGCCGAGTAGGCAGAGCGATTCCCGAATCGACTCCATCGCGCTCAGCCCGGACTCGCGAATGCTTCGTAGTTTCGTGGCAAGCCCACGCCGCCAACCTGAAGGAGGCCCCAGCGGTTGTGAGTGCAATGCGGAAAAGCACGCCAAAAACCCCGCCTCTCGCTCAGGGAGTGCCCAGTGCGCCAGCCCTTGATCCACGTATGCCGCGAAAACCGAACGAGCAAATCGTGAACCACCCGATCGGTATCGACTCCAGCAACAGCAAGTAGCAAGTCCCGATGACAAACGGGAATGGCCGGGACTTGCGCCTCGAGTTCGATCTGCTTCCGTCCGGCAAAACAGATTCGCCACAGCGACTGCAGAGAGAAGGCCTCCCATTCGCGGTCCCTCCACTGCTCGACGTTTCCGTGGCTTAACAACTCAAGAAGTTCACTTGTGACAGGAGAGGAAGCGGTTCCGCCGCGAAGATCGCGCAGGGTCCAGTGTTGGGTTTCCGCGATCAGATGGGCCCGATCGGCAGCCGAGACTTCCGGGCGAAATCGTTCCAGGGCATCGGTCTCGGCCATGAACCAGTGAAACTCGGCTGCGGTGCCTTCGTGTTTCGGAGCGTGCAGCAAGGTATGCCAAAGCTGCAAACGCGTGCAGCCGAGGGCAACGGGGTGATTGCAACTCGTTCCCAACTCCTCGCGCAAGACTGCGTCCAGATCTACATCGCGAATTCGGCCGCGTGCATACTCGCTCCGATAACGAGCCTCGGAGAGAAAGGGCTCGCAGCCGAAAACTTCGCTGCCCTTCACGACGGCATCCGAGAAGCGCAGTTCCTCGAACGCATGCAACGTGTTGTGGTGGATGAAAACCGGAATCGGCTCCTGTTCCGGCAACAGGTGGGCGGCATGGACGATCGCGTGTTGCAATCGATCCAACCCGGCAGCGGGCGGAAGAATCGGAGACGCGGAAACTGCTTGCACGAGACGAAAGTCCTCGTCGTGTGTGAAGCGAGCCCTGCACGCAAAGGGTTCGCGATGCGTGGCTTGCCGGAAAGAATCAGGCCGCTGGATTCAAGAGAAGAGAGGGCGCATCTACTCACATCTCTGACGAATACCCGCACCGGTCAATCGGCGATGCGAGCTCGGGTCGAATGTGGAGATCGAATGTGAATTCGGCGTCTGGCCTCGACTCGCTTGCTCCACCAAGGCCGCTTTAGGCCTGAGTGTCCCTCGGCGCGAGGGCTGAATGGAGGAGATAAGCGCAGCACGGTCCTTGGCCTGCACCTCTTCTTCCTCGGGAAAGGAAGCCACCCAGGGAGCAAAAGGAGCATTGAAGGAAGCCCATGTCCCCGCGAGCGAGCAGACCAATAGCAAGGCGATGCCTCGAAATCGGCATCGGTTCGCAAAGTCGGTTGCTCGGAAACGTGGGATCATTCAAGTAGTGAACTATGGAGTGGGCGACGAGCGAGAAGCGTTCGCGTAGCGATTTCGCGAAGTAGCCCTCTCGCTCCGCGAGAGGGAAGCGTGACCGGTGCGTTGGCTCAGCGTTCTTTTGGGCCAATGCCTCCCTCTCGCGGAGCGAGAGGGCTACTTTGTACAACGAGTTCGGCTATTTCGAAGCAAACATGCGTACTGTGTTCCTGAGAGATTGGCCCGCGGACAACGAAGTCCTTGGGGCTTCGATGAGCGCGACTACGACAGAATATGGCAAAAGCCCTGCCGCGAGTGCGAGGCTTAGCTCCATCCAGCCGAAGTCAGCCCACTGGGGAATCAACCAGATGCCGAGTGGAACCGACATTGCGGCCAGTGGAACCATCCACGCCTGAAGATAGTTGATCGAACTCGATTCGATATGCCTAGCCGTGTGGCGGATCACCCACATACACATCACCAAATTGGGAATTGCCACTGCTAGTGCCACTCCGACCAGACCGAATTGCGGGCAGAGCAAGACACCCAGCAAGACATTGGCCAAGGCCTCAAGCAACGCCACCCGGGCGAAGACACGCAAGTGGCCCAGGCCATAGAGAATTCGAGCCGCGATCGATTGAGCCACGACGAGCGACAACGTCGATGAGAGCACCACGAGGACCGGGTAACATTGCTCGGCATAGATCGGATCGCCTAACCACAAAGTCAAAAAAGGCCGGCCGAACACAATGAGGCCGAGCTGAATCGGCAGCACGAGATAGAGCACCCAGCGTGTACCGGCGACGAGCATCTTGCGGATGGCGTCCCAATCCCCCTTGGCCTCGAGAGAACTCACGGCCGGGGTCAGCGTGTTGGTACCCGTTCGCAGCAGGGCTTTCGCAAACTCGACCAACCGCATTGCAATAGCGAAGTAAGTGACCGGGGCGGCACCCAGAAAGAAGCCGACGACGAGAATTCCGGACTGCCCGCACGTTCGCCCCGCGACCATGGCCAGGAACGCATGCACACTGTAGCCGCGAACCCGCTTGAGCGTTTCTCGATCGACGTGTCTTCGCCGGAGTTCAAGGAATGGCAACGAACGAAAAGACGCGATTGCGAACAGGCTGTGTTCGAGAAGATTGCAAGCCGTGAACAGAATGCCGAGATTCAACAGCGAGGGCGACTCTTCCATGACCCAAACCGTGCCGGCTGTTCGAAGAGCCAGGATCGAAATTCGGATGCCGCTCTTCAGGGCGAACCGTTCGAGTCCGTCGAGAATGGAAGGAAACACGCTCAACGGCAGGGTGAGCGCGAGATTGGCGAGCATCAAGGCCGCAAATGCCAACACGTCCGAATCGAACCGTGACAGCAGGAACGGAAACAACGCCAGGCCCAAGACAAAGACCGCTCCACCGAGGCCGAGGAACAACGCGAACGCGGTTGAAACCAGTCGATTGAGATCGGCTCGATCACCGCTGGCGTGGAAGCGTGCCACGAAGCGAACGACGCAAGCGGCGATGCCCAAATCGAAAAGCGTGAAGTAAGCCAGGATCGATTCGACGAACGCCCAGATGCCGAACTGGCTATCGCCAAGTTTGCGGACGAGATAGGGGGTCAGGAAAAAGGCAACCGCCAGCGTGGCCGCGAAGGCCAGCCAGTTCGTGCCGGCCCCAATGAGCAACCGGCGCTTCAGATGCATCCGTGCATCGGGGTTCGACATGGTAGGAGGCTATCACGAACTCGGGGGAGAGGTCTAGGTGGCTTTGTAGAGAATCGATGCCATTGGAAGAGGCGTGTGCGAATTCTCAATGGCCGACTTGCAAATCAGTTTCGTCGCATTAGGATCACCTCAAGTTCGGGGGGGGTGAGGGTAACTGGTTGTTGTGAGGATCCTAAGCCACTCACTCGCCGGCACACCTCGCGAATGAAGGATTCGCTGCTCCACACGATTTTCCTTGCTCGAGTATTCCCAGTCAAGTTTCGGCAAATCAGAGGCAAGTTCGATTGCCTAACCCCCGAGGAACGGTGACGTGAGCCAGTCCGGATCAAAGTGTTTCCTGCTCTTCATCGCCCTGCTCGTCGGCTGTTCGCAAAAGAAATCCACGCCCGCGATAGAACCCCTGCCGCCCATTCGGCCGTTTCTGGAAGTTCAACCGCGGGCCTTGGAGATGCTGCGGCGGATTGCCTCTGGTCAAAAAAACCTGGGCGACGAGTGGTACGTTCGCCTCGAAGTTGTTTGGAAGCCGACGGCGAAGATCGAAGTGCAAATCGACAAGAAGGCGCCTGGGCCAACGGATTTCATGATTGAAGCCGATGGCCTGAAATGCGTGATGGCAATTGCTCAGAAGCCCTATCTGAAGGGAGCGTACATCGAAGTCGTGCAATCAGCGGACAAGGTCTACTTCGATGTAACGTTTCCGAATCAAGACGAGCACGACCGGGCTGCAGCCAGCAAATGGCTACGCATGGAGAACGCGCGAAGAGATGAGCAAACTGCCAAAGACCCGAAAGGGAAGGACAAGTCTCAAGCCAAGTAAAGCCAAGAACTTCACCACGGATTGCATGGATTTACACGGATAAGAAACGACTGCTCTTCCTGGTTCTATCCGTGATAATCCGTGGTCGAAATGTGTTTGAGCCGTCCGCCGCTCATCGCTTCGTCAGATACACTTTGATCACTTCGTCCACGCGGGCCATGTCTGCGTCGGTTGCTCCGCCTCGCCAGAGGACCGTGCCCTGACGATCGAGCAGCACGAGCAATGGCACATATTGCACGTTAAACAGTTTCTGAATCTCCCCGACCCGGCCATCACGCTCGAGGTAAGGGCGGTAGTTCAGTTCCTTGCGACGAGCCACCTCGTCCACATCCCGCGCACGGGAATTGAACGACGCATCCGCCTCACACGCGACGGCCACGACCTCCAGGCCCGATGCTCCATAGTCTCCTTGCAGTTTCTTCATGGCAGGCACGGCACGCTGGCACGGCACGCAGGTTGTGCTCCAGAATTCCATCAGGATCAAGCGGCCGGACGCGTAGCGAAATTCCCAGTCGGATCCCGCGACGTCGCTGACCGTGAAGTTTGGCACACGTTGTACGCCAGCCTGCGGTCCCGGAGCATCCTCTTCGCTCTTCCGCGTTGGACCTTCCGGCACGGATGCCGGAGGTGGCCGAATCGCGGCCGTCGGCGGCAAATGCGGCATGCCGGCGATGTTCTCTTTTCGCAACGAAGGCGGTGGCTCAATGTTCGGGACGGGCGGCGATCGATCTGCACCGCGCTCGAATGGCCCCATGCCCGGAGGCGGAGGCAACGGCGGCGTGACCGAGGATACCTTGTTCTCGTCCAGTTCGAGTCGAATGTTGCCCGCCGGCGGTTTGATTTGAGCTTCCCCCGCGATCTTGCGGCCATCCACTTCGCGAACCACCGACAGGATGTACGTCTTGCCGGGCGTCAAACCGGGCACGAAGAAGTATCCCTCGGCATCGGTCTCGAAGCCAAGCCCTTTGCCGGAGGCGGGTGCTAGTTCTTCGGCAGCCCGCAGATGCACGTAGGTGATGCCCTTGAGGGGTCGGCCTTCGCGGGCATCGACGATCACGCCGGCGATGATGCCTCCGCGATCAGTGCGTGCCACGTCGGCTGGCAGTGGTTTGGTCTTGCCTCGGCCGGCAGTGTCGGAATTTTCTTGCCACCAGGGACGATCCGGATCACGACGATCGTTCATCGAGCGATCGTTGCGGTCGCGATCGCGATTGCGGCTTGTCAACGACGTGCAGCCGGCGGCGAGGGCACATGCCGCGACGATGATGGCTGCAAAGAAACGCATGAAGCACTCGCAGGGGAATCTTCCGTCAATATCGGTTGCCATGAGGGGCGAGCGTGGGAAATTCCGCCTTGCGCCATCCGCATCAAGTATGCACATGGCATCAGCCTGTCGGCCCCAATAATCTCGACGAACCAAATAATCATTGAAGTTCGTTGTAAGTTTTGCCGAAGGTGCTGCCCGCGTCAAACGAATGGCTGGCACGGATGGCACATTCCGCCCATCTGTCCCCGTTTTATTTGGCTCATTCGCCAGAAGACCGCGATTCCGCGAAACCGACTGGTTCCGCTCCATCGCCACGACCCGTGATCTCGACGAGGCTTGCGTAATCGAAAGACCTTGCCCAAGCCGGACAATGCAACTGCCGAAATTACATCGCGCCATTCTTCCAGGAGCAGATCGAACGCGACTCCGAACATCCGCCTTTCCCGCCAAATTTCGTATCACAAACCTATCCCACCCTCCGAGTCAAATCAATGTCGCAACCTGGTTCTCACTTGCTCGTTCGTGCCGCTCGTGGCGAGGTCGTTGAACGGCCGCCGGTGTGGGCCATGCGGCAGGCGGGGCGTTGGGACCCGGAGTTCAATCGCGTTCGGGCCGGGATGGGGTTCTACGAATTCTCGGAAAATGTCGAACGGGCGGCTCAGGGCACGTTGTGTCCGCGTCGATTCGGCGTCGATGGCATCATTCTCTTCTACGACATCACCACGCTGCCCGTGGCCATGGGGATGCCGTTTCAACTCAAGCCTTCGCAAGGGCCCGTGCCGGATCGGCCGATTCGAACGATGGCCGACCTCGAACGGCTCGACGCGAATCCCGATCCCGACCGCTACGGCTACATCATCGAACTCTTGAAGACCGTGAAGCGGGAACTCAATGGCGAGCTGCCGGTGTTGGCCTTTGCGGGAGCACCGTTCACGGTCGCGGCTTACTGCATCGGCACCGGCAAGAACATGGACCAGACGCGAACGTTCGCCCGGGAGCAGCCACGTGTGTGGGCCGGCTTGCTTGATCGACTGGCCGGTGCGACCATCGGCTTCTTGAACACGCTCATCGGCGAAGGTGCGGCCGTCTACCAACTCTTCGATTCGTGGGCCGGTGAACTGACGCCGGAAGAATACGACACTTGGGCCCAGCCGTTTCATCGCCAGATCCTGGCCGGCGCGTCAGGCGCTCCGCGTATCTTGTTCGTGAAGGAATGCCCCTACCTGGAACGCATGACGCAAACCGGGGCGGAGGTCATCAGCCTCGGATCGAAGCACGATTTGGCTGCAGCACGACGTGACTATCCGCAACTCGTGTTTCAGGGGAACGTTTCATCGGAAGTGTTGCAAGCTGGCACTCCCGACCGAGTTCGCCAGGAAGTGAAGTCTTGTCTACAAGCCGGGCAAGGGCATCGGCATATCCTGAACCTCAGCCATGGCGTGGATAAGGCGACGCCGGTGGAGAACTTCCAGGCTTACATTCAGACGGCCAAGGGGGGTTGAGACGCAGAAAAGGTACCGGGGGGACTATCAAGACTTGCGATTCGACTGCTGCCGGCGCATGTGCGAACACCTGCCGATACGACTCCTCTGCCACTCCTCCAAGCCGCTCCGCCATACGGCGGATCGCGTCTCGCCGATAGTCCCAGCGATTGGAACGCGGAACTTGTTCGAGCCAATCGCACAGGCGCACCCGGACCAGGTCGTCGTAGTCTTCGCGCGAAACCTCGATCGTTTCGCCCGTTTCGCGGTTGCGGAAGCGGAAAGGCCCATCGGATTCGAGCAGCTCTTCAAACGACGAGCGGTCCATGAAACAGTTCACGAAGGTGAGCCGTTCGGCCCGCTCGCCAATCAACGACCGCACGTCTCCCCGCCGCTGGAGAGGGAGAGCGAACCGCTGAAAGAGTTCCGTTCCGTAGATCGAGTGAAATAGCCCGGTCCGACACAAGTCCTGATTGCAACCCCACGCTTCGAGGTCGCGGGATACGCCGACGAGGTGCGCGAGAAACCCCTTTTGTCCCGAGTGTTCTACATCCTCGGTGCCGAGGCCAAGGAGAAAGTCGATCATCGTGCGGTAGTTCGGGTCCATGTCTCTCTCACAGGTGAGTGGATTGGTTTCGACGGCAGCATTTCTAAGGCGGCAAGGATCATTCCTTCGTCAGTATCCCGCCTCAATCAGCCTCAAGAACGCCGATATCGGAACGGACCGCCTTCACTTCCCAGGAAAAGCGCTGATCGGAGTCGGGACGATCCGAGATCACCGTGAACTTCCCGGCCTTCACTTGCATCGTATCGTCTCGCTGAATCGCCAGGCGATCGAAACCATCGACGTTGGTCAGCATGACGGTACGGCCTTCTAGACGGGTCAGTGCTTCAAAATATCTCGGCAGCGAAACGACGATACGCCCATTCGTGAGTTGCCCTTCACCCCGGTAATAGACCGCCGCCTCCGGCCCTTCAATGGCGGCATGCACCAGCTTCTTGCCTTGCACCAGCGGATGATCGATCACGAATTTCTTCGCTCCCTTGGCAATGATATCGCCCGATGCTTAAATATTGCCTTCCGCTCGGATGTTGCCGTGGACGTGCAATCGCTCGGCGGCACTGGGATCGTCGCCGATGCCCACGTACCCGTTCGATCGGATCACCAGCCGGTCGATGCCGTCGCGCCAGGCTCGGGCGGCCTGCTTCTCATTGGTGCCGACGGAAGGCCCGGCCGTGGCGAAGTGCAGGCTGCCGGGATTCTTGGTGTTGGTGGCCACTGTGTCGTTCCGGGCCGTGATCCGCGCCAAGTCTCCCTGGAATTCACCTGCGCCCCAGTTCAGGAAAACGATCTTGCCCAAGCTGGTGCCTGGCAGCGTGTCGGTGGGCGGTCCGTAGGTTGTGACCGGAAATTTTTCGGAGTTGTCGGGTCCAGCCCGACCCAATTGGATGTCCGGGGAATCGCCTCGGCCCCAGAGGAACATGCCGCGCGAATAGAGCCGTGGCTGCCCTTCGCCCTTCCCGAAGCGGCCAAAATAGAAATCGTGGATCCAGTTGCGGCCCCCGCCCGCACCCGCCTTGTCGTACTCGACGGGATCGATCGTCGGCGGCTCGTCGGTGAACGGCGTGCCCTTGCGTGACACGCCGCCGGCGATCAGCGACCCGCCCGGGGAAATCGCAAAGCTTCGCCGCCGTTTGCCGTTCTCGGTGGTGTAAAAATTCACGCCGCCGTCCGCAGTGACTTCCGCGTTCTGAAGGAATTTTTGACCGGGCGAAGGCTCCTTCGGTTGGGCCGATGACTCCGGCTGAGCAAGGACGACAATCACCGACAGTGCCAAGGTGAACGCAATGCAACTCGCGACGAACGTGCGCATGGTTTTGCTCCTTGGTCCGCAGCACGGATGGTTGAGCTATCCTAGTGCCAGCCGGCAGTGACAAGCGATTCCCATTCATCGCCGACTGCGAACGTTGGAATGATGGAGGTTGATTGGGCTTGCTTAAACGCCGTAACCGAGTTCGCCAGAACGCGCGAGGGCTGGGCCAAGTGGAAGAGGTTTTTTCGGGTTCGACGTTCTCCCACACTCTGTCGCGTGCGGATCGCCGATCACTTTTTCTTCGGCGGAACCGCCGGCAAGTCAACGACCGGCGGGGCAACCGGAATCGCAGGTGCAATGCGAATGGCACCTCTCTGGATCATGACGCCTACCGCCACGTTGCCGACAGGGCTCACTGGGGCAATCGCCCGAACCCACTGGACCGTTTCCGGCCGCTTGCCGACAATCCAATCCCAGTTCGCCTTCTGTTCCTTCGTCAGCAGTTTCAGGCACTCGCCGACGAACTTTTCGTTGAGGTCCGCGAGTGGCTTCATGTCCACGTCCTTGGCACGCTGAAGCAACGGCAGGATGGCTGAGAATTCCGGCTCAAAGCGGATGATGATTTCCTCGGCCTTCAGTTCTTGCTCGGCAGTCAGGCCGAGTGTCCGAATGACTCGACGATCCGCGAAGGCGTGCGGGCCACGCAGGTGCAGTTCCAATTGACGCAGGCGAATGAGTTGCTCGACCTTCAACGTCGCGGCAAGTTTCTCTGTGTCGTATTTGATCGTTACACCTGGAATTGCCCTCGCGATTACCCGGACCCCGGCAACGCCCGCAACTTGCGGCTGACGCATCGCGGCTTCCTGCTCCTCGCGGGCCGTCTTGAACAGGTCGGTAATCGCTTTACGTTGATCTTCAGAACACTTCATGTCGGTGAGGACTTCGTCTTGTTCCAGCAACGCGACGTTGATCGGTCGAGCGGTCTTTAGGGCCGCATTCAAATCGGTTGTCGAACTGATTGGCTTGGATGCCGGTGCGGCAACGGCAGGCAAAACGACGCCGAGGCTGAGGGCCAGGACGGTCAGGGCTTTGATCATTCGGATGTGTAACACGGCAATTCCTCCAGAAACGCCAGGCATTCGGCTCGGGGGTCTCTGGAGATGCGATAGGGATCGCGCTCGTTCTGGCAAGCGGAGTCCCGGCGTGCCGGAACCCGATCTTGAGAAGAACAGCGACAACGTAGTAGGCACACTCCGTCTGCCGTCGCCGAACGGTACACGGAGTGTGCCTACTACGTTGTCGGGTGGCCTACGCCGCTCCGCTCGCCATTTCGCATTCATGCACTTTGTTTCACGTCTTCGCCGTGGCCAATTCGGCATCGAGCGGATTCCAACCTCTGAGGAGGGGATGAACAAACCATTCCAGGCCGCCGGTCGCTTTTGATCGCGCTCCTTCACCAACTGCTTGAATAGCCGGCGTTTTTCGGGATCCTTGACCACCTCGGCCCTTTCGCGCTTGTATGTATCGACGAGAAACTGCATCTGCCGTTCCAGGTCGGCCGCGATGCCAAGTCGATCGTTTACGATCAAATCCCGCAGGTGCTCGATGCCACCTTCCATCTTCTCCAGCCATATAGATAAGCGTGTGAGTCGATCCGCGGTCTGGATGTAGTACATCAGGAAGCGATCGATGTACTGGGTGCAAGTTGCTTCATCGAGTTCACCTGCCAGGAGTTCCGCATGTCGCGGATTGGCTCCGCCGTTGCGGCAGACGTACAGGTTCGCGATCAGGCCGAAGTCTTTACCCTGAGCCTCCGCACATTCACGCACGCAACCGGACCATGCTGTTGCCGATGACGACGATTGTTTTGCGTAAGCGTTTGACCATGATGCTGCCCCTGCCTTGTTCCCCCTCTCCCTTTCGGGGAGGGGAGAAAGACTATGCCGCTTCCGGCACCGCTACTGGTTGCGCGAACTTCTCCGCTGCCTGCATCCGCACGACAATCAGATGCAGCCAAACCAGGCTGCCGAGTGTGATGGCCAACAGTCCGATGAAGGCCGATTGGGGCACACCCGTGGTGCGGAACAACGTGCCAAACAGTTTGGGCAGGATGAACCCGCCAAGTGCCCCGAGCATTCCGACCAGGCCACCGGCAGCCCCGACGTCGTTCGGAAAATAGTTCGGGATGTACTTAAAAACGCTGGCTTTGCCGATCCCCATACCGATGCCGACCGCGAACATGATGGCCGTAAAGCCCGTCACACCGAGGGACAGTATGCTCGCCGGCAAACAGAGCGGCACGATCATGATCGTCATGCCAATGAAGACGCAGTACATAACCGTCCGCGGCCCATACTTGTCTGAGAGATAGCCACCAAACGGACGAAGCAGGCTGGCAGGGAAGATGAACAAGGCAGTGAAAAGTGCCGCCATCCGCACGCCGTCCTGCTGCGAAAGATCGGCAAAGTAATTGGTGCGGTAGTAGTCCGGCAGCCAGGAGGCGAGAGCAACATAGGCCCCGAAGACGACCACGTAGTACAGGCTCAGTCGCCAAACGCGGAGACACTTCAGCGGACTCAGCATTTCGAACATCGTGCGGCCTTGGCCCGGCTTGCGATCGGTCTTGGGAGCGAGCAAGAGAATCGCACCTGCCATCGCGACGAGCAACACGGAGTAGAAGACTGGCACCACGCGCCAGCCACCTGGAATTACGCCGCCGAGCAAACCGGCCGCTGGAATCAGCGTGAGTAGTGAGGGGATCAGAACGATTAGCAGCTTGGTCCCTGAAGCACCGACGTTCCCGGCCCCGATGACGCCAAGAGCCACGCCCTTGCTCTTCGAAGGATACCAGGCCGAATTCCAGGCGATGCCGACTGAGAACGAATTACCGGCGAGCCCAAAGAGCGCGGCACAGATCAACAATTCTTGATACGAGGATGCATGAGACAACCCGTACGTCGGCACGGCGCTCACCAGCAACAGCAGCACCATCATGTTCCGCCCGCCGTAACGGTCGGCCCAAATGCCGAAACTGAGCCGTAACAGCGAACCGGACAGAATCGCCACGGCGAGCAGCCATTCAAATCGCCCTTGAATCGCCGACTTGAGTTCATCGCCGGACATCGTGCTTGCGGCATCGCCAAGCATGAGCGCCGCGTCTTTCTTTATCTCGAGCCCGAGGATACCGAGCATCAGCCACACGGCAAACATGATCGTGAAGGCAACGGTGGACAGCCACAGCACACGCTGGCGAGGGCCGGATGATTCGTTAATTTCGAGCATCTCAATCTCCAATTTTCTCCCCCCTTCCCTCTAAGCAAGATTCGTGCCATCTCGAGATGTGGAGAAGCCCCACCCTTGCTGGAAAGCCGCAGATTTCAGGCGAAGACGCATGAACCCGATCGACAGGATTTTAGCTATGCTTGCTTTCGCCCCAGCAGATGTGCCGCGCTCGCTGGCAATCCGTGCCAGAGCCCGTATCACCAAACTCTTCGCTCCTTGCGCGATTTCTAAGCACTAGTGGGGCGCATGTTGGCGATCCCAAATCGCGAACCAAAAATAAATGGTCGTCAGGCCGACACTCGACGCTGGATTCTGCTTTTGGATACCAACGGTTTTTCAGCGAATGCGTTGACTCAGTCTCGTTGGTGTGGTTAACTTTTCTTTAGGCTTCCGCGTGACAATCCGCAACAATGAGCAAGATGTTGTTTTGCTAGTGTTCCTTCCTTCCCCCGGGCACCCATGCTCGCCGTTCATTCGTCCGATGCTTCGTGTACACGCCGCCGCTTCCTGACCGTGGGCGGCCTGGCACTTGGCGGGTTTTCGCTGTCGTCCCTGTTCACCGTTCGCGCTGTCGCTGGGGAAAAACGTACATCGCCTGGAAGTCTGGAGACTGGGAAATCCGTGATCTTCCTGTTCCAGCAAGGCGGCCCCAGTCAGTTCGAGACGTTCGACCCGAAACCGGATGCTCCCATTGAGATTCGGACCGTCACTGGCGTGACACAAACATCGTTGCCAGGTGTGATCTTTGGCGACACGCTCCAGAAACTCGCGAAGCACGCCGACAAATTTTCTATCGTCCGTTCCTTCGCGACCGAGAATGCCGCACACAACATCCGCCCCATCGTTGGGCCCGAGTCGTTGAACGCCAACATCGGCTCGCTCTACTCCCGCGTTGTCGGTCCGACGCACCCCGTTAGTTCCATGCCAACGAATGTGGTCCTGTTCCCGCAGGCCGTGAGCGCCGACGCGGCGAAGGGACAGGGTCGAGGCGACCTCAGTGCGACCGGTTCGATCGGTCCAGCATTCGCCCCGTTCGTTCCCGGCGGCTCAGGTCAACTTCAGAAAAACCTGCGGATGAGCCTCGCCCTCGATCGCTTCCAGGATCGGCAGGCACTGCTTGGCCAATTCGACCAACTCCGCCGAGAGAGCGAGGCACGGTTCGACCTCTTTGAGCATGAGCGTCGCCAGGCAAACGAGGTGCTGCTGAGTGGCTCCGTTGCCGACGCTCTCGACCTGTCCCGCGAAGATCCGAAGCTGCTCGCGAAATACGACACGAGTCACCATGTCGCGGAGCACAACTGGAACCGCTCCGATCGCGGCAAGCGTGGGTACTACACGGGCCATGCGAAGTCGCTGGGTAAAGCGCTGTTGCTCGCAAGG
The DNA here is from genome assembly GCA_009691845.1 of Gemmataceae bacterium. Taxonomy (GTDB): domain Bacteria; phylum Planctomycetota; class Planctomycetia; order Gemmatales; family Gemmataceae; genus SIAJ01. Next base: position 99,189 of record SIAJ01000009.1, read on the forward strand.
CGGTTGTGCGAGGCGGGTTGCGGGTTCGTTACGATCCACACCGGCTACGAAGGCGTGTGGGATATGCACGCCGACGGCAACAACTTGAACATGAAGGACGGAATGGAAGCGATCGGGCGGTCGTTCGATCACGCCGTTTCCGCATTCATTGAGGACGTCGAGGCCCGCGGAATCTCGGACAAAATCATGCTGGTCGCCACCGGCGAGATGGGTCGAACACCGCGGCTCAACAAGAACGGCGGCCGTGATCACTGGTCCAGGCTTGCGCCGTTGTTGCTGTATGGAGGCGGCGTCGCTCGCGGAAAGGTCATTGGTCGTTCGACCAAGGATGGAGGCGAACCGGCTGCGGACGGGGTCGCAACGCCGAACCTGATCTCAACCATCCTGCATACTTTATTCGACATGGGCCAGCTTCGCTTGAAGCCGGCACTTGCTCCGATCTCCCGGCTCGGCGACGTGAAGCCCATTCCCGGCATTCTCGAATCCTGAGGAGACGGCTGTGTTCGTCCGCTGCCTCCTCGGTTTGCTCGTCGTTACCGGCCTGACTCCTCTTGGCGCGGCCGAACCTGTTCCAACCGACCCGCTGTTTAGCCGGCACGTCGTTCCCATCTTCAGCCGTCTGGGCTGCAACGCCGGTGGTTGCCACGGCGCGGTCAAGGGCCAGAACGGTTTTCGGCTCTCACTATTCGGGGCGGAACCTACTTCGGACCACGCGAGGTTGTTGCGTGAGGCGAATGGTCGTCGGCTAAACAGACTCACCTTCGACGATAGTTTGCTCTTGCTCAAGGGCAGCGGAACGGTCCCGCATGAAGGGGGCAACCGGATGCCCGTTGGCAGCCGCGAGTACCAAATTGTTCGGAACTGGATCGCGTCGGGTGCGAAGCTCGACAACCTCGACGCTTCGCGGGTCACGCGCCTCTCGGTCGAACCCGGAATCCAAACTGCCAAAGTCACCGAGCGGTATCGCCTGCAGGTGTCTGCCGCGTTCGCGGATGGCAGCAACGAGGATGTGACGGCCTTGTGTTCCTTCGAGGTGGTGAGCAAGGAACTGGCTCGCGTCGATCTCTCGGGAGAGGTACAGGCGATCGGAGTCGGCGATACGGCGATCATCGCCCGCTTCCGGGGCGAGCCAGTCGTCGCTATGTTGGTCGTGCCGCGGGCGGGAACGGAGCCGTTTCCGGACGTGAAGCCTGTCAATTTCATCGATGGCCACGTTCTCGCCAAACTTCAGCGGCTCAACATTCACCCGGCCCTTCCCTGCGACGACGCAACTTTCCTCCGCCGGGTCAGCCTGGATGTGACCGGCTCGCTTCCTTTGCCCAGCGAGGCACGTGCATTTCTCGCAGATGCGACCACGGACAAACGGTCGAAGAAGATCGAAGAGTTGCTCGCCCGGCCGGGTCACATCGCCCTGTGGACGACGAAGCTCTGCGACATCCTGCGTCCGGCCGGATTCGACGGGAAGCACGGGCTCACCGAGGCGGCCGAGGCTCGGCGATTCTACGAGTGGATTCGCAGCCGCCTGGCAGAGAACACGCCTTACGACCAGCTTGCCGAGCGCGTCCTCCTCGCGACGAGTCTGGAAGGACGCCCCAGCCAGGAATGGATCAAGGAAGTGCGATCCCTCCTGGAAGAGAACGTGGCCCTACGACCAGACCTGAAAGCGTATTCAAGTCGCCGTACCCTCGATCTCTACTGGCAGCGGAACAACGCGACTGGCGTGAAGGGGGCCATGCAGGTGGCGCACGCCTTCCTTGGCTTGCGGCTGGAGTGTGCCCAGTGCCATCGCCATCCGCACGACGTCTGGCAACAAGACGATCTGCTCAGTTTCGCCAACTTCTTCATGCGCGTGAGCAACCCTACCGCGGGCGGTTCTTCTACCACAATCGCCAAGGAAGGCGAGATGCTGGCCAAGGAGGCCAAGGAACTCCGCGACCAGGCGAAGAAGGTCGGGGAGAAGACCAAGGACAAGTCGCTAAGCAAGGACGACGTGGCAAAGGTGAATGCCGAGGTGAAGTCGCTCAACGATAAGGCCACAGCACTCGATGCCGCGAGCAGACGGATCAAGGGGACCGAGATCCACGTCGGCGGAAAGCCAACCTTTGCAGGCGTGACGAGTACGCTCGGCAAACAGGAATCCAAACAGTTCCGATTGCTGGGAGCGAAACAGCCAGTGAGCGTGGGCACTGAACAAGACCCACGCGAGTTGGTCGTTGCCTGGCTACGTCAGTCGGACAACCCGTTCTTTGCTCAAGCGATGGTGAACCGCGTTTGGGCTCACTATTTCGGTCGAGGGATCATCGATCCGCCCGATCACCTGTCGCCGCTCAATCCGCCGTCACACCCGGAGTTGCTCGACGCACTCTCGAAGGGGTTCATTGAGAACAAGTACGATTTGAGGTGGCTGCACCGGACGATCCTCGCCAGTCGGACCTACCAACAGACCGCGCAGACGAACATCACCAACCGGGCCGACACGACGAACTATGCCTCCGCGTACCTGCGACGGCTCTCCGCAGAGGTGCTGGTAGACGCTGTGAATCACGCGACCGGCGGTACCGAGACGTACCCGCCCGAACTCTTTCTTCCGCCGGGAGCGAAGGCCATTGAGGTCGCCGGTGGCACCGGCAGTGATCGGACCCGAGCGAGTCTTCAGTATCCGTTCTCGATTTTCGGCCGCCCGATGCGGAACCCAGACGTACAGTGCGACTGCGAACGCGACGGCAAGCCGACCATCGTGCAGACGCTCTACCTTGCCAACCATCCGGCCATTCACCACAAGATCAGTGATGCCAAGGGACGCGTGACGCAGGTACTCAAAATCATCACGGACGACGACAAGCGGATCGAAGAACTCTTTCTGTGGTCTCTGAGCCGGCTTCCCTTGGCCGACGAACGGCAGATTTGTCTCAAGTACATCAAGGACGGCCCGACACCGCAGAGAGCTTACGAAGACGTGCTCTGGAGCTTGCTCAACACGCGCGAATTTTTGTTCAATCACTGATCATGAGCGGAGCGATCGAATGTTCCCTTCCCACCATCCGACCCGTCGCGATATGTTCCGCGCAGGCGGCGCATCGCTGTTTGGGATGTCGATGGCTCAATTCTTCCAGGCACGCGCATCGGCGGCGGGAAAGCCGGAGCCCAGGGCCAAGCAGATGATCCTGATCTGGATGGCCGGCGGACCTCCACATCAAGACATGTTTGATATGAAACCGGACACGCCGCCTCCCTTCGGCAGCGAGTTAAAGCAAGGCAAGTCGAATGTTCCTGGGATGGAGTTCTGCGAACTTATGCCTCGGCTGGCACGAAATGCCGACAAGTTCTCGATCCTTCGTTCGGTCGGGATCGGCAGCGAAAAATGGGAACACTCCGGCGGGCTTTACTGGCTGTGCGGCAACCCGCGCACGAAGGATACGCCGAAGTACCCAATGTATGGCAGCGTGGTCGCCCACGAGCGGCCGGCACCGAAGGGGTTGCCGACGTTCGTGTCGTTCGGTCATTACTACGACACGGGCGATGCGGCGGGCGACCTGCGGAACAACTACCTCGGCTCGGCCTACGATCCACTCACCTTCAAGCCGGGTGATGCCAAGAACGAGGTCGGGGCGATGTTGCTTCCCCCCGCGCACCTCGACCTCTCGGCGATGGATAAACGCGAGAACCTATTGAAGTCCCTCGACCAGCAACTGCGCAAGCTTGATGCGGCCGGCCCGATCATCGCGGGCCTCGACCAGTACCAGCAGAGTTCATTCGACCTGCTTCGCTCGCCAAAACTGCGGGATGCCGTCGATCCAAAGAAACTCTACTCGCGGGACGTGGAGCGTTACGGCAAATCCGAACAGGGCACAATGGCGCTGTACGCCCGCCGAATGATCGAGATCGGCGTGCCGTTCGTATTCGTTCCGTGGCCGGGTTGGGACATGCACGGAAACATCACCGAGGGGTGCAAGAACGTGTTGCCGAAGGTGGACGCGTTGCTCTCCAGTCTGCTCGACGACCTGGATGCAAGGGGTCTTTTGGAGACGACGATCGTCGCGATGCTGGGTGAGATGGGCCGCAACAAAATTTACAAGGACTCGGCCTATTCGGGCCCGCCCGGCCGCGACCATTGGGGAACCACGCAGTTCGTCATCGTCGCCGGCGGCGGGTTCAAGCAGGGAATGGTCCTCGGCAAGACCGACAAAACGTCGCTACGAGTGACGGACAACTACTACTCGCCGATCAGTTTCGGGCGGACGCTCTACCACCTGCTCGGCATCGACCCCGATAAGGAACTGTACACGACCACGAACCAGCCACTGAAGATTAGCATCGATAATGCCCCGCTAATCAAGGAAATCATCGCGTGAGTATGATGGATACGAAGTGCCATCTGCTTCTTTAGGCACTGGCTCTCGATAGCACGTACATGCCCACACGGAGAAAGTCGGAATATGGCCACCAGTCGAAACGATCAGCCTCATGCAAATCCTGACATTGGCAATCGGTGCGTGGTCCCAGCAAGAATTGTTTTGTGCGTCTTCGTGGCAATTGCCCCGGTGGCCCGTGCAGCCGAACCAGTTGTCAAACCGATGGGCGAGCCAACCGGACCCTTTCTGACGCAACACTGCCAGGCCTGTCACGCGGGGGCCAAGCCCAAGGGCAAATTCCGACTGGATAGCCTCACGCAAGATTTTAACGACAAGGCCAACCGGGAACGCTGGCTCGCCGTCTTGGAGCAAGTCCAGAACAGCACCATGCCGCCGAAGGAAAAACCGCGACCACCGGCAAAAGACGTTGCGACTTTGGCGGACTGGATCAGCGGTAAAGTGGCGACGGGCGAGGCCGCTCGAAATGCCGCCCAGGGACGGGTCGCCATGCGTCGGCTCAACCGGGCCGAGTACTTGAACACCGTGCGCGATCTGCTCGGTGTGAATATCGATCTGAAAGACTTGCTGCCGGAGGACGCGACCGCCAACGGCTTCGACAACAATGCCGAGGCACTGCACACATCTTCCTTCCTGATGGAACAATACCTGGAAGCAGCTGACCGGGTGCTGGACGCGGCCATCGTCAACAGCCAGAAGCCGTGGCTCCTCAAGAAACGCTTCGACATCAAGGATGAAAAATCGGTCAAGGCGACCGGCAGCGTCTATCGCCACCTGGAAGATTCCGTCGCCATCTTCAGTTCGTGGGTCTCGGCCAACATCCAGGTGACGATGTGGAATTTTCACTCGCACTTTCGCGGTAACTATCGCTTCCGAATCTCTGCCTACGCTTTCCAGACGGACAAGCCCGTCACTTTTCACATGACGGCCGGCACGATGAAGGCGGTGACCGAGGAACGTATTGTCGGCTACCACGACGTACCGGCTGGCAAGCCGACCACGATCGAGTTCATCGAGAAACTGGAGCCGAGAAACACAGTTCGCTTTGTCGTGGACAACCTGGGCGTGATCCCGCCCGTAATCGAGAAGGCCGGTGCGGAAAACTATAAGGGGCCCGGCTTGGCCATCCAGTGGGTGGAGATCGAGGGGCCATTGCACGAAACCTGGCCGCCCTCCAGCCATAGTCGAATCTTTGGCGACTTGCAACAAGTTTCAACGCCAACGGCCGAAGACAAGGATCGTCGCGAAGTCGTGTCGAAACAGCCCCTGGTCGATGCCGAGCGTATCCTCCACAACTTCGCTCGACGTGCATTTAGGCGTGCTGTAACGGACGAGGACATCAAGCCGTTTCTCGCCCGTGTGAAGGCCAAACTGGACGCGAAGTTCTCGTTCGAGGCTGCCACGCGCGTCGGACTGAAGGCGATCCTGGTATCGCCGCAGTTTCTGTTCCTACAGGAGAAACCCGGCAAGCTCGACGACTTCGCGCTGGCTACCCGTCTGTCCTACTTTCTGTGGAGCACGATGCCGGACGAGGAATTGCTCGCCCTCGCCGAGAAGGGCAAGCTGAGCCAAGCCGAGACGCTACGCGGGCAAGTCGAGCGGCTTCTGAAGGATCCAAGGGCGGCAGCTTTCGCGGATAACTTTGCCGGCCAGTGGCTTGGCCTTCGCAAGATCGACGACACGGCACCGGACCCCTCGCTGTACCCGGAGTACGACGACGTGCTCAAGGTGGCGATGGTCAAGGAGACGCTCCTGTTCTTCGGTGAAGTGCTGAAGGATGACTTGAGCCTGACGAACTTTGTCTCGTCAGACTTCACCATGCTCAACGGCCGACTGGCCCGACATTACGGCATCCCCGGCGTGACGGGGCAGGAGTTCAAAAAGGTTGCGTTGCCGAAAGACAGCCACCGGGGCGGCGTACTGACAATGGCCAGCGTGATGAAGGTGACGGCCAACGGCACCACGACCTCACCAATTCTGCGCGGGGCGTGGGTGCTCGACCGCATCCTCGGCACGCCGCCACCCAAGCCGACAGTTGACGTGGAGGCCGTCGAACCGGACATTCGCGGGGCCACAACGATCCGCGAACAACTGGCAAAGCACCGTTCGCGGGCCGAGTGTGCCAGTTGTCACGTCAAGATCGATCCGCCAGGCTTCGCACTCGAAAGCTTCGACGTCATCGGCGGTTGGCGCGACTACTACCGCAGCGTCGGCAAAGGCGACCCGGCCGTCGTGGACGGCCGCACGATGCG
>SIAJ01000138.1 GCA_009691845.1 Gemmataceae bacterium
CTCGTCGATGGCGACAGGGTCGTTGAGAGCTGGCTTGCCGAACGATTTCGATTTCATTTCTGGAGTCTCATCGTCGGACATTTCAGGCTCTTCGTCGGTCTTCTTGGATTTCTTGACGGGAGCCTCGGCTTCGACGTCGACGACGAATCGTCCGGGGAAGGCGAAGTTCCCTTTGCTATCTTCACGGCCCTGCAACTCGAATCGCTCGGTGCCGGGTGGGATCAAGAAGTACAGCAGCCCTTGTTGCTCGGCCACGCAACCGTGCGGGATGCGGTGGACGATCGCGATTGCTTCAGCCCCCAGTCCCGAATTCAACGCGGCGAGTCCGAGTGAATCGTGAAAGCGGCTGAAGTCGAGTTTGTTCTCACCAGCCGCCTCGGCTTTGGCCCACCCTTGAACGAAAGACTTGGCCGTGCGGATGAGCGCTTTTTGGTGCCGTTCACCGAGCTTCGCTCCCTGCTTTTGTTGCCAAGCGTTAAGAGCTTTATGGCTGCTCACATCCACCGCGACAAGATCGGCATGCAACCCCGGCGTGGCGGTGATCTTGATTCCTTCCGTGGCTCCTTGGAACTTAAGAATGACCGTGTCGCTGCGGAGCGTGACCGTGCGCTTCTCCATCTGCTTGAGCACGGCGCCGACAGTCTCTTCGTCGATGCCCTCCAGCCAGTCGCGATGCACGATGGCCGGCTGTAACTTGCTCTTGGCAATGCGTGTCCCGGTGAGCGTGCCGCTCAGCGGATTCGACTTCACGCCAGGCTTCAAGAAGACGAACGCTCCAACGCCGATCACGATGACCAGGACCGCGATGACTCTCCACAGAACTGGATTGCCCCGCTGCATTCTCCTCTTCGGAGAGTAATTCGAAACCGACGGCGATTCGGAATCCATCGCCATTGGTGGTGCTGGAACGAATGGCGGGGTCTGAGTGAAACCGAAAGGGGAGGCATATCCCGGAGGTGCCTGCGTCGGTTGATGGAAATCGAACCCAAACTGCATTCCCGGCGCGGCGGGATATCCCGGCATCGGCATTGTCGACTGCGGCGCAAACATGGGCGCAGATGGTGCAGCAAAGTTCGGCGCGGCCGGTGGCGGAGTGAACGCGAGCGAAGGCGACGGAATCGCCGGCCGTGGGAGCGAGTTCTTCGGTGCCGGCACGAGCACCTTCGTGCCGCATTGCGGACACGTCCCCTTCTTGCCGGCGGCGTTGTCCGGGACTTGGATCGTGACAGTGCAATACGGGCAGTTGAATTGGATGGCCATGTGAGGAGGAATTAGGGGCTAGAGGTTTTGGGGCTAAGGAATGAGGAGAATCGTCAACGTGTTCTGTCTAGTCCTCAAACAAGCGATGTCATCCCACCTCACCGAGCTTGCTTCGGTGGTTCAAGGCTTTTGCACTACGAACCTCTTCACTCGAAAACTGAATCACCTAGTGCAGAAGCCCGAATACCACCGAGACAAGCTCGGTGGGGTTGCTTGACTGAGGTCTAGTCCCGGACCCCTTTGAATCAGCGTTTGTCGAACACCTTACTGAGCAGTTTGTCCACGGGAGCAAAGTCGTCGGTCAACACGATTTTGTAGGCATTGGCGAGAATCTCGCCCATCTGGCCGCGAGCTTGAGGCGGCTTGCCCTTGGTGCCCGGTTCCAAACTGGCGAACGGTGCTCCGTTCCAGTGGCTGCTGGCCTGTCTGAGGTCGGTCAGATCGAGTTTGCGTTTCGACGCGATGACCACAAATGTGTCACGGCTGGTTTGAGGCGAACCAACGTCGCTGCTGAAGACGTACACGTATGGGAAGACGAACGAGATCGTGTGAACGTAGGCACCCAGGAATCGGCCGGTAAGTTGCTTGTGCGACTGGTCGTAAAGCTGTTGGACAGCGGCGGCGAAGCCCGGTTTGCCGTCACCGAGTTTGAGTAGCCGATCGCGCAACGAAACGGACATGACGCCGCGCACGGCCAATCGGTATCCCGAAAAGTCGTCCGTCTGCGAGACCTCCAAACCTTCATACGGTGCCGGAGCACCGGCCCATTCGTCCGCATCGACAATCAACCGCGTCAGCACTTCCGGGATGTCACCTTCGATTTGATGGAATGTGCCGTCGGCTTTCTTGCCTTCTGCGGGGAACTCGGTGCGCGGGTAGATGTCGATCAGATTGACTTGATAAATTCCCTCAATTGGGTGCAGCAACGAAGCGATCTTCTCGGAAAATTCCTTCGTGGTCAGATGCCAGGGGACGCTGAAGTCGTTGAAGGCGTCGCCGAAGACGAAGTCGTACAGCACCGGTTTCTCGCCACGTTTGACCGCTTCGGCATTCCAGCGGACGCGATCTTCGACGAAGTTGCGAGCGTCACCGATCGTTGTCACCACGCGAGTTTCTGCGTCGGGCGGCAAGCCCATCTTGGCCTGCACGGCGGCCTTCACACCGGGGTCGAGTTCGGCGACGTGAATCAGTGGATCGTGCGGAAACATCGACTCGATCCAGCGTGGAAACACGAAACCACCGCCACCCAAGAACAGCGTGCCGATTTTGCGAGATTCGCGATACAGCCGCTCGACGGCTTCGCGGTACGTCACCGCTTCGATGTCACCGAGTCGCTCCAGCTTCTGCAAATTCTCGGCATTGAGCGCGCGGTACACGTTCAGAGATTGCATGTGCCGATCATAAATCACCGACTCTTTGAGTCCCGCAGGGATCGTGACGCCCTTCGGCAAAGTCGCCAGCGGCACTGAGCCAAAGTCCCCCCAGTCCCCTCGGCGAGCCATCTCACTCAAACGCTCCACCGCTTGCCAATAGTTCGCGTACGGATGCCGACGCAGCAGTTCAACTCGCAGTTCAGGAGTCATTCCGCCACGCAGCGACAGCGTTTGCTTTTCAGCATCGAACGTCACCCACGACGGCAATTGCTGACTGATCTCCGCGAATGACGGCGAGCCCCCATCCTGTCCCCTCTCCCCCTGGGAGAGGGTGGCCGAAGGCCGGGTGAGGGACGCATCCGCCGGAAGACTCTCATTCCCGTCCTTCTTCTCCGCTTCATTGCCGTCCGCATCCGGCTTCTGTTCGGAATTCGTTTCGGTCGAGTCTCCTTCGAGCACTTTTCTCGCGGCCTCGTCCAACGCGTCGAGTCCCTCACCCCGACCCTCTCCCAAAGGGAGAGGGAGAAGACGAGCGGCATTCGCTTGCCGATGCTGTTCGATCTCGCGGCGCACGTCGTTCAATGACACTGTTGTCGTGCGATCCCAAGTCGAGACTGCTTGTTCGGTGACCGCCGCGTAGACTTTCTCGTAGTCGTAGTTCAGCTTCGTCGGGTTATCGAGCACAAAATAACTGTGGGCCAACTTGTCGAGCCTGAGGACCGCGACTCGCTCACCGTTCTCATTATCCTCCCTCACGTTGATGTACGAGTAATTGCTCTCGTCGTGGTACTCGCCGAACTTGTCTTCGCGCAGGCCGAGCGTCAGGCCGAGTTCGTGCATTTGTTTGCCGAAGTGTTCGCCGAAACTGGCCCAGCGGGAGACTTTCAGTGAACGGTCGAAATCATCACTCGTGATCGTCGTCGCACGACCGAACATTTCCGCGAGGTCTTTCATTCCCGTATCGGTCACGGACGCCGCGAGACCGACCCACATCACGAACTGCATCCAACCGAACAGCACCGCCGACCGAAACGCCCACTGACTTCCGGCCGAGAGGAATCCCATTGCGGCCAGCGTGCCGGCGACCAACGCGACGATTGCTCGTGTGCCGAGCGTGTCGATCAGCACGAAGCCGCCCAAGAACGTGCCGATGATCGAGCCGAGCGCCCCCCAAGCGTAAACGTTGCCGACCGTCTTCCCGACTTTGTGGCTCTGCGACAACGCCAAACTGGCGACGACCGGCGAGATCGTGCCCAGTGCCATCGACGGCAAGAAAAACACCATGCCGACGATGCACACGACCCAAGTCGGCCAACCCATGCTTTCCGGACGCTGTTGATTGCTGGCAATCCCGTCCAACCACAGCACGCTCATGCAGAGAATGCTGGCGATCAGAAACAGCCAATTGAGCAGCTTGCTTGGAGCGGCTCGATCCGCCAGCCAGCCTCCCAGGAAGTTGCCGATCGTGATTCCGGCCAGCACAACACCGATGACCGAGGTCCAGGTGTAGAGCGAGTTCCCCACATGCTTCGCGATCAGCCGCGAGGCCGTCAGTTCGAGAACCATCACGCAGACGCTAGACACGAACACCAGCAGATTGCAGCCGACCAACACCCAGCCGGAGTTTTTGGCCGACCGCTTCGCCGGCGCGGCGTTTTCGGAGTTCGATTGACTCGACACCGGAGCCGTTGCCGCATTCCAGTCAAGTTCCGACGAAGCGGTCGGCTTCGCGTCGGTGAGCGAGTAGGTTTCGCCGGAGGATGTTGGCATCAACACGGTCTCATTGTTCGACGTGTTCGCGGGACGAATTGGGGCCGCAGTCGTCGCCGGAGTTTTCGGATTGGAACTCGCGGGATTCGCGTCGGAAGAGTTCGCCATGTATCAGCCCTTCGAGAGAAACGGTCTCGTGTTGGTCGGGCCATGATAGTCGCCTCGTGCCTCGTGTCGCACTCAACTGGAACTTTCGCGAGGCAGTTTCTCCTCCTGCGACGTCGCACCAAAACACACAAAATCCCGTGCTTGACACTCAAATTGAGCAGTCCTAACATCGCTGCGGCTTCGCCAGCTCAACGAGGTGATTACATCGGGCGAGAGCAAAAAACTCCGCGAGTGGCGGAGAAAAGACTGTGGCCGAACGATGCGGCGGCCGATCACCAGTCTGTGCGTTTGGAACTGCATCTTGGTTGCCGATTCGACGGGATCGACTCGCGGCGAAACTGAACAAAAGGGAGATCATGGCTCATATCGTTGCCGAACCTTGTTTCAACTGTAAGTACACCGATTGCGTGGTCGTTTGCCCGGTCGAGTGCTTCTACGAAGGGGAGTCGATGTTGGTCATCCACCCCGATGAGTGCATCGACTGCGAAGCCTGTGTCCCGGAATGTCCGGTCGAAGCGATCTTCCACGAGGACAACTTGCCGGAGCAGTGGAAGGATTACATTCAGCTCAACAAAGACATGTGCAGCCCGGATAATCAGCCGCCCTGGCCGGTCATCACTGAAAAGAAAGAACCGCTGGCCGGCAAGTAGTTGCTCGTCGCTTCAGCCTGATCGCACTTCAACCCCGCGCGAACGAATGTTCGCGCGGGGTTTTCTTTTTGCCTGGGGTGCAACCGCGATTGGACTTCTCCAGCCTTCAACGCGCGACCGAAGGCAAGTGATCGAGGAATCCCGATTCCGTGCGACGCAACTCCGAGATGGCTGTCTGCCGGAGTCGTTCCAACGTCGCTCGTTGATCCGGGCGTGCCGCGAGATTCGTCAGTTCTTCGGGATCGGCGGCGAGGTCGTACAACTCTTCGGGAGGATCGACGTTGGGAGCGAGATATCGAATGTATTTTTTCTGGCCATGTTGAATCGCGACATACCACGGGACGTTGTTGTGCTCGGCGTGGCTCGGTTCGTCGCTCAGCACATTGGTCACGTCGGAGCCGTAATCGTGGCCCAGATGTTCGTAGAGCGTGGGATGATTCCACTCGGCGCGCTCAGGATTGCTCAGTAGCGGCGAGATGTCTCGGCCGTGCATGGACCACGGCAGTTCGAGTCCGACATGCTTAAAAAACGTCACGACGAGATCAGATCCATTGACCGTGTGTGGGCAGACTTTTCCTTGCGGGATCGTGCCGGGGCGGCTGACGATCAGCGGCGAGCGATAGTTGGCATCGTACGGGGCCAACTTAGTGCGAAAGCCGTGTTCGCCCATCGAGAAGCCTTGATCGGCCGTGTAAATCACGAGCGTGTTTTCCAACTGGCCCGACTCACGCAGAGCCGCCATCACTTGGCCGACTCCCTCGTCAATCGCCGGCACGCATTCGTTGACTTGATGCACCCACTCGGCGTGAGTCTTCGCCTTCTTGCTGCTTTCGTCGCCGAAGGCTTCGCCGCTCTTCCCCATGACCGGCACGCCATCCGGCCCCTTGGTCCAAGCCTGCGTTTTGTCGAGATACGCCGGCTTCCCCGTTCGCGGTCCGAAGATGTCCGCAGGCGAGATCACTTTCTCGTTTTTGTACGAGCCGAGATGCCGTTTGGCCGGGATCGACGGGCCATGCACGGCTCCGTAGCACAGCCACAAGTACCACGGCTTGTCCGCAGCGCGATGCTCGCCGCGGATGTACTCGCAGGCCCACTTGGTGTAGTTGTCGGTCGAGTAACCTTCGACCAGCTTCGGCTCGCCGCCGTTGAACGACAGCATCTGCTTGTCGTAGTAGTTACCCGCGTTGTCGGGATGCCTCGGCCGGTTCCAGACGATCTGATAATCCCAATCGCGGCCAAAGCCGGCGTCATTTCCGGTGTGCCACTTGCCGATCTGAGCCGTGTGATAGCCTTGCTTGCGGAACACGCTCGGCCAGAACGGAGTTTGCTTCGGATCGTAGGTGCTGCCGGGATAGGTGCCTTCCATCCGCATCGACTCGATGCCATGCGGGTGTCGGCCAGTCAACAACGTGGCTCGCGAGGGCATGCACCACGAACCAAGATATGCTCCGTGAAATCGAATCCCCAATTTCGCCAGCGCGTCGATGTTAGGAGTACGGACCCACGGCCACGATTCGGGATAACAGCCCACAGTCTTGTACGACTGATCGTCGGCATAGATCAGCAAGATGTTCGGCCGCCGAGCCTTGGCGTCCGCACCTTCCGTCACAGTCCACAGCGACAACAGGGCAATGACGGGCAACACCAAACGAGTGACGCTCATGTTTGCGATTCCTGCCGAGAAGTAGTTCGGACGCCTACGTCCGAACACACGAATGACCGGACGAAGGCGTCCGGTCTACAACTCAATCGTCTTGCCGTCCTGCCACGCGGAGGTCAGGCAGGCGTCCATGACCTGCTGAGTCTTCAACGCGATGTCCGCCCAAAATTCGTCCGGCTTGCCACGCAGAACCAGCTCCGAAAAATTGCGGAACAGGTTTGATTCCTGAGCGGACGGAGCGTTGTTGCTGTATTCGTAGACGGAGTGTCGCCGAGTGTGTTCCTCCATGCTGTAGTCGCAGCCGTCGACGTGGAACGCCGCCTTGTGAACCGTGAAGGCGGCCTCGCAGCCGACGAATGGCAGCACGTAATCCGTCACCTGTGCGAAGCCCTTGCTGCCGGCGATGATGCCCCACTGCTGATTCTCGGTCAGGAACGAGTTGTAAAACGCCGCCGAGACACCGCCGTCGAAGAACAGCTCGGCGGAGAATTCCATCGGCACGTCGAGCTTGCTGTCAGGTCGATGGGATTGCGACAGCATCCGCGCGCTGACTCGGCGCGGCATCTGAAACTTCATCGCCCACAACGTG
>SIAJ01000010.1 GCA_009691845.1 Gemmataceae bacterium
CACCATTCGAATCGCCAACTCGGTTTCGTAAATGCCGCTCACACGATTGATGGCCGTCACGATGGCTGCTTGGCCGAGTGGCTTGGTTCCACCAAAAAATGCCGTGTACTCGCCGGTTGCCGCGACCGCGGTACGATACGTCCGCAGGGTTAAGCCGTTAGAAGATCGGCGTACGGTTGGAGGTTCGTCGGAGTCCGATTGTTTATGCTTGCCCGATGGGGGCAGTACCAGGTCGTTCAGGGACCCGGGTCCGTGGCGATTCGAGAGATCCCTGGGAAAGTACGAGGCGTAAACGCTCGAATCGAGATGGTAGTACGGGTCCACGTACCAGCGCCCTTGTGGACTCAGCACTTGGGCGTGGAATCCGAGCGGTGTGAGATCCGCGCTGAGCGTTGCGGTTGGGTCATCAATGCCCTGTCCTCGCCAGGTTTTGATATCGGGGAACTGAGCCGCCAGTTCCGGCTCCATCATCGAAACTTCCCAGACATTGAAGCGACCGAATGTTCCATCCGGCCTGGGAATCGCGAGTGTTTTCGTCTTGCCGGTTTCAAATTCCTTGGGTGCGTCGGCCAGGTGCGGGCGCAGCGTGTCGAAGTTGATCCGAAAGGGCGTGAAATTTTGAAGGTCCAGTGCGGCCACGGCATGAATGCGGCTTGCCGGAACCGTGGAAAATAGTGAATACGAGTCTGCCCGGCTTTCCGAAAGCAATCGCAAGGTATCCGGGGAGTCTCGGCCAGTGGTCGTCGTGGGCGTAATTCGCGATTCAAGGCTCTCGCAAACGAGCCGATGCCTGCTGAAGCGTCGAAAATTCAGAGCCATGTTCATTCCGAACGAGAGATGCCTAGCGAGTCCGAATTGTCTTCATATGTATGTACGTCAGTCCATTAACAAAGTAAAGAACGGGCTCCCGTTCGAATGTGTAACTCTAGCGTGTCGGAACGGCAGGTGAGGGGACGCGGGAACAGAAACCTGAATCTTCCCAGAAAAAGCGCTCGTCCTCAAGGGCGTCACACAACCAAAATCGCACTTGCCAATCTGCTGACACTCGGTTGCTCAGTCGGGAAAGCTGCAGAACGAGCGAGCAAAAAAAGAGGCGAAAAACATGGGCCAAAACTTGCCGCAAATCTATGTGATATACTGAATTGGGTCTATTGCTTCGTGTAAAATCTTCACTCGTGCACAAGTGGTGCAATCGCGCCAGTTGGCGTCCTCGTCATAATGGGTAACTCATTTGGAGCCTTCATGAAGACGCATCAGTTTCGGCCAAGATTGGACAAGCTGGAAGAGCGAGACGTGCCAGCAACGTTTAGCTCAGCGGCAAATTCCGCTTTCGCGGCACAAGTCCTACAGAGCTTTTCTGCGGACTTCGAGTGGATGGCTCATCCGTCGGCTCGGCCGTTCGTGCAGGAGTTCTTCACCGGGCTGTACCAGGATTCCATGGCCGCTGGTGGAATCGGTGTTGCCGGAATGACCGCTGAAATTGCTCAACACATTGGTAGCTGGCTCGACTTTAACGTCGTACCTCCGCCGATCTTTATTGCGCCTCCGCCATTGCCCGAACCGCCGGCTCCGACCGACGCCGGAATGACCAATACGCTTCCGGATGCCAACGCTCCGCAATGGGTTCTTCAACAGAATGATCTGAAGACCTGGGACGTTGCCGTCGGGGCAGGGGATCCGGTCGTGGAGGGCGATTCGATCACGATTTTCTACCAGGGCTGGTTGGTGAACGGCACGTCCTTCGATTCGAAGCGAAGCCCGGACGCGCCGACTACATTTGAGCTGAACAATCTCATCGAGGGCTGGAAGCAAGGGATTCCCGGAATGATGCCCGGCGGTATTCGTCGTCTCTACGTGCCGTCGGCTCTGGGTTACGGTGCTGCCGATCGGGCGGGCATTCCAGCGAACTCGGATCTGATTTTCGAGATCAAGCTGATCTCGCACACGTAAGCCGAGTCCGTGGAACTCAGAAAAAGGCTTGAGCGATTCGTTCGCTCAGGCCTTTTTCGTTGACCGGGGCAGGGGGTCATACGCGAGCAGGGTAGAGCACTTTCCGCGTCCCGTTCTTGGAAAACAGAACCAGGCCGCCCTCTGAGCTATTCACTTC
Source organism: Gemmataceae bacterium (assembly GCA_009691845.1). Lineage (GTDB taxonomy): Bacteria > Planctomycetota > Planctomycetia > Gemmatales > Gemmataceae > SIAJ01. Next base: position 2,108 of record SIAJ01000010.1, read on the forward strand.
TACCAAGCAGCCCGGATCGCCTGCGGCATGCTGTTTCAGGATCGCTTCCATGGACTGCACGATTGCCACGCAATTGCGGTCGGCGGAGAGGTCGTTGTAAGACAGCGATTGCATTGCCTTCAATCTTGCCGGTCGTTCATCGACTGGCCCGCCGAATTCGACGGTTGCGACCTCCTCGAAGAACCGCTGTAGTATTTCGATTCCGTATCCGCGTTGCGAACGATCGCCCCAGGGTTCGACAAACGAACCGTTGTAATGATGGTTGGGCGTGTTCTTCAGTTCGTTCGGCGTGCGGCCCTCGATGCAGACCTCGACGCCGCGCTTGCGTTGATGAGCGATCCAGACGCCGTTATCGAAACGAAATTGCACTTCTTGATCCACGTAGCCGGGAAAATTGTCCGGCGTCACCCAGCTCGTGTGGATGTCGAACGCGGCCTCACGCTGATCGGGGTGGGTGTAGATAACCTGAAGTTGAACCGAGTCCCAGGTCGGGCCAGTGGCAGGGCCGACCTGGCCTCGCTGACCCGTGGCCGTGATTCGAGTGAGCTTCCAATGGGGGCCGAACGAGAAATCGATGAGCTTGAGATAATGCACCGCAACGTAGGTTCCCGGATTGCGGCCCGTGAGCCATTCGGAGAATTGCGATCCGCTAATCGACTTTGGCTCCAGGAGAGAGCAGTAGCCATTGTTGACGTGTTTCAAAACGTCATCGACAACATGGGTTCGCAGTTTCTTGTGATCCGGATCGGCCAGCTTGTGATAGACGACTTTCGCGAGCACCCCCTTGGCATCGGCCAGCCGTTGCAACTCGTCCAGTTCTTGAAGCGTGAGAACGGACGGTTTTTCGATCAACACATGCTTGCCGGCTTCGAGAGCCAGTTTGGCGGGCGCGAAGTGCCGATCATCAGGCGTGGCCACGCAAATCGCGTCCACGTTGGTCGCGGCCAACCGGGCGACTGCATCGTTCCCTGAGAAACTTTGAAGGGCGGGGAACTCCGGCCGATACCGTTCGACGCGTGAGCCAGTCCGCGAAGCCACGGCCGCGAGTTCAAGTTCGACCTGCCCGTAGTCGCGGCGAAATAAACCGTCGCGTTTGGCTGAGACAAACATCGGCCGATAGGTCTCATCGAAGATCATGCCGAGGCCGACCATGCCGGCGCGGATGCGATTGGAGTTGGTCATGGGAGTGATGATACGCCCTCAGCCCGAAACGCGGAATCGCAGCGAAAATCACGCACTCTGCAATTTAACATAAGATACATTATCGGACTCATCCGATCGGACTCGCTTGTCCCGGAGTTCGCCTCGGTCCTTTTCTGTGTGGTCCGATAATGTCTGTTATGTTAAATTAGTGATTGCTTCATGCAAACGGCGTTTTGGCCGTGTTTTATGGGAGTTTTTGCAATTACTTGGCCTTTAGAAATGCGGGCAAATCAAGACGATTTTCCGCCGCTGGCCTCTCGCGGTTCCAGGAACACGCCCATCTTTCGGAACTTGTTGTAACGCTCGTCGAGCAGGCGATCGAGCTTCTTTGTTTTGAGTTCGCGGATCGACCGGAGCAGATAGGATTTCAAGGTCGTGCCCATCTCGCGAGGCTCGCGATGAGCACCGCCGAGCGGCTCGTGAAGTACGTCGTCAATAACGCCCAGCGATGCCAGGTGCTTGGAAGTCAATCGCAGCGCCTCGGCCGCCCGGGGCTTCGTTTCCTCGTTGGCGACTTTCCACAGGATGCCCGCGCATCCCTCGGGAGAGATTACCGAATAGTAGGCGTGTTCAAGGACTGCAATTCGATCTCCGACTCCAATGCCCAATGCCCCGCCGGATCCCCCCTCCCCGATCACAACACAAACGATTGGCGTCGGTAGCCGCGACATCTCCAGGATGCTGGTCGCGATGAGTTGAGCCTGGCCCCGCTCCTCGGCTCCGATACCCGGAAACGCACCAGGGGTGTCGATCAGGCAGATGATTGGCAAGTGAAATTTGGCCGCCAGCTTCATCTTGTTCAGTGCCTTGCGATAACCCTCGGGATGGGCGCAACCGTAATAACACGCCTGGCGTTCTTTCAGGGTGTGGCCTTTTTGATGACCGACGAGAAGGACCTTCGAGTTCCCCAAACGAGCGAAGCCGCAACGGATGGCCTGGTCGTCCCCAAATGCCCGATCGCCGCGCAGTTCGACGAACTCCTCGAAGATCATCGAAACGTAATCCATTGTTTGCGGGCGCTCTGGATGCCGGGAGACCAGAACCGTCTGCCACGGCGTGAGAGACGAGTAGGTCTTTTTCAACAACCCGGAGAGTTCGCGGCGGATGCGTTTGATCTCTTCGCTCATATTCGCAGTCGCGCTCGCCCCCTGCTCTAAACGCTTGAGAACGTCTTCGAGGGCGTGGATTTCGGTTTCAAACGGCAACGGTGCTGCCATCGATCCTCTCCGCTGACAATTGGCTACATCATTCCGCCGGTTTCATCCACTGGATCCGGGTCGCTCTTGAACACTTTCATCTTCCGCATGGCAATCAGCACATCGTGACACGATGACGGTCGATCGTCAGGTTTTTTGGCGAGCATTCTCAGAATCAATGCCGACAGTTCGTCAGTCACATCCTTGTTGTGGGTTTGCGGGCTCAATGGCTTCTCCGCAATCTGCTTGTTATACAGATCGGTGATCGTGTTACCCCGAAAGGGCGGGCGACCAGTCGTTAGTTCGTAGTAAGTGCAACCCAGACCATAGATGTCCGCACGGGCGTCGAGCGGTTTCTTGTTAATCTGTTCGGGCGCCATGTAGCTCGCCGTCCCCTGGGCCTTGCTCTGCCGGTAGAACATTTTCCAAACGCCCTTCGGAATCTTCCGCGTGATGGCGAAATCAATCCACTTCAGGTTTCCCGAGGCATTCACGAGCATATTGTCCGGCTTCACGTCGCAATGGACCCAACCTTTCGCGTTCATGTAGGCGAGACCGGTCGCGGCCTGTTTGAATATCTTCATCGCGTGTTCTTTGATGAAAGCGAAATCCTTGCCCATAATCCGGTTCCGCATCGAGCCGGAGGGAAAGAACTCCATGATGAAATGCGGCGAATGCTTGTCCCGGTCGATCTTCAGGATGTGAATGACGTTCTCGTGCCGCAGTTTCGTGCCGACTTCGGCTTCGTGGAATAGGTTGTTGCGGACGTCTCCCTTCTCCGCGGCCTCTGGAAGCAGGATCTTCATCGCGAAGTGCCGGTTCGAGTGTGGCTCGACCACTTCGAAGACCTGCGAGACTTGCCCGGTTTGCAAGAGCGAGCGGAGTCGGTAACCGCCGATCAACTCATTCACTTCGGGCATCTGGCCAATCCTCTATTATGTGGTGGAAAATAATCGCCCCTGCATTCATAGTATTTGAACGAGGCAGTGGGGGCAGGCTACCAATATTCCTCGAAGTGAACGTTCCCCTTTTGCTTGGCGGTTGCATTGTCGGTCTGGAATCCGCGTTTTTCCAGGAGCTCGATCACGCCGAGGGGTTGGGGATACTCCCTCTCGCCCGTCTCCTTGTTCTTGGTCGGCACGCCGATCATCTTTGGATTGCCGCACAAGAACACATGGGTTTTGGCCGGATTGAGTTTCTCGCCGAGGCGATCCTCCAGTTGACCGCTTGCGATCAGGTCCTGAATGTAGACCTTCTGTCCCACCGGTTCCACTTCGCGGGTCGTGAGAGCGAGATACTGATAGTTCGGGAACTGTTTCATCAGGCGCTGGTGCGTCTCGTAGTACGCCAGGTCGCGTTTCGTTCGCACACAGCACGCCTGAAGAATTCTGCCCGTGTGCCCGGTTTTGAGCAGTTCCCAGATCATGTAATTGTGCGGGGCCTCGCCGGTGCCGGTTCCCAGAAACAAGACGGTATCGCCAGGATTCACCGTTTCGAGCGTGAAGTGCCCAGTGATCTTCTCGCCGATGTTGAGTCGATCCCCTTGCCGCAGCATGAACAGTCTGGGTGTCAGGGCTGGCGGCTTGGTTGGATCCAAACCCTCCTTCACGAGCGTGATGTAGAACTCCAGGTGATCGGTTGCTGCCACATCGATGAGATTGCCCGATTCATCCAGAATCGAGTTACTGATTGAATACGCCCGGCGAACAACCTTCGATTCGTCCGTCGGCTTCAAATCCTCCTGCTGGCAACCGGGAAATCGCGGTTCCCAATTCCCAAGGCCGAGCGAGCAGTACTGCCCTGCTCTGTGTGCGGGCCTGGGAAAATCGGACTTCACTCGCAGAATCATCAACTCGGAATGTGGCTTTCGCAAATAGGCAACGGCGCCGTTGTAGCGCCGTTGACGAGCGTCCGCTATCTCTTCGGGGAGCATGCCGTACCTTTCTAATCCCCCTTCCCTCTGCGGGAATGGGGCGGGGGTTAGGTATCTCCTTAGCCCAATTTCTTCGCCGATTCCTGCAGAATCTTGACCAGGGCCTTCACGTCCGCGGTCGGCTCTTCCGGCTTCGCTTCGTATTCGATGGCGATGTAGCCGCCGAACTTCACTTCCTTCAAAGCCTTCATCACGGCGACGACATCCAGCACGCCACCATCTTTTCCGTAGAGCACGTCGATCTTGCGTTTGTTGTCGTGATCTTTCAAGTGCATGCCGAAGTTGCGCTTGCCCATCACCTTGACTTGCTGAGGCACATCGAGCTTTTCGCCCAGTTGTTCCATGCGGATGAGGTGCCCAGTGTCGAGACAGGTGCCGATCAGTTCGTGATGGTTCTTCACCGCTTCCATGATGACCTCGGCACTCCACCAGCGGTGCCGATTCTTGCCGCCCGAAGGTCCGTGCGGATGGATGGCAATCGCGACCTTGTACTCTTCACACAACTTGTCGAGGCTATCGAACGAATCGGGTGTCGGGTCGGCCGTCAGGTACTTGACTCCGAGCGCCTTGGCGAACTCGAATTTTTTCTTGTTCGCATCGTGGTCCTTGCTGAATCCCTCGACGCCGAACGAAACCGGCATAACGCCCATGTCCTTGCAGGTGTTCAGAATGGTCTTCAACTGTTGCGGCGTGCTTTCAACCGGAATGTGGTTGCGGAAGAACTCGGCGTACTTGACGCCGCAATCGGCCATCCGCTTGAGAGCTTGCTCAAGTTTAAAATTGCGGAATGTATAGCTCTGGATGGCCACGGTGAAGCCACCGAACGCGTCTTCCTCCTTGGCTCGAACAAATCCAGGAAGCGCGGCAGCCGCAACAGCGGCAGCCCCGGTGCGAAGCGCATCACGCCGAGAGAGAAGGTGGTCGAACACGAGTGAACTCCTTGGTTGGATAATCTTCCTTCATTCTGCCGGACCGGGAGGAAATGACCAGTGGAAAAACCCCCCTGCCCTGCCGGGCATCCGGCTGCGGAAAACATCGTTGATTTGACCATTGCGACCGGGCCCGCTCTGTAAAAACCTGTTTCAAGCGTTGAACTCGTGGGGACGGACCTCCAATCTGTCCCTTCTCAAAGTACCCAGTTCGGCTTGATTCAGGCGATTCCTCGGGCAGGGAATGGACAGACCGGAGGTCCATCCCCACAAACCCATCGAGAAGAGGTTGCTTTTCTCCAGGGCAGAGCTGACCCGTTTCATCTTTCCTGGCGGCTGCCCGTCGACGTGGAGAACGTCCCAACCTGACAGGATTTCCTTCCTTCCCCCGTTTATCCTCTCGGTTCAACTTTCTTTCGTCGCGGGTCAGCATCGTCTTCTTCGACTTAGCTTGAACCGGCCCGCCATCGGGATCCGATGTAGCGATAACGGTATCCCATGCGCGAGCGGCTTCCATTCCGTATCTTCCTTGTCTCCTCCATTCTCTCGGGATGGTGTGGGCTCGGTACGGCATGCGCTCAAGTACCGACCGCATTCGCTTCCTCGGCTGTTGTCGTTCCAACGATCCCAAACCCCATAAACCTGGCCACGGCTCTCCAGCTTGCCCAGGCTCGCTCGATTGACGTGCAAGTTGCGGCCGAGCGCGTGATCGCGGCTTCGGCCCAGCTTGATTTCGCACACAGCAAGCAACTTCCCACGATTTACCTGGGAGGGGACTACGCCCGTCAAGACGGCCGAATCCAGGATATTCGCGGCGATGTGTTCAACACGTCTCGAAGTTCGCTCATGGCCGGTGCGGGCCCCTCGGCCGTCTTTTCGCCATCGGATGCGATCTTGGCTCCGCTCGCTTCACGGCAAGTGTTGTCGGCACGCGAGGCGGACCGGCGAGCCACCGAGAACGACATCACGCTCGCCGTCGCGGAGGCATACTTTACGGTTCAGCGAGCACGTGGAGATTTATCAGGTGCTCTCGAATCCGAAGAGCTGGCATCGAGTCTCGTTGGCAAAGCGGAACGGCTGGCGGCGGGACTTGCATCTCCCGTGGAAGTGAGCCGAGCGAAAACGGAACTGTCACGACGGCGCCAAGCCGTGGAATCGGCCCGCGAACGTCAAGAAATCGCCATGGCCGACCTCAATCGCCTCTTGCGTCTTCCGCAGGCGACTTCCCTCGAACCGATCGAACCGCCGCAACTTCGCGTGGACTTGTTCGACGTGCTCGGTCCCGTCGATGATCTCATTCCGTTGGCGTTGATGAATCGACCGGAGTTGGCTTCCCAGCAATCGCTGGTGGCTGCCACGATCGCTCGGCTAAAACGAGAGAAACTCAGGCCGTTGATTCCAAGTCTGGTCCTACGCGGCAATGCCACGAATCCGGGCGGCACGCTCTCGACCGGAATGTTTGGCGGAGGAATCAACGACGACCTCTCGCAATTCAACTGGCGAAACTCGGTGGACGTGCAGGTGCTGTGGGAATTGCAAGGCCTCGGGTTCGGCAACCGGGCGACGATCAAGGAAAAAGAGGCCGAGAATCGCCAGGCGATGCTCGAAATGCTACGGGTCCAGGACCGTGTTGCTTCCGAGGTCGTGCAAGCTCATTCACAGGCGACACGTGCCGCACGACGCGCGACCCTCGCGGAAGAAGGATTGAAGGAAGCCCGTGAAACCGTGAAGACGAATCTCGCAGGCCTGAATCAGACACGTCGAATCGGCGAAATGCTGGTACTGGTGTTTCGGCCGCAGGAAGTCGTGTCCGCAGTGCAGGCTCTCGATCAGGCCTATCGCGATTACTTTGGTGCAATTGCCGACGCCAACCAGGCTCAATTTCGGTTGTACCGAGCCCTTGGCCATCCCGCTCAGTGCGTTCTCGATAGAAAGGCCATCGCGGAATGGCCGTCGCCTGCCGCGAAGATCACTGTGCCGAAGCTCGCGCCGAACGAGCAAATGATTCAGCCCGCTTCGCATTCGGCAGCCGCGCCGCAGGCGGCCTCCCAGTTCGCAACGGACCGCCGGCCCTGAAAGGCCCGTGCATGAACCCCCTGTCCTTCTCGCTTCGCCGGCCCATCACCTTGATGGTTCTCCTCGTCGGCATGTTGGCCATGGGCAACGAGTCGCGCAAGCGGATGAAGGTCGACGTGTTCCCTTCGTTGAATCTGCCGGTGATTTACGTTTGTCAGCCCTATGGCGGCATGGACCCGCAACAGATGGAAGGGTTGATTGCCAATTACTACGAGTACCACTTCCTCTATATCGGCGGCATTCACCACGTTGAAAGCCGAAATGTTCAGGGCGTTTCCCTGATGAAGCTGCACTTCCATCCCGGCACGGACATGGCCCAGGCCCTCGCGGAGACCGTGGGCTACGTGAATCGTTCGCGCGCGTTCATGCCGCCGGGCACCGTGCCGCCGTTCATCATGCGCTTCGATACCGGCAGCGTGCCCGTTGGCTATCTGGTGCTTTCAAGCGAGACCAAGACCATCGCTCAGATTCAGGATCAGGCACTCTTCAAAGTCCGGCCGATGTTCGCGGCCATCAAGGGTGTTTCCGCTCCGCCTCCGTTCGGTGGCAATCAGCGAACCATCGTTGTCCGGGCCGACCCCGATCGTTTGCGGGCGTACAACCTTTCGGCCGACGATGTCGTCAAGTCGATCGCGGCCGGGAACTCGATTAGTCCCTCCGGTGCTATCCGCAACCAGGAGCGCATGCCGTTCGTTCCCGTGAATACGCTGGCGGTCACGACCAAGGACTTTGGTGAAATTCCCGTAAAACCCGGCGTATTCTTGCGTGATGTGGTCGTCAGAAGCCCGGCCACGGGCGAACCGTTGATCGAGGATGCCAGCGATGTTCCATCGGGATACGCGCTCGTCAACGGCAAGCGAGCCGTTTATATTCTCGCGACCAAGCGGGCTGATGCCAGCACGCTCGATGTCGTTGCCGGCATCAAGGCTGACATCCCAAACATGCAGAAAGCCCTGCCCGAGGACATCCATGTTTCGTTCGAGTTCGATCAGTCACCCTTCGTTACGAACTCGATGTGGGGCGTGGGGCTTGAAGCCTTGCTCGGGGCATTGCTCACCGGTCTGATGGTTCTTCTTTTTCTTCGCGATTGGAACAGCGTGATCGTAGTCGTGCTGAATATTCCGCTGGCATTAGTCGGTTCTCTCGTCGGTTTGTGGCTGTGCGGTCACACGATCAATCTGATGACACTCGGCGGCCTGGCACTGGCCGTGGGTATTCTCGTGGACGAGGCAACCGTCGCCGTCGAGAACATTCACACGCAAATGGAGAAGACCAATTCGGTTGCCCTCGCCGTTTGGCGAGCGATACTCGAAACGGCCGTGCCACGATTGCTCGCCATGTTGTGCATACTGGCTGTGTTTCTTCCATCGTTCCTGATGACGGGTGCCGCCCGGGCCTTGTTCGTGCCACTTTCACTCGCGGTTGGCTTCGCCATGATCGGTTCCTACGTGCTTTCGAGCACATTCGTGCCGGTGCTGAGCATCTGGTTACTGAAACGTCCCGCAAGCTCACACGTGGATTCATCCAACGGAATCATCCAGAAGATTCTGCATCCAGCCGTCTGGCTATCGATGCGAACGCGTTGGTTCCTCGTCCCGGTCTATCTGGCTGGTGCTACGTTGCTGATTTTTGCCCTGAGCCGAATGCTCGGGACGGAAATCTTTCCGCAGGTCGATTCGGGTCAGTTTCAATTACGGTTAAAAGCTCCGACGGGCACGCGCATTGAGCAGACCGAAGAGATCATGAAGGAAACCCTGCGGATCATCGAGGAAGAGTCGGGTAAGGACAACGTCGAGATTACGCTTGGCTACGTCGGCCTGGTGCCATCGACTTACCCAATCAACAGCGTCTATCTCTGGACCGGCGGGCCCGAGGAAGCCCTGTTTCGCATCGCCTTGAAGCCGGGTCGCGTGAACATCGAGCGATTCAAGGCCAAACTCCGCGATCGCTTGAACGAGGAACTGCCTCGTTGGCTGGAGGAGAAATGGTTACGCGAAGGCGTGCCGGCCGCCCGTGCCGCGGCCGCCCGGAACGTTCGTCTTTCATTTGAGCCAGCCGACATTGTGAGTGAAGTGATGAGCTTTGGAAGCCCCACGCCCGTCGAGGTGCAAGTCAGCGGCAACAAGATGGTGGATACGCGAGCCCATGCCGAGAAGATCCGCCTGGAACTTGCCAAGGTCAATTCGCTCAAGGACCTGCAAATCGTGCAGTCGCAGAATTACCCGACGGTCGAGGTCAACGTCAGTCGCGAGCGGGCGGCTGCGGCCGGCGTGCAGGCGGGCCGAGTTGGGACTGCGTTGGCACCAGCTACTTCGTCAAGTCGTTTCACTTTGCCGATCTTCTGGCAGGAACCTGCGAGCGGGATCGGCTATCAGGTTCAGCTCGAAGTTCCGCAGGCCCTCATGAAATCGAAGACGGACATCGAGGAGATTCCACTACACGCGACCGGTGGCCCAGCGGTACTGCTCCGCGATGTCGCCGACGTCAAGGAAGGGACGATGCCTGGCCAGGTCGATCGCTACAGCATGAGACGGGTTGTGAGCATGACCGCAAACATTCAAGGGGATGATCTCGGCAACGTGGCCAAGGATTTGGCAAAGGCGATCGAATCCGCCGGGCCACCACCGGCGGGCGTGCATGTCGATGTTCGCGGCCAGGTCACGCCGATGAATGATTTGCGAGAGGACCTGGGTTATGGTTTACTGGCCTCGGTGTTCGTGATCCTTCTGCTTCTGACTGCATACTTCCAGTCGATACGACTCGCCCTCACAGCAGTGGCTGCGATACCCGCCGTGCTCTGCGGAGTAGGCATCGCGCTGCTCTTCACCGGCACGACCTTGAATCTGCAATCGTTTATGGGTGCAATCATGGCTGTCGGTGTCTCGGTCGCGAATTCGATCTTGCTCGTCACGTATGCCGAGCGTCATCGAAAGGGCGGCCAATCTTCCGCTGATGCCGCGATTGCTGGCGTTCGTGGTCGATTGCGGCCTATCTTGATGACGAGTGCCGCGATGATCGCGGGTATGATCCCAATGGCCGTCGGCTTCGGCGATGGCGGCGACCAGACCGCGCCGCTGGGACGAGCCGTCATCGGCGGGCTGCTGGCTTCGACGGCGGCGACTCTGATTCTGCTACCGGCCGTTTTCACATGGGTAATGGGTTGGCGAGGTCCGAGTTCGGTTTCACTCGATCCGACCGACCCAATGAGTTCGCACTTCGTGGCGCAGTCTGAGGGGACACGATGATTCGCTCGTCTTCAGAGAGTTTGACTATGAGCATCTCGAAGCGAAGCGAGCCTCCGGCGTCAGCCGGGGGAGCACTCGCCCATGCGAGAACGCACCGACTGCTGGCTCCGAACTCCCCCGACTTACGCCGGAGGCTCGCAGGGTCATTTAGCATTCTTCAGCCTCGATTGCGTTTCGGGCTGCTGATTCTCGCTCTCGCTGGTTGCACAAAATCCAACTCAACCACCGCCCCTGGCACGGCAACTCCCGCAGGTGCGTTCACGGTCGTGCGTCCGCAGAAAAAAGCCTTGCCCAAGGTCATCGATCAGCCGGGTACGATTCAGGCCTACGAGTCGGCACCCCTTTACGCGAAGTTGGCAGGTTTCGTAAAGCTCGTGAAGGTGGATATTGGCGATTCGTTGGAATCCGGGGCAGTGCTGGCCGAACTTAGCATTCCCGAGTTGGAGGACGAAGGCCGTCAAAAAATGGCACTGGTCGAGCAGGCTGCGGCCGAAGTCGAACAGGCGCGGAAACAGGTCGTGATCGCCGACGCGGACGTCGAGTCTGCCGATGCCCGCGTGCTCGAGGCGAAAGCAGGTTTGAAGCGAGCGCAAGCTTCGTTCAAACGCTGGGAGTCCGAGGCGACACGGATAGCCGAGATGGTTCGCACCAAGGTCGTCGATCCGCAAGTTGGCGATGAGACGCGGAACCAGTTCCTTGCCGCCGAGGCAGGCTTTGAGGAAGCCCGAGCCCGCGTGACCGTGGCCGAGCGTGCCGTGGTGAAGGCAAAAGCGGAACGCGAAAAAGCGAGCGAGGACGTCAAGGCCACGGATGCCAAACGCAAGGTGGCCGAAGCGGAAGCATCTCGTCTGAAGAGCCTGCTCGAATATTGCTTCATCAAAGCTCCCTTCGCTGGGACGGTCATCAAGCGAGCACTCGATGCAGGTCACTTCGTCCAACCGGCCGCCATGGGCAAGGGCGACCCGCTCTTTATCGTCGCGCGCACCAACATGGTTCGCGTGCCCATCGACGTGCCCGAGGCGGACGCGGCTCTCGTTCGCATCGGCGTGCCAGCGAAGATTCGCGTGCCGGCTTTGCACGGTGCCGAGTTCACGGGAGAGGTTAAACGGACGGCCCAAGCTCTGGAAGCGGGTTCGCGAACTTTGCGTGTGGAAATCGATCTTCCGAATGCAGAACACAAACTCTTGCCAGGCATGTACGCACACGCCCGCATTACGGCCCCCATGCCGGAGGCCTGGGCACTCCCCTCGAACGCCGTAGTGAAGCAAGCCGACCAAACAGTCGTGTTTCTGCATCGCGATGGAAAAGCAGTTCGCCTGCGTATCCAACCTGGCCGAACCGATGGCACGTTCACGGAAGTGTTCAAAAAAGAGAAAGCGGGCGGCTGGGAAGACTGGACGGGCGAAGAGGAGGTCCTGTCCGGTCCTGCAACCGCGTTGACGGACAGCCAGAGTGTCCAGATCGCGAAATGAGTGGAAAAGGAGTCGTGGCTCTCTTATACTCTGCGCGGCCGAAGATGAGACATTTTCAGAGTCGCGACCGTAAGGGAGCGGAAGAGAGACCGGCTGATCGTCGCCGTTGACCGCTCCCATATGGCCGCGACTCCGGTGTCCCGATCTTGCCCGCGTCAGGTATAACAAAAGGTCGGCAGTGTCTTATTTTGCGAGGGCGAGGTGCCGTGCCCTCTCAAATCGGGGCACCACCTGTCATCGCGAGGTTGCTCGACTTACGTGTTGCTGGCAGGTGAAATTTTTGCGATGCAGGAATGTATTGTCCATGAAGGCATCCCTGCCAAACCAACGATCCTCCATGCGAGTAATCGTAATATTGACATCTCCTGCAAATTTTGTAATTTGAAGGCGACTGGCGGGTTTAGAATGTTAGCGACGATTCCCTGCGCGAATAAGGCTGGGCGAATGTTCCTGAAGACCTCGGCAGTCTGGACCGTCCTCGCGGTCGCGATTCTTCCTGGTAGTCGCCTCGTGGCCGCCAGTCCGAAGGCCGACCGGGCCGTCGAATTTTCCGATCTCGCCGGCCAAAAACACAAGCCGCTCGCAGTGCCTGATGCCAAGGCCACCCTCCTCTTCTTTCTTCTTCCGGACTGCCCGAATTCGAACGCCTATGCTCCCGAGATCAAACGCATTTGCGTAGCCTATGAGGCAAGGAAGGTGGCCGCGTTCATCGTTCATGCCGATCCCGATGTGACCGTGAAAGTTGCGAAGTCACACGCGAAGGAATACGCCCTGCCCTGCCCGGTCCTGCTCGATCCGTCGCATCGGCTGGTCGAATTCACGGGAGTCACGACCGCCCCGGAAGTCGCGGTCGTTTCGCCGGATGGCAAGATTCTCTACAGGGGGCGCATCGACGATCTCTTTGCCGACTTCGGCAAGCGGCGGCCCGAGCCGACACGCCGCGATTTGCGTGAAGCACTCGACGCGATTCTCGCCGGCAAGGATGTGGCGACGAAGACTACGAAAGCCATCGGCTGCCCGCTCCCTGAACCCAAGAAGTAAAACGTTCGATTCAAAAGGAACCACCGTGAAATTCAATCTTCGCATAACCGCCCTCCTGGGTCTTTTCGTTGCCGTCACTGCCAACGCAGAAGAGAAGGCGATTCCTACGTTCAACAAGAACGTTGCTCCCATCCTGTTTGAAGCGTGTGCGATGTGTCATCGGCCCGGCGAGTCGGCCCCGTTTTCGTTACTGACGTATGCCGACGCCAAGAAACGCGGCAAGTTGATCGCTCAAGTGACACACTCCCGGCAAATGCCGCCGTGGAAAGCGGACAAGAGCGACGTGAGCTTTCGTGGCGAACGTCGCTTGAAAGACAACCAGATCGCGTTACTGAAGAGTTGGGTCGAAGCAGACATGCCCGAGGGAGACAAGAAGGATTTGCCCAAGGCCCCGGTCTTCGACGACGGTTGGCCACTTGGCAAGCCGGACCTCGTGGTAAAAATGCCGAAGTCGTTCAAAGTTCCCGCCGAGGGCCGGGACGTTTATCGCAACTTCGCCGTGGCGACCGGCCTAAAGGAAGACAAGTGGGTGAAGGCCGTTGATTTTCGTCCCAGTGCCCCCTCGGCGGTGCATCACACGCTGTTTTTCCTCGATCCGACCGGCACGGCCGCGAAGAAAGAGGCAGATAGCGGCGTGGTCGGTTCAAGCGGCGTGATGGGAACCGCCGGCCGAGCGGGCGGGAGTGGTCGGCCTGGATCGACCGGAAACCTGTTCGACGAAATTGGTGTTCTCACCGGCACGGGCGGGCTTGGCGGCTGGACGGCCGGGGCTCGACCTCGCGAGTTGCCGCACAACCTGGCTTACAAGCTGCCCAAAGGGACGGACCTGATTCTCTCGACGCACTTTCATCCGTCCGGTAAGGCCGAGGAAGAAGCCTCGACGATCGCACTTTACTTCACCGACAAAGCACCGCCGCAGAAATTCACGGGCATACAGGTTCCCTTCGGCTTCGGAATTGTCGTAGGCATCAACATCGAGGCCGGAAATAAGGATTACGTGATCGAGGATTCGTTCACCGTACCCGTTGATGTGCGGGCATTCGGCATCACGGCCCATGCCCACTACATTGCCAAAGAGTTCACGGTGACGGCCACGCCACCCGACGGAAAATCCAAAACCCTTCTTAGGATTAGCGACTGGGATTTTGCCTGGCAGGAGCAGTACCAGTTCGAGGAGTTTGTCGATCTCCCCAAGGGCACGAAGGTCAACGTGAAGATTCGCTACGACAACTCGGCGGAGAACCTTCGCAACCCGACCAGCCCGCCGAAGCGCGTCCGCTGGGGCCGCGAATCCACGGACGAAATGGGGAGCAGCACGCTCCTGGTGGTTGCCGCGAAAGAAGAGGAGTTCGGAAAACTCCAGGACGGCTACGGGGCGTATGTCCGCGACGCGGCCATCAAGGGGGCGCTGAAGCGGTTTCAGGAGAAGAAGTGAGGACAAGGTTTGCCTCGCAAACAGCAGCATGACTGTGGCCAAATCGGGGGTAGGCGGCTCGGTTTCAAAACGAGTTGCCTACCCTTTCCTTGTTCCGTGTGAAAACTGCAACGGAAGAGGGAACGTGTCTGTATCAGTAGATTCGGATCAATTGATACAATCGGAAGATTCGCGGCCGGAATATCGTTGCATCTATTGATGAGGGGTGGTAAACTCACTTTTCTTAGTGTCGCAGGTGAAGCCGTTGATGGCGTTCATTTAGGCCAGATCGGGTCCAATCTGCACGCTCACAGCGGTCCGTATTCGGGCACAATCCGAGCTGTCAGCCATCCGTATCGCAAATCGCGGACGGATTCTCATTCATCACTTTTCTTTGGAGGCATCAGTCATGGCTCCCCGTTCATCTCGCCACAGCGTTTTTGACCCACCTGCACACCGTCGATCCAAGCGCAGGTTCGCTGGATTACGAATTGAGCAACTTGAAAGCCGGATTGCGCCAGCTCTGTTTAACGTCCAAAGCCCGGTGACAGTCTCCGGTACGGGCAACTATGGGAGCATCGCCACCGGCGACTTCAACGCCGACGGCAAGACGGACATGGTGCTGACCAATTACGGGACCGCCGGCCCGGGCAACCTCGCTGGCGGAAATGTTATCAGCGTCCTGCTCGGCAACGGGAACGGGACGTTCGGCAGTGCGAGCAACTTCACCTTGGGCTCCAACTACTACGTGTCGTTCGTCGCTGTCGGGGACCTGAATGGGGACAGCAAGCAGGATCTGGCGGTCGCCAGTTCCACCGAGGACTCGACCGGCCGACTCAGTATCTACCTGGGCAACGGGTCCGGCGGGTTCACTGCGTCGAACCAGAATCCGATCGCGACCGGGTCGAGCAACGCCTGCTGGGTGGGGATCGCCCAGGTGACCAACGGCGATAGCAACGCGGACGTCGTGGTGCTTGGGTTCGGCGACTCGGACCAGGGCCAGTCCACCATCTTCGGGAACAACATTAACGTCTTTCAGGGCGACGGCACGGGGGCCGTCAGTTCGATCGGCACGATCACCAATGGGCTGTCGTTCATCCCGACCGCCCTGGCGATCGCCGACTTCGACGGGGACGGGGACATGGACTTCGCGGCAACTGTCCCCGGGGTGCCACCGGACGTGGGCGCCGCGCAGCCGTCAGGGATCGTCCAGATGTTCAGCGGCAATGGGGCCGGCGGGTTCTCTCTCGGCAACTCGTTCAGCTCCGGCGGGGCTCTTCCGATCAGCATCCAGGTCGCCCACCTGAACGGCGACACTCTGCCCGACCTTGTCATCGCCAACGCCGGCGACCCGGACTCGGCCAACTCCTACGCCAACTTCGGGATCAACAGCTCCGTCGGAGTTGCGATGAACACCGGCGGGATGAACTTCAACACCAACTATCTGACCACCGGCCTGAACACAGGCGGGTCGAAGTCGGTGTTCGCCGTCGCCGTCGCGGACTTCGATATGGACGGCAAGCAGGACATCGCCGGGATCGTGTACGGGAACCCAGTCACGGCGGCGAACGCCCGGGTGTTGGAGTTCAAGGGGGACGGGAATGGAGGGTTCGCTGCCGACGCCAACTCCCCGTTCAACACACTGACCACCGACGGCCAATACCTGGTCGCCGCCCCGCTAGACGCCAACGCCTCCCCGGACATCGTCTACAGCAACGCCGTTGGCAAGTACGGGGTGCTGCTCAACACCACGGTCACTGGTCCCTCCGTAACGATCAACAAAGGCTCAAGCCAGGCCGACCCGACGAACTTAACTTCCATCGTATTCGATGTCGTGTTCTCCGAAGGAGTGACGGGCTTCGCTGGAAGCGATATTGTTTTCACGGGCAGTTCCGGCGGGACGCCTTCGGCGTCAGTATCTGCAATTAGTACGACCGCCTATACCGTCACGGTCACCGGATTCAGCGGTACTGGCACGGTAAGGGCCTCGATCCCGGCTGGTGCCGCAACGAGTATTTCGGCTTCGGCTGACAACATGGCCTCGACCAGTTCGGACAATCAAGTTGCGTTCGATCTCGTTTCCCCGACGGTCACGATCAACCAGGCCAGCGGCCAAGCCGATCCGACTACGACGGGCCCAATCTTGTTCACCGTGGTATTTAGTGAAAATGTCACCGGGTTTGGGAATAGCGATATCGATTTATCTAGCAGTTCGCTCAGCGGTCTATCTGCCGTCGTGTCAGGGTCCGGGCCGACTTACACCGTCTCTGTCACGGGCATGGTTGGCGACGGGACGGTCGTGGCCAAAGTCCTGGCTGGTGCCGCTGTCGATGCGCTCGGCAATACATCTGTCTCATCGACTTCGGGCGATAACACCGTAACATTTGGCACGCCCTCGTCACCTCTCGTTACGATCAACCGGGGTGCCAGCCAGCCCGACCTGACTAATGCAACAGCCATCGTGTTCGATGTCGTGTTTTCGGAGGGCGTGAGCGGATTCGCCGGAGGAGATGTCGGCCTTTCCGGTAGTTCCGGCAGCGGAATTGGCCTGTTCGCCTCGGTCACCCCAATCAGTTCGAGCCTGTATACGGTCACAGTGACTGGCATGACTGGCACGGGCATGGTCAGGGCTACGATCCCAGGCGGGATGGCAGCAAGCATCTCCAGTTCTCTCCCCAACCAAGCCTCAACCAGTTCCGACAATCAGGTGGACTTCGATCTAGTCGCCCCGACTGTCACGATTAACAAGGCTGCTGGCCAAGCTGATCCGGCGACTTCGGGGCCGATCTTCTTCACCGTGATATTCAGTGAAGCCGTCAGCGGGTTCGGTACAGGTGATATCGATCTGAGTAGTAGTTCGCTGAGCGGCTTATCTGCCGCCGTGGTACAGAATTCACCTACGAACTACACCGTCACCGTGTCGAACATATCAGGAGACGGAACGGTCGTCGCCAAGGTCGCGGCTGGGGTCGCAACGGACACAGCCGGCAACGGAAACGCTGCATCGACTTCGACCGATAACGCGGTGATCGTTGACACGGTCCCGCCGTCGGTCACGATCGACCAGGCAGTTGGCCAGGCTGACCCGACCAACGTCTCGTCGATCAAGTTCGATGTGAAGTTCACGGAGCCGGTGACCGGCTTTGACGTGTTCGACGTGAGCCTGGCCGGGAGCACTGCCGGGGGCACTTTGGTAAAGACCGTGAGTGGTTCGCTGGGCACCTACACGGTCACCGTTACGGGTATGACGACACGCGGTTCCGTAGTTGCAACGATCCCGGCCGGAGTCGCGATTGATGCTGGCGGCAATCCGAACTTTGCCGCCACCAGCACGGATAACTCCGTTGAATTCCTGAACACCGGCACGATCGGCTTTACACAAATCGTTTATGACGCTGTGGTGGAAGGCACGGCGATCCAAATCGCCACGATCACCGTGACTCGGGCGGGCCAGACGGAAGGGGCCGTGTCGATCCGATACGGAACCAACGATGGCACGGCTCGCAGTGGGGGGCAGCCGGCGAGGGGCCTATCGGACTACACCCCGGTCAGCGACATTCTGAGTTGGGCGGATGGCGAGGGCGGCGACAGGACCTTCACGGTTGAAATCCGGCCAGACTCGCTAAACGAAGGCAACGAGCTTATCAATCTGTCGCTGACCAGTCCGGTCGGCAGTCCCAGCCTTGGTCTTATTGACGCCATGCTGCCGATCGCACCGAGCGACGGACAGGGGCCCGGCCTTACTCTCGACGAGGATGGCGACAAGGTGACAGTCAAGCTGAACGGGAAGATCGGCTCGTTGTTGTTCTACCGCACCGACCCAGATGGCGACGGCAAAGGACCGATCGAGTTGATCGAACTGAAAGACACGCTTCCCGATCCACTCAGGCCCCGGGCGTCGCTCGTCATCTCGGTAGCCAAGGCCGATAAGACAACCAACGGCACCGTTGGGCTTGGTGCCATCACGGGATCTGGCCTGAAAAGCATTAGCGCACGGAAGGCTAACCTGAACCTGGAGGGCATCGATCTTGATGGGTATCTCGGTTCGCTGACGATCGGCAACATTTCCGACGGTGCGAATATCACCACTCAGGCCACTGCGAATCCGTTGCAGAAGACCAGGATCAACGCCCTGTCGATCGGCGATGGCACGACTATCGACGTCGAATGTGCGATCTCCAATCTCACGACACTACGCGTTGGGATCGGAACAATCCTCGCGCCTAGTATTGGCATGATGGTGGTCAAGGGTCAGGCCAAGCCTGCCATTATTGGCGATATGGCCTCGGACATCACGTTGACCGGTACAGGAGTCGCCATCGGGAAACCGGTGCTTGGCTACCTCTGGGTGAAGGGGGCTATCCCGGACGGCGCGGATATTGTCGCACCGAGTGCGGGGACCATCATCGTCAAGAATGACCTGGCAGGCGACATTTCGATCAGCGGTGTCGATGTGGATCCAACCAAGCGAGCACTCACGGCGTTGCGAGTGTCCGGTGCGGTGACGGGCAGTAATATCACGGTTGGCGGAAATGTCGGCAGCGTCGTGGTCGGTGCGTTCCGCGACAGCCGGCTGTTCGCGGGCTACACCGGACCGGACATTCCCGATCCAGTGGGATTTGACATGCCGGCAACCGTGACGACGTTCCGGTCCACGGGCAAGGTCGCTGGCTTTCAGAATAGCTGTGTGATCGCTACCAGCTTCAAGACGGTGGCGTTAGCCAGTCTCGATTCGACGAACGCGACTTACTTTGGGTTCTACGCGGACAGTAGTCTGGGCTCGATCAATGTGACGGGCCCGACTCCGTTCAAGTACATCCCCGAATTATCTGGACTCCAGGGCGTTAACGACTTCGAGGTGATGATCGTCTAGGGGCCAACCGCGTGGCGACGAGATTCCGATCTTGTGCGTTCTCGACAAGTTCGGAATCTCGCCGCCATGTTTTTGGATATCAATCACGCACCTTTCCGCGAAAGCTGCTTCAACAAATTAATCGTCCGCTCATCTTGCATGTCCCGATAGTACTGCTTGAGAATCCGGTGAAGCACGGACCCGGGTTTAGACACGAATGCGAACAACGTCGCGGACGATTTGAGTTTGAGATCGTCCGGCGAACCAAAAATCTCGGCAGTGGATCGCCCCTCGACCGCCATCACCGCCTCGGCACATTCCAGCAGCCTTGATCCAAGAACCGGATGATCGAAGTAGGCTTGAGCTTCTTCGATGCTCTTGATCGCGTAGAGCCTGGACGTCGCACCAAAGGCCAACCCATCAATCTGCGGGAAGATGTACCACATCCAGTGCGTGCGCTTTTGGCCCGCTTTGATCTCGGCGAGAGCATGAGCGTACTCGAATTCTTGCGCTTTGAGAAAGCGAGTTAGGTTGAAGGGGTCGTTGTTTTGTGCCATAAGATTCTGATCTTGTGCGTGAGACTTGACATCATCGGAATCTTGTCGCCACATTCATGGCGTAACTACTTCTTAAAATCCCCAGCCCGGATGATGAGCAGCTTCTTCGGGGCCACATACCTCTTGAACGCTGCACGCATATCTTCCGGCGTCATCGCTCCGTTTTGCTCTTCCTGTTCCGCGGTGTGGGCAAATGTTCGCCCGAGGTTCAGGTTCGAGATGATCTGGCCGGCGCTGGCCGTATCGATGGTTCTACCGACTTTCGCTGCTTCCAGTAACGCTTGTTTGGCGTCGCCGATCCGGCTGAGAGCGTGCTGCTGCCGAGCATAAAGTTGCCGATCCGCAGGGCCGAGTATTCCGGGTCGTTTCCCGTGAGTGAGAACGACAACGCGGCTAGGTAGACGGCATTGGCTTTGTCCGGCGACGATGATGGCAGCGAGGTCTTCTGGGGCATGCAAAACGTCGTGCGCCCACGATGACCGAATACCAGAAAGCATAGTGAAGGAGTTCGGGAGTCATTCACTGGCGCTGACTCAGGCCTCCGGCTTCGCGGGCTTGTCGAATTTGGGTCGGGATGCCGGAGGGGCCGGTGGATATTCCTGCATGACCAGTCGACGAATCACCGCGTAACGCAGTCGTAGCCCGCTCGATTCGTTTCAGGCGTCGGATAATTCCTTGGGGAACGATCCAATATCGCTCTTTCGCGGAGCGAAGGCGACATTTAGTCGGCACACGGTGTGTGCCGACTACTATTTAGCTCAATTCCCGAATCGCCTGCACGTCGCCGTCGAGTGGGTAATGTGGCCGGCCGTTGGCGTCGTATTCGCGGACGGTGTTAAGGTCGACACCGAGGTTCTTGTAGAGTGTGGCGAAGATTTCTTGATGTGTGACGGGCCGCTTGGTGGCACGCTCGGCCAGGTGGTTCGATTCGCCGATGGCCTGGCCTGTCTTCATGCCGCCGCCGGCCATGAGTGCGCAGCTCAGTTGCGGCCAGTGGTCGCGGCTAGCATCTTTGTTGATTCGAGGTGTGCGGCCGAACTCGCCCCAGACGATGACCGATACGTCTTTGTCCATGCCGCGATCGTAAATGTCCTCGATGAGCGAAGTAACGGCCACATCGAGCAGCGGAAAATCCTTACGGGCCTGGACGAAGTTCTTGCCGTCGGAGCCGTGCCAGTCCCAGCGGGTGAAGTTCATCGTTACCACTCTAGCCCCGGCCTCAACCAGTCGGCGAGCGATGCAGAAATTGCGCACCATGCGGGGTGCCCCGTCGCGTTCGAAGCCGGGATCGTCCACGCCGTAGCGAGCCAGCGTCTCGGGTTTTTCTTTGGTCAGATCGATCGCGTCTTTCAGCTTCGACGAAGTCAGAATGTCGAACGCCTGGCGATTGAACGAATCCATGCCATCCATCACGCCGGTGCGGTCGATCTTGCGGTTGATGTCATCGAAGCCGCTCAACAGCGATGTGCGGTCGTTAAGTTGTTCAAGCGTTACACCCTTGAGCACCAGGTTGTCGGACTTCATGCCGTTCTCTTTGCCGCCGACGAGCCGAAACGGCGAGTGGGCCAGGCCCAGGAATCCACCGTCGCCGGGATAGCCCCAGCGTTGCTCGCCGGTGCGGTACATGAGCGTGCAGTGAGCCGGCACCGAGCGATCGGCCGGGCCTTGTACTTTCGAAACCCACGCGCCGAGCGATGGCCAGAAACCATTATTGACTGGGGTTCGCGGTCGGCCGGTCATGCACTGATAGGCATCGTGGTCGCCGGAACTGCCGACGAGCGAGCGAATGATGGCGAACTTGTCCATCATCTTGGCGATACGTGGGAACAGTTCGCAAATTTGAACGCCCGGCACGCTGGTTTGAATCGGCTTGAATTCGCCACGCACTTCTACGGGGGCATCTGGCTTCAGATCCCACATATCGAGATGCGGCGGACCACCGGGCAAGTAAATGTTGATGACAGAGCGATGCGAGTTCTTGATGCCCGATTTATCCTCGGCCGCAAGAAGATTGGGCAACGACAGGCCGCCGCCAAGCAGCGTGCCGCCGATGGTCAGGAAGTCACGGCGATTTACCCCATCGCAAAAGCCCCCACGGCTGTGGGGTCTGCCAAACATGGTCAACATGGCGGGTCCTTCGGAATTCGATTGACGCTCGGGAGAATCAGGCGGATCATGGCGTAAGAATAAAAATCGCAGATTTGGCATTGTTCGTCAAGGAGATTCCCCGGAACCTCGTGGTATCATTGTCCCATATGTAGTGTTTGAGGGCGGGAGTCTTTCTGTGGCGACGTATCCTCTATTCTTGAAACTTGAAGGCCGCACGTGCCTAGTGGTGGGTGGCGGAACGGTCGGTTTGCGAAAGGCGACCTCGCTCCTTGAAGCCGGTGCACTGGTTCGGTTGGTATGCCTGGAGGCTGCCCCATCGGAAGTGCCGACGGGTCTCGAATGGATCACGGCCCCCTACTCTTCCACGCATCTTGTAAATGCTTGTCTTGTTTATGCGGCGGCGAACACCGAAGTGAATCGGGTGGTTGTCGTGGAGGCGAACGCTCGCGGCATCTGGGTGAACTCCGCCACCAACCCGGAGGACGGGGATTTTCTCGTCCCGGCCTCCGCTCGCTCGGGCAAGATCGAAATTGCGGTGAGCACAGGTGGAGCATCCCCGGCAGTCGCCGCGTATCTTCGCGATCATCTGGCAAGCAACATCGACAACGCCATGATCGACTGGGTCGAGGCATTGGCTGCACTTCGCGAAGAGATTCAGTCGCGTCTGTCTGCCTCTTCTCGTTCGACGATCTTGAGAGAGCTTGCCGATCCGAAGTGGCTCGACCTAATTCGTTCTGCAGGCGTTCAGGCCGTCGAAGCCGAGATGCGGGCAGTGGTGAATCGCGAGGCGAATCGGTAGAATACTGCATTGGCCCACCCCACCCGCACTGGACTCTCAGCCCCTATGGGCATCACCATCGCCTGCTTCGGATTGAGCTACCTCACGGCACTGGGCCTGGAACTGGCCCGGCAGGCTCGACCGGTCCGCTCGCTCCGCATCGCGAGCTTGGTGTTTGGCATGGCCGGGCTGTTTGCTCAGACCATTTTTCTCATCTATCATCAGCCCAATCCGGCTATCGCATTCGGCTCGCTAGTGTTGTTGGCATGGGTGTTGGCCGTGTTCTACCTCTATGGGGCCGTTCATTACCGTACGCAAGCCTGGGGCCTTTTCGTGCTGCCCGTTGTCGTGCTCCTCGTGGGTTTGTCCTTCGTGTTTCAAGGTGATTCGGAAGTAATGGGCGACTGGTTCTCGGCCAATCATTTCTGGGGGTCGGTTCATGGGATGCTCTTGTTAGCGGCTGCCGTCGGGATCACGGTCGGCTTTCTTGCCAGCGTGATGTACCTCGTGCAAGCCCGACGATTGCGAATGAAACGCTCGCCCCTTGGCGGCCTGCGATTGTTGAGCCTGGAACGCCTGGAAGCCATGAACCGCCGGGCGATCAACCTGGCCTTCCCCATGCTGACCGTTGGCCTGTTGCTCGGCTTTATGCGCCTTCCGGCCGTGGGTGACGCGAACGCGGGTTGGACTGCTGCCAAGGTTCTCGGCACGCTCGGCTTGTGGGTTGTGGCGTTGGTCTTGCTTTACCTCCGTTACGGTGCTCACGTACCGCCTCGCCGCCTGGCGATTCTCACGTTTGCAGCATTTGCGTTGATGCTGGTGACACTCGTGGCCGCCCATCCGTTCGCGACGGTTGAGGGTACACGATGAACCTCGTGGCCGTCGGCATCAGTTTTCGATCCGCAAGTGTCGACTTGCGGGAACGAATTGCATTCACCGAACCGAAACGCGATCAGGCCTCGGGAGACCTTGCGTCTCGCTATGGCTGCGAGGCGGCGGTGCTGAGTACGTGCAATCGCGTGGAACTCTATCTCGCGCGACCTGAAGGCGAAGCTCTCCCCGATGCGAATTTGCTGGCGGAATTTCTCGGCGAGTACCACAGTATTGCTCCTTCTGACATTCGGCCGCACCTCATCGAGAAGCGTGACGCCGAGGGCGTCCGTCATCTTTTCCGGGTGGCAGCCAGTTTGGACAGCCTCATCGTCGGCGAGGGTCAGATTGCCGGACAAGTGAAGACGACCTTCGAGGCCGCCCGAGCAGTGGGATCGAGCGGACCGTTTTTGAATGCGCTGTATCAGCACGCCCAGAAGACTGCGAAGCGAGTACGAACGGATACGGGGATATCCAAGGGGCACGTGTCTGTCTCCAGCGTGGCGGTCGATTATGTGCGACAAGTGTTTGATCATTTCGGAGAGAAGACGATCCTGGTTATCGGTGCCGGGAAGATGGGCCGGCTGACACTCAAGCATTTGCAGGAATTGAAGCCCAAGAAGATCCTTGTCACCAATCGCAGCCCGGAGAAGGCCCTGGCAGTGGCTGCCGAATGTGGTGGTTCCGCTGTTTCGTGGGAATCGCTCGACGACGCACTGATTCAGGCGGACATCGTGCTTAGCACGACCGGTGCAACCGAGCAAGTCGTGAGCGAGAAGCGATACTCCTCCATACGAAGCAAGCGACACGGGCGAACCGCAGTGATACTGGATATCGCCGTGCCTCGCGATTTTGATCCGGCTATTCACGATGGCGAGACCACGTTCGTCTTTAACATCGACGACCTGAAGGGTATTCGCGAACAGACGCTCGCTCGTCGTCGAACGCACATCGAACGAGCGGAGTCGATTGTCGAAGACGAGTGCAAACGATTTCTGGACGAATGGGGCCGACGAAAGAATGGCCAATTAATCGCTCGGCTCACGCAAGAATTCGAGGCCAAGCGACGTGAAGTGATCGAGCCGTTACTGGGTCGCTTAAACGGCAAGCTTACCGAAAAAGAGCGGCAGGAAATCGAGGGGGCCTTTCGGCTTTATCAGAACAAATTGCTTCATGGCCCGATCACGGCCCTCGGCGAAGCGACGCGAGACGGGAACGGACCGGCCCTGTTGGAAGCGGTTCGCAGGCTGTTTCGGCTAGAGTAATTTGGCAGCCGCGTTTGCCAGGACGCGGGTACGCTTCACCATTCGAGCAGCGCCGGGACTCGCCCAGTCTTCCCGCACTCTGGCGAGTGCGGCTACATTCGTGATGTGCTTTGCCTCCGCGTTCTTGATTTGCATATCGAACGTAGTTAGTCTAATCCTGTCCGCCCTGTCCTTGCGCTGGTGACCTGCAATGAGAGCCAGTTCCAATGCCGGCGATCCCAACGAACCGTGCCTTACCTTTCGTAGGCACGGTGAAATCGCGGTCGTGGCTGTGTCCCCTGCGATCGAGGATCTAACTTCGAGTGCGATCGAGACGGCGGCTCAAGTAGTCCTTGCGCCATTGAAAGAGAATCCGCCTTCGAACGTGATCATCGATCTGTCACGCGTGAAGATCTTCACTTCCGAGTTTATTTCGTTCCTTCTGCGTTGTCATGTGATTGTGAAGAAGCATCACGGGGAACTTGTATTGGCCGGTGTTTCCGTCGCCGTGCGCGAACTTCTGCGTCAAACGGCCCTCGACACGCTTTGGGCCATCTACGACAACCGCAATCAAGCGCTCGATTCGCTCGGCGGGGCCGACTAGTCGATTGTCTGTATTCGAATCGGCCGCTTCTTCCTAACCTTTGGACCCAGATCGCGAATGCCACCTGAAACCGCGCCACTTCGTTACGAGCGACCTCAAACCACCGAGGACTTCGTTCGTGAAATTAAGGAGTCTGCCGACAAACTGCTTGCCGATGGGGCCGCGCGCGGCGACGTGAAGTTGTTGTGCACGGCCTTCAAGGAACTTCGGCATTGCTTCAAAGTATTCGGCCGCTACAAGGGCATTCGCAAGGCAACTGTGTTCGGCTCAGCCCGCACGAAGCCGGATCATCCGACTTACCTCCAGGCCGTCGAATTCGGTCGCTTGATGCGCGAAGCCGGATGGATGATCGTCACCGGAGCCGGCGCGGGAATTATGGAAGCGGGCCACGTTGGTGCTGGCCGCGACGCCAGCCTGGGCCTGAACATTCTGCTGCCGTTTGAACAGTCTGCCAATACCGTGATGACCGGCAACGACAAGCTAATGACGATGCGTTACTTTTTCACACGCAAGCTCATGTTTGTGAAGGAGACCGACGCAATTGTCCTATTTCCGGGCGGGTTCGGCACCCACGACGAAGGCTTTGAGGTCCTGACACTAATGCAGACCGGGAAAAGTCACCTATTCCCCATCGTGCTCGTGGACCAACCTGGAGGTACCTACTGGAAGCGCTGGAGTGAATTTATCGAGGCGGAACTAATGGGAAACGGCCTCATCTCGACTGCTGATCCGTCTCTCTATCGGATCACGCACTCCGTCGCAGAAGCCGTTCAAGAAGTGATTGGCTTTTACCGAGTCTATCACTCGATGCGATATGTGAAGAAGGATCTCTTTGTCCGCTTGAAGCGGAACATTTCGGATCGCACTTTGGAGCGACTCAATTCGGAATTCCGCGACATCATCTGGGAGGGAACAATCGAACGAGCGGGGGCTGACCCGCTCGAAGCGAATGAACCAAACTTGAAGGAGTTGCCACGATTGAAGTTTCGCTTCGACCGTCACGGTCATTCGCGATTTCGACAGATGATTGACTTGATCAACCAGCCGGATTCTTGACGCATCGTGTTTCAATGTGGCCCGGGCATCGCTCGTGGCCTTGCTAGCAAGTCTAGCTCAGCGGCTTGAAGGCATTGGACCGTGAACGGCGTTCTGCAAGAACGCCGAATTCGGCGGCAGCAGTCCGTCTGGAAACACATCCTCCTCAGGCATTCCCGAGGGACACAGGGCTTTCAGAGAGGGTCGAGGCAGCAGCAATCGCTCTGTTAGCTGCATCCACTTTATCCCAGGCATGGCCAAGATAGCCAGCAGCAAGTGGATTGGACACGGCTGAGTTTCCGAAAGCTGAATCGCCGTGTGCCCGTGTTCGGATTCCAAGATCGTGTACCCGGGAGGCCAGGCAATATTGATGAATCTGCGAACGGAAGACTCGTCCTCGGAGATCAGCATGGTTGCGCACTGAGTCTCCCTGGAGTTGGCGGACGGTCATCCCCTCCGGGTGCTCGTCGTTCATGTGTCCACTGATGACGTAATGACCGTTGCCGATTTGCTCGGCATTGAAGTTGGTATGCGAAGGTGCCACGTTAGCCGGCAGGACTGGGGGAGGAGTGATCGGAGTCTGAGTTTGCGTGGGCAGATCGGTTGGGGGCGACGTCGGCGGATCACCGACCAAACCGTCCCGTTGATAAAGCGTCCATTTAGGCATTTTTTTCAGCGTCTGGATCAATTATCCCATAGTGTACACCCATTCGCCGAACCTTGCGACGAGGAATGCTCGAACTTTTTACTGTTTGTAAGCCAGGAGATTATGCATGAGCCGCCACTTACCTTCCTGTCTGCTTTGTGCGGGTATTTTCTTCGCCATATTTGTGTTCTCGGGATCCGCCCAAGGCGAGTCCAAGCCATCTCCACTGAACGTGATCCTGATTCTCGCCGATGATCTGGGCTTCGGCGATTTGGGCTGCTACGGCCAGAAAAAGATCAAGACTCCATACATCGATCAGATCGCGGCCGAGGGCATGAGGTTCACCTCTGCCTACTCTGGCAACGCAGTTTGCGCTCCGTCCCGCTGCTGCTTGATGACTGGCAAGCATCCCGGACATGCATTCGTTCGCGACAATCGCCAGTGGAAGCCGAACGTCCAGTGGTCTGGACAGGTTCCGCTTCCTGAAGGGACAGCGACGCTACCGAGGATGTTTAAGGAAAAGGGCTACGCAACAGCAGCCATGGGCAAGTGGGGCCTGGGCAGTTCGGACAACACTGGCGATCCTGCCAAGCAGGGGATCGACCACTTTATGGGGAACTACTGCCAGGGCCATGCTCACAACCATTATCCACGATACATTTTTCGCAATGGCACCAAGGTCGAACTCGAGGGCAATGACGGCACGACCACCGGCAAGCAATTCACGCAGGACCTTTTCGAGACCGAAGCCCTCAAATTCTTGAAGGACCATAAGGATGGTCCATTTTTCCTCTATCTCCCGTTCACGATTCCGCACCTCGCGTTGCAAGTGCCGGACGATTCACTGGCGGAGTACAAGGGCAAGTTCGAGGAGACCCCCTATAAGGGCAAAGCCTACCAGCCACACGATACGCCGCGTGCCGCATATGCCGCGATGATCACCCGAATGGACCGCACGGTTGGCCGCGTGATGAGCCTGTTGAAGGACCTAAAGATTGATGAGAAGACCCTCGTTCTCTTTTCCAGCGACAATGGTGCCATCGATGGATATGCCGGAACCGACGCGAAATTCTTCGGCTCGATCGGCGATCTGCGTGGAATGAAGGGAAGCCTTTACGAGGGCGGGATTCGCACTCCCCTTCTCGCCCGTTGGCCCGGAAAGATCAGGCCCGGAGCGACTTCCAACTTGCCCACGGCCTTCTGGGATGTACTGCCGACCCTTTGCGAGGCCGCGAGCATTTCACCTCCGAAGGAAATCGATGGCGTCAGTATCCTGCCGACACTCCTTGGCCGCGAGGGACAGAAGATACACGACTTCTTCTACTGGGAATTCCCTAGCTACGGCGGCCAGCAAGCCGTGCGTTCGGGAAAGTGGAAGGCCGTGCGCCAAAAGATGGCCAAAGGACCTTCGGGATTCGAACTATACGACCTGGATGCCGATCCTTCCGAGAAGACTGACGTCGCCCTCAAGAACCCCGACGTGGTGAAGAAACTCGAAGCGATCATGAAGCGAGAGCACACGCCATCCAAGGAGTTCCCGCTGCCGTCGGTTGATCCGCCGGCCAAGAAAACCGTGGAGAAGAAGTAGTACCTCTCCATGCCGAATGTGAACGAGTGGCGTATCCTTGAAGACGCGCCACTCGTTCTTTTCACCCACAGGCGCCGATGCCGGCTCGCGACATTGTCCGTACACTTCGAGCGAATAACAAACTCCTCCGAGTGGGGGAGCCCGTCACGTGCGGGGTTCGGTTTCCACGCGGGCTGCTTCGCGATGCAACCACACTGCGCATGATCGCGCCGGACGATTCGACCATCTCCGTACTCGCGGGGTTGCTGCTGCTGAATCTGCCGGAGGTCGTGAGTTATTATCAAGACGGCAGTCGCCACGACTTCCGAACTGCCGCGAGCTGAGTCGGCGATCGCATTGAGCCGAATGATGTGTTAGTCGTCGTTCAAGGCGACAAATGTTCGCAAGATCGCCCTGGACCTGCAGGCCGCTGGCACCGCTTGCCGTTCAAGGATGAACGCCGCTCCGCGAATGGCAAAGTTGGATCGTTCGATCCGGCGGCCGCAGCGGGTTACCCGAATCGTGGGAGGAATGGGCCGAGAAAAACGCTCGCTTGCAAAAAACCATCGTGCATCTGCGGTTTGATTACCATGAGTGTCCGGTTTTCATTCTGATTGAGGATCGACCAGGGCGGTGATTCTCTCCCGCACCACCTTCGCCGGCACCCCCGCCGCAATGACTTGTTCTGGTATCGACTTCGTCACAACCGCACCTGCACCAATCACGCTATCGCGTCCCACATCCGCCATTACGATTGCTCCTGCACCAATCCAACACCCCGCACCAAGTGTGACGTGTACAAACTCACCGGGTTGCTCGCGGATCGGCCTGGTTGGATCGCCGATGCCGTGCATTTTCGAGCCGCTTAGTACGTGAACCCCAGTAGCAATCAGGGCATCGCGTTCGATGGTCACCGAGCCAAACGAACAGTAGGAGCCGATGTACACGCTCTCGCCAATTCGCGCGGCCGTTTTCGAGAAGATCGTGCCGAAGCCGATACTGGCAGTCGGATGACATTCTTGAATCGTCCAGGCGAGTAAAGCTTGGCGAAGGTACTGCCCTGAGATTCCCGGGACTATCGCGAGTAACTGGGTTGAGCCTTCGAGAGCCCGGTCCTTGCCGAGCAGCGGAACTTTCAAGATGTGCAAGATCAGCACTGGCACGACCGCCAACGTTGAGGCCAAGCGTGTTGCCCACTTCAACAGGTTCCGAATGCTCACTTAGACGCTCCTTGTTGGCTCCGGAATCTTGTGATTTTGCACCTGCATGATGGACCAGAGTTGAATGGCCATCATAGCCACGATGTAGGGTGGCTCGAATATCTCCAGAGACAAGAACGCCGCACCGACGACGAAGACGGCAAGCGAGCCTTCTACCCCGTCTCAGGCCGAGTATGCGATCTGTGCTGCGATCGTCGGGCGATTCCTTGATGAATCCGGTTGGTGCGATTGTAGGTACGGGCACCGCAGTAGAAAGAACCGCCCAAGAAAATCAGGTCCGCTACCAGGCCGCTATCGGCGACCAGTTGCAGATGCGTCGAGAGAATGACCAGCCCTTCTTCATCTGCCCCGTACTTGTGCGTGTATTGGCTGGAAGTACGGACGCCATGGCCGAACAGCGGCCGTGCGTCGACCATGTTCCATGGCGATGCTCCAGGTCGTGAAGCGATTCTGGGCGCTGGCATCTTTCTCCGATTCCTTGATCGTCAAAAATCGTGCTACGATCTGAAATGTGATGCCTGGATACCGACGCGGTGCGATCACCCGCCAGACGATTGCCGACAGAGTTAGTGCGAGCGATCAGGGGAATTCTGGACCGGCAATCGGGTCGAGATCATTTCCCCAAACGCACTGAGGGCGAAGCACGGGGAAGAAATGGTTGGTGCCAGCCGGTAAAAAAGGCGTGTATACAAGCCCCCCGGCCACGCCGAGCCGGTCATCAGCACTATTCAGCCGAGCTTCACAACGACCAAGCTCTCCATAGTAGTCGGCACACTCTGTGTGCCATTGAGCGATGGCACACTCCGTGGGCCGACAGTCTTTCAATAATCCCTCAGCCCGCTGAAGCGTTTTTTACGGGTGTGCGGTGGAAGTCGTCCGGTGGTGATGGTGGTTCACAGGGATTCCGACAGCTTCTGAAGCGGATCGAGGCAACGGCGTTACAGGGTGAGGAAGTTCGTCATCAGCACCGCTGCGTAAAGTGCCAGGAATGAAGCCGGAAAAGTCCGACATGTTTGAGGCCCACAAGATACTCCAAGACATCCTCGCCGGGAATCTTCGCGAAGGAGGAGTGACCGCCTTCCCGAACAGTGTCTATCGTTCCGTGCCGACAAACTTGCGTACGCGGTTCGCTACAATCGCCCCCAGGGCTGTGCCGACTGCCCCCAGGACAATATCGCTGCTGCTGGCTCGGTCGTCGTTGAACAACGGTTGGCCGAGTTCGATGATTGCGCTAAGGACTGCCCCAGGGAGACTGGCGACCCAATAGTAGTCGGCATACTCCGTGTGCCGACTGCTTTGTCGGAAACGGACGTAAGCGAAGCCAAGCGGGGCGAACGCCACCGTCTTGTTGAGGATGTGATTGAAGGCGGCAATGTAATCGCCCGCGTAATAATCGGCGAAGGGCATCCACTCGCCATTTGCGAGCCGTTCAGCGAAACGATGGGGGGCAAATTCGTACGGGGCCCAGTAACACATGGCGAGAGCCAACGCCCAGGCCGCTGCAGCCATGGCCCAAATTCGCGTAGAGAGTGGCCTGGTTTGAATTGCTAGGCACCAGCCGCCGAGAACGATTAGGCCGCCGCAGAGCACGTCGGAGGCGTAGGTCCCCGCACTCAACACAATCAGTTGAACGGCTTCGATTCCTCCAGCGATGGCGAGGCCGACACCCAGCACGCGGCCGACGGATTCCCGTATTTTCCAGCGTCGGCTCGGCCATTGTGCGAGCAAAGCCCCGATCGGCAGGAAGTACGAAATATTCAGAAGAGTCTTCTCGAAAAGCTGTCGAGGATACTGCGTCACTGCAATCGTTGGTGTTCCGCTCTCGGCCGCGCCGATTTCCAGGCCGTTGTCGTATTTCTTCTTGATTTGCCAGGGACTCAGCGACAGGTCGAATGGCATGCCATGGACGATCACCAGGCAAAACACGTACGCGGGAAGTGCTTTCACCGCCCAGTCGCCTGGCCCAAGCGCAGCCCAAGCCGACCGCACTCGAATCGTGAAATCTTGTCCGAAAAACCCCCAAATGCCGACGCCGAGTATTCCGCCGAAGCTTTCGGCCCCGATGTCGTTGAACGTCGTGTTGCGGTCCGGGAACCAGAGTTGCAAAAACTCGATGGCTATGCTGAGGAGGGCCATCGCGGGGAGCAATGCGAGTAGAGCAATGAGATTTCGGCGATCAACGCTGACCGCTCCGGCTGCCACAAAGCCGAGCGGCACGAAGAGAATCACATTCGCGGCGAAGTCCGACTTGGATTGGAGGCGCACTCCCTTGGCAGCCGCCTTCGCGAATTGTTCGGTCGCGTCGTCCCAACTGAGCGAACGCGTCGTGAGCGGCACAAGGCTGCCGTACAGAATGAACAGTGTGAAGGCAGCGGTGATGATGCAGTAGTGTCGCGCGACAAGAACTGGGCGGTCGGCGTTCATCGTCGAGGTCTCTTCTTGTGCCCGTAAGGACAACTCGCCTAGTCCCCAGGCAGTTCGGGAGGCTCGCATGAAGCGATTGAAACGAGTCTCCCGCGTAAGCGGTGAAAGTCCCTCGCCCAACCCAATTCACGTCAGCAAACCAGGAACTGAAAATGTCTCTGCGGTAACTCACTCACCGTCGATAGTCGATTCTCCCTTTCACCGATTTGACGATCAGGGTCGTGCCGACGGCCAGGCCGGCGGGGACGAGGAAGAGCACCAGCATGAACAGGTGAACGATTGCCGAAAGGGAATCAATGTTTGCGGCCTGTCCTTTTCCCGTCGGTTTCATTCCCAGGAGCAGCAGGCCGAACAGGATGCCGACGAGGAGCAAGCCGCCAGCGCCGCCCGCGTAGCCGATCATGGTTTTCATGCAAGTTGATGCGGCCCTGGTTTCCTTGGCGCACAACATGATGGCACGCAGAGTGAGAAGGAACAGCACCATGCGGGCGATTTCCAGGAGGTTTGTGAAAACGGGGAGGAAGTTGCCGTCCGCGGCCCGTTCTCGCGGGATGTCCAGGCCAATTTCCAAGAACAGCAATCCCGGGAGCGCTTGAAGCTGGCTGACAAATGCCGCCCAAGAGACGTCCGTCGAGCGGGCCGTGTCGGGCGACAACTCGCCGATCGTTCGTGAGGTAGCGAGCACGATCATTATCATCAGGTGCAGTCCGGCAACGCTAGCCGTGCCGATGGATAGCCCCAATGCCCCACGGTTGCGCGGACCGGAGACAAGAAAACCGATCCCCGTGGCCGAGGTAAGCCAATAACCGAGCCCCAAAAGTCCGGCAATAATAGTGAAAACTCTCAGGCCTTCCTGAACGCCACACCAGTGCAGAAACCACACGAACGCCATGATGCCAAGAGCGGCAACCTGCAACCAGCCACCAATGAAATTCAGCAGGCAGGCCATGCTGGCCCGATTCATCTGTCCTTCGAGGGCACGCCAATCATTCTTCTTGCGTCGCGGGCGATCATAATCGTCTTCGTCGCGACGGCTCCGTCGATTATCATCGTCGTTGTCCTCGTCCCGACGTTGCCTGGGCCGATCATCATCGTCGTAACGGCCGCGTCGTCCGCGATCGTCGTCGTCATCGCGATTGCCTCGGCGCGAGCCTCGATCGCGATCATCGGCGTCCTCATCTCGTCTCCCCGGGCGGCGTTTGCGATCGTCGTCCGTGGGTAATTCGAAATCCTTTGAATCACGCGCTTTAAGAACTTCTTTGCTGCCCGAAGTGCCTGTGGCCGTTGCCCCGTCGCTGGACATGAAGACACTGCCGCAGGTCGGACACTTGACTCGCCGAGCGGGCGAGTCCTCTGGAAAACGCAGCTTGCCCTGACATTTTGGGCTGATAATCGTGGGCATCCGGCTATCTTCTCCGGTGAGTGGTAGATGAAGTGTGCGCGGCAAAAAATATTCTACGAATGCGAGAGAGGAGTGAAGAGTCAGCGGGCGGAACCCCGAGTCGAAGATTCCGCCCGACGAGAAGCTCAGATTCAGCGACGAGTCTGCGCGACATTTTCATGGCCAACTTCGGCGAGAATTCGGGCGGCTTTGTTGGCGTCCTCCACAGTATCAAACGTAACGAACCCGACGAATTTCGAACCAATCACCGTGAGGATCGAACCATGCAGGTTTAGCCCAGCGGAGGCCCAGGCGTGCTTCAGGCGGTTGGCCATTCCAGCCGTGTTGTCTCCTTCAACGCGCATGACAATCGGGTCGGGCACTTCGTGCATACCGTTGGCCTTGGCGGCCTTGGTTTGCTCGATGCCGGCCAGGGGGGCAACGCAAAGGACGCCAAATCCCGGTTTCTCTGCCAGACGTTGCGTATAAACGTATTCGAGATCGGCACCCGCCTCGTCCAGGCGGTTTAATTTGGAAGCCACGCCGCCCGGTTCGTCTTTTACTTCGACTGCCCAGACGTGAATTCGGTCCATCTTAAAGCTCATGGTTGCTCCTTGAATTGAGATGCGGAGATGTTGATGCGGATCATACACGCCGCATCGTCCGTAGGGAACACAAAAAAGCCGATCGTGTCGAAATCGCGACCCGTTGCATTGTTGCCGATGGGACGGCCCTCTTCAACCGTGTTCCGATCTGCTGTCACTGTATCGCGCCTGTAACAGCGATCGACATTAGGCATTCCGTCCAGCAATCGCGACGTTATAGTGAACAACATTCAGATCGGCGGGACCGATTTCATCAGGAGAATTGCCATGAACCACTTTGGACGAGGGCTTGCTGTCGTAGTTGCGACCGGCCTGTGCCTGGGCGGACTAGCCGCTGGTGAGCCGCCGAAGGTGCCCACCGGAAAAGAACCGACGTGCGGAGAATACGGCACTTCGGTGCATTTCGAGGACTCGCCGGCCGACGCGGCCAGGCAGGCAAAGAAGGGCGAAAAACTCGTAATGGTCCTCCACGTGTCGGGTCATTTCGAAGATCCGAGGTTTACCTGAAACAATGCCGAGGCGCTCCGTGTGAACGCCCTAGCCAATCCCGAAGTGGGCAAGTTCGTGAACGAACATTTCAGTTCGTCGTTCCAGAAAGTCGCCACATTCAAGATTGTTGGAAACGCCAAGCAGGGCGGAAATGTCGCCACCTATTTTTGTGCGCCCGATGGCCGGGTGCTTCACACGATTGCAGGCCCGGTCGATGCGGCTGCATTCCTGGTTGAAGCCAAGTGGGTTGTCGAAACGACGCGGAAAGCGATGAAGGAAGCAGGCTCCGACGGAGGCAAGTTCAAGGCCTATTTCCGCACGGCCCACGCCCAACGGCTACGCGACGAATTTGGTCTGACGGTCGACGCGGTGACATTCGATCCGCCAGAAGCACAGGACGAAAAGGATGCCCTCACGTACCGCGATCCATCCGGCCAGCCACTCGCCCCCAGACTTCCACCGCCTCCTCTGAATGGGCCTGACGTTAGCCTGGCGAAAAAAGAACTCGATCGCCGCCAGCTGAATGCAGCCAACTCGCCGGGTGCCGGCGGGGTCGCCGACGCCAAGGGCCGAAGGTGGGTTTTGCCAAACCAGGGCAAGGTTCATCAGATCCTGGCAGGCCACGCGATGGTGAAGATCGAACGTGTCTACGGCACGGTGTTCGAAAATATTCTTGGCGAAAAAATTTCCACGAAGCCAGTTGAGGTGGATCGCCCGTTCTCCTGGGTGGAGAAGGATGGCAATCGACGCGTTGCGAAGTAACTTCCGACAAAAGTCGATTTTCCGTCGGAGCCGCGCCCGTAAGGGAGCGATTTCGCTGGGTCGCTCTTACGGTCGCGGCTCCGAAAGACTTTTGTAGAAAGCGTCAACTTGAGTCAAACTTGAAAAACCGCAGACCTCCGGGACACATTCCCGGAGGTTTTTTTGCGTCCGCATCAACGGGGTAATTTGGAAAACTTTGCCGAGGATGACGGGGAGGGGCTGGTAAGCCTGACAATTGTCGCAATTCGGAAGGTTCGGGGAAGCATCGCTATGCCGATAGGCCCGTCGAGATGCATTTTACCTGGGTGAAATCGCGCACGGAATATCGTCTTGCGTTGGAATGCACCGAAAGTAGCTTGGACACTGTTGGCCACTCTCGCCTCGAGCGGGCTGTCGGTTGCGGATGAATCCTTCACGTTGCCAAGCACCACGCTAACGGTGCCGAAGCCAACCTCGCCGTACTTCCGCGACTACACGAATACGACCAATCAGTTCGTGGAGGGAGTCTTTCGGACTGCGGCCGACTTGGAGCCGAAAAAAATCCCCCCGACAAAACTGGAAGCCCTAACGCTGCCGGTAGTACCTGGTCCTGCGCTGGGCCCGACGGAATCCGGTCCGTTGCCTCGCGTCATCGCATCACCCGACTCGATCATTCCGGGAATCGTTGTTGAGAAAACGTTTGCCAACCCCTGGGCCGACATTCCGCGATCGCAACTCATCCCTAGAGCGGGCACGTTTTTGATCCCAGGAAAAGGGCCGGGCACTTACTCGTTCCTCGATTTTATCACGAACAATTATCGCGAGAAACCGCCAGTTTTTCCGTATCCGCCGTTTGCATTGCAGACACCAAGTGGGTTTGACGCGGACTATCGCTATTTGGATAAGCCCGACAATACGCAAACGGATCCGTTGGACGCGATCAAGCGAATGCATCTCACGCCAGATATCATGGTGACCATCGGCGGTCAGAGTTCCGTCCGGTACATGCACGAAGTCGATTCCAGGCTGGCCAGCGGTGTCAACGAGTATTCGCTTTATCGCAACCGAGTTTGGGTGGATGCGTGGTATACGGAGCAGTTCCGCGTCGTCAGCGAGTTCATCAGTGCCCTGGCTTACGGGAATGAGAAAGAACTGTTGCCGATCGACAAGAACACCGCGGCGATTCAAAACCTCTTTGTCGATGTGAACGTCGGGACCTACGGAGGCAACCTCGCATACGTTCGAGTTGGTCGCCAGGAATTGTTGTTTGGTTCGCAGCGACTCATTTCGACCGCCGACTGGGCAAATACACGCCGAACGTTCGAAGGCGTTCGCGGCTTCTGGCGATCCACCTCGATGGACTTCGACGTTTTCTGCGTGATCCCCGTCATTCCTGATACCACCAAGCAGGACGACGTCGACCGCGACATCAAGTTCCTGGGAGCTTGGGCGACATTCCGTCCCGTAAACCAGGTGGTGGACGTGTATTATCTCGGCTTGCAGGACGATACGTTGACCGGCGACCGCTACGTTACGACAGCACCCAAGGGGAAGCGAGACATTCACACGTTTGGCGCTCGCTATGCCGGCAACGAAGGACCGTTTCTGTTCGACATCGAGGGCATGGTTCAGGGCGGCACGGCCGTCGACCGCAACGTAGAGGCCCACGCCTACACGCTGTCCGCCGGCTACGAGTTGCAAGAGCACGCCTGGCGTCCACAATTCTGGCTCGGCTACGATTACGCGAGCGGCACGGGCGACCCGACGCTGGGGGCGAAAGATCGGACCTTCAACCAGCTCTTCGCGTTCGGCCACTATTATTTCGGCTACCTCGATTTGGTTGGCCGACAGAACATACAGGACTGCTACGGGCAAGTTGCACTGTACCCGCACAATTGGATTACGGTTTTGGCCCAGTACCATCACTTCCGCCTCGCGAAGTCGCGCGACTTCCTCTACAACGCGGCTGGCAAGCCGACGCGACGATCGGCCACGGGAGCCGCAGGCCAGGACGTTGGGCAGGAAATCGACCTGTTGGCGAACATCCACCTGACTCCGCACCAGGATGTGCTGATTGGCTACTCGAAGCTTTTCGCGGGCGACTTCATCAAAAACACGGGAGCGAAAGTTTCACCAGAACTGCTTTACGTGATGTACAATCTCCGGTGGTGACGGCGACGATCGTTCGAGGTTTTGAGAAGTACACTTGCCTGCAAGAGCTACCTTGCAACAATAGATGTACCTGGGGCGGTAGCTCAGCTGGGAGAGCGCTGCACTCGCACTGCAGAGGCCGAGAGTTCAATCCTCTTCCGCTCCATTCTTTTCGAGTCAATTGATTCACCTCCGTTCGTAATTCGGCGACTTTTCTCCCGACCCAAACCAGTGAACTACAGTTGCTCTGATCCCATGGTCGGGATTCCGGGCCAGGGGAAGTCATGCTGGGAGTTCGCAAAAAGTGCGGCAGTGCCTGCGACGAGCAAGTCGCCTGAGCTCACTGCGGGTCGCTCATTGGCATGGAGAGTGGGTTCCCTTCGTCAATTCCCCTCGCTTTCCCGCCACTCGACGACGATTCGGATGGCCCATCATCGAGTCATCGCCTTGCGCTCGGCATCGTTACGGTTTGCGGTTGCTTTTTCGGCCTGCTCCACTTGATCAGCGGTTTGGCCTTGGCGAGTGCGGGAACGAATAAGCTCTCGGCGGTAGGATCCTTGCGATTGCTCGTGGTTGCAATTCTCACGGGTGCGGCTGTGGCAGGCACGATCAATCGCCGAGCCGAAATGACAGGACTGGTGCTGGGGCTCCTGGCAGCACCTGGTTTCATGGCCCTGGAAACTGCCGATGGTCGATTGCCTCTGGAAGGATTGTGGATCGGAGTCGTCGTTTCGCTTGGGCTCGTCGTGGTGGTTGGAGGATTAGCTGGTCGCCTGATGGTACCCCCGGCCCCCGATCTTCCGATGCTCGGCCAAGTCGATCGCGGCAAGATAGAGGCGGTTCTCAAGCCTCTCGTTCGAGTCGTCTGGTGGCGAATCGCTTTGGGTTTGGCAGTCGTCCTGATCGGCACCGCTTATGTGGACACAATTCGGTATTACCTAGCGAAAATGCTCTCCGGTAACGGGGGCACGTTCGTCTCGGGAAAGCTGATTGCGTGGCAGATCAGCCTGCTCGTGTCGATTCTCGGGGGGATGGCCTTGTGCAAAGCTCCTCGATGCCTGAAACAAGGTGTTATCGCAGGATTTCTGGCTGCTGCTGGAGTGATCGTCGTGTTGACTCGTTACACACCGAGCCCGCCGCTTGTGCTCGAATTCTGGTTCGACCAACTCAATGTTGTTGAATCGTGTCCAGAAATGTATGCGGCCGTCGGCGGAAGTGTGTGGTGTGCAGTCGCGGTGGGAGGATGGTTTGGGAGCCATCTATTCCCGCGTAGGCGCAGCTAGAACAGGTTGGGCGACCCATCCTAGAGTTTTAATCCGGACGCCGGAACGCTTAGCAGCGACGGACAACTCCGACTAGAACTCCGAGAATGAGCACATTATGACTCGGCTCGACGATGATTGGGGACATGGTGCTATTTGAGGGTTCGAGTACGACGCGCTCTTTGCGGCGATAGAACTTCTTGAGTGTGGCCGCTCCATCAATCATCGCGACAACCCGTTCGCCATTTTCCGCTGTGTCTTGCTTGCGGAGGATCACGATGTCCCCCTCGTCGATGTGATCCTCGATCATGGATTGACCACGAACTTTGAGTGCGTAGTGATTCTTTCCGGCAAACATTCCGCCCAGGTCTACACGTTCTACCTGCTCAACGGCTTCAATCCCCGCTCCCGCGGAAACCATGCCGAGGAAGGGGAGCGAACTCGAGTTGATTCGCAGTCCGGGAATCGTGATCGCTCTTGCGGCGGACTTTTGATCCTTCACGCCCTTGTTGCGCTCGATAAAGCCCTTCTTTTCGAGTGCCTTCAGATGGCACATCACCCCGTTCGGCGAGGCAATTCCAAACGCCTCCCCAATCTCGCGAATCGAGGGGGGAAACCCGCGATTCTCGATCTTGTCCCGGATATAGTCCAAGATCTCATGCTGCCGTTTGGTAATGGAAGGTGTGTCTACCATGGTCAAGCCCCGTCTTGGGAGTCTGGTGCACGCCAGCTGAATTACTGGCTCATTAGGATTCACCCTTACACCACATATAAAAGAGTATACATGACATCCGTACAGGATGAAAGACCAAAATCCGGGAAACGGTTGTTTCCGCGATTCCGACTGTTTAGAGTGGAGGTTGCATGACACACACATCGCCCGAGTGGCACACAGTCGGCCTTCCGCACCTGCTCGAACGACGGGACCTCCCCGACGAGTTGATCCGCGCGGCATTTCAAGACCTTACCGCCGGATCATTTGGTGAAGCCGAGGCTACCGCGTTCCTACTTGCGTTGAGGCTCAAGGGGGAGGCGTCCACGGAAATCGCCGCGGCAGTCGGGGTTCTTCGCGAGGCGATGGTTCGGCTGCATCCGACCACTCGACCGGTTCTCGATACCTGTGGCACCGGCGGCGATGGCTCTGGTACGTTCAACATCAGCACGGCCACCGCACTGGTTGTCGCGGGGACCGGAATTCCGGTTGTCAAGCACGGCAATCGGTCCGTATCGAGTCGCAGCGGCAGTGCCGATGTACTGAGTTCGCTCGGCGTGCTGATCGAGTCTGGGCCAGCCTGGGCTGAAAAGTCTTTGGCTAGAGTAGGTTTTGCGTTCTGTTTCGCCCCGCATTTCCATCCGGCGTTGGCGAAGGTTGCCCCGCTTCGGCGAAAACTTGGTGTGCGAACAATTTTCAATTTGCTTGGGCCTTTGCTGAACCCCGCAGGTGCTGAGTACCAGTTGCTCGGCGTCAGCAGGCCCGAACTTCTCGATTCCATGGCCGGCGCGATTGCTCGGCTTGGTATTCGTCAAGCTTACCTGGTGTGTGGCCGCGACGGGCTCGATGAGGTCAGCCTCTCGGCTCCCACTCTCGTGCGTCACGTTCACGCAGGAAAAGTCGAATCGCTCGAATGGACGCTTCGCGATTTCGGATTGCCGAGTGTCGATCTGGCCGATTTGAAGGCCGATGGACCCGATGCAAGTGCGGCCATGATTCGGGATGTATTGAGTGGGAACGATTCGCCAGCCCGCCGAATTGTGCTTGCAAACGCCGGTGCCGCCTTGCTCGCCGTGGAACGTGTGTCATCTTTGCCCGATGGCGTACAATTGGCCGCAGGAGCGATTGATTCCGGGGCAGCCCAACGGGTGCTGGACGGGCTGACTCAATCGGCCATCTAGGCCAAGAATGGTGTCCAACATGGCCCAAAAAATCATCCTAATTGCCGACCCGGGGATCGATACCGCCTTCGCGATTGCATTAGCACTTCACGACCAGAGCCTCGATACGCTCGGTTTAGTGGCATCGGCCGGGAACATTCCTGCGGACCGTGCCACGCAGAACGTCCATTTGCTTATCAACGCGTTAGATCCTCCTAAGTGGCCGCGACTGGGGGCCGCCCTGCCCGTCGAATACGAGATAGACGGCACCCGACTTCACGGTCCGGATGGACTCGGCAACATTGCCCTGCCACCGGTAACTCTGCACTCGCCGACGCCCGGGGACAAATTGCTCGTCGAACTAGTCCACGGGAACCCCCACGAAGTCACCATCGTCAACCTTGGCCCCGCGACGATGTTGGTACGTGCCATTGACCGCGATCCCTCGTTGCCCAGGCTGATTGAGCGAATCGTCTTCCTTGGCGGCTGCTGGCGTGTTCCTGGAAATGCGTCCGCCGTCGCGGAGTTTCACTTCTATTGCGATCCCTTGGCCGCCCGCCGCGTACTTCACTCCGGGGCTCCGATCACGCTGATACCCCTGGATGCTGCCCGCAAACTCGTGTTTTCCCCAACGGATTTGCTGGAATTACCGGCCCCCGAATCGGCCACGTGCCAGTTTCTTCGGCGAATCGTGCCCTTTGGCATTCGAGCCAGCAGTAACTTGTACGGGATCGAGGGATTCCACCTGAAAGACGTGCTCGGCGTCGCGGTCGTGGCCCTGTCGAGCAAGTTCACAACAGAACCGGCCTACGTCGATGTGGAGCTTCGTGGCGAACTGACCCGAGGCATGAGCGTGGTCGACGTTCGACCGACCCCGGGAGGGGCCCCGAATGTCGATATCGTTACGAACGTGGATATCGTCGGTGTTCGCGAGTATATTCACAGGATTTTGAGCCAGGCTAGTTGATCCTCATGCAAGTTTTTCGTCCCCAATCGATTCTCTCGGACGCACTCTGCTCGTCGAGGGTCCTGTTCATGCGCCGGGCGATCGCCATGTTCCTCTCGCTCGCCTTCAGTTGTTCCGCGAAGGCGGATCCCGAGAATACGCCCACGGCCGAGGAACTCTCGTCCGTAATAAAGGGCCTGCTCAAGACCGCCCTGCCCTCGCCTCTCGTTCAGCAAGAGTTCAACTGGGGTCATCAGCGCAAGTTTGCCAACGGCATTACCTGGGAGAAAGACGGCATCCTCCGCAAGCCTCGATTTCAAGAAAAAATGAAAAACGACGGCACCTGGCGAAAGATCAAGATCGAGGCAGTTGATCCCGAGAAGACACTGTCACTCAATGTCTTCAACGTTCAGCAACCCGAAAAGGGGAAGGTGACCTTTCTGGTGATGGTCGCCATGCAGACGCGGATCACGTTCGATCAGCAACTTTGGGCGGCAGGGGTGCGTGTTTACAGCGGCGAGACCCGCGCCCGCTGCAAGCCGACCCTGATTTTGGCTTGCGAATCCACGACCCGCACCGTGAAGAACGGCAGTTTCTTTCCCGATGTCATCTTCCGCATGAGAGTGACACATGCCAAGCTCTCCTACGAGAGTCTGGTGGTCGAACACACGGCCGGCATTGGCGGCGACGGAGCCAAATTGCTCGGGGAGACGATCATCGAGTTTGTGAAAGATATTCGACCATCGCTTGAAAAAAACATGCTGGAGAAAGCCAACAAGGCCATTGTGAAAGCCGGGGACACAAAAGAAGTAAAATTGAGCTTGAGCAAGTTGTTGGAAGGAAAATGAAACTGTCGGCTCGCTTCGAGAGCGGGACAGCGTTCGCTTCAAGAAGACGAGTACGAGAAAGAGAATGAGTGCGACCGGTCATCGCTCTCGTTTTCGTTCGCTAACTCGTTCTTCCTCGGCTTCTTCTCTTGCATCCCTACACTAATGCCATTCACAAACCCAGGTGCCTCCATGCGTATTCTCCTCTGCATGCTCGTTTTCGGTCTCGTGAGTAACGCCGCCCCGGATCCCAAGAAAGACGCCAAGCCCGCGACCGTTCGCGTCCTCGATGTCAAACTCGACGGCGAGGCCAAGGGCAAGGCGACTGAGCCGACGGTCATCACCTCGGCCGAGGAATTGGCGAAAGCCATCAAGGATGCCGCTGCCATTGAGGCGATTCAAAAGGCCGTCGATTTCAAGAAAGAACAAGTGCTGCTCTTCCAATGGGCTGGATCCGGCCAGGACAAAATCACGTTTGATCTTGGCGAAGGAGACAAAGCCAGCGAAGTAACGTTTGCATACAAGCGTGGTTTGACACGCGATCTTCGCCAGCATAAGAAACTGTTCGTGCTTCCCAAGGACGCCAAGTACAATTTCGCTGGGAAATAAGGACGTTACTGAGGCGATCAAGAAATATCCGCTGTCATTGCGGCGGCAAGTCATCCTGCTTGCTTTGCAAGGGTGTGGGCCGATACCCCTATACGCCTGGGCCAATGGGCTATCTCCCGTTCCAGTGCCCAACCTGCGAGGGTAAGCGACAACGCACGGAAGAAGACGGCACAACGGACACCTGTTCGACGTGCAGAGGGCAAGTCATGGTTGACCCGGCTAATCCCCCGGTCGGCGGCATGCTGGATGTGTTGTCGAAGATCTTCTTTGGGGCGTGATTGTCTTGAGGCCTTTTCCCTCTTAGGGAGGGGGCGCGACCCGAGATCGAGAGCCTTCACCTAATCCCCGGCCTCAGCTCTAAAAAAGGATGGGAGAAAGCTTACTGTTCGCCGGCACCGGTTCCGGATAATGGTCCGGCAACGCGTTCGTCCGAACCACGGGAATCTCGACCTCTGACGAATCACTTTCCAGTTCACCTGGGTTTTCAGAATTCTCGACTAGCCGGGCCAGTTCCTTGCCATCGAGATGCTGGGTAAACTCATCGGGTTCGGGTGGCAACTCGTCTGCCACCATCTGCACCGAGTACTTCAGGCTGGCAATTTGTAGTTGATCGTTGGGCAAGAGCGCGGCCCGCCGAACGCGCTGGTTGTTGACGCGCGTGCCGTTCGTGGAACCAAGATCGCGTAATAGCAACAGGCCATCGGTCCTGACGAGGACGCAATGAAGCTTGGAGATGCTCTTGTGGTCGAGGTTGATGTCGCATTCTTCCTTGCGACCCACAAGCATCAGGTCTTTCGTGATGTTGATGGGCGTCCCTCCTTCGATCGGGACGAGCCGGACGCGCATGAGGCACCTCGATCTGGGCTAGGACTTGGCCCATGTGTTACTTGTAGCGTTCGGCCAACGCTGCAGCTAGCGGAATCTTGAAAAAGTGAACTCATTCCGACCGCCACGGAGCGATCGGCACTGGCCCGAAGGCAGGTGTCGGCCTCGGGCCAACATTGATAAATCACGAGTAGGGAGCCGCAGGAACCCGCCCAATCAGGCCCGAGCCATGTGAGCCGATTGAACGACGACTGCTGCTGGCTGCGAGGGTGTCGGATTGCGCCGGGCCCGCGAGTCCTGCCGCTTGAGTGTTTTCACGATCCGCCACACGACCGTCAATACGGCAAATCCGCCGAACCACGCGATTAGCACGGCTTGCGAAGGCTCGCTGAAGAAAACTGGCGTCACCACAATCGTGGCACACGCAAGCGTTCCATACAGCGTGTCGTGTTCCTTGAAGATGGCTCGCTTCCAGGTGAACACGAACGGCTCGCTTCGGCCTGACCAAGGACGCAATTGCGGGAGGAATCGAGGGACGTTTCGACAGTAGGTCTCGAATTCTTCCCCGAACTTCTTACGAAGGTACTCCTCTTCCG
Source organism: Gemmataceae bacterium (assembly GCA_009691845.1). Classification (GTDB taxonomy): domain Bacteria; phylum Planctomycetota; class Planctomycetia; order Gemmatales; family Gemmataceae; genus SIAJ01. The sequence goes on from SIAJ01000010.1 coordinate 46,827, forward strand.
CGAGGACGATTGCGTAGTATTGGAACACCAAAATCAGGAATACAGGAATCAGCAGTAGCGGAATCCCGGTTAGAGCAGCGATGCCGAACCAGAGTAAGGCATTTGCCACATAGAGCGGGTTGCGGGAGTAAGCATAGCAGCCGCAGGTTACGAGCTGGGCAGCACCAATTGTTTTGCCACGTGTCGAAGTCCCGCGAGGCGACCTGCCAGACACATGAAAGCGTACGAGAGTCCCAATTGTCAGCAGGCCAACGCCAAGACCAATCATCCAGGAATAGGCCCATTCGGGATCGGGGGACAAGACCCACGGCAATACCAACAAGGCAATCGCGACGGGAACGAGCGTATAACTGCGGATCTTGAAGAGGGTGCCACCAAGACTGGTGATGGAGATCGTGCGTTCGCGAACTGTATTCGCCATAACATTCCTGTGATTCGGAAGATACGTGATCCGGTCGGGCATCCAACGAGCGATCAGTAACTTCCTTGTCGCAGGTCAAACTCAGCCCATTCTCAAGTAAACAATATACGGAAGCTGGGTGGGCTGCGAGAAAGATTTACCGGAATGATGGCTTCCGAAACGGCGGAGCCCGCTGCAATCGAACCAGTTCCTTTTTTTGGGAAACCGGAGAACGCAAAGGTGCCGTGTTTCCGCGACGACTCGAACAACGAGTTCGAGAATTGTGCTTGGCAGGTATCTGCAAAGCCGCTTGGGGGTGCGGCGTACAAATCCTTCGACAATCGCCTCTTTGTGAGTCATTCAAATCCTCTTTCGCCTTGACCAAATCGCCTCAATTTGTCCAAAATGGCGGATTGTGCAGGATGCACGCCTCGAACCGGATGGAGCCGACGCGCGATGATCTACGAATCACAGTGTTTTCGCCTCGAATCGGAGGACAACGTCGTCACGCTCTGGCTCGATTTCAGGGGCCGGGCGTCGCACTCGCTCAATCTTCCAATCCTGAATGAATTGTCGCTCGTGGTCGATCGGATAGACGGGCTACCTGCACCGTCTGCCATCGTGATCCGCAGCCGCAATCCCAGGAGCTTTGTCGAAGAGTTCGATGTCCGCGAGCTTGCACGAATGGACTCCCCTCTGGAACTCGCGGCGCTGGCCCGTCGCGGTCAGGAGGTCGTTCGCAAAATAGCGGAATTGCCGGCAGCGACGATTGCGCTGCTCGAAGGCCGATGTGCGGGCCTTGGGCTGGAGATCGCCCTGGCATGTACAACACGTTTGATTGTCGATTCGAGAGAAACGCGATTGGAGTTTACGGAGATCGCTCGCGGACTCATTCCCTTCTGCGGGGGCACACTTCGTTTGCCACGGCTTGTCGGAATTCAGAAAGCCCTTCGCCTGTGGATCCACTCGCAGAGCGTGCGCCCAGCGGAGGCGCTGCGAATCGGCCTGGCAGATTTGCTGACGAATCCGGAACGTACGGGGATCGACTTGATGACGTGCCTGGATCGGATGCGACATTCGCCCAACTGGCGCGCAGGCCGAATTATTCATCGGTGGCGTCCCAGTCTCTCGAATGCCCTGTTCGGCTCGATGGTCCTTCAGCAAGCCAAAAAGACATCTCGATGTTCTGCTGCCGTGTCTGAACTATTGCAATGTGTGGCGGCCAGCCGTGGATCCGAAGGCAAGGGTCTCATTGCAGAGCGAGCGGCTCTTACCTTCCTGGGTGGGCTTCCTGAAACACGTCATTTGTTGGAGGCTCAACGGCAAGCTACATCGCCGCTGCGTCTGTTTCCCGAGCCGATCAATCCGATTCCGCAACTTCCGAAGCGGATCGGAATCGTCGGAGCTGGTCCGCATGGCGTGCAACTCGCTCGTCATTTCGCAGAACGCGGGCACGAGATAGTGCTTCAAGAGCGGGCCGTCCATCGAGCCGCCAATCCCTTCTCGGAATTTGGCGACCGGGTTTGCGTTACGTCCGAATGGCTGGGCTTTGATCGGGCCGATTTCGTCATCGAGGCCGTGACGGAAGATCCGGGCGAGAAGCAAAACATCTTCAACAAATTGGAAGAACTCGTCCTCTCGAGGACCATACTTGCAACGACCAGCACGACGATTCGGGTCGAGGCCTTGCAGGCGGAATCCAGAAGACCGCAGCGAATCCTCGGCCTGCACCTGCCGAATCTTGAGGCTCGCACGCCGGTAGCGGAAGTCGTCGGCACCGAGTTTGCGCACTCGGAAAACGTGGCTACTTTGTCCGAGTGGGCACGGCAGTGGGGATTCACGCCGATCCGAGTTGCGGATCGACCGGGACGGCTGGTGACACTGGTTCGACACGTGTATCTCTCGGAGGCGGTGACGCTCGTCTCGGAAGGGCTGCCTCCACAAAGGATCGATGCCGCTTGTCGTGCTTTCGGCATGGGACGTGGTCCGCTAGAGTGGTGTGACGAGATCGGCCTCGAGCAACTATCCGAACAAACTGGCTACTTGCAAATGGCACGCGACGACGGCTTCGCTCGCAATCTACTCTTTCAACGTCTGCTCTCTTACGGTTGTGTCGGCAAGGTTGTGGGCGAAGGCTTCTATCGTTATGGCCTGACTCGGCGGCCGAACGAACTTGCACGGATGTTGCTCTGGCAGGATTTCGACGAAGATGCCGCGGCCAGTTACACGTTCGATTCGGAGACGGCGATCCGCGAAGGAATCGAGCGCGTGATTTTCCGAACGGTAAACGAGGCGGCAGCGGCACTGTCCGAACAACCAGACTCCGATCCGGCCACAGTCGATTTGGCCCTCGCGTTCGGCATGGATTGGGCCCCTCAGCGCGGCGGGCCGCTTGGCTATGCGGATACTCTCGGCGCTTGCCGGGTGGTCGAAAAGTTGGCCGAGTTTGCTGAACGATTCGGGCCGCGATTCACGCCAAGCGATGAACTCATTCGCCGAGCCGAGGCAGGCGAGACGTTCTATCCATGCGAAACGCCATCGGGTGGAAAGGTGCTCTCGTGGAGAGTCGCCGTTTGACGGGAGGATTCTGTATCCTGTAACTTCAGCACTCTTCCACAACTGGAGACAACATGACAAGCAAGCCTGACACTCGCGTTCAAGAGTTACACCTGACGCTCCCGCCGGCACCAAAGCCGGTCGCCAAGTACAAGACGGCAGTGCGTGTCGGCAACATACTCTACGTTTCCGGCCACGGCCCACTGAAGGAAGATAAGACTCAGATCACGGGGAAGGTCGGCAAGGAATTGAATCTCGAACAGGGTAAAGCGGCGGCCCGGCAAGTCGGGTTGGCGATTCTTGCCACGGTCAAGGCAAACCTGGGTTCGCTCGACAAAGTCTCCCGTCTCATCAAGACCCTGGGGCTGGTCAACTGCACCGACGATTTCAAGGATCAACCGCAAGTCATCAACGGCTTTTCCGAACTGATGGCCGATGTGTTTGGCGAAGATGCCGGCGTCGGTGCGAGAAGCGCGATTGGTACCAACTCGCTTCCAGGGAATATCTCGGTGGAAATTGAGTGCATATTTGAATTGGCAGAGTGACAGAAAGCCGAAGGCCCATGGACGGCTGTCCCTGGGCTTTCGGCTCAGTCAAACAGTGCCGGCTCGCCATCGGCCGCAGTTTTTCGCGGAATCTTCTTCCCCAATAGCTGAAACGCCCGTTCAGTCGCCACACGGCCTCTGGGGGTGCGGATCACGAATTGCTCGCGGAGGAGATACGGCTCGACTTCATCGCTGAGAGTATCCGTCGTCAGGTTCATCGTCGCGGCAATCGCCTCAACGCCGGTTGGCCCGCCGGCAAAGACATCGATCAACGTTTCGAGATACCGGCGATCCTGTTTGTCGAGCCCTTCGCGATCAACGTTCAGCATCTGTAGAGCTGCACGGGCGACCTCAAGCGTGATGTCGCCATCGGTCTCGCTGGCCGCATAGGTACGCACCCAGGCCAGGCGAGCATTGGCAATTCGCGGCGTACCGCGACAACGTTGAGCCAGTTCCATCGCGGCAGCGTCGGCGATTTTCGTTTGCAGTTTGGCCGCATTCACCCGGACGATTCGTGAGAGTTCATCGACGCTGTAGAACTCGAGATGCTCGTGCATTCGGAAACGATCGCGCATCGGCCCTGAGAGCATCCCGCTTCGCGTTGTGGCACCGATTAATGTGAAGTGCTTCAGGTTCATCGAAATGGTGCGTGCGTTGAGCCCTTCTCCCAGCACGATGTCGATGCGGAAATCCTCCATGGCCGGGTAGAGAAATTCTTCGACAACACGCGGCATCCGATGGATCTCGTCGATGAAGAGTATCGAGCCTTCCTCGAGGTTGGTCAGGAACGGCAGCATGTCGGCCGGTTTGGACAGCGCCGGGCCGCTGGTCATCTGCAGCGACGTCCCAAGTTCATTCGGCAACACGGTTGCAAATGTGGTTTTTCCCAGCCCGGGCGGCCCGTCGAAGAGAATGTGGCCCAGCGGTTCCTTGAGCTTCTTGGCTGCGTTGACGGCGATGGCCAACCGCCGTGCGACCTCGGTCTGGCCGATCACCTCACGCAGAAATTTTGGCCGCAACGCGGCATCGCGACTGCGATCTTCCTCGGGGCCGGCGGTGATAACGGGGGTTCGGGCCATCTCGACTCACCCATGGTAGCCCGCACACTCCGTGTGCGGGTTGTATAAAACCAACTCTCTCGCTCACGGTCCGATTTCGACTCGAGTTCCGCGTCGGGCGAGGCTGGCACACGGAGTGTGCCGACTACTTTATTTTTTCTCGCGCTTGTACGTCGCCAACAGCGTCATGGTCCCTTCCTTCGACACGAACTCTTTTGGCGGATCCTTCCCTTCGAGGGCGTAGCACACAGTCATCGTGTCGTCCTTCAACTCGTAAATGCATTCGAAGGTCTTGTCTTTGTTGCTGCCCTCACTGCTCTTGACCGTGAGTCGCTTGGGCTTTTTGGACGAATCGACCGTCAGCGTTCCCTTGTCGGTCTGATCGTTGAACGTCACGGTGTACTTTCCGCCTTCAACAGTTAGCGTGGCGGCCTTAAAAAGTTCGCTGGAATCCTTTCCCATGAAGATCGCCTTCTCCATCTTCCAGGTTCCGTTCATAGCCTTCAGGTCGTCCTTGTCATCTGCTGGGACCAACCCATTCAAAGCGAAAACGGCAACCAAGCACATCAGGCTGCGACGAAACATTGGAAATCCTCCAGGGTGCAGGAATTGAAGTCATTCCTTCTTGAAAATCACATTCAACACGTCCTCGACTGTCTTACAAACCTTGCCGCTCGTGATCACTTGATCGAGCCGATTCCGGGCGTCTACTGGCGACATTCCGAGTGTCATTAACGCGGAATACGCATCCTCGAAGGCGGTTGCATCAACCGATCCTGTCGAGGTGCCAGCCTCCACGGGCGAGATCGCCGGGCTCGATAGAGCGAATCGCGTGACCTTGTTCTTGAGCGTGGCCACGATCTGCTCGGCCGTCTGCTTGCCGATGCCGGGCAGCGTCGTCAGCCATTTCACGTCCTGCCGTTGAATTGCGTCGGCCAGGTCGCGGATCGGTCGGCCCATTGCCTTCAAGGCCTTCTTCACGCCGATCTTGTCCACGGTGCAGAACAGTTCGAAGAACTCCAGTTCCATGTCGTTCAGGAAGCCGACTCGGCGCGGAATCATCTTGTTGGTGTTCTGGCTCCCTTCGATGTACTCGATCAGGTGAAACGTTATCTCTGTCCCCGTCCGTGTTTGAATCTGTCGTCGCACGAACTCGGGGGTGAGTATCTGATACTCAAACGGCCCAACCTGGAGGCGGACTTCCTCGTCGAGAACGCGATTCAGGGTGCCAGTGATCTTGGTCAGCATTAGGAAGTAGTATCGGGATCGAGAGCCGAAAGGCGAACGCCAACGCTTGTGCCGCCGGCCTGGGAGTTTGAGGACGCGTAATAATGGCACAGCGCGATGGCCAAGGCGTCGGCCACATCGTGCGGCTCGGGCATTGCTTTCAAGCGAAACTCGCGAAGCATGGCCATCTGGATCTGCTCCTTGCTCGCCCGCCCGCTGCCGGTAATCGTCTTCTTGATCTGCGTGGCAGCATAGCTAACGACCTGTAAGCCGCGCTGGGCCCCGGCTAACAGAATTGCCCCGCGAGCATGGCCCATTAGAATCGCCGTCCGCGGATGCTCGTAGTGGGCGTAAAGTTGCTCGACGGAAAGAACGCCCGGATGAAACTGGTCGATCACTTCGATCACGCCATCGTAGAGAGCCTTCAGCCGCTGCGGTAAGTTCTCGGCGGATTTACTCTCGTCGGAACTCAGGACGCCCGCTTCCAGTAACTTCGGGCCCGTGGCATGAGCCTCGATAGCCGCGTAGCCGGTCGTGTTGAGACCGGGGTCTATGCCGAGGATACGGAGTGGTTTGGTCATACGAGAGTAGTGGAAATCGATTCCTCGTTTAGCGTTCGAGCCGTTGGTTCGAACGCTAAACGGAGGAGGCACTCGATCAATCGGAAAATCACCCCACCCGCCAGGTCGTCCCCGCCGGCCGATCCTCCAGCGTGATTCCAAGTTCCGTAAGTCGCGTGCGGATGATGTCCGTCTGGCCGAAGAGCATCTTCTTGGCTGGGTCGTCCTTGGTCGTGATCTTCTTCGCCTCAGCCCGGAGATTATTTCTTAGCTCAATCACAAGTTGCATGAGACCGCCGACGATTTTATCGTCGTCACCGAGGGCATCGGCCTTGGGCAACTCGAAGAAGAGGCCAAGAATTTGGCCGAGTTCCTTCGCGAGAGTCGTCCCCTCCTCGAAGGCGGCCTTGCCGTTGGCGTCGGCCTTGGCAGGGTCTTCGAGTTTGGCCCCGTCGGCCAGGCGATTGAGTGACGTGATCAATTCGAACAGTACGCCAACTGCACCGCCAGTGTTAAAGTCGTCGTCCATGAACTCGCGGAAGCGAGTGTATTTTTCGCCGAACTCGGGCAGCAGGAATTTGCGTCCGTCCTCGGCCCGACCTGGCACGGCGACTTCGTGGAACTTCTTGCCGGTCACGCGGTCGAATCGCTCCGAGAGCCGCACGAAGGCTTCGTGAGCTTTCTTCGCGTTTTCCAGGCCCGGGGGTAGCGTCGGCGACTTCGGGTCGCGGGGGTCCCATTCGCCGAGATCAATCGGCGAACGATAATGCGTGTTCAGGATGAAGAACCGCAGGGCCTCGCCCGAAACGTGCTTCAGCGCATCGGCCACGTTTAATACGTTGCCGACCGAGCCTGCCATCTTGCCGCTGCCCATTTTCAGCAAGCCGTTGTGCATCCACACCCGTGCGAACGGTTTGCCACTGGCCGATTCTGACTGGGCCAATTCGTTCTCGTGATGCGGAAAACGCAAATCGAGTCCGCCGCCGTGGATGTCGATGGTGTCGCCAAGATGCCGCTGGGCCATGCTGGTGCATTCAATGTGCCACCCCGGTCTGCCCTGTCCCCAGGGGCTGTCCCAGGCCGGTTCGCCCGGCTTGGCCTTCTTCCACAAAGCGAAGTCGCCGGGGTTCTTCTTGCGGCCCGAGACCTCGATACGTGAGCCGGCTTCCAATGCTTCCGGATCGAAACCACAAAGCTTGCCGTAGTCGTCGTCCTTGGACACGTTGAAATAGACGTCCCCCTCGGCCGGGTACGCGAAGCCTTTCTTGATGAGTCCGTCGATCGTCGTAATCATGTCGCCGATATGCTCGGTCGCTTTTGGAAACGCGTCGATGCCCGTCACGTTCAGCTTCTTCAGACAATCGAAGTAGTCGGCCGTCATGCGCTCGGCGAGTTCCTTGACAGTCGTCTTGGCTTCATTGGCCCGGTGGATGAGCTTGTCGTCCACGTCCGTGATGTTCACGAGCCATTTCACGGAGTAGCCGAGATAGACCAGATATCGCTTGACGGCATCGAAGACGACTGGGCCGACCATGTGGCCGACGTGACTCGGCTTGTAGACCGTGGGCCCGCAGACGTACATTGTGACTTGTTCGCCAGGCTTTTTGGGGAATGGTTCCTTCTTGCGTGAGAGCGTGCTGTACACCTGCAAGGCTGGCATGGCTGGTCCTTTCGCGGGAACTTTTCGCTCCCCCCTCTCCGCTTCAGGGAGTGGGAGTGGAGGGGTTTTGGTCGGGTGAGTGAAACCCTTTCCCCCCGGCCCCCTCTTTGAAACGAAGAGAGGGAGATTGTTCAATCAACACTATCGCATGACAACCAATCGCTTCGCCGCGGCCAATGTGGCCGACCTGTTCCCCGGTCTTGGCTTTCACGCTCACGCAATCTGTCGGCAGATTCAGCAGCTTGGCGACATTCTCGCGAATGCGAGCCTTCACCGGGCCAAGCTTCGGCTCCTGAGCAAAGATCGTGATGTCCAGATTGATAACTCGCCAGGAAGATTCGTTCAGAAGTCTCAGGGCTTCGTGCACGAAGACAGCCGAGTCGAGATCTTTGTTCTTCGGATCAGTGTCAGGAAACAAGTCGCCGATGTCGCCGAGTGAGGCCGCACCGAGCAGTGCATCCGTGATCGCATGAAGCACAACGTCCGCGTCGCTGTGGCCGAACAGGCCTTTCGTGTGGGGGATGCAGACGCCGCCGAGGATGAGCGCTCGCCCCTCCACCAGTTGATGCGTGTCGTGACCGCTGCCCACCCGCATGTTGGCCCTCAATTAATGCCAAAGGTGCCGTCGCCAGCATAGTTCTCAAAGCGCATAAACGACTTCAAGTAGGCCAGTGTGAGTTCGCCCGTCGGGCCGTTACGCTGTTTCGCGACAATTACCTCGATAATGTTGTCTTCCTGAGCCCCGCCGAATCGGCCAGGGCGATGTAGCATGAGAACGGTGTCGGCATCCTGCTCGATTGAACCCGACTCCCGAAGGTCGGCCAGGCGCGGGCGATGATCCTGGCGATCTTCCGAGGTGCGGTTCACCTGGGCCAGTGCGATTACGGGGATCTCCAGTTCGCGAGCCAGATGTTTGAGTCTCCGCGATATCTGTGCGACCTGCTCCTGACGCGGATCGCGACGATTCTCGGGCTCAATGAGCTGCAAGTAATCGATCACCACCAGACGAATCTGATTTCGGATCTGCAATCGACGTGCATTTGCGGTAATACGAAGCATCCCTTGTGAGGGTGAGTCGTCGATAAATAGCAAAGAGTCGCTCAAGAGGTCGCCTGCTGCGATCAGCTTCCCCATGTCGTCGCCGCTGGGGTGCCCCTTTCGGAGCTTCTGGCTATCCACGCGAGCCTGGGAGACGAGCAATCGCTCGGCCAGCTCGATCCGGGATTGCTCGAGACTCACAAACAGGACCGGCAACTTATCCTCGACAATGACGTGACGAACAATATTCAGAGCCATCGCCGTTTTGCCGACGCTGGGTCGGGCCGCAAGAATGACCAACTCCGAGTTTTGGAACCCGGCTGTCAGTTGATCGAGATCGATAAAACCACTGGCAATCCCGCTAATGGCGTTCGGATCCTTGCGCCGCGCTCGCTGATCCATACGGTCGTAGACTTCCTTGATCGCCATCTGAATCGTATGGGTGTTGCTCGTGACCCCCTTCTCGGCAATGTCCAGAATCTTGCGCTCGGCACTGCCCAGTAACTCCTCGGCTGGCTGAACCTGGTCGTAAGCGTCGCGGAGAATTTCCGTACTTGAGTGAATCAGACTGCGGATGATCGATTTATCGCGAACGATCTTGGCGTAGTATTCCGCGTTTGCGGCGGTCGGTGCTGCTTCCCATAATTCGCCGAGATAGACGGAGCCACCAACGTCTTCGAGTTGCTTGGCTTGCTGCAGGTGATGCGAGAGGATCAGAATATCGACCGGATGGCCATCGTTGTAAATCGTCTTGATGGCCTGGAAGATTTTTTGATGGGCGTCGAAGTAGAAATTTTCCGTGTCGAGGAACTGGAGAACGTCGTTGATGACCGCGTTGTCGCGGAGCATGGAGCCGAGAGTGCTTCGCTCGGCCTCCGGACTTTGCGGGGGAAGTCGATCCGGGCCGGAAGCATCGTTGGCCATGGCGACGTCCTGTCGGACAAAGAAGGTGTGGGACCAATCCTGGGAACGCCATTCACCTGAATGGCACGGAGCAATCACCCATCAGGAGATTGGCGTTCCCGGAAGACTAGCGTCGGGCCGTAGCCAGCGGCAGAATGTTGACGAGGATACTGGTCTCGATCTCGTAGCCGAGCGAAATCGGCACGGGAATATCGTATCCCAGTTCCTTCAGGTGCTCGGGCAGCTTGATCATCTCCGGCTCAACGAGCAAGTTCTTACCACGCATCGCACGTGCAATTTCCTGCGGCCCAACCGAACCGTACAGATGCCCGTCCTCGGTCGCGTTTACTTCGATGCTCACGCTCTTCGTGCGTAAGATTTGCTCGGCCAGCGACTTCAAGTCGGACATGCGTGCTTCGCGTGCCAGGCCGACGCGTACCTTGTAGCGTTCCAGCAATCGCAGGTTGTGCTCCGACGGTGCAATTGCAAAGCCGTTGGGAATCAGGTAGTTGCGAGCGTAGCCGGCTTTCACTTCAACGAGCTGGCCCTGCTTGCCGACGTGTACCATGTCTTCCAGGAGAACGAGCTGCGTGCCCCCGTGCTCTCCCTTCTTGACCTGCTGCCGCACGCGCACCTTCTTTTGCGGCAGAGGCTTGGCCTTTGGCTTGTTGGATTTCGTCGATTCTTTTTGCTTTGCCATCGGGTCACCCACTGTCCTTCAATTAGAACGGAATTTCGCCGCCACTCTTCCCTTGATCCTGATCTTGATCGTCGTACGATTCGTTCGGCTCGCTAGCCGCGCGAGTCATCTGATTGCTCGGTGCCGAACCTTGCTGTCTCGGGCCGCTCGATTGGCCGTCCGGCTTCGCTCCAAGTAGCTGCACGGTATCGACAAGGATCATATGCTTGCTACGCTTGGCACCGGTGGTCTTGTCATCCCATTGATCCAATTTCAACCTGCCCTCAATGCAAATTTGACTGCCTTTCCGACAGTATTGCTCGACTATGTTTGCAAGAGTTCCATTCTCACCGCGGTTGAAAGCTTCACAATCGATGTACATGGGCTCGTCTTCCCACTGTCCAGTTTGCGAGTTCTTTTTTCGATTATTTACTGCAAAACCGAATTTCGCAACCTTGCCGCCGTTCGCAAAGGTTCGGCATTCGGGGTCGCGCGTCAGATTACCGATCAAAATCACCTTGTTGAAATTGGCCATGGGTGTCGCTCCTGGTGCAACCTCTCGCTGGAAAATGCGAAAGGAACATTCACGCTATGATACAAACGTTCACTGCGCTTAGACAAGCCCAGTTGAACAAAATTTCACTCCTTGCCGTCGCCTTCTGACGAACGACGAGGACCTCGTCGCGGGCGATCGCCACCCATCATTTCTTCCGGCATGCCCATGCCTCCGCCACTTCCCGCGAGCCCGCCTTCAGGGGCTTCTTCGTGAATGATAACGAGAGCCTGGCGAGTCTCATCGAGAGCCACGGCCTGCATGTCCTCCTCCCACTTCGAATCGATGTGGGAGATCAGGTGACGCAACACGACTTCGCTCAGTCGGAAATCGTGGTCGATCTCCTTGACTTTGAGTGAGTCGACCTTGAAGTACGTCAAGTGATAGACGCCCTTCTTCTGTCCCTTGATTGGGTACGAGAGTTTGCGGTCGTCCCACTTGCGGCTGGCGACGATATTCGCGCCGTATTTCTCGAACGTCCCATGAATCTGGGCTTTGACGGCATCCATCTCCGTTGACGCCTTGGTGGGGTCAAGCAGAAACAGGCATTCGTAGCTGGCTACAGGCATGGCTTCTTCAATCTTCGGGTTTCGGTGGTTGACTCTCAGTCTCGTTCTTCTCGATTTTCCTAGCGGGCTTTTCTTTCTTCGGCTTCTCGGCTTTCGGCTCACCATTCACGCGGTTCATGCAAACGTCGACACCGGATCGCACCCACACAAGGACCGACTGCGCTGCAAGTGCTACCGCATCCGCGATCGCTGCCTTTTCGCCTGGCTTGAAGCGACTCAGCACATACTCGGCCGCGTCGATGTATTCGCCAGGAGGATCGATCCCAATTCGCAGCCTCACGTACTCTGGCGTCCCAAGCTGTTCCTGAATATTCCGCAGGCCATTTTGCCCGCCGTGCGATCCTTTGGCCCGGACTCGCAACTTTCCAAGGGGGAGTGCAATGTCGTCGCACACCACCAACACATCCGAGACATTCAGCTTGAAAAAATCGAGGGCCTGGCGAACAGCCCGGCCACTCAGATTCATGAACGTTTCCGGCTTCATGAGCAGGAGCTGTTCGTTTGCTTCCACCATCTCGCAAACCTGCGACTGAAAACGCGATCTCCAGGTTGAGAGACCAGGGCCAGTCGCCAAATAATCCAAAACGGCAAAGCCGATGTTGTGCCGGGTTCCTTCGTACTTCGGCCCGGGATTGCCGAGCCCGACTACCAGCTTCATCGGCATCGCGAGTCAGCGGTCGGGGGAGGTTACTCCTCCTCCGCTGGCTTCTCCTTCTTCTTGGTAATGACTTCGGGCTCCGCAACCCCCTCAGCAACGGTGGGCTCGGCCAAGATGGCCGCTGGCTTGACCTGGACGACTACCAAGTCCGGATCTTCCAGGGCCTTCACGCCCGGGGGTAGTTCCAGTTCCCGCACATGGATTGCCTGGTCGATTTGCAGCGCATCAATTTTGACGCGGATCGCTGTTGGAATCGCAAGGGCCGGGCATTCTACGTGGATCTTATGCAGCGGCTGATCGAGCACGCCACCGGAGTTCGTACCTGGAGCATGACCGCGCAGTTCGATTTCGACCGTCGTGCGCACTCGCTCGTCTGCGGAAACGCGGCGAAAATCGATGTGCAGAACTTCGGAGCCAAGGTGATTATGCTGGATGGATTGAATCAGAACCGTCTCATTCTTACCACCCACAACCAGCTGCAATGTTCGGGCATGTTGCCGCAGAGCGAGCAGCAATTCATCCTTGGAGACCGTAACCGCATCGGGTGCGACCTTATGGCCGTAAACGATTGCTGGGATACGTCCGGCTTTGCGAACTCGGGTCGCATCGCGTCCGCCTTTACCAGAGCGGGCTTCGGTTTTCAGTGTAATCGCGTCGGCCATCGTACCCATCCCGCTAAGCGGCGTGACTTCCAAAAAAAATCAGCCCACAAGAGGGCTGCTCGTTCCCGCATCACAATCGGAACGGGAATTATGGGAAACCCGCGAGCATAGTACAAGAGGCAAGCGAAAAAAATGGCCTCATTCTTCCGGGGCCGAGCGATCCATCGCTCGAATGATGCCGCGTTTGGACTCGCGAATGAACTGAAGCATCTCCTGGATGATCGGCTTGGTTCCGAGTTCTTCCTCAAGACGTTCCACTCCCTGCTTGAGCAACAGGTCTGATCGGTAAAGAATGTGGCAAGCACGCCGCACGGCTGAGATGTCGTCCGCCGTGCAGCCAGACCGGCGAAGTCCCACCAGGTTGACGCCGAGAATGGCATGGGGGTTCTTTGCTGTCAGGAATGGCGGCACATCTTTGCCTACCCCCTCCTGCCCCATGAGCAGCGACAGACGACCCATGCGTGTGAACTGGTGTAGGGACGTGTTTCCGGACATAAACACGCGATCTTGCAAGACGGCATGCCCCCCCATCAATGCACAATTCGCAAGAATGCAGTGGTTTCCCACAACGCTGTCGTGGCCGATATGAGATGCCGCCATGAAATAGTTGTGGCTGCCGATGCGAGTGGTGCCGTAGCCTTCCACATGCGAGCCACGATGAACGGTGACGTGCTCCCGGAAGGTGTTGGAATCACCGATCTCTGTTTGGCTCGGCTGCCCTCGGTAAGCCAGGTGCTGTGGATCAGAACCGATCACCGTGCCCGAGCCGATGCGATTATCCTTCCCCATCCTCAGCGGCCCAATGAGATGGACATGGGGCCCGATTAGGCAGCCTTCGCCGAGGAAAACCGGACCATCCAATACTGCGTAAGGACCAACGCGGACATTTTCGCCGATTGTGCTTTCCGACGAAAGAATCGCGGTCGCATGGACCTGGGCAGATGCTGCTATTGTCATGAGTCCTTCCCTGGAAGCCCTTTGCACTCTCGTAAGGAATAGCCTACATACTGCACCGCGATTCGGAACTACTGTGGCCTGGGCGAAATTGGGCTATACTGATTTCGCTCAACTCTCGGAGTGGAAACATGGCCGAAGTGACTCGCGAACAACTATACGCGTACCTCGATGAGTCTCTCGACGAGATCGAGGAGGCACGGATTGAGAAGCTGGTTCGTTCGTCGGCGGAACTTCGAGAGGCTCTGAGCAAAGTTCGCGAGGAGCGCGATCGTGGCGAGCATTCGTTGGGTGCGGTCTGGCGCCGCGAGCGATTGAGCTGCCTATCGCGAGAGCACCTCGGTTCCTACTTGCACGGAGTGCTGGACGAAGACTTTCACGCCTACGTCGAGTTTCATCTCAAGACGATTGCGTGTTCGTGTTGCCTGGCCAACATCGAGGATTTACGCGAGAAACAGTCGGAACAAACCTCCCAGTCGAAGCGGCGCAAGAGGTACTTCGAAACGAGTGCCCGATTGTTGAATGATGCGCGCAAGTGAGTGATGACTAGCAGTCAGGAACGAGACCTACCACACGAACCCGATGTGTGGGGGCATTGAGTTTCGCCCCTCACTTACACGTCGGGTTGGTAGTAATCTGCAGAACGGCTCTAGCATCACATGCTGCGAATGATCGCGAAGAGCACCAGACAAAGCCCAAAGACCAGCACCGATTCCAGGACGATCTTCAGAACCGGGATCATCGGTTTCCGATCGGGATACGCCTTCAGTTTCGAGGTTGAACTCCGTTTTTCGGGCATCGCCGTACGCTCGGTGTCTTCAGCAAGATTGGCAGTCTCGTTCGTTGGACGAGCCGGGTTCGGTACCGGTGGAATGGCCGCGGAGCCGAGCGGGGGCACCATCGGGGGTGGTTCAAAATACGTCGGCGGCATGTTGCCCGACGAACCGGTTCCCCACCCTCGCTGCGGGCCGGAACCCGACCGCGATGATGCGGTTGCCATTGTCGTTGGCACCGGATGAAACCCGGGTGGTGGGCGGAAACTGGGAGGCAGAGCCAATCGACCCGAACGTTGAAGCATCCCGGCTCGCAGGATTGCTGCATCTTGACGAAACGAGCCGGACGTGCCTTCCGGAGGCTGGCTCATGGGAACTGCCGCCCGGGCCGCTGGGCTAAGAATGGGCATTTCGTCCTCAGGCGGGGTATCGACCTCGGTTGGTATGAACTGAGCGAGTTCTTCGCAAACGTCATTGGGTGTCTGGAAACGAGCGTCGATTGACTTGGCCATCATTCGATCGAGGATCGCGCTCACTCCGACGGGCACTTCGGGTCGTAGTTCATGAATCGGCACCGGCTGCTTCGTCTGATGAGCGATTAATTTCTGAGAGACGATCCCTCCCGGGAACGGCGGACGCCCGGCCAGCAGATAGTAAAACGTGGCTCCGAGGCTGTAAATATCCGCACGGACGTCCACATCGTGGTTGTTGATCGTCTGTTCCGGCGCGACGTAGTCCGCCGTGCCGAGAACGCTCTTCTCGTCATGCTTCTTGGTGAGCATGTCATCGTCGCTCTGGTAAAAGCGAGCGAGACCCATGTCCAGAATCTTGGAGATGCCGAAACGATCGACGAGAATATTTCCCGGCCTGATGTCGCGATGGATCACGCCAACGCGGAAAGCATGATCGAGACCTTGAGAGGCTTGCCAAACGTAATGGCAGGCCCGCGTGACGCTCATTGAACCTTTTTTCTTGATAATCTCCAGCAGGCTCGAACCGTCCACATATTCCATGACCAAGAAGTGCAGATTGCCGTCCTGATCGATATCGTGCGTGCGAACGATATTGGAGTGGTCGAGTGCGGCTGCGGCCCTTGCCGCGCGGTAAAAGCGACCGAGTGCTTCTGGCTTCTCGGCCTTGGCTGGTGGCAAAACTTTGATTGCTACCCGCTGGCGCATGTACATGTGCTCAGATAAGAACACCTGCCCCATGCCTCCGAAGCCAATTCGTTCGAGCAGTTTGTATTTGCCGATGGTGAAGCCACGCCATTTGCCGAGCATGAACTGCTCGGCTTGGAAGTAGGTCAGCAGACTGTCTCGCACCATTCCACCGGCTAACTGGCGAACATCCGTGGAGATTGGCCCTGAAAGCCGTAGTTTTTCGAGATAGGCATCCAGGCGCGGCTCATCGATCATCCCACTCTTGCGGATGAGTTTCAGGAGATCGTCCAACGATGCGGGAACTGGCATGTCGATCGCTCGATAAGGCAAAAAGGGTCCAAGCGACGACGCGGGAGTGGGCCAGCAACGTAGCGTTATCGATACTATAATTCAGGTCTCGGAGAAAGACGTGTAGAATCTGAAACTGTGCCGGCTATTCGGTTTGGCCGAAGTTTTCCGAACGTGCGCCCGGGCTGAAAATACGGGCAAGCGAGTTTCTCGGCCTATCTTTCTATGAGACAAGTAGTTGAAGCGAGTGGCCAGCGGCTTGCCTGGGCCACGGGCCTTAGTCAACAGTCTGCTATTTTTTCGCCGACTACCTCGTTACTCCTAATCCGCAGCATCCATGGACGACGTGCCGGAATTCAGAGATTTGTTGCGACAAGTACAGGCCATCGAGCCGGTGGCTCGTTTGGTTCCACTGCGTGTATTGAGGCGTGCCATACGATTGAGCCGGGATCGCGGCGATTTTCACACTTCAGTCGTACACGATCGCTGCTGGCGTGTGAATCGGAATCGGCTGTTCGATTTGGTCTTCCCCTCTGAGCTCCGACTATCCGCAGACGATTCCGCACAAGAATTTCTCCTGATCCCGCTTCCGGACGAATTCACCGGTTTGCAGGCCAGACAGGAGTTGAGCCAGACTCTCTTTCATGCCGCCCTGGACCGAGCATTCGATCAAGCCGTGGCAGATGAAGTGCTGGATCGGCTCGCGTTGCGGTCATTCCGGGAGTCGATCGGGCCGGCGCAGTGGCACGCGTTGCTTGTTGTCTTGGTGGAAGAGAATCTGATCGACGAAGGGGCCTCTACCGAGGTTGTCCTTCGTGAGGCAGCCGCGTTTGCTTTGGAGTTGGAGCGAGTTCATCCGGAGAAATGGGACACGTTCTTTCCAGGTATGAAACCCACTGCCCCCTTTTTCCAGAGGGTCAGAGAGGTGCTGGACTCCGATGGACTTTTCAAACAGACACAGTTGCCCGGGGTCGACTGGGCGCAGATTGATCAGCCAGAGCCGCGCCCGCTTCCCAAGGTGGAGGATTTTCCTGAAAGCGACTCGGCGATACGTCGAATCCTCCACGAAGCCGAGCGAGGGAATGACCTACTTGCAGCTGTCCGATTCCACCTCATGGGGGACAATCGTTCGGTCAAGTATCTCGATCGGCTGGTGGACCGGTTGCAGATCCTTCTGGGCCTCGATGCCGAACAGGTCGATACTTGGCGACGTGCTTGCCACGACCTGCTCCCACGGGCAGCCGAATTGGGGTGGCCAATCGAACGACGGCTGCTTTACGAATTGCAGCGTGCCTGTCTGGCGGTCGAACGCATGTCCTACTCCGTCGATGTGGTGGAATGGGCCGTGACCTTCGGGCGTCAACCAATCGTGCGGCCCTTGCCTCGAACAAAGTGGTTGGATGCCACGCGTCGTTTGCGCTCGGCACTTTCTTATGCCCATCGACTTGAGACGGCATTCGGTGGATACCACGACCTGACCGCGAAGCTCGAATCGGCGTCACGATGGGTGGAACGCAAAGCGAGAGAGGTCCTTCGGCCGGAACTTCATTCGGTTCTCCTGGACGTCGGATTGGTTCCCCACACGACGGTCGAGCGCATCTCGTACGAGAAGCTGGTCGAAGAATTATTGGACGCGGCCTGCTCGCGCGGGTTTCTGCGCATGAGTGACCTGCGAGATGCGATCGCGCGCAATCGCGTGAAGTTGGCCGACCTGTCGGGTGTTCGCGAATGGCTGGGTGGCGATGCTCTCTTGCAGGCGAATTCGAGGTTGCCGTTTCGTCTGGACGGAGTTTACCGTCGCGGCGAGATCTACATGCGCATGCTTCAGCGCGGCTGTTCGCTTTTCTTCGGGACGCGGCCGGGGCGACTCCTCACCAAATTCGTCGCCCTGCCGTTCGGAGGCGCCTTCATTTTCCTGGAAGGCCTGCACCACATGGTGGAGGCTGGCGAGGGAGCGATCAATTGGCTGAGCGGCTGGAACCGGACGGTCGAAGCATTCGCCGTGATCGGCGGAGGGGCGGCTGGGACCCTGGCTGAGAAGTCCGCACTCGGTGAATCGTGGGTGAATGCCTACTCCATCGGATCCATCGGGTTGATTTTGCTTTTGCTGATTCACATCCGGCGTTTTCGATCGCTAGTTCTCCATGCCACGAAGTTCGTCCTCGTCAAGCTTTCGCGAACGATTTGGAATTCCCCGGTGATTCGTTTGCTGGTCAAGAATGTGATGACGCGGTTTCTGCGGCGCAATTTGCTGATACCACTGGTAGCCGGTGCGATTATTGCCATCGCCTATAACCTACTTGTTCGCGATTGGACCTCCGCAGGCATTGCCGGCTTCGGGGTCGCCTTGTTCATGGGCTCATTCTTTCGCACCCCCTTCGGTCGCTCGATGGAAGATCGGGTCGATGAGTCGATTGCGCGCGTATGGCGCGTGGTCTCTGTGAACTTTTTGATTGGCGTCCTCACCTGGGTCTTGCACTTCTTCCAGGCGATCTTCGAGGCCATCGATCGAGCCATCTATGCAGTCGATGAATGGCTCCGCTTTCAAGAAGGCGATGCGCGATTTTCACTATGGTTCAAGGCAGTATTTGGAGCACTATGGTTCGCGTTCACGTATCTGTTCCGTTTTGCGTGGACGTTACTCGTCGAGCCTCAGATCAATCCCATCAAGCATTTTCCCGTCGTCACCGTATCGCACAAGATGCTGTTGCCGCTCATTCCTTCACTAGCAAAGCAGTTCGGGCTCCCGGAAAAAACCATGGGTACGATCGTGTTCGGGATTCCGGGGATATTCGGATTTTTGGTCTGGGAGTTGAAGGAGAACTGGAAGCTGTATCGTTCGAACGCGGCACCTCTACTTCGCCCGGTTGTCGTCGGCTCGCACGGCGAAAAGGTGCGGGCATTGTTGCGGCCGGGATTTCACTCTGGCGTCGTGCCCAAGACATTCGCGAAACTTCGCAAAGCGACTCGGTCCGATAGCGCGAGGAAAACCGCGAAATATCGCGACTCGCTCGAGCATGTCGGGGAAGCCATCCTTCGCCTGGCCGATCGCGATTTCATGGCTTACCTGGCCCAATCGCGACGCTGGGGTGACCGGGCCATTCGAGCGGGCCATCCGATTCTCACGCCGAATCGCATTCTGCTTCCCTTCCATTTCGCGGAGGGAACGGCTTCGACGGTGATCGCACTGGAGGAGCGTGGTGGCTGGATCATCGCCAGCGTGGTCGAAGCCGGGCCGATGTTGGAATGGACGGAGGAGGCCCGCGCAGCGTTCGCAGATGCACTCGGTGGCCTGTACAAGTTGGCGGGAGTTCACGCTGTCCGAGAGCAGGCCCAGAAAGTGTTTGGCATTCAAGCCTACAACTTTGACGCGAAGCCCGAAGGTTTGATCGTCCCGATGCCCGACGGAAGTTCCGTCTTCCACGATTACGATGATGGACCGGAAATCCGGGCACCGGAACGCACACTTCCGGCCGAGGCCATCGTGTTCACGGATTGTCCGCTGTCTTGGTCGCACTGGACGCAGCGATGGGAAGACGATGCTGCGGGAAAATCTCCCTTAGACAATTTGATTCCGGGTTGGACACTCCTGTCAAATCGCGTCGTCGATTCTTGATTTTGGCCCACCACATCACGATGCAACCGCCGACCAAGGCTCCCAAAGCATCCAGCAACACATCTCGGACCGAAGGCGTTCGGTCGACGAATTGCTGAAAGAACTCGGCAGCCGCGCCATGAGCCACCAGAATCGGCATGATCCAAACCCATCGCTTGTGGAAACGAAACGCCGTTCCGCCGAGCACCGCGAGAAACAGGTAAGCACACACGTGGAGTGATTTGCTGAACAGGAAAGCCCAAAGCGGATCGGCCAGAGCCTTGTTTGCGGACACGTTGGGGACTGGCAGGAGCAAGGCCACGGTCCAAAGTATCAGTGCCAAGCAGAATAGGGCGAGGTGGATGCGTGAGGCTAAAGTCGGTTTGGGCATGCGTCCATCCCTGGATTACGAACTCGATCCTGCCGTCCGAAGACGATTCCGAAGATAGGTAGCACGCGCTGCGTTGCGGGCCTCGCCGTCGAGCGGTTCACCCATCAGCTTTTGCAAGTGGGCTGGCTGAGTATGAATGAAAAGCTCGTTCACGGTCAAGGGCGAAAGATCGCCGACCAGCTTCAGGTGGACGCCGAGACGAACTGCGGAGAGCAGCTCCATCGTTTCCTCGGAGGTCATCATCGTGGCCGACTGAAGCGTGCCCAGGGCACGAGCGACCTTGTCGAGAATGTTCTGACGGGCTTCCCGCATCAAGGTCGTGCGTGCCATCCGTTCGTACTTGATGATTTCATGGATGACAGTCCGAATATCACTGAGCGAAGCGACCTCGCTTTTTCCCAGCGTGATCTGATTGGAGATTTGGAAGAAGTCCCCGAGTGCCCGGCTCCCCTCGCCGTACAGGCCCCGGACGACGAGGTTAATTTTTTGCAGGGCTTTGAATGCCTTGTCGATCTGCTTGGCCAGGCCGAGAGCGGGCAAATGCAGCAGTACGCTCGCCCGCATTCCGGTTCCGACGTTGGTGGGGCATGCCGTGAGATAGCCAAATTCATCCGTGAAGGCGTACTCGACGCGCGATTCAATCGCATCGTCCACGCGATCGATCGTTGCCCACGCGGCTTCCAGTTCGAGCCCGCTGCGCATGGATTGCAAGCGCAGATGATCTTCTTCATTGACCATCAGGCTGACGGTTTCCGGCTCGTCGAAGGCGACTCCTCGTGGCCCCTCGAGCACGCCCGCCAACTCGCGGCTGATGAGTTGGCGTTCCACGAGAAATTGCCGGTCTATCGCCGGCATTGCTGCAACACTGACGTATCTGAGAGGCTGTTCGAGTTCGAGCAGTTCCACGACCTCCCTCAGTCGCGATTCGACCTCTGCTTTCTGATGGGGCGTCGCTCGGGTAGTGAATGGCTCGCCGGCCAGGTTGCGTGCCAGTCGGATTCGAGTCGATACCACGACGTCCGACTCCGGGCCCGAGCCACGTAGCCATTCGCCCAGATGGGAGGTCATGTGGCTAACGTTCATGCTCGACTCCCAGCTCCCGGATGGCATTGCGAAGTTTCGCGGCCTTCTCGTAGTCCTCGACCTCGATCGCGAGCTTCAAATTCGATTCCAGTTCCACGCGACGGGCAATGGTCAGCCGTCGCCGGTGTCGTCCGGGCAGTTTACCCACGTGCCGAATCGACCCGTTTTGCACGCGTTCCAGAATGGGCTCGAGCAAGGGCCGAAATACGTCGTAATCGTGAGGGCATCCCAGCCGGCCCTGGGCTCGGAAGTGTGCGTAAGGCGTGCCGCAGACGGGGCACGTGGATTCCATCTGGACAGGGCGAATGGGCGCGGAGGCTTGTCCGAACGCCAGTTGCAAAACGGCGGGCACGTTCAGATCATTTGGCGAGTCTGGAATGAGATTCTTTTCTCGAGCACACGCCTCGCACAAGTGCACCTCGGAAATAGTCTTGTTGACCACTTTCGTGAGATGCACGGATGCCGGGTTTTGACAGTAGTGGCATTTCATTTCGCGCGGTCCCAGCCAATTCGGTAATGTACGCCTCACGCTCCGCGTGAGGGGTCGGCACGCTCCGCGTGACGACTACACTGTTGCCAACTTCTAGATGGCCATTTCACAAGCCACCGGCTACTGCTCACTCATTCATGAAACGGTCATCTAGTCGCCCTCGATATGTCGGATGCGATCCCGCAGCCGAGCCGCTTCTTCGTACGACTCTTTCAGCACGGCCGATTGCAATTCCTTGCGCAGTCGGGCCAGTTCCTGAGCAGAGAATCGCCGCGAGGGGCGGCGTGGTGTCTTCCCCGCATGTCGAGTGGAACTGTGAATGCTCTCGAGCAGCGGCAATAGTTCGGCCTGGAAAGCCTGGTAATCGTGCGGGCATCCCAGCCGACCGGAATTGCGAAAATCCACGAACTTGGTTCCACAATGCTCGCAGAACTTCTCGGTTGAATCGGCGAACTCGCGATTGCTGCCCGGTTTCTTCTTTGGAGCCGTCACGTAGAGATAGTGCTGGGCGCAGTCTTCACAGAGGTGGAATTCCTCGAACGCATTGTCTGCGAGAACTTCCGTGATCTGCACGGTTGCCAACTTGACGCAGTGCTGACACTTCATGGGTGTATTCCCGCAATCCTGTCTGCGGAAGCCCGCTGGGCTATTCTAGCAGAATCGAATTCCAGACAGCAAGACGCAGCTTGAAACCAAACGCAGCTCATTCGACACGAAACTTGGACAACGCGTTTGTACTCAGTTCAAGCCCATTCCCTGGTTTTCCGAGAGGAGTGAGCTTTCCCCCTTTCGGCATGACCGGATCCGAGAAAGCCGGGGCGAGCCACGAACCCCACTCGGCCATCGGAACGTTCGGCAAGCCACAAGCCAAGTGCAAGCCGATCTCCGGCAGGCGAAACGGTACGACGGACACGTGATACGCCTCGGCGAGTGCGACGATTTTCAAGAGCGGCGTGATTCCGCCCAGCCGCAACACGTCTGGCCGAAGGACACGAACTTCACCTCGCTCCAGGACACGGCGAAAGTCATCGCGATTGTCGAATGACGAACCGAGGGCGATCGGTACTTCCATTCGCTCCGCAAGGCGTTGGTAGCCGATACGGTCTTCCATCGGAATCGGGGACTCGATCCAGTCGATGCCGACATCGTCCTCGTAGAAATGAGCCATTGCGAGTGCGGTACCCAGTTCGTAGCGGCCGTCTACCGAGATGCCAAGCCAGGCCGACTCGCCGATGCCATCGCGAATTTGCTGCACGCGGTCGGCATCGAGTTGCATGTCGCCGCTGCCGACTTCGACTGCGACCCCGAGTACACCCTGCTCCAAAAGTGGCCTGGCTGCCTTGAGCGTATGGGCCGCGTCCGAGCCCCGGATGGCCAGGTCTCCCGCAAAACAGGCGGCCGCGGGTCGGGCTCCACCGAGCAAACGATAGAGCGGCATACCGGCCGCCTTCGCTTTCAGGTCCCACAATGCGATGTCGATCGCCGCGTAACTTCGGGCCGCAATCCCCGACCAGCCCGCCGAACGAAATCGAGTCTGAACCTTGGCGAACAACTTCTCGTTGTCGATAGCGTTTTCGCCCACGACCAAGGGCCCGAGCTCGGCCTCGATCAGGTTGGCAATCGTGCGACCGGCGACGAGCGAGGAAGTAAAGCCGAGTCCGGTCTGCCCGCCCTTTGTGTGCAATTGAACGGCGACGAAGTTGGTTGCCGTCGGTTTTTGCGGATCGGAAAGCGACACTCGTTGCCGACTGCTCGGCAAGGAGAGATGAATCGTTTCAACGCGGGTGATTTGCATAGAGTTGGTTTGTAAATTTCTTTTTGGTCTATTTATTCGCAGAGTTCACAGATGGAAAGAACAGTAGCTGGCTTGATCATGTTTTTTGCATGTGTGCAATCTGCACACTCGGTTGAGAGGAGAGTCCCTACTCGCCCAAATACGCCGCCTGGATTCTCGGATCGTTCAGCAACACTTCCGCCTTGTCGGTCATTGTGATGGTTCCGGTCTCCATTACGTAGCCACGATGGGCCAGCCTCAAGGCCATTCGGGCATTTTGCTCCACTAACAGCACGGACATACCCTGTCGATTCAGTTCGCGGATCACGTCGAATATCTTCAGCACGATCATCGGAGCGAGGCCAAGCGATGGTTCGTCCAACAGCAACAACTTTGGCCGTGACATCAACGCACGGGCGATGGCCAGCATCTGCTGTTCGCCGCCGGACAGCGTGCCGCCGAGTTGCTTTTGGCGTTCCTTCAGTATCGGAAAATACTGAAACGATTTCTCGATGTCCTCGCGGATACCGGGCTTATCGTTTCGCGTGAATGCCCCCATCTCCAGATTTTCGAGAACGGACAAACGTGGGAAAATCTTGCGGCCCTCTGGCGATTGCGCGAGCCCGCGTTTGACGATCTCGTGGGCAGGAACGGAGGCCAAGTCGTTTCCATCGAACGAAATTCGTCCGTCCCGCGCTTTGACGCATCCGGAAATGGTCATGAGTGTCGTCGTCTTCCCGGCCCCATTCGCACCGATCACGGTGACGATTTCGCCCGCCTCGACCTTCAAGGAGAGTCCCTTGAGGACTTCAATGGCTCCGTAGCCGGAACGCAGGTCGGTGATTTCGAGAAGGGCCATCAATGCACCTCCTCTTTGCCGAGGTAGGCTTCGATGACTTTCGGATTGTTCTTCACTTCCAGAGGCGTGCCTTCGGCGATCTTCGCGCCGTAGTCAAGCACGGCAATGCGGTCCGAGATGCCCATAACCAGGCTCATATGGTGTTCAATCAGCAGCACAGTAAAACCGCGATCTCGAATCCGGCGAATGAGGCCCATTAGATCGATGGTTTCCTTCGGATTCATGCCGGCCGCGGGCTCATCCAGAAGCAAGAGTTTCGGCTCGCAAGCCATCGCCCGAGCGATTTCGAGCCGGCGTTGGTCGCCATAGGGGAGGTTCTTGGCCAGCATCTGATCGCGACCTTGAATCCCGACGAAAGCGAGGAGTTCGTCGGCCTTCGCGGCGAGTTCGCGTTCCTCGCGACGGGCTCCCGGAAGCCGCAGGCCCATGCCAAGGAACGTTGCCGAGAACTTGCGGTCCATTCCCACCAGGACGTTTTCCAAAACGGTCATGTTCTGAAAGAGACGAATGTTCTGGAATGTTCGTGCGATACCACCCAGAGCCACGACATCCGTTGTTCGGCGCGAGCGATTCCACAGTGCGAGTGCCCCGAGAAGCGTGACCAGGAATCCACCGACGAACCCCGTTGTGGCTTCCGATGAACGCACAGTGAGATATTCAGCCGCCGTGCTGGCAGCCTGGCGATAAGAGAATGGGTCGGTTCGCACCGCGGGCATATTCTCGCGAATCGCGGCCTTCCAAAGCCCATCGGCACGGACAAAAAAAGTCATGGCCAGGAGCCCGGCCAATAATGCAATGATGGCCGTTCGGATCAGGATCCAGGCGGATAGAGGTCTGGCCAGGGTGTGGCCCTCGAACAGAACGTGGCCTTCCGTTGGCTCGTAGATGCCAGTCACGGCATTGAAAAGGGTCGTCTTGCCAGCGCCGTTTGGGCCGATGACGGAGTGAATCTGCCCAGAATCGACGGCAAGGTCCACCGCGTTGACGGCAACCAGCCCGCCAAAGCGCATGGTCAGCTTGCGGACGTCGAGTAGTGCCTGCGCTCGCTCTCCCGCTGTGGTCACTTGCTCGTCCCTCGTCGTTCTGGAAGCAATCCGTTCGGGCGGAATCGCATCATCCCAATCAGGACTAGCCCGAAGATCATCAGTCGCCAGTTTGAAAGTCGAAAGGCGGTGTTGCCGTCGGCCGCGGCTGCTTGCAAGGAGTCGTCGATGATTCGCGACGCGATCTTATCGAACCCCATGAGCAGAACGACGCCCCAAAGCACGCCGGCCCGTGAGCTTAATCCGCCAAGAATGATTGCTGCCAAGATAATGATTGACCAGTTGAAGTTGAACGAGTTCTGTGGCTCGGTTGTGTTCGTGTTGTGCATCGCGAAGAGAGAGCCCGCAAGCCCGGCTACTCCAGCGCCGATGGCAAGTGCGGAGAGCTTCAATCGAGCCGGATTGAGCCCCATCGCTCCGGCAGCCAACTCGTCTTCACGCACGGCGACCAACCCGCGACCGAGTCGCGAACGCTCAAGGTTCCCCAGGCCGAGGTAGACAATCGCCAGTAATCCCAGGCATAAGTAGTAGAAATGTGGAAACGTCTGCCAGTCGCCACGGCGGCCCATCGTCCCCTCTGAGACAAAGGGAAGCAAAGGTGGGAAGAGACCCTGCAGAGTCTTCTTCCCGCCGGTGATGTTCTCGAACTCAAGCAGTACCGTGATGACGATCTGCCCGAAGCCGAGAGTCACAAGTGCCAAATAGTCACCGCGCAGCCGCAGGACGGGTGCTCCAAGAATAAGCCCGACGAGCGCGGTTCCGAACGCGGAAACCATCATCGCGACTAAGAAATTTGTCTGAAAGGGGAAGATCGAGGTCGTCAGGATCCCGGTGATGCAACAGCCAATGCCGTAGAATGCAGCGATCCCGAGATGCAACAGCCCGGTTGTGCCAAGAATCACGTTCAGGCCGAGCGCTAGGATGGAGAGGATCAACAACTCGGTAAGCAGATTGGCTGGAATCCCCCATTCCGCGAGCGGCAGTTGTGGCAAGACCACCAGCATCGCAAATAGAACGCCACCGGCAATCGCGGAGCGAGAAGGAGGGGTCATACCTTCTCCCGCGAACGACTGCCAAGTAGTCCGGTCGGGCGGAAAATCAGAAGGACGATCAGCACGCCAAAGATCAGAGCGTCAACCCAGTTGCCCTGTGAATAACCGCCGCCGAAGGAGTAAATAAATCCGAGCAACAAGCCTCCGAGAACCGCACCGGGGATATTGCCAATCCCACCGACGACCGCTGCCGTAAATGCGTACAAGCCGTTCTGAAACCCCATCTGGTATTCAATTCGGCCGATCTTGAGCGTGTATACGACGGCCGCAAGACCCGCGAGGTAACCACCCACAAAAAAGGTCGAGGCGATCACCCGCTCGACGCCGATCCCCATGAGTTGGGCGGCAACAAGGTTCTGTGCGGTAGCACGCATCGCCTTGCCCAGGCGTGTGAACTTGACGAGCCAGGTCAGGCCAACCATGACAGGGACGACGGTAATCAGCACGACCGCGTCCTTCCACTTGAGTGGAACTTCGCCCATCTGGATCAGGGAGTCGTCCGAAACGAGTTGGGCCTTGTTTTCCAAACTCAACGGCGATGTGCCAATCCACAATTGCCCGATGTTGACGAGCACAAACGACACGCCGAGAGCCGAAACAAGTGGGACCAAACGCGGTGCCCGGCGCAATGGCCGGTAGACCGCGCGATCAATCAGGATGTTCGCCCCGCCACAGAAAAACGGCACGATGAGCAACAATCCGAGAACAATCGCGAAGGACATGCCGCCGGGCGTAACGGTGCCGAACCAACTGACAGCGAGAGCGGTGAGGGTGTAAGTCATCGCGGCACCGAGCATGAACAGATCGCCGTGGGCGAAATTCACCAACTCGATGATGCCGTAAACCAGGGAGTAACCAAGGGCGATCAATGCAAAAAGGGAACCCATCACCAGGCCATTAACGAGCAACTCCCAGAACAGAGCGCCGCCGTTACCGTCAGCCAGGATGGGTTGCATGTATCGAGAGGACCTTGTCAATAGGGGATAAAACACTGGCCGACCTTATCGGTCGGCCAGAATCGCGATCAAGGTGCGGACGGTTTTAATCCGTTTAGTTCTTTCACGGGTACGAAGTTGCCGTTCTTGATCTCACTGATCGTGAAGATTTGAGCGGTCGTGTCGCCGTTCTGATCGAACGACCAGGTCCCGATCGCCCCATCGCTGAAGTTCTTCGTTGCAAGAATCGCCTCGCGAATCGCATCTCGATCCTTCTTGTTGACCTTCTTGATCGCAGCTAAGGCTACCTTCGCGGCCTCGTAGCCGTAGACGGCGTAGGCTTCGGGATCGGTCTTGTATTTCTCTTTGTACTTCTCAACGAAGGCTTTCCCGGCACCCGTCAGCCGCGTTGGGTCTTGGCCACCGAAAGTCACGAAGACTTTTCCTTCGAGGCCTGCTCCAGCCGAGTCAATAAATGCCTTCTCGTAGCAGCCGTCCGGCACAACGAGCACGCAGTTCGGGATGGTTTTGATCATGTCCTTGGCGACCTGGCCACCCTTCGATTGCGTTGTCCCACCGAAGTAGATCGCGTCGGGTGGGCCACCCTCACTGTTCTTGATCTTGGTCATCAATGCGCCGAATTCCTGCTGGGCCACATTGATCTTCTCGTTGCCAATCACCGTCAGTCCCAGCTTTCTCGCACCGGATTCAAACTCCTTGGCGATGCCCTCACCGTAGCGTTCGTTGTCGTTGAGCACGTAGACCCGCTTCTTCTTCAGTTCCTCGGCAATGAAGCGAGCCGCGATTGGCCCCTGGAGGTCGTCGGTCGGCACCACGCGAGTGAAGTTCAGTTTCCCGCTGGGTCGGTAAATATCTGGCTCATCCTTGTTGTCCGCATTCTTTTTGGTGAGTCCCGTGGCTGTCGTTGCCGGGGAGATCATGGCAATGCCGGCCTTGTTCAGGATCGGCATCGAAACGGCGGCTGCACCGGAGTTGTAAGGCCCGATATAGACCATAACATCCTTGTCATTCACGGCTGCGTTGGCATTGGCCGTCTCGGCCGCGGCGGTCCACTGGCCAGACGAAGCTTCTGCGTCGTCCTTGTCCTGGAAGAGAATCTTGAAGTCGCCGATTTTGCCGTCGTACTCGTCGATGGCCATCTTGATGCCGTTGACCATCGTATCGGTCTGTCCCTTGGCCGAACCGGTCCGGGGCAGGCTCGAGACGATGACGATTGTGTTCGCCTCTCGCTTATTGCAGCCGGAGCAACCGGCGGAGAATGGGAAGGCGAACGGGATCACCAAAAGGAGATGAAACCAGCGAAAGCGCATCGGCCGCCTCATATGTAGGAGTTTGACAGGTCGGAGTCGATGTTAGGCGGGAGGGTTGAGAGAGTCAACGGATTCCGCCTGTTGTGCAGGCACGCTCGGTTTCAGGGTGTGTCCAAAATCAACGTCACTGGCCCATCGTTCACCAGTTCCACCTGCATATCGGCCCCGAATCGGCCGGTTGCCACTCGAATGCCCTGCATCTTGATTGCAGTTACGAAAGCCTCGTAGAGCGGTTCGGCGACCTCCGGCCTCGCAGCCTCGATAAAACTTGGTCGCCGTCCTTTGTCGCATCTGCCGTACAGCGTGAATTGGCTGACCACCAAAATCGAACCTTTGATCTCCGCGATGCCGAGATTCATCTTGCCCTGATCGTCCTCAAAAATACGAAGCCCGACGATTTTTTCGGCCAGCCAGTGTACCTGGTTGCAAGCGTCTCCGGTGCGAATGCCGAGCAAGACTAGCAAACCGGGGCCGATTTCGCCGACAATCTCCCCGGCCACGACGACCCGGGCAGAGCGAACTCGTTGGATGACCGCACGCATGGGTTGGTGTTTTCCACGGAAAAGGTAGACTAAACAACAGTCGCTTCCATGTAGCCCTCTCGGTCTGCGGGAGGGATGCTCGACGTTGCTGTTAAGATTATGCCGACGGCGGAGGTCGGCCTCCCTCTCGCGGAGCGAGAGGGATACTTTTGGGAGTTGCCATGCTCGACGATTATTCGAAACATCAGCAAAAGATCATTAAGCGGTATTACAACAACATCGAGCAGATCTCGGCTCAACGCTTGGCGGAACTGGTGAGCGAACTGTATCTGGCTGAAGGTAAGAAGAAGGAAAAACTCTGGGAATCGGCCGCGAAGGCGATGGAAAAGCTGGAGGTGCCGAAGTCCCGGATCGATCATCTGATTGCCAAGAAAGACCCGGCACTGCTTGCCGGCCTGGTCAAGGAACTCATGGGCTAACGCCTAAATCGTACCCGCACACTCTGTGTGCGGAAAGTTTGCACCAACACAATCACGGACACTAGCCGTACGTGAGGTCGGCACACAAAGTGTGCCGACTACTATCCGCAACGAATCTTCGCACATGTCTCGATCGCGAAAAGCCGACCGTGAATCGCCCGCCTGCTACGCTCTCGTCCATGCCGGACTGGAATCTGTCGCGGCCGATGAAATTACGCGCGATCTCGGAGGCGAGGTCAAGAAAGCCGAGAAAGGCGTCGTCGTCTTTCGAGTGCCGGAAGTCGGTCCCGAACTCTTGCGATTGCGAACCATCGAAGACGTGTTTCTCATGGGATGGGGAACCGACTCGCTGACCTATCGGGCCGAAGATCTTAAATCCATGCGGCACTGGACCGCGAAGGATGCGGACTGGAAGCACCTGCTCAGTCTGCATCACGCGATTCGTCCCAAACCGAAAGCGAAGCCGAGTTATCGACTGGTCACGCAGATGGGCGGGTCCCACGCCTATCGCCGCGTGGATGCCAGCAAATCCCTATCGCAAGGGCTGGCAGGCGTGTTTCCCGATTCGTGGAAGCCAGGCGAGGAGAATGCGACCGTCGAAATCTGGTTGACGATTCGCGGCCGACAGGCCGTTTGCGGGCTGCGACTTTCGGACAAGACCATGCGGCATCGTCCCTATAAGGTTGAGCATTTGCCCGCGTCGCTTCGACCCACTATGGCGGCGGCGATGGTGCGACTCGCTGGAGCTGCGCCTGGGGATATTCTGCTCGATCCCATGTGCGGAGCGGGCACGATTCTTGCCGAGCAGATTGAACTCAGCAAGACGCGGAAGGCGGGCCGTGTGGAAACCTGGGGCGGCGACCGTGAGATGAGCATGTTGCGAGCGGCAAACTCGAATCTGCATCGCGTTGGCCCTGCCATGCTTTGTCACTGGGATGCTCGGCGATTGCCTTTGGCCAGAGAGAGCGTGGACCGGATCGTTTGCAATCCGCCTTTCGGCAAGCAACTTGCATCGCCGGAGGAAATCGGCCCACTCTATCGGGCGGCTCTAAAAGAATGCCATCGTGTGCTGCGGATGGGCGGGCGAGCCGTGTTCCTCGTCTCTGAACCCGACGTGCTACGAGAAGCGATCAAGCCGCTGCACTGGAAAGCCACCCGAGAGATGGAAGTCGAGGTTCTGGGCCAGCCGGCCATGATTGGTGTCTGGCAGAAACCAGAATGAGTGGGTACATTACTTAAAGATAGTTGATTGGGCCCATCCCAGGATCTACCTCATGGCGAAGTATCAGTGTCCCGAATGCAAGGCGACGTTACGGCGGGCCGAGGCCATTGCGCCTGGTAAAAAAATTCGCTGCCCAAAGTGCGAGGCCGTCTTCAAGGCAGTCTTGATTGAAGAAGAGGCACCCGAGGATGAGGCTGGAGGATACGCTGTTGCCGGCGTGACTGCTCCGGCGCCGAAGCCGGACGAAGAAGAGTACGACAGCAATCCCTATTCGGTCATCCAGGAATCCGGCGAAGAAGGCAAGCAACAGATTCAACTGGGCAGCCTCCGCGATAAGTTCGCGAAGAGTAAGATCGGCCCAGCCATGTTCCAGACGGTTTTGCCCTCCAATTATCTGCTTCGACTGGGGCTTTTTAGCTGCGTTGTGGCCACGGCCACGTTCATCTATGGCGTGTGGCCGATCATCTTCTGCGAAGCCAATCCCTTGCGGCCGTTCATTCGGCCTCGCGTCGACATCATGTATCAGGCATCTCTGATGTTTGCCTTCGGGAGCATCATGTGCCTGGGTGCCGCCCGCATGCAAGACCTCACGTCCTATACGTGGTCGATCATCGGGTCTTGCATGGCGATCGTCATCTATGTGCCATCGGGCATCATTATTGCAAGCGTTATCTTGCTGATGTTTGGCCCGCTCGGCATGCTCCTAATTGCCCTGGATCTTGGCCTGGCCTTCGTTGGCGTCTGGTGCCTGATCGTACTGTTTAATGCGAAGGTTCGGGAAGGATTCAAGGAACGGGCCGAAGCTATCGATTGAGGTTCCCATGTCCGGGATCACCGAGTTCGACTACGGGGCGTACCTCGGCATCGGGCTCGACAACAATCAGATCGCGTATCTGGCAGGTGCGCTGTTTCTGGGCTTCCTTGCGGTTTCCGCACTTCGTCACGCCAAGCAGGCCGGGGGAATTGCTCCCTCGATTTGGATCGCCATTTCGATTGGTCTTTTCGCGGGCACACTAATCGCGGTGGCTCGCGGTTTCCCAGAAGAACTCCCTGATTTCTTGAAGCCATGGGCCGATGCGGATCGCGTGGCCCGTCTGGCTGCGATTCTGGCGTTGCTCGGACTTTCGGTTGTACTGATTTCTGCTCACTGGGTTCGCGGCGGGCTGTCCAGATTCTGGTATCGAACATTCGGTTTCGCTGTCGCGGGTCTTGCGGTTTGGCTCGCCGTCGGGTGGTTCGGCGAAGAGATTCCCGACGAGGCTCGCCCCTGGACTGCTCAACGAGTGATTATCCGAGCGGTGGTCGTGCTCGGCATTTTATCCCTGGCGGTGGCACTCTGGGTCCGAGGGAACTGGTCGACGGACCATGTTCGCTGGGCGAATCGGGCCTTGGTGCCTCTGGTGCTGGCGATTGCGGTCGTTTTGGTTTCACGATGGTTCGTGGCCGCATCGTGGGCCGATTTTCCTCTGTCGGCGGTGGAACTAGTAACAGCAATTCTTGCCATAATCGCCTCGGCCTCATTCCTCTTGATCGCCGGAGGAGCGTTATTCCTGGTAGACCATCAACCGGCCAAAAAAGGAACCGTGCCGTCAGGCACCTCCGCACCGAAGGCAGCCCCTGCACCTGCCGCAACACCATCCGCCCGACTGCCGGTTGCCATGCTGATCGACGAGAATGGCCAGCCGATGTTGCCGAAGAAAGCAGGTCAAGCAGGACCTGCGGGAGCGTGAGAGAATTCCCGAAGTGCCGCTTCGTACTCTTCAGACGAGTTCACGTTTCTCAACGATAGCAACTCCGGATCGATGTCCGCGAACTCCTCGGCAAGCAGAAATCGCGTCGGCACCGTTTCGGTCAGAAACACTGGACGAAGACGTCCCGTATCAAGCAATTCGCAGGCGAGAGGTAAAACATCGACTCGATAAGCCGCTGCCAATGGGTGCTTGTAACCGCCGACGTCGGGCATGCAGATCGAGGAGTTGCCGAGACGGTCCACGACTCGTGCCGCGAAATCCACCCTGAGAAAAGGCACGTCGCACGACGAGAGATAAGCGATCTCAGCTCGACCCTGAAGCGCAGTCAACCCAACCGCGAGGCCGTTGAGCGGGCCGAGATACTCGCGGTCATCGTGGGCCACGATGACCGAATCCGGCAATGCGGGAAGTCGTTGATCGGGGGCGGCAACGACTACGAGGGGATCGAACGCCTCGCGCAGAATCCGAACGACCCGTTGCAGAAGCACCTCGTCGCCGAACGGCAGCCACGCTTTCGGCTGGCCCATGCGGCTGCTTCTGCCGCCACATAAAACGATGCCGGCGGTTTTGGCTGCTCTCTTGTGCCCACCCTGCACTTCGGGGAGGGGGCTGGGGAGAGGGGTTTTGACGCACGACTCGGAAGACCTCTCCCCCTCGCTCGAAACGGAGAGGGGGGAGAAAGCAGATTGAGAATTCACTCCTTCACCCCGATCTGATCGAGCACATACGCGAACACGAACGCCTGTTCTTTCAGCTTCTCGTATCGGCCCGAATAACCCCCGTGGCCGCCGTCCATGTTGCAGCGGAATAGCAACGGGTTCTTGTCGGTCTTCATCGCCCGCATTTTGGCCACGTACTTGGCCGGTTCCCAGTACATCACCTGGCTGTCGTTCAGTGAAGTGGTCACCAGGATCGAGGGGTAGTCACGCTTCGTCATGTTCGAATACGGGCAGTAACTCTTCATGTACTCGTACGCGGGCTTTTGCTTGGGGTTACCCCACTCGAGGAATTCTTGCGTGGTCAGCGGAAGGGTCTCGTCGAGCATCGTGTTGATGACGTCGACGAACGGGACTTGCAACACGCCGACTTTGCAGACGTCCGGCCGCAAGGCGACCGTCGCGCCGATAAGCAAGCCCCCTGCACTGCCCCCCTGGATCGCCAGCCGATCCCGGCTGCAATACTTCTCCTTTACGAGATGATCCGCACAGGCGATGAAGTCCGTGAACGTGTTCTTCTTGTGCATTAGCTTGCCGTTGTCGTACCATTCGCGGCCCATATCGCTGCCGCCTCGAATGTGAGCCTGAGCGTAGATCACCCCGCGATCGAGCAAGCTCAAGCGGCTCGATTCGAAATCCACCGGCAACGTGTAGCCGTAGGAACCATAGGCGTACAGCAAGAGCGGAGCCTTGCCGTCGCGTTCGATTCCCTTGCGATACACGAGCGAAATAGGCACTTTCGTGCCGTCGCTAGCTGTCGCAAGAATGCGTTCCGACTGGTACTTCGTCGCATCGTAGCCGCCCAGAACCGGCGTCTCCTTGAGTAGCCGACTTTTTTTCTTGCTCGGGTCGTATTCGAAAATCGAATCGGGCTTCACGAGTGATGTGTACTGGAATCGAAACGAGCTGGCGGCGAAGTCCGGATTGTCGGTCATCGAGACATCGTAAACTGGCTCGGTGAAAATCAGCCGATGGTTCGCTCCGCCCGCGAAGTCGAACACGCGAAGTTCGGTCAACCCGCCTTCGCTCTCGCCGATCACGGCAAAATCCTTGAACATGCTGACGCTGTTAACCAGGATTTTCGAGTTGTACGGTAATAGATCCTTCCACTCGCCTGCATCGGTCTTGGTCGCTGGACAGGTCATAACCTTGAAGTTGGTTGCCTTGTCCGTGTTCGTGCGGATGTAGAATTTGCCATCACGATGGTCGGCAGTATACTCGTGCCCTTCCACTCTCGGGCGGATGACTTTCCATTCACCCGTGGGTTTGTCGGCTGGCAGAAACGCCTGCTCGGATGTCGTTGAGCTTTCCGAAGTGTGAAACAGGTACTTGTTGTCGCGCGAGCGATTGAGCTGCAGCGTGAACAATTCGTCCTTTTCTTCGAAGACCAGAACGTCTTTTTCTTTTGGCTGGCCCAGGGAGTGCTGCCAAAGTTTGTGCGGCCGTTTGGCGTCGTCTTCCGTCACGTAGAAAAGCGTTTTGTTGTCGGCCGCCCACTCGATATTCGGCGACTGGACAAATCGCTCCTCGATCAACCTGCCATTGCGTAGATCCTTCACGGTGACGAAATACTCGCGAAACCCCGAGAAGTCCGCCACGTAGGCCACGAGCGTGCCATCGTCGCTGACATGGACATCGCCTAACCCAAAGAACTTCTTTCCCGCAGCTATCTCGTTGCCGTCCAGGAATATTTCTTCCGGCGAGTCCATGCTTCCTTTGCGCCGACAGTGAATCGCGTACTGCTTGCCCTCTTCCGTTCGAGTGTAATACCAGAAGCCGTTCTCGAACGCCGGCACGGTCACGTCCGACTGCTTGATCCGGCCGAGCATTTCCTTGTAGAGCCGCTCTTGAAATGCTTCCGTCGGCTTCATGACGGCGGCAGTGTACTCGTTCTCCGCCTTCAGGTAGGCAAGCACTTCCGGATTCTTCTTTTCGCGCAGCCAATAATAGTGATCGATCAGCGTGTCGCCATGCAACTCGGTCTTGTACGGAACCACCTTTGCAACTGGTGGCTTGGCGACAGTCGGGTCGATGGCCAGGCACGGGACAGTTCCGACAAGGCAGACGCTGGCGATGAAACAATTTCGGAGCATGTGCGGTTCGATTGTCGTAGGAGGAGCGGAAGTGAAGAGAGTCTAGCCGGAGGTGAGAACATTGGCCCGTTTGCGTCGGACTATCGGTTGTCACTACGATGCTGGAAACTCCTCCAGGTCTTCTGGGATGGCTGTGTCGTCGGCCCGACGGGTGCGAGGCGACCTATCCCGTTCCCTGCCAGAATCGTTGATCGACCAGTGCGATGTCCATTCGGTTCCAAAAGTCGTCCAGCAGTTGATTGTCGGCAGCAAACGGAGCGAGAGTCTGGCTTCACCGTGATGGACATGCGAGTCGCATTGCCGAATGCCCTATGGCACCCAGCCTCAAATTGGCTGAACTGTCCACACTTCATTTGCCGGCGTCGGCACCGAGAATGAAAAGCCTTGTTCCCGTCGGTACGATGGTCGCTGGGTCGTCACGAAGTGGGTGCCACCCAACGAGATGAGTTATTTCCGCGAGATCGACCCATCGTCGTTTAGCAAGCCGGACAAGCCCGGACAGGTGCGTCCAACATGATCGAGCAACTGAGCCAAGGTTTGGCCTGGAATGGCCAACTCCGAACGACCCGCCTTCTGGCGGGCGAGTCCTTGGAACTCGATGGTCACACTTGTGTTGGCCAGCGATAGAATCTCGTTCATACTCATTCAACTTACGTGGGAGAGAGTGTTATGAGCAAGGGGAACGTCCTATTGGTGATCGGCGACGCGGCCGAGGTTTTGGATACGTTTTATCCCCTTTTCCGCCTGCGGGAGGAGGGATACACGGTCCGTGTCGCTGGGCCTGAAAAACGAGTCTACCACATGGTGCAGCACGAGCGGCACCCGGACTGGGATATTACCGTGGAAACTCCCGGCTACAAGCTGGCCGCGGACGTGGCCTTTCGCGAAGTCACGGTGATGGAGTATGCCGGCATGGTCGTCAGCGGCGGCCGGGCTCCGGAGTACCTGCGCTACGACGCGGACCTGCTTCGTTTAACGCAACAGTTCTTCGAGTGGGACAAGCCCGTGGCCTCCGTTTGTCACGGCATCGAAATCTTGGCGGCGGCGGGGGTGCTGAAGGGCCAAGTTGCGACGACGGTGGCCAAGTGCAAGCTGGACATCGAGACCTTCGGCGGCACCTATGTCGATCGCGAAGTCGTGGTGAGCGGCAACCTGGTCACGGCCCGCACCTGGCACGACAGCCCGGCATGGATGCGGGAATATGTAAAGATGCTGAATGCACAGAGGTGACGGCGGAACCGGTTTAAACGGAGCCGCGACCGTAAGGGAGCGGTCAAGCCTTCCACTCCCTTACGGTCGTGGCTCTGTGAGCGGGCGGCTTGCTGTCGGCCCTTCCTCGCGTACACTCTTCCACACACGATCAATACTCGAATCGAAGGGCCTCTCCAATGGGTTTCAAGCAAACTTCCAAGCATCACTACGGCAAGGGTTCTTACCATCAAATCGGTTTGGTTCGCGGGCAGTTTGGCAACATGCCTTACGATCCGTGGGTCAAATTTGTTGCGGATTCGGGCTTCGATGGCTGGGAGGAAGCCTCCTGGGAACTCGATCTGCGTCAGTGCGATACGGACGCGGGTGCCGCCGCCTACGCCAAGCAGAGAGTGGACCTCGCCAAGAAACATGGCCTGGAGATCTTCACCATCGCCACTCACTTGCAGGGCCAGTGCTTGGGGGATGAGCCTTCAGCCAAGTCGCTAAATTTTCAGGGGGGCAACACCGAAGCCCGTAAGCTCTACAAAGCCTGGCGTGATGCCGGGAACTCTCCCCCACGAACCGACCCCTACTTCGTTCCAGCAAATGTCGGCAAGTTGATCCACGAACAATCGCAGAAGGACCTGCTTGCCTGCGTTCGTCTGGCCGGGCACATGAGCAAACTGCAAGGCCGCAAGGTCGCCCTGCCCGGCTTCGTCGGCTCGCCTGCCGGTTGCTGGAGCCACTGGTTCCTCTTTCCGCCGCTACCGACCTCGATGGATGGCCACGCAATCCCGGATGTCCGCGATGTGAGTCTGGAATTGATCGTCGAGCGTTTCGGCCCGGTCTGGGACGAATGCAAGAAATACGGCGTAACATTCGATCTCGAGTGTCACCCCAGCGAACGAGCCATGGGCGATATCGAAAGTGCCGGCGACTACATCAATTTCATGTGCAAGAAGGGCTACGAAGGCGTGGTCGGCTTTAACCTGGACGGTTCACACCTGGAATGGCAAAACGTCTCGGTGGTCCAGTTCATCCGAGAGTTCCCGGAGTTCATTCACTGTGCCCACGTGAAGGGCGTCTGGGTGGCTCGCGAGCACACCCGGGCCGGCCGGCTTGGCGGGCATCGTCCCATGGGCCATCGCGATAACGGCTGGAATTTCGTCACGGCAGGCACGGCCCGGGACGCGAACTCGCTTGAAGATATCTTCATCGAGTTGAACCGCGTCGGCTTCGATGGCGCCGTGAGCATTGAGTGGGAAGATAACGATCAGGAGCAGCACGCCGGTGCCGTCACGGCCCTGGCGAATTGCCGCAAAGCGGATGTACCCCCGAGCGGCATGAGGCACGACGAGATGCTCAAGGGATAACGAACCCGCGAAGAAAGCCCACGGACCGCAGCCATTGGTAACGCACATCTTGGCGTCCGTGGGCTTTCTCGTTCATCTTGCCCTTTCTTTACCGATGGTCCAGCCGGTAAAATGACTCCAGAGGCCGAGAAGTGTCCGGCCGCGAGGGTCGCGCCATGTTCTTCAACACGAATCTCCCGCCGCACCTCCGCGTCCTGAAGGACGAGATCGAAGGCTACGCACGCGATTACGGCCTGGATTTCTACGAGACGATCTTCGAAGTCGTCGATGCCGATGACCTCAACGAGATCGCTGCGTATGGCGGATTCCCCACCCGTTATCCGCACTGGTCGTTTGGCATGGCCTACGAGGAACTCAAAAAGAGCTACGATTACGGGTTGTCCAAAATCTACGAGATGGTGATCAATAACGATCCTTGCTACGCGTACCTGATGCGTTGCAACCACACTGTGGATCAAAAGCTGGTGATGGCCCACGTGTACGGCCACTGCGACTTCTTCAAGAACAACGCCTACTTCGCACATACCACGCGCAAGATGATGGACGAGATCGCCAATCATGGTGCTCGAATCCGACGCTACGCGGAACGCTTTGGCGAGGACGATGTCGAGGCGTTCATGGATCGCTGCCAGTCGATCGACGATTTGATCGACATCCACTCCGTCGCGATTCGCCGTCGGCCGGAAGGGTCACGTTTCGATTTCAATGAACAGAGCCAGGAAGAAGTGGAGCCGAACCGCTTCAAGAGCAAGGACTACATGGAGGATTACATTAATCCTCCGGAAGTGCTGAGGGCTCAAGAGGCGGAGGCTCGCAAACAGAAGTCCAAGCCTCCCGAGATGAATTTCCCCGAACGGCCTGAGAAGGACGTTCTCCTCTTCCTGATCGAGCATGCCCCGCTGCATAGCTGGCAGCGGGACGTGCTATCCATCGTCCGGGACGAGGCTTATTACTTCTATCCGCAGGCGCAGACGAAGATCATGAACGAGGGCTGGGCGAGCTTTTGGCACAGCACCATCATGACGACCAAGGCATTGGCCCCGTCCGAGTTGATCGACTATGCCGACCATCATTCCGGAACGATGGCAACAAGCGGCGGGCGGCTCAACCCGTACAAGCTCGGCATCGAACTGCTTCGCGACGTGGAAGAACGCTGGAATACCGGAAGATTTGGCCCCGAGTACGACGACTGTGACGATCTGAACGCGAAGAGTAAGTGGGACAAGCAGCTGGGTTTGGGACGCCAAAAGATCTTCGAAGTCCGCAAGGTCCATAACGACATTACGTTTATTGATACTTACCTGACGCCCGAGTTTTGTGCCCGGCACAAAATGTTCAGCTTCAATTATGCCGATCAAACTCAGAACTACGTGATCGAATCGCGAGAGTTCCAGAAGATCAAGCAGCGATTGTTATTCAGCTTGACCAACTTTGGCAAACCGTGGATTTATGTGCTGAACGGCAACTTCCGGAACCGTGGCGAGCTACTATTGAAGCACGAGTTCAACGGAATTGATTTGAAACTGAACCATGCCCGCGATGTGCTCGTCCATATCCACAAGCTGTGGGCCCGCCCGGTTCACTTGGAGACGGTGATCGACGGTAAAGGCACTTTGATTTCCTTTGACGGTTCGGAACACATGCAAAAAACAATCGGAGACCCCGATGACTCTAAGAGAAACACTCCTGCCAAGACTCGCTGAATGGGCATCGGCCGGGGAGGACCGGCCCAGCGAGCGCTTCCCACTACCCGAGCACGGCTGGACCGCGTGCCTCACGGCCGAGCGTGTGGATTCAGTAGGTTGCCGAATTCTTGAATTGCAACTCACGCGTGATAATCCTGTTGCCGAGGACGCGGACGCCCTGACATCCCAGGCCAAAGCCGCCGCAAGCCGAGTGACCGGCCTGATGGAACCACTTCGCCTGGTCGAAGTAGATCGCGTTCACCAGGTGGCCATGCTGCGGAGCGAAGGCCCGCCCAGCAACGGCGATTTCGTGCAGTATTACGAGGTGCGATTCCATGGCCGCAACCTGATCCGTGTGGAACGAATCAAGGCGAGCAAGAATCACCCTGCTAGCCGTGGGGCGATTGCTTTCGCGTTAACGCATGAGGTGATTGCGAAGCTGGTGGAGGATTTGGTGCGGGAGTGAGCCTACGATGAGCGTGCCGGGCATCACATGGTTCTGGCACGTTTCCTCGTTCATGCCGGCTTTTGAGTCACGGCCGCGTGAAGCCGAACATTAGCTCAAGCCTAGCACTCCGCTTTCATCCACAGCTTTTCCGTGTTCATCGGCTGGTCGCAGGTCCAGCCGTCAGCAAGTTCATTGCCGCGACTGTTTCCATCCATGTCACACCGGCCATTTTCATCGAACTCATGGCTGCACCGCGGCTTCTCGTTACAAAAGCGTAGAAAAATCGCTTGCTTCGAGGTATTAATCGGGGATAATTGATTAATAGACTCTGTGCAAGGTATCGAAGTCCCATGGAGTTCGGATAATGGCTCTGTCCGATGTGATTCGAAAGTATCCACTCCCATCGGCGACTGCAATCACGCCAAGTAAGACTGGCCGCGCAGAACCAGTACTCATTGTAATTCGCGGATATCTCCGGCGGTCGCAAACGTCGGGGTTGCTCCTGACGTATCACTAGGGGAGATGAACTCCATGCCAGCACCTACCTCATTCCCTCTCCACACCCCGGCCTACCAATCCCATGGCCGTTACTGGACCATGCGTGAGTGGGGTCCTCTCACTTTGATAGTCAGCCTTGTGATTGCTCTCGCGTTACCGGTCTGCAATCCGGTGTTCAGCGTGCAAGCACAAGAGCCAAAAAAGGGCACGCAACTCAAGCTTGGAGCACCGCCGCCGGAACTTGATGGTGGCGTCGCCTGGCTCAATACCGGTAGACCACTCAAGCTGATAGAACTGCGCGGCAAGGTCGTCCTCCTGGACTTCTGGACGCTATGCTGCGTCAACTGCATGCACATCATGCCCGAGCTTGCGCGGTTGGAGGAAAAATACAAGAACCAACTCGTCGTCATCGGCATCCACTCGGCCAAGTTCGAAAATGAGAAAAACTCTGACAGTATTCGTAAGGCCATCCTGCGCTACGAACTCAAGCATCCTGTGGTCAATGACGCCGACTTGAAGATCTGGAACACCTACGGGGCGGCCTGGTGGCCGACCATTCTTGTGATCGATCCCGATGGTAACCTTGTCGGCGTGCGAGCGAGTGAGACAAACTTTGACCCGAAGGAGATTGACCGGACGATCGCTCGGTTGGTCCAGACGCACCGTAAAAACAAGACCCTCAACGAAACCCCTCTGCGTTTCGACACGTCGAAGTTCCGCGACCGGGAGGACACCCCCTTGTACTTCCCCGGCAAAGTCGTGGCCGATTCGAAGGCTCAACGCCTTCTGATCGCTGACAGCACCCATCACCGCATCGTCGTTACCGACCTGAACGGCAAGGCTCTTGCCATCGCGGGGACGGGCCAGCCTGGCAACAAGGACGGCCCGTTCGATAAGGCCCAATTCGACGACCCGCAGGGAATGGCCGTCACGGGCGACGTTATTTATGTTGCAGACCGGAAGAATAACACGATTCGCCGTTTGGACCTGAAGGCGCGCACGGTTACAACTATCGCAGGTACGGGCCGCCAGGCACCAATCCTCAAGAGCATTGGCGGGCCGGCACTTGAACGTCCGTTGAACAGTCCCTGGGATCTCTGGCTAGATGGCGATCGTCTGTTCATTGCTATGGCCGGTAGCCACCAAATCTGGGAGTTGAACCTGCGAAAAAAAACCGTCATGCCGATTGCAGGCACCGGGCAGGAAAACCTCTTGGATGGCCCTGCCGCCACCGCCGTTTTCGCTCAGCCGAGCGGTCTGAGTAGCGACGGCAAGTACTTGTACGTCGCCGACTGTGAAGTGAGCGCAATCCGCCGTCTGCCTCTCGATGGCAAAGGGCAGGTAGAAACACTTGTCGGTCGGGGGCTATTCGAATTCGGCGACCGCGACGGGCCCGGGCAAGTGGCCGATCCCACCGAGCGGAAGACTCGCGAGGCCAAGATGCAACACGCCGTAGGCATCGCCTACGACGACGGCATGGTCTTTGTGGCGGACACGTACAACAGCAAGATTAAGACCATCGAATTGAGGACCGGCGAAGTGAAGACCTTCCTGGGCGGGCCAGCGGAAAAGGGACAGGAACCGCTGTTCAATGAACCAACTGGTCTGAGCATCATCGGAAATACGCTCTACGTAGCCGACACGAACGCCCACCGAATTCGCGTAGTCGATCTCAGGACAAAGCAAGTCAAGACCCTGGAGTTAAAGGATGTGCCGCCCGTCGAGCCACCCAAGGGGGAGCCGAAAGGGAAGCCGTAGTGCATCCGCTACACATTTGGCGCGTCCTA
Organism: Gemmataceae bacterium; assembly: GCA_009691845.1. Taxonomy (GTDB): domain Bacteria; phylum Planctomycetota; class Planctomycetia; order Gemmatales; family Gemmataceae; genus SIAJ01. Next base: position 89,348 of record SIAJ01000010.1, read on the forward strand.
CAAGACCGATCGGCTATATCCAAGTGACCCGCTGGTTCGATCCGCTTTGGGTAATTGAAGTAGATCGAACCAGCGGTTTGCGATGCTACAAAGCGAAGCCCCCAGCAGTTTAGTTACGCTGCCCGATATTTCTCGACCGGCCTTGACCAGTCATCCCATTTTACTCTACAAGGGCGGTTTGTTTCTCGGTCCCGGAGTTTTCGTGGCTTTCGAATCCAGCGTATCGGAGGGTCGCTCTGTTTGGCATCGCAAACTGGCGGTCGCGGTGATTCTCGTCGTTACCCTCTTCCGAATCCTCTACCTTTTCTTCCTCTGTCCCTACGACCTAGCGCCGGACGAAGCCCACTACTGGGATTGGTCCCGGCACCTCGATTGGAGCTACTACAGCAAGGGGCCGCTGATTGCCTGGATCATTCGGGCGGGATGTGAGGTGTTCGGCGGCACCGCACTCTCGATACATGGGACGATGATGCCGGCTGTTCGATTGCCTGCCGTCTTGTTCGGCTCGGGGCTGCTGACCGCACTCTACGTTCTGACCTACCAATCCTTCCGGAACGATCGCTTGGGGCTCGCGGTTGTCCTGGTTGCTCTCACGCTTCCACCAATCAGCGTGAGTTCGATCATCATGACGATCGATTCGCCCTACTTGTGCCTGTGGGCCTGGGCCGTGGTGGTGGGACGCTGGGCAATCGTTGACGGCAAACAATGGGCCTGGCCGGTGGTGGGGTTCATCGTCGCACTCGGCATTCTTGCCAAGTACACGATGGGCCTGTGGCTATTCTCGGCCGGCCTATTCCTGCTGTTCACGCCCGAATATCGCCGATTACTTTTTCGGCCCGGCTTCTGGGTGATGGTCGCCATGGCAGGGTTAAGCGCTTTGCCCGTGCTGTACTGGAACAGCGAACACGATTGGGTCACGTTTCGCCACGTGGCCGTGCAAGCAGGCATTGTCGAATCGAAAAAGAACACGGGCTTCCGTCCTTTCGGGCCCTTGCAATTCGCGGCCGGGCAGGCTGGAGTGCTCCTGGGCTTCTGGTTCATCTGCCTGATCGCTGCTGTCATTCGCTATCGCCCCTGGGGACAGACACCGACCTCGGCTCGCTTCCTGTGGTGGATGTGCGTTCCGACATTTGCCGTGTTCGGTGCGTCGAGCTTCAAGGCAACGGGCCAAATCAATTGGCCTGCGGCCGGATACGTCTCGGGTGCGGTTCTCGTTGGAGCATTGATTCTTGAGATCCTGCGATCGCCCAATCCCTTCACGCGACGATTGGTGCGTTGGGGGATGGGCTTCACGATCGCAATTGGTGCCTTGGCCACGCTCCTTGCTCACGATACGCGAATCCCCATGTTGATCGTTGGGCCGTATGTCGCCCAGGAAACGCTTGCGAAACCGACGCCTATTCGCACTCTTGACCCGGCCTCGCGTCTCAAGGGGTGGAAGTACATGGGCGCCGAATTGAATTCGATTCGAGCAGAGATCCAAAAAGCCGAAGGTCAAGATCCCGTGCTGGTCGGCTTCCGCTGGGATGAGCCTGGGTTGCTTGGGTTCTACGCCGAGGGTCATCCACAAGCGTACACGATTGGCCTGTTTCTTGGGATCGACCGTCACAGTCAGTACGAGTTCTGGCATCCGAACCCGATCGACGACGCGCAAGCGTTCCGAGGGAGAACGTTCCTGTTTGCGGGCCTGGGCGACCCACGGATCGGAGTTGCCCATGCATTTGCATCGATCGATGAGCCCAGGATCGTGGTTTATCGCGAGAATGGCCACGCGGTCGGTCGATGGAGTGTATATACTTGTCGTGGCTTCAAGGGGTTCGACCCCAAAAAACGGCCCGGCGGCCCGGCCGAGCACTGACGAGTCGGAACAATTTACAAAGGAACTTCGGTGAACGGATTCATCCTGGATTGCCCAGTATGCGGGAGCCAATGGCCCGTCGGTCCCAATGTTGGTGACCTGGAACGTCGAACACTTGAGAGCGGGCCTTGCCCCCAATGTGGTTCGAATGCCTTGCACTGCACTGCAGTCGTAACGCCGAATCGCAGACGAAGTTGTGAGACCACTCGAAAAAAGGTGACGACTTCGAGGTAAGCTCTTATTGCTCAGGTTTTCAACTCGACCGGCCAACACTCACAGCAAAATGTCCTTGATCACATGCCCATGCACGTCCGTCAATCGGCGTGCGATGCCGTTGTGGTAGTAGGTCAGTTTTTCGTGATCGAGGCCGAGCAGGTGCAGAATGGTCGCGTGGAAGTCGTAGATCGTTGAGACCTTATCGATCGACTTGTGGCCAAATTCGTCCGTGGCCCCATAGCTGAAGCCGGGTTTGACTCCTGCGCCCATGAACCAGACGGTGAAGCCTTTCGGATTGTGATCGCGGCCCTGGGCACCTTTCTGGAATGTCGGCATACGGCCGAAATCCGTGGACCAGACGACCAGCGTATCGCTGAGAAGCCCCCTACTCTTCAGGTCCTTCAACAGTGCAGCGAGTGGGCCGTCCAGAATCGGGCCGTGTTTGTCGTAGTCCGTTTTCAGTTGCTTGTGGCCGTCCCAGTTGCCGACGCCTTCGCCCATTGCGTAGGCCCCGTTGAAGAGTTGCACATAGCGGACATTCTTTTCCAGCAGTCGCCTGGCCAACAGACAATTCTTCGCGAAGCCAGCTTGGTTTGGGTTCTTGTGCTGAGTTCCGTAGGCCGTATGGGTCGCTTTGGTTTCCTTCGAAAGATCGGCCACTTCCGCGGCCTTCAACTGCATCTTGGCGGCCAATTCGTACGACGCGATTCGGGCTGCGAGACCTTCATCCGCGGGATTGTGCTTGAGATGCTCTTCGTTGAGCAGCTTGAGAAAGTCGCGTGAGGCCAGTTCGGATTTTGCATCGACTGTTCGTGCCGGCCTGAGGTTCGCGATCGGCTTATCGGCGTTGAATGCCGTCCCCTGATAGGCGGCAGGCAAGAATCCGCTTCCCCAGTTCAGTGGGCCAATCTGGGGAATTCCACGTGGATCGGGGATGGCCACGTAGGCGGGCAGGTCCTGATTTTCGGAGCCCAACGCGTAACTCACCCAGGCCCCGGCCGAGGGGAAACCTTCGAGCGTGAAGCCCGTGTTCATCTGCGATTCGGCAGGCCCGTGTGAACTGGCTTTCGCCGTCATCGAGTGAACAAAGCACATCTCATCGACGAGTTCCGCGAGTTGGGGAACCAGATTAGAGATGTATTTCCCTGTTTTACCGTGCGGTTTGAACTCGTATGGCGAACGAGTCAGGTTGCCGTTCTCGCCTTGAAACGTCACCAGCTTGTCGATGCCCGGCAGCGGACTGCCGTGCCGCCGGATCAACTCGGGCTTATAGTCCCAGGTGTCCAGGTGACTGCACGCCCCCGAGCAAAAAATGTGCAAGACTCGTTTGGCCTGGGGCGTGAAGTGGGGCATCGTCGATCGAACCTCGGCAGCGCACAGACTTGCCAGGGCGATGCCGCTAAGCCCCGTTGCCGTGTGCGACAGGAAATCCCGGCGATTCAACAGCGACCGGCCCACATGAGACAGAGGCAACATCCGTTACTCCAGAGTCACGAACTCGTTCGTATTCAGCAGCATCCGGCAGAAATTCGCCAGGCCGGCAGACTGCACCAGCTTCACGGCGGCCTGAGATTCCCGAGGCGAGGGGTCACGCTGAAACGCAAGACGAAAGCCAGTTTTTACCTGCATTTCCTCATCTTTCGTCAGTGACTCAATCTGCTTGGCGAATTTCTCCGCTTGATCGAACATGAACTTGTCGTTGAGCAGATTGAGGGCCTGTAACGCGGTGACGGATGTCGTTCGCCGCGGCACCGTCGCGGTCGCGTCCGGGCAATCGAACGCTCCGAACGCACCATCCTGCTGCGCACGCGGCTTGAACTGGTAGATCATTCGACGAAATTCATCTGGACCCAGGATGGGTTTCGGTGCGTACACGGTCACGTAGTTTGAGTAAGTCCACAGGTTATAGCCAGGTCCGCCGGCCACGCGGTTCAGCGAGCCGGACACCTGTAGCGTCGAATCTCGAATCGCCTCGGCCTGAATGCGGCGAGATTCAAATCGCCAGAGCATTCTGTGCTCCGCATCGATCGACACTTGCGCGGGATCGATCAAGCTCGACTGGCGATAAGTCTTGGACAGCAAAATCATCCGATGCAGCGGCTTCATGTAGCCGCCGTTGGCTCGATATTCGGAAGCAAGCCACTCGAGCAACTCCGGATGCGACGGTCGATCGCCGTTGAAGCCGTAATCGCTCGGCGTGCGAACGAGCCCTTGGCCAAAGTGATTCTGCCAGAGGCGGTTGACCATCACTCGGGTCGGTAAATGGTTCTCTGGCGAAACCAGCCAGGAGGCGAGTGCGTTCCGCCGTTCCGCGTCTGTCGCGTTCGCGGGAAGCGTCATTGCCGGTCCGATGCCGTTAATCGTTCCGGGGACCATGACCTCGGCCCGGTCCATCACGTCGCCACGCTTCAGAAAATGCGTCGGCTCCGGCGTGCGAAAGTTTCCGGCATAAACGGTGATTGGCTTATCCAGGAGTGCAAGACGAACTTGAAGCGAGTCTCGCTCACTCACGAGTCGCGTCAGGTCGGGATTGACTGTGGAGGCCTTGCCTCGATCCCACGAACCCGCGACCGGGGACCAGATCTTGCCGTCCAATGAAATCTCGATCTTGTAGCTCATTGCCGTCCGATCGCGATATTTTTGTTCGCGATCCCGACCCCAGACGATTCGTGCAATCGTTGCGGGCCTCGGCAGTTCGATCTGTGCCCAGCCTTCGCCGAGTTGGTCCGAGATCCAGCTCTTCGAATTACCGTAGATGCCGTCGTTGAGGTGCAGAATCTTGTGCAGCGACGAATTCGGAAACTCGGACGAAGCAGTCGCCTTCGCTCCTGCTGTTGCCAAGGCAATGTTGCCATCGCTGGCTTTCTCCGTGAAAATCTCCAGTTCATCGATGCATGGCTGCGCATTGTCATTTGTTGTGTTCACCGTGAAGCGAATGAATCTCGCCTCGATTGGCTGCAATCGCTCGACGTTTCGCCGCGAATTGAGAGGATCACGATGGAGTCTGGGTGTGCCCTTGTTGGTTGGAACGGCGATGGGTTCTGCCGCGTCGATCTGGCGATTCAGCACGAGCAAGCGTTCGCGAATCTGATTCAGTTCAGCAGGCTGAGGAAGGACCGATGCCAGGCGAATCGGCCGCTCCGCGTGATCCACGCCGGCAAAGATTCCTTCCATCCTATAGAAATCGCGCTGAGCGATCGGGTCGAATTTGTGATCATGGCAGCGTGCGCATCCGGTCGTGAGCCCGAGAAAAGCTGTCGAAGTAGTCGAAACCATGTCGAACAAATCGTCCGAGCGCTGTTGCCGTTTGCCTTCCTCGGTCGAGTTGCCAACCAGATCGTGTGCCCCGCCGACGATAAAACCCGTGGCGGCCTGGGATAGCTCATCCGCACCCGACACAGTATCGCCTGCAAGTTGCTCGCGAACGAACTGATCGAACGGCAGGTCACGATTGAACGCGCGAATCACCCAATCGCGATACGGCCAGGCGTTGGTCCGTAGCGTGTTCACTTCGTAGCCGTTGCTTTCCGCAAAACGGACCACGTCAAGCCAGTGTCGTGCCCATCGTTCGCCAAATGCCGGCGACCCGAGCAGACGATCTACGAGCCGTTCATAAGCGAGGGGCGAAGTGTCGTGGATAAACGCGTCCACTTCCTCATGCCTTGGCCTCAAACCCGTCAGGTCCATGGTCACGCGACGAATCAAGGTACGTCGATCTGCTTCCGCGTTGGGCTTCAGGCCTTTCTTCTCTAGGCCGGATTTCACGAAGGCATCGATCGGATTTTCCGTCCAGCCTTGTACGGTCGGGATAGGCACCGCAGGCCGACGAATCGGTTGCAGCGACCACCAGTCCAGTCCGGCTCGTTTGGCCGGCTCAATCTTCGCAGGCAGTTGAAGTGACCCGCCTTCCCACTTGGCCCCCTCATCGATCCAGCGTGATAGTCGTGCAATGTCCGTTGCCGCGAGGGGCGTCTTGGGCGGCATCTTTTTTTCGTGGAGCAGCCGAATCATTCTGCTCTTGGCTGCGCTGCCCGGCTCTAGGGCCGGGCCGTTCGCACCGCCTTCGTAGAGCCTCTTGGAATTGGTGAGATCCAAATCCCCTTTCGGCAGCTTTCCGGAATGGCAGCCAACACAATGTGTTTCGAGAATGGGTGCGATCTCCTTGCGGAATGAAATCGGATCGGCAGCGAGGACGCCGGACGAAAAAGCACAGAGACTCACGATCATCGACCAGTACCGGCATCCCATGAACACGCTCCGATCAGCAGAACCGGCCTGATCCGCCCGGCCGAAGCCTGGCGATATTTGACTCAGACGCATAAAAGGACGAAGTCTATTCTACCACTCTCTTGACCTCAAAGAGTAGTAGGCACACTCCGTGTGCCGTGAGGCGCACGGCGCCACACGGAGTGTGCCTACTGCCACGCCAGGCGAGAAAGGCGGCCTAAAGGTAGGCGACATCCTGATTACAGTCGGCGGCAAGCCTTTCCGGGAAGGATTCGAACTTCAGAAGGTGGTCGCCTCGCTACCGGTTGGCCAGCCAGTTGAAGTCGCATTGATCCGTGCCGGCGAGCCCGAAGGTGGTGATTAAAAAACAGGCGGATGAATATGGGTTGTCGGGAGCGAAGGGGGAGGAGTGAGTCTTTCGAGTTATCTCCTAGCTCGTTCTTTCCAAGTCTCCGACGATCTGGCCCTGTGGAGTACTGCCAAGACCTCTACCACCCTGCTGATCGATGCTAGACTACGTAACCGAATCGCTTCAGGCCTGCCGCCCGAGCATCCAGCCCTACTTCACCGTAGAGTCGTGGCGATCGGATAATCCAAGCGGTTGGAGTAGACACCCGGCGGCGCTCCGACGACCGCGATAGCCTCCGCCAGAGTCATTCCCTCTTTCACGAACTCGAATTTTCAGTCAAAACTCCCTCAGCAATCGCCAACTTGTCCTTCCAACGAAACTCGCGATTGAGTCTTTCTCTGCCCGCATTCCCCCAACTCGCTCGAAGCTGCGGATCATTTGCCAGGCGACGGATTGCGTCAGCCAGGCCATCGATATCAAAGCACGGCACGAGCAGTCCATCTTGCTCGTGCCGAATCACATCGACGACACCGCCCGCTCGATAACCAATGACGGGCACTCCATTCGCCCAGGCTTCGAGAAACACCAGGCCGAACGAATCGGAGATTGATGGCAACGCGAAGAGATCGATGCCGGCGAAGAAGTCACGCCGTTGTGGATCGCTCAATGGTCCCGTCCGCACGACGCCATCCATCGGCAGTATGTGCTTCCGAACTCTCGTGAAAGATGGCATCGCCGATCCTGCAAGCACCACCCGAATTGGCGGGCCGGCGATTTGCACTTCTTTAGTCGCAGCCAGCAGGTCGAGGCTCCCCTTCTCCATGCTGAGGTTGGCCAGGTGACCCACAACGATTTCATCTGGACGAACACCCCAAGAATGCCGGGCGGCCTCGCGATTGCCCCCCGTACATTCGGCCGGATCGACACCGAGGCCCTGCAAGACGATCCGTTCTTCCGGCACGCCGATCTTGCGAACCGCTTCCCGTTCCGTGGACGTTTGCACGATCACACGACCGGCCTGCCTCAACAGCCAACCGTGATGCGGCGACGTGTAGGCTCGCCGAATCCAGTTTCGCGGTTGGTTGAGATCACCCAGATGCAGGAACGGCGTGAGGACGAACGGCACATTTTTCTTTCGTGCCAAACGCAGAGCACACATCGCCAGCGAGGAATAAGGAAATGCCAGTGCGTGAACCACATCGACCGGGCCGGCCTCTGTGCCGGCGTCGCGCCACATGCGAAGCGAAAGGGGCGTCCATGGCACCGTCATTGCCTGCCATGAACGCACAGGGAACATCGATAGGGCCTTGAACAGGAACTTGCGACCGGGAAAACGAAACTCGGGACGATAGCGACGGACCGAGATGCCGTCTTCAAGGTCGATGCCGGCGGCTGTTTCGCTCTTGCCTCGCTTCGTAAACGCGGTGAGATCGAGGGCTGTCGTTGTCCACGCCGTGACGCTGTGGCCCTTGGTCGCGAGGTGCTGACTCAGCCGGGCCGTCCAGGCTTCTGCTCCGCCCAGTGCTGGCGGGTAACGGTGAACGAACTGGGCGATGTGCATTGGCAATTGCGATTCTGGTGGGTCAAAACGGAGCCCGAAGCGAAGCGAGGAAGAACCACGAGTCGATCAGACTGCATAGCGAGAGCTTGCCTCGCTTCGGGCCCCACGGCCTGGCCGACATCTTTAATCAGGCGAATGTCTACTACAACATACGATAGAGTCTCGTTCTACCACCATTCGGAGTGATTGGGAGCATGATCCGCATCTCGTCTTTAGCCTCGTCCGTTCTGCCATCCGCCACGCTTGCCGCCGGGGCCAAAGCTCGCCAGATGAAAGCGAGCGGCATCAAAGTCTTCGACTTCAGCCTCGGCGAGCCGGACTTCCCTACGCCGCCGCACATTTGCGCTGCCGCTGAAAAAGCCATTGCTGCCGGGCACACGCATTACACGCCCGTGAATGGCATCCCGGAACTCAAGTCCGCCATCTGCCGCTGGTACAAGAAATATCACGGTTTCGATTGCACGCCGGACATGGTCATCGTCTCGAACGGGGCCAAGCATTCGATTCACAACACCCTGGCCGCGTCGCTGAATCCCGGTGACGAGGTTATCATTCCTGCACCGTATTGGGTCAGCTACAGCGACCTCGTGCAAATGACCGGGGCGAAGGCGGTCGTCGTCCCGACAACTGCTGCGAGCGGTTTCAAGATGTCGCCGGCTCAGCTCAAGTCGGCCATCACGCCGAAGACGCGGATGCTGATGATCAACTCGCCGAGCAATCCGACGGGCAGCGTCTACAGCCGCGAGGAACTGATAGCCATTGCGGATGTGATGCTCGGCACCAACGCGACGATCTTGAGCGACGAAATCTACGAGCAACTCACTTACGGCGACGCGAAGCCGACGTGTATTGCAACCTTGCGGCCCGAACTGCGTGAACGCACGATCACGATCAGCGGGGCCAGTAAGAGCTACGCGATGACCGGCTGGCGCATGGGCTGGACCGTAGCCCCCAAGCCGTTGATTGACGCAATGGGCAATATCCAGAGCCAGGAAACAAGCTGCCCGTCGAGCGTGAGCCAGTATGCCTTGCTCGCAGCGCTCGACGGCCCGCAAGAATGCGTGGCCGAGATGCGAAAGGAATTCCTGGCCCGCCGCGATTTGGTTTGCGAGAAACTTCGCCGCATCCCGGGCATTACGTTCCCCACGCCGGAGGGGGCCTTCTACGCGTTCTTCGATATCTCGGCATACTTCGGCAAGACCATCGGCGGCGTCGCGATCAAGGACTCACTTGAGTTCTGCAAGGCCTGTCTTGAAACTGCCCATGTGAACCTGGTCACCGGCTCGGCTTTCGGAGCCGAGGGATATGCTCGCATGTCGTACGCCAATAGCCGGGAGGAACTCGAAGGCGGCATAGCGGCCTTGGCAGCGTGGCTCGGCAAGGCGTAGTGCTTTCTGTAGCCGCGTTCGCCAGAACGCGGGGAACCCGCACTCTGGCGAACGTGGCTACGCTACAATCGGTGGACGCGTAACACTGGACACACTCCCGTATGCGAACCACGCTTTTCCTACTGATCGCCCTGCCGATTCCCCTCCTTGCAGTTTCGCTCGACCGCGATCGGTTGAAGCAAATCGACACGTCGGTTGAAGCGGCTGTCAAGCGAGGCGATTGCCCGGGAGCAGTGGTCGTCGTGGTTCACGACGATGAAGTCGTGTTTCGCAAGGCATTCGGCCAGCGATCGCTTCAGCCGGACAAGCAGGCGATGGCCGTGGACACGGTCTTCGATCTTGCTTCTTTGACCAAGCCGATTGCAACGGCAACGTCCGCATTTGTCCTGATCGAACAGAGGAAGCTGCGGCTATCGGAAAAGGTCGCCACGTACTGGCCGGAGTTCGCTGCGAACAAAAAAGGCGCGGTCACGGTCGAGCACTTGCTTTCGCACACCAGCGGCTTGCTGGCAGACAATTCGCTTGGCGACTACAAGTCCGGCAAGGGCGATGCCATGAAAAAGATCGCGGCACTTTCTTTGGAGGCAGAACCGGGAAAGCGATTCCGCTACAGCGATGTCGGCTTCATCGTCCTCGGCGAACTGATTGAACGCATCTCGGGGAAGAACGTTCATGAGTTTTCCAAGAGGCACGTTTTCGATCCACTGGCGATGGCCGAGACGAGTTACCTTCCATCGGAAAAGCTCAAAGCCCGCTGTGCTCCCACCGGCAAGCGAGAAGGAAACTGGCTAACGGGCGAGGTACACGATCCACGCGCTGCCGCCATCGGGGGCATTGCCGGCCACGCGGGACTGTTCGGCACTGCCGACGAGGTGGCTTGCTTCGCCCGAATGTTGCTTCGGGGTGGCGAACTGGACGGCAAACGCGTGCTGAGTCGCGAAAGCGTTCAACTCATGACCATGCCGATTGACGTCCCTGGCGGCAAGCGATCGCGAGGCTGGGACGTGGACACCGGCTTTAGTTCTCCACGAGGAGAACTGTTTGTGAAAGGCGAAGGCTTCGGGCACACGGGATTCACCGGCACTTCGCTGTGGATCGATCCGCGCAGCAAGACCGCCATCGTCATTCTGACCAATCGCGTGCATATCTCGGAGAAAGTCCAGGTGACCTCGTTGCGACGCGAAATCGCGACCATCGTCGCGGAGTCGGTCGGCGTGAAACGAGTCGCACCAAAAGTGGAGCCAAAGCGGGATTGAGACCCAGATAGTTGCGAAGCCCCTTGTCTCCTCTAAAATCGCGGGTGCTGTTTTGGTTTGCCCGTTGAGTTCTGACCGATCAAAATGCCCCGCTCGACCCTGCCACTCGCGTATCACTGGGACAACTCGCGGCCACCGCCACGATTATCGTTGAGGTTGTCCAAGCATCGGCAGATTGCCGTGCCCGAAGTGCCCGCGTGGATCGAGACGGGAAACGTGGGCCGTCCGTTCGACTTCTCGGCCGCGATGCACCGCCTGTGCGAGGACGTCACCGAACGATCAGAAGCATTCGGTCACCTGGATCTCTCGCGGATCCTTTTCACGATCACGCGTGCCCGAACCGGAACGAAGCACGGCCTTCAAGCCAAAGTCACGCCGTTAAGATTCGAGGGAGGTGCACTCGCCACGAATCATCGCAGTTCGACTTTCCAGGTTCAGCGGTTTGTTGTCGATGGTCGTGACATGCTCTACCTGGTCTCGTTCTGTCTGCCCAGATTCATGAATCGCGACTTTCACGATAAGCTCGTGACCGTGTTTCACGAACTTCACCACATCTCGCCCGAGTTTGATGGGACTATTCGTCGTCATGAGGGACGCTACTCGACTCACACTTCAAGCCAAAAGCGATACGACGCGCACATGGCCAAGCTAGTGAAAAAATACCTCGCCAACGAAGCCGACGAATCGCGCAATCATTTCCTACGGCTCTCGTTTGCCGAGCTTTGTCAGCGGCACGGCTCCATTGTTGGCAATCATTTGCCGAGGCCGAAGCTGATTCGAGTCCCCCACTCCACCCCGCCGAGTCGCTGACGGTTCCGGTGAAGTTCACGACCCAACTTGGCCGATAGTGGAAGATGAAAGATCATCGCGCAAGTTGTGCCATGAGCGGACCTCATCGATTTGTGTTCGCATCGAGTGCATTCGGCCTCCTGTTGGCCTGCGGTTGCTCGCTGACTTCGTCGCGCGAGCCCGACCTGGCCCCTGCTCTGCAAAATTCCGATCCGGTTTGTGCGACCCCTGAGCCGAGTTTGCCAGCACCAAAAATTATTGTCCCGCTAGGTGCCCATTCGGCAGTGAAGCCAGCATCTGCACCGGCGAAGGTATCACCCATTCGCGATCGTTTGAACAGCCCGCCGGAGGTTACGGTCACCGTGCTCGAACCGATTCCCATCAAGAACGGCCCTGCCCTGAAGTGACATTCAGCCAGCCAATTCGCGCTTTTTCCTGAAGGCTGTCTCCGCCTGGCGAATAATAGAGTGTCCGCCCGGAGACGATCTCATGCCCGAGTGGCTCAAGCGATATCTTCCTGAAGGTTGGGACAGTACCGAGTTTCTGATCGCGGCCATCGCGTTCACGGCGGCGACGTTCGTCGTGAGCATCGTCTCGGTCGGTATCGTCGTGGTACGCCTGCCACGAAACTACTTTGCCGGCGACCACTCACCCCCGATGTGGGCGGATCGGCATGCGCTTGTTCGCTGGCCACTGCGCATCCTGAAGAATTTGCTTGGCGTGCTATTGGTCGCGATTGGCATCGTGATGTCCCTCCCAGGCGTCCCTGGGCAGGGGATTCTGACCGTGCTCATCGGAGCGATGTTGCTGGATTTTCCTGGCAAACGCTCGTTCGAGAAGTGGCTGCTGCGTCGTCGCGGCGTGTTGAATGCCATCAATAAACTTCGCTCGCGTTACAGCAAGCCGCCGCTGGAACTCGACAGCCCCGCAGTCTCGCCGTAGAACAACTGAGAAGCGATTCCTCTTCGAGCAACTCATGCAGACGACCATTACAGGCAAGGTTTTCGTGTTGGGGGACAATGTCGACACCGACCAGATCATCCCGGCTCAGTATCTCACGTACAATCCGTCAATCCCGGCCGAATACAAGATGTTCGGCAAGTACGCGTTGACCAGCGTGCCGCCTTCGCAGATGGGCCTGCCAAAAGGCCACGTGCCATTCCACACAGATGACGAGTTCGTCTCGCCTTACAAGATCGTGATTGCCGGCAAGAATTTCGGTTGCGGTTCGTCTCGCGAGCACGCACCGATTGCCCTGGCCGCCGCGGGAATTCAAGCAGTCGTGGCCGAGTTTTATGCGCGAATCTTCTACCGCAACTCGATCAACGGCGGCTATCTCGTCCCACTGGAATCCAAAAAGCGCCTGGTCGATGAGATTTGCACGGGGGATGAAGTCAGTATCGACCTGGTGGCCAAAGTTCTGAAGAATACGACCACGGGCGATCAGTGGGAGTTGCAAGACCTTGGAGACGTGGCCCCTATCATCGAGGCCGGTGGCATTTTTGAATACGCGAAGAAAGTCGGCATGTTGAAAGTATAGATTCGCAAGCCCACGGACGGCCGTCCGTGGGCTCTACTGTGTATAATCTCTAGTCACCCTAGAGGCTATTTGCACATGCCGATCGACTGGTCCCCGTTCGTTGAGTTTGTCAACTCGCATCAACGCTTCTTGATCATGACTCACGTCCGCCCCGATGGCGACGCTCTCGGCTCCGAGATCGGATTGGCTTGCGCGCTTCGACATCTGGGCAAGTCGGCTCGAGTGGCCATCGCGAGCGATCTGGGGCCGCGATACGAATTCGCGAACAGCGAAACGACGCCCATCGAACGCTTTGAAGCTCCGGGGGACGAATTTCGAGATGTGGATGCGATCATCGTCGTCGATACCGGTACCTGGAATCAGCTTGGCGACTTCGGGCCGTTCATGCGTTCGATGAACTGCGGCAAAGCAGTCATCGACCATCACCAAACACAGGACGATCTGGGTGGGATCCGCTTCGTCGACACAAACGCGGAGGCCGCAGGGCGATTGATCTACGACGCGACAGTTGCGCTCGGAGCCCCGATTACTGCCGAGGCCGCCAATGCCTTATTTCTCGCGTTGGCCACGGATACCGGATGGTTCCGCCATTCGTCCGTGGTGCCACGAACCTTTGACCTTGCCGAAGAGTTGGTACGGAAGGGGGCCAAACCTACCCCGCTTTACGATGCGATATTTGGGACCAGCACCCTTGCCCGAATGAGGCTGATCGGCAAGGCCCTCGATCGACTGAAGGCCGAGGCCAACGGCAAGATCGTGTACACGGAAATCCACTGGTCCGATTACACAGAGACCGGGGCGATTCCACCAGATACGGAAGATTTGATCAACTATCCCCGTGCCGTGTCGGGAGTCGAAATCGCTCTGGTATTCATCGAGCAGCGTGACGGAACTACCAAAGTGAGCTTTCGGGCAAAGGAATCGCAAGACGTTGGTAAACTCGCCGAGCAATTCGGCGGCGGTGGGCATCGGCTTGCGTCGGGAGCGACAGTGAAGAAGCCGTTGGCGGAAGCGCGTTCTGCCGTCCTTGCTGCAGCCAAGAGCGCACTTGGCGAAACGGGATGAGTCGCGGTTGTCTATCTCGCCCCGTTTGCCACGCCTCGTGACTTGCCCAAACCCCGCTTAACAGAAGTGAACCACTTGGCATACCATGCCGTCCGGATCAGGGGCGTTCTCTAGCCCAACCTCCGCACTTGAGCCCTGCGAATTGACGTAAATCCTAGCGCCGCAGCGTCGGCCACGTTCGAGCTTTACGCCACGCAGGTCGTCGTCGAACAGACCGGGCTGACGTTCGACGCCCACGAGGCGATCGGCCAAGCTGCGGGCGGCAAGTTGACCCTGGGCATCGAGTTCGCCGCGTTGAGCGACGGTCTCTTGCCGCCGTGTCGAACCGTGGTGTGCCGCAGATACATGCCGAACTCCCGTGAGACCGGCATCATGGTCAGAATCGAGGCGCGATTTCAAGAGGGTAGGTTGGCACGACATCGCGTCTGCAAAAAGGCCTTCGTTGGAAATCAACGACTTGCGTTCAGGAACCAGGCGAAAATAGTTTCCATTTTGTGCCAAGTGCGGAAGTTGGGTTATCACGTTGCGAACGCCGAGTCATCTTTCACCTGTGAGGCACATGCCAGCCGGGATCGACCTACAGGATGTGCATCTCAAATTCCGCGTCAGGGAGGCCAATCGCCTGTCGCTCAAGGAATACCTGGTCCGCGGGCTGTTTCGTTCCTCGACGAATCCGGTGATGGACGTACATGCCCTGCGTGGCGTGACCTTGCACGTGACCGATGGAGAACGCCTCGGCATCATCGGCCACAACGGGGCCGGCAAAAGCACGCTGGTGAAAGTCATCGCGGGAGTTTATTCTCCAACTTCCGGCAAGAGACGCGTTACGGGACGAGTGTGCTCGCTCTTCGACATCATGATCGGCTTTGAGATGGAAGCGAGCGGCTCGGACAACATTCGCTTCCGCGGCTATCTGCAAGGCGAGACCCCCAGAACGATCCGCGAAAAAATTGACGACATTGCCGCGTTCAGCTAACTGGGGCGGTTTCTCGACATGCCGCTGAAATAGTATTCGTCCGGCATGTTGGTGCGTCTCGCCTTCTCAATCGCGTCGGCGACCGAGCCAGAAGTGCTGCTCATCGATGAGGCACTCGGGGCCGGCGACAAGAATTTTCTGGCCAAGGCCAGAGAGCGGATGGCGAGCCTCATGCAGTCGGCCCGGCTCAGGGTGCGGATCTCGCACGCCGCATACCTCACGTTGAGCATCCCCACCCGCGTTGACTTCGTGAACATCACGTCCGACGTGGAGGACGCTATCCGCAAGAGCGGCGTGCGCGAAGGCTTGGTGCTTGTCTGGGTGGCCGGTCTCAAGTGATGCATCTCAACACCACGGCCAGTGCGCATAGTTGGGTAACATAGGGGACTTGCGCTCTGGCTCGGCTCCGCTTATCCTTGTCTTATGGAAGACGGTCTGGGCTGCATGAAGACACATGTTCGCCGGAACGTCTTCCGAACTCAAGAATGTTCCCGTGGCCAAGCTCGTCGATGTTGAATCCGTTGGTTCCTACTTCCAGTCGCTCTCCGATCCGCGACACACTCGCAATCGCAAACATTTGCTCGGCGATGTCATCGTCATTGCGATCTGTGGCATCCTGTGCAATTGCGACGGTCCGACCGCCATCCATCGCTGGGCCGTCAATCGAGCCGACTGGTTGCACACGATCTTGGCCTTGCCCAACGGCATCCCTTCACGCGACTGCATTCGCCGCGTGCTCATGGCTCTCCAACCTCAAGCGTTCCAACTCTGTTTCCAAAACTGGATTG
>SIAJ01000054.1 GCA_009691845.1 Gemmataceae bacterium
GCCGCCGAGTGATTTCCGCGGGCCAGGAAGGATTTCTCAAAGTGTGGGATGTCGCCAATGGGAAGGAAGAGTTTCGTGCCGAGGGCCATCCCAAGCCCGTGACCGAGATGGCGCTGTCTGCGGATGGCAACTCGCTTCTGACCGGCGGGGACGATGGGACGATTCGAGTTTGGCAGGTTGCGGAATGATGGGGGGGGGTTCGACGTCGCGAATAACTCGCACCGGCACTCACTGCCATAAACGCCCTTCGCGGTAGCCCCAAGTCGCACTTTGTGCCGCCTTCCTTAAACAGGCGATCAAAAACACCGATAAATTACGGGAAAAACAGAGGCCGACCTTGGCTGCGCAGCCAAGACGTTCTTGCGCCCGCTTGAGTATAGCTGCTATTTCTGCAACCAACTTTGCAACTTTCGCGAGTGCGTCTCAAGGCCGGGTGGCCACCGCGTTCGCCAGTGCCCGGTCCACCAACTCCTCGTCCGATTCGCGGCCGACGAAAGCGATGATCTCCTCGTTCGTTTCCGCCGCCGAGAAGACGAGATGGACGTGCGTATCGATGAGGCCGGGTAGGATCGTGCAGCCAAGAAACCCTCGATAAGCGTAAGCGTCCGGTGAACTTCGTGTGTCTAGTGTCAATTGGTTTTCCCCTCGCAGCGACAATTAGCATTCCCGTTTTTGAATGACTCGGTCATGGCGTCCCTCCAGGAAGATAGGAGAGATGCGATGGTTAGGGATGGCCAAGTGCGTCGATTGTGGTGGGAGATGGAATCTCAACGCCGAAAAAATGACGCCGCGGCTTGCGCATGACGAACCTCCGTTTGGGTTACATTGACGCTTCCGACAGAAGTCGATTCCACGCAAAGCCGCCCTCGAAATCCACGGCGATCTCGAAGGCTCGTTGACCAGAAACGGACTTCTGTCGGTGCGGAATGAGCCGGCCACTCGCTTTCGCAGGTACTCCTCAAGATCCGAATGGGTGAATAACGTGATTGACTTGCCCGAGGTGCCTCCAAGGTGCCTCCGCCAATGATTCAAGTGGATCGTGAAAAGCGAGTGCGTCGAAACCGCAAGGTACGTTCGCTGGGCTTCCAGATACTCAGAAATCACCTCGTCGATCCGCTTGGCTTGGATCCTGATGGATTTTGGCTTGCGAGCAGTACCGCCAGAAACAATGAAGTCCCCGGCATTGACCCCGTCGGGTATTTGGATCTGGCCGGTGTGAAGCCGGTGGATGCTGACCTCAACCAGGCTGCGGGCTGCTTCGGCCTCCTGCAGATCGCGGACCTTCAGACTCTTCTTGTACTCCTTGCCGTCGTACCGAAATCGGACGAGGAAAATTTTCCCTTTTCGCCCCAAATTTGCCATGATTCGTGACCTCGCGTGGCCGGACACTTGGGTTCCGAAGTCCGAGGTTCCACTCAGAACCCCAAACGCCACACGACGACCGATAAGTACCCTATGAGGCACCTATGAGGCACCGGCGTCCTATTATGGACGCCGGCGACCAGTCAAGCTGTTGAGTTGGATTGTCGTAAGTGCTTGAAGAGAAAGGGATGCCGAGGACAGGAGTTGAACCTGCACACCCTTGCGAGTACTAGCTCCTGAGGCTAGCGCGTCTGCCAATTCCGCCACCTCGGCATGTCTACTAAACGTTAGCGTGACAACCGTTTCCGTCAAGACACGCCCGAACCATTTCGGGTTCGCTCATTCCCCTTCCAGGTCTGCATCCCGCAAATCCGTCAGGAACATGTGCCCCGGCTTGTGCGTAATCGCGAAGGGAATCTTCGCTTCCATTAGCGCCGCCTGGGGAGTCACGCCGCACGCCCAGAACACGGGTGCCTCCCCCTTGCGAATCTCCACAGGATCGCCAAAATCCGGCCTGGCGATGTTCGCAATCCCGATGGCGGACGGATCGCCAAAATGGATTGGCGTCCCGTGTGCTCGCGGAAAGCGGGCACAGACACGCTGTGCAACTACAGCTTGTCGCGGTGACATCGGCCGCATCGACACCACGAGCGGTCCTCGAAATCGACCGGCTGCACGACATGGACGGTTCGTTCGATACATGGGCACATTCACTCCTTGCTCGATATGCCGAACGGGCAAGCGTTCCTCCAAAAGTGCGTTCTCGAAGGTAAACGAACAACCGATCACGAAGGAAACGAGATCGTCACGCCACAGCGCGCCAATATTGGTTGGCTCATCAACCAGTTCACCATTTCGCCACACACGGTAGGCAGGAAGGTCCGCGCGCAGATCCGAGCCTGGTGCGACCTCCCTCGGTTCGGGATCGCCCGGTTGCGTGACATCCAACAAAGGACACGGCCTTGGATTTCGTTGACAGAAGAGCAAGAAATCGAAGGCGTGTTCTTGCGGCACGATTACGAGGTTGGCTTGCACGTAGCCCATGGCCAGGCCAGGCGTGGGCCCCGTGAGATCCCCCAAGCGACAAGCCTGCCGAACTTCGAGCCCCTTTGCTCGCTTTAGGTTCTCCACTTCTCGCCTTCCAGTTCCTTGAACTTTTTTTCGTGGTTTGCTTGCTCCTGCGTCATTTCATCAGGAACAGGCATTGTACCCTGTGCAAAGGCATCTGAGCGCTACCTACAAGTCGATTCGTGTCATGGGGGACTCCACGAAATCGAGTGTGATTGGACTAGCGAGCGAACAGTGAGTCAAGTGCTTCGTCACCACGTTCCCGAGCGAAACTTGATATCTGTGATTGTTGTACCCGGCATCGCCTTGCGTAAGCGTTCCAAGATGCTGCGTTTGTGAAACTGGCTGAGTTCTTGAAGTGGAATCGCACCGTTGACTTCCACTTCAAGGATGCGTCTTTTGATCCCGGCGACTCGAGTGATGCTGGAATACTCCGTCCCCGCCGCGTCTGACCACGCTCGTTCGAGATGAAAACGATCCTGCTGCCGACCCCAGCCGCGTGCAGCAAAGAGGCGGCTCAAAATCTCCTTGAGCCGCTCGGGGCCTTTGGGGTCCATGGTCACTCGTGAGTGTCTGTGAGTCACCGCTCAAACTAGCGGCACCACCAAGTACAAATAATCTTCCCCACTCCGGAACACGGCCGATTTCTGCCCATCGACCAGATCGAGTTGCAACGTCTCTGCACCATCCATCACGCGGAGCATCTCAGTCAGGTACGCCGGATCGAAACTGATGTCGACAGCTGGCCCGCTGTATTCTTCGATCTTCAAGGATACCTTCGATTGCCCCATGGTGGAACCCTTGGCATCCAGATTCAGCTTGCCCGGCGCGAACTTGAACGTGATGCGTTTGCTTTCGTCGTCGGTCATGATCGCGGCCTGCCGCACGGCCGAGAGGAAGTCGCCGACCACGAGCGGGATTTTCGCGTTGACCTTCTTGGGGATTACATCGCGGTAGGGAGGGAATCGTCCCTCCACGAGTCGGCTGTAGATCACCGCACGCTCGGTCTTGAAGAGGGCGTCGTTCGATCGCAGAGCAACTTGCACCGGCTGGCTGGCATCGCCCTCGGCCAGGATTCGTTCCAGTAAGCTCATCGCCTTCGGTGGCACCAGATGCGACTGACCTTTCTTCTCGCCATCGCCCTGCATCACGCACTTGCCCGAGGCCACTGCCAATCGCTTGCCGTCCGTCGCGACCAGCTTGGCCGTTTTGTCGTCCAGGTCCCAAAGGACGCCGCGCATGGCGTACTTGCCTTCTTCCTTCGCAGCTGCGAACACGGTTCGCCGGATCATCCTCTGCAAATCGCCAGCGGCCAGTTCTGCGTAACGCTCCCCTTCCACAAAACCGGCGATGTCCGCGAACGAAGCCGGATCCTCGCCGGGCATTTCGTATTCGCTCGAAGTGGTCGTGACTCGCGTTCGCCGCTGGTCGGAGTCCAGCTTGACCTCGCTATCCGGACTTTCGCGAAGGATCGAAGTCAGGCGTCCCACGGGAAGGATCGCTTCTCCTGGTTCCTCAATACCGAGTCCACGCAATTCGTAGCGAATGCCAACTTCCAGGTCCGTGGCCATCAACGTGAGATGCTCCTCGGTCGCCACCGCTTTGATATTTTGGTAGATGGGCATGGTGGTTCGCGATGGCACGGCCACGCCAACGATTTGGCATGCACTGAGAAGGCCATCGCGGGGACAGGTCACGATCATGGAAGGGTCCACTCCTGGATGTCGAGCCAAAGAACATGCTAAGCCATTCGCGTACAGAGAATACCTTTTAACGATCTAAAGGTTTCTCGGTCACGGTTGTAGTCAGCAGATAAATAAACTCTCTCCTTATTTTCTAAAGTAGCAGTAGTCTTGTAAGGCCCAATCTGGACGAATTCGCATTTTACTTCAGCAAACCCGGCGTCGGCGCAATTAGTTACGCGCAAACCTGTCCTGTGGATAAGCTGTCAAAATTCTGTCGATTGCATGTCAATGCGTGTCGGCTGGACCGCTCGAGTGACGGGCACTTTTTCCGAGTCGTCAGCGAGCGACATGACGCGTCAGGCAATCGACATTGTTTTGACGGGTTGTCCACAGTAGGGTTTTTAGGCGTTGCGAATGGACTCAGCGTCAGCTGAGTAATTGGGATATTGAGGTGCGCGATTGCAGTTCCTGGATGTCGTGGGCCAAGGTCGCGTCGGTGGCGAGAGCCTTCTCAACCTTGTCGCAACTGTGCATGACCGTGGTATGATCGCGTCCACCGAAATAGGCCCCGATCTGCGTCAACGTCAACCCGGCTTGGCGGGCGATGTACATAGCCACCTGACGTGGCCACACAACGTTCCGTGAGCGCGATGGCCCCAGCAATAGTTTTTCGTTCACATGAAAGCGCTTCGAGATCGCCGCGATCAAGGAATCGAGAGGCGACGTATTTTCTGCGGTGGAATCGGGTATTTGTGATTGAACGACCCGCATCGTGAGTGGAGGTGGAAACTGTTTGGCCAACACTTCGAGCAGCGTGATGTTACCCAGGATCGGTCGAGCACCACCTGGATCGCGGGCGAGCCAATCAATCACTTCGTCCGCCACTTTCAGCTTGCGTTCTCGGCACCACTCCTTGACCAGAGTCTTGCGACTCGAGGCATATAATGGGGTGATACCTACCACCAGGCCTCCCGCCAATCGACTTCGCAGCCTGGCAGAGAGGGTCAACTCGGCTGGCCCCCGCACGGATGTCAGCAGCGCTGGCTTCCGCCGAGACTGTCTGCGGTCGAGGATGTAGGCCAACTCGTCGCCGGCTGCTTCCTGCAAGTGTTGAAGATCTTCCACCACAAGCAAGTCGCAGGCGATGGCCTCCTTGATGAGCGGCCGGCGTTCCAGTTGCAACATCATCAGCCCGCGACCCAGTTCTCCGGCCGCGTGAACCTGTGCGGTTCGCGACGTATCGGCTTGAGTAAACCGATCGACGAGCGCGTTCACGAGATGCGACTTCCCCGAACCAGGCGGCCCGTGCAGAATGAGCAACGGTGATTCGGTCGCCTCCGCCAGACTGTTCACAGCCTGGAACGCGGATCGATTTTCTGGAAGTTGGATGAATCCGGCCAGGGAATGCATTGGGCTAGTGTAATAGTCTCAGCGCGAGATGCACTGTATTGAGGTTCGTTGGACAGGTATCATGATGAAGATGGCAACTTCCCCTGACCCGGCTGCCACCGATGCTCTGCGAGCCGAGTACGACTTTCGATCGCTTCGTGGGGTTGTGCGGAAAATATGCGGCGCGCTATGCAGAGCGTTTACGCATTGTCCGACTCGCCGAAGATGTAGCCGCGTCATTTTCCGACGAACAGGCCGTGAACGATGCAGTGAGAGAGTATCTTCGTGGCCGAGAGTTGGCCGTGGGCAGTAAGACATAGGGTCCGAGTCGATCAATCCGTCGCCCGAATTTGCTTCACGCACGCTGCAATCCTCGTTGCAGCTTCCACCAATTCCGCCTCGGTCGTACTCGCAGCAAAGCTAAATCGCATCGCCGAACGCAGGACTTCTTCCGGCACACCCAATGCCTGAAGCACGGGTGAAGGCAGCAACGAACCGCTCGAACACGCGGAGCCAGTCGAGCAGGCGATACCGGCCAGGTCGAGCTTCATAAGTAGCACGTCCGCTCGGCAGCCGGGGAACGAGACATTCAGGATGTACGGCGAGGCATCCGCCGGCGAGTTCACCACGATCGGGGGGCAGAGTGTATGCAAGCACTCGATGAAGGCGTTACGTCTTTCACCTAGCCCACCAGCTTCCTTCCGAAAGAGGGAAGGGGGTGAACGACGTGTCGCAATCTCCAGGGCAGTTGCCATGCCGACCGCGAGAACGACGGCTTCCGTTCCTGGCCGCCGACCTTGCTGTTGATGCCCGCCGAACAGCTGCGGAACGAGGTGCGTTCCCTTTTTCACGAACAAGGCCCCGATGCCCTTGGGTCCACCAAACTTGTGGGCACTCAAGCTGAGAGTGGTTGCACCCAACCTGCGAAACGAGACGGCGATCTTCCCAACGGCCTGGGCGGCATCGCAATGCAGTACTGAGTACTGAGTACTGAGTACTGAGTACTCAGTGATGGCACCCGTCTCGTGATTGACCAGCATCGCCACGACGAGCCGGGGGTTCGGTACGCTTTCCGGTAGATAGCTGACCGTGAATCCCCGCGCAGCGAGCTGTTTCAACGGCTCCACAACACACGGATGTTCGATCGGGCTGGAAAGAATGTGGCCAGGCGGAGAACCAGCCAGGCCGAAGATGGCGAGATTATTCGCTTCGGTTGCCCCGCTGGTGAAGACGACTTCCTCTGCCGAGGCATCGAGACACAGGGCAATACGTTCGCGGGCATCTTCCAGCGATTGCCGGGCCTTGCGCCCCGCACCATGAGCACTGGCCGGGTTGCCGAAGTTCTCGGTTGCGAACGGCCGCATCGCCTCCCAGGCTTCGGGAAGCATTGGCGTCGTCGCGGCATGGTCGAGGTAGATCACAGAATTAACTACCTCTTCCCACTCGCTGCCACAATCCCGCTCAACTCACTCCCCGGAGCCATGTACCACAATCGCGGCGTCAGGCCGTTCGAAATGCTCTCCAGATCTGGAGCGTCGGCCTTTGCCTTTATACCGAACAACACGCCGAGTACCGTCGGCTGGCGTTTATAAGTGACCACGCGGTATTCGTTGACCCCGGCCGCGGTCGCTGCCGCGGTCACGGCGTCTTCCAGAAGGCCGATGTCATCGATCAGCCCAAGATTCTTGGCCTCCCCCGCCGTGAACGATCCGCCGTCGGCCCGGAAACGAACGACTTCGATTTGTTTGGCATCTTTGACGACGTTGCCTTTCTCGTCACGAATGTCGGCCATCTTTTTCATCACACCCTCGCTGCGAAGCTGGTCTTTCGTGAGCTTCGGCCGACCTTGAACCACCACGTCCAGGAACTGGTCGTATGCCTGATCGACCATGTCCTGCCACGGCTGGCGTTCCTCGGGCGTCATGTTGTGGAACGGCGACCCGCTCCCCTTGATGCCGCCGGCCTTGATGAGTTCCAATTTCACGCCGTGCTCCTTGGCAAGCCCGGCTGCGTTCGGCAACGCGGCATAGACGCCAATCGAGCCCGTGAGCGTGCCTTTTTCCGCGTACACCTTCGAAGCCGGCATGGCGATGTAGTATCCGCCCGAAGCCGCGATCGAGCCCATTGAGGCGATGATTGGTTTCGCGGTTCGTCCCGGATGCCGGGGATGTTGGCCAGACTTCAAACGCGTCAACTCGCGGTGGATCTCTTCGCTCGAACCGATCGTGCCGCCGGGACTCGCGACCCGCAAGACCACGGCCTTCACGGAATCGTCCTTGGCTGCCGTTTCGATTTGGCTCAGTATGTGCGTGTCGAGTCCTTCAACCAGCGCACCCTCGGCCTTGATGACCGCAATCTTGTTGGCTTCTGACTTGTTGCCGTACATGTGCATCTCAATCGCGTTCTCCTCTTCGGTCGACGACGTTGGATAGAAGAGAGCGCCGCACAGAACGAGGTTGACGAAGACGGAAGCGACCAGCAGCCCGGTGAGGAGACATCCTCCCGAAAGGCGGCGAGGAGGAAGTGGTGGGGAGTTGACCATGGGGACAATGATAGGCTCCCGCTCGGAAATAGTGAGGAGTGAGGAGTAAGAAGTGAGGGGTGGGTTTTTTCTCCTTACTCCTCACTCCGCACTGTTGCGTTCGCGGTCGTGGCGCGGTAACTTCACTCCATCCACCGGAGCCACGACATGTCCCGCTACTCTCTCCTGTTCGTCCTGTTCACATTTCCCGCGTTCGCCGATGAGGCGACCGACAAGCTCGCCAAGGAATTGCGCGACTATGCGACGGCCGAACTCGCCAAGGTGCCAGGCAAGGACGGCAAGCTTAGCACTGCGTTGCCGGACTACTTGCGCGACCAACTCAAGAAAGCCAACCAGAGCGACCGCGAGGCGTGGAACAAGGTTCAAACGAAAGCGGACTGGGAAAAATTCCGCGATGAACGCATCAAGGCTTTGAAGGAATCGCTCGGCACCTGGCCGGAAGTGCCGAAATTCATGCAGATCAAGACGACCAAGACCATCAAGGCCGACGACTATCACATCGACAATCTCTTATACGAAAGCCGGCCCGGGGTGTGGGTCACGGGCAATCTCTATTACCCTGCGAAGCCTCGCGACAAGAGTCCGGTCATCATGATCGCCCATGCTCATCACGCGCCGAAGCATGAGGGTGAATTGCAGGACATGGGCGTGAACTGGGCCAAGCTTGGCTGCATCGTGTTCGTGATCGATCAACTCGGGCATGGCGAACGACGGCAACATGGGTTCAACACAGCCAAGGATTATCCGAAGGAGTTCCGCGTCGGCAGGCAGGATTATTTCTTCCGCTACAACTTGAACCTGCAACTTTCGCTCGTCGGCGACAGCCTGATGGGCTGGATGGCCTGGGACCTGATGCGCGGCCTGGACGTTGCTCTCAGCTATCCAGGCGCCGACAAAAACCGCGTGGCCCTGCTCGGCTCCGTGGCTGGCGGGGGCGATCCGGCCGCGGTCGCTGCCGCGCTGGATTCGCGTTTCACGTGCGTTGTGCCGTTCAACTTCGGCGGCCCACAGCCAGAGACGCGCTACCCGTTGCCGGAAGATGTCGAGACCTCCTTCAACTATTCCGGCGGCGGCAGTTGGGAATCGACGCGGAACTTGCGCGACTCGGCCGCGAAGGGTTTTCTGCCCTGGCTAATCGTGGCCTCGGTCGCACCGCGAAAGTTGATCCACGCCCACGAGTTTTCCTGGGACAAGGAACGCGATCCGGTCTGGAAGCGCTATCAGAAAATCTGGGGCTTCTACGACGCGACCGACAACGTCTCCTTCACCACCGGCACCGGCGTCATTCAAGGTAACGACCCAAATGCGAGCCATTGCAACAACATTGGCCCTATTCACCGCAAGGGCATCTACACGGCCTTCAAGAAATGGTTCGACATCCCGGTGCCCGAAAAGGAAGTGAAAGAACGCCGCACGAGGGAAGAGTTGACTTGCTGGACGGATGCGGCGAGGGAGGAGTTGAAGCCGAAGCCGTTGCATGAGGTGCTGGGGAAGATGGCGGAACTACAAGCGCAGGCACGGGGCCCGGCGATTTTCTCAGGAACTGTACCGCGAGCATTCGGCTCCCCGGACGACAATTACCTTCCACGGAAGCAAGATCACCCGCGAGCAGTCCTGCCAGTGAGTTGCAAGGCCTACAGTCAGACATTTCCATTTCGAGGGATCCAGTGCCGACTCTGTGTTTTCAAGCCACAGAGAGTCGAAGGAGGCCCGGTCGTCATATGCCATGCTCATGAAGGAACCGAAAGATTCGTGAAGGATCGATCCACGGCCGTGGCCACGTTGATCGATTCCGGAGTCGGTGTTGTCTTTGTCGAATGGCAAGGGAGCGGACTGGATCGCCCGGGGGACGGGCGGGGACGGGCAACGTACACTTCCTCGCTGATGTCGACCAGTCTGATGACGGACGAGGACCTGCCCGGTATTCGACTCGAACTCACTCGGCACGTCATGAGTCAGGTGCGTCAGGGCTTGGGGAACTTCGACCGGGATCGCGTCGCTCTCTGGGGTGAGAGCCTAGCTGTCGCGAATGCGGCGGATAGCGTCGTTGGAGTTCCATACGATCTCGGTCAACTTACCGTGTGCGAGCCATTCGCTGCTACCTGCGCGTCGATTCTTGATCTCAAGCCCAAAGCCATCATCGCCCGCGGCGGCCTCGTCAGTTATCGCTCAGTCCTCGATAGCCCCTTCGTCCATGTGCCGCACGATGCGTTGCCGATCAACGTCTTCCGGGCGGGCGATCTACCGGACGTCTGGGCTCATCTCGCCCCGAAGCCCTTGCGACTTGAAGGCCTGGTCGATGGCACCAATCGCCGGGTGTCGGGCAAGAAACTCGAAGACGCCCTGAAGCCCGTGAGCGAGGCCTACAAGAAAGGCGGCCTCGTGGTGAAGGAGGAGTATTCCTCCGACGCGGAGTTAGCGAAGTGGATTGTGGAGCAGTTGAGGAAGTAAGTTTCTTCTCTGCAGTGCGGCGTGAAACTGCCGCACTCCAATATTCAGAACAAGGCTCAGGTGAGCAAATCCCGAATCGTCTCCTGGATCGACGCGATTTGCTTCTCCAAGTCCGCGATCAACTCCTGCTGGGCCGCGACCACTTCCGGTGGAGCCTTTGCCATGAAGTCCGCGTTGGCTAGTTTCTTCTTCGTGGTTTCGAGTTGATTCACCTTTTCGGCAAGCTGTTTCTCTAGGCGTTTCACTTCGGCCGCGGGGTCGATCAGCCCGACTAGCGAAACGTGAACTTCAAACTCGGCTGTCACCTGCGAGGCAGCCTGTTTCGGTTTGGAAACAGTCGGCCCGCATTCCAGTTTGCCGACGCCGCCAAGCAGCGTGATGAACGTCTTCAAGGCGTCGAAGTCTGCGGCCACGCTCGTCGAGCATTTCACGAGCACATCGAGCGGCGTCTTGCCATCGACGCTGTAGCGATTGCGCACATCGCGGACGATGCGGACGAGTTCTTGCATACGGGCGATGCGGGTTTCCATGGCCGAGTCTTGCCACGACTCGGGGAACACCGGCCACGATGCCAGGGCCACCGATGGTGTAGACGAAGCGTTCCGTTGTGGGGCCACTTCATTGAGCGCCTGCCAAAGCGACTCAGAAACGAATGGCATCACTGGATGCACCAATTTCAGGATTGCGTCGAGCACGTGGATGAGCACGCGTTGGACTGTTGCTCGTCCTCCGGTCGCTGACGCTCCCGACTCGCTTTCGCGGAGCCGGCCTTTGGCCATCTCGATGTACCAGTCGCAGAATTCGCTCCACGTGAAGTCGTAGATCGTGCGCGAGACTTCATTGAAGCGATAGCTTTCGAGTTGCTCGGTCACGGACTTCGAAACGGTTGCGAGGCGCGAGAGGATCCAGCGATCCTCAAGCGGCAACGTCTTTGGATCGAGCGGCCCGGGCGTGTAGCCCTCGAGGTTCATCAGGATGAACCGCGTGGCGTTCCACAGCTTGTTTGCGAAATTGCGGCCGATCTCGAAGCGTTCGGATGCCTGGCGGGCCGTTAGCAACTCGGGGTCGTCGTCGGGCCAGGGGCCGCCGGGGCGGAATGGTTTCTTGCACTTGATGCACGCGAGCTTTTTGGTTCGCATGTTCATGTGCTCTTGCTTGATCGCGTTCAACTCGCCGCAATGCGGGCAGACGTTCGCCACTTGCAAACGCGAATCCTGCGTCTCGCCGGCAATCGACACCATCTGATAGCGCAGAGCATCCGCCCCGTAAATCTCGATGATGTCGAGCGGATCGACGCCGTTGCCCTTCGACTTCGACATGCCTTCGCCGAAACCATCGAGCATCTTGGGCGTGATGTACACGTGCTGAAACGGCACCTCGCCGAGGTTGTAGAGCCCCGCGATCACCATGCGGGCCACCCACAACGTGATGATGTCGCGGCTCGTCAGCAGCGTGCTGGTCGGGTAGTAGTACTTCAAGTCTGGCGTCTGCTCCGGCCAGCCGAAGGTGGAGTGCGGCCACAGGGCGCTGGAGAACCAGGTGTCGAGGACGTCGGGGTCGCGGGTGAAACCATCAGCCTCGAGTAGTTTTTCCAGCTCTTCGTTTCCTGGAGTGACGCAAACCAGAAACTTCACATTGTCATCCTCGCGTTCCTCGGGATCCCACGCGATAGTGAGCTTGTCGTTCCAACTCCCCTTCGGCAATGCCAGCAATGCCTTGGGAGTCGGCGAGCAGACCATTGTCTTCGCGTGTTTGGGTTGCTCCTCTAGCTTGTACCAAATCGGAATCTGATGCCCCCACCATAGCTGGCGGCTGATGCACCAATCACGCTTCTCGCCGAGCCATTCCAGATACGTATTCGCGTATCGCGATGGGAAGAACGTCACCTTGCCGCTGGTCACCGCGTCCATCGCCATTTGGGCGAAGCCGGGTTTGCCGTCCTCGCGATCGCCCATCTTTACGAACCATTGATCCGACAAGTATGGCTCGATTGGCGTCTTGCTGCGGTCGCTGAACTTCATCGGAATGACGCGGTCTTCCTTGCCTTCGAAGTAGCCGATCGCTTCCATGTCCTTTACCACGGCCTCGCGGGCTTTGGTGCGTTCGAGGCCCTGGTACTTGCCGCCGTTCTCGTTGATCGTGCCGTCTGGGTTCAGGATGTTGATGATGCCAATCTGCGGATTGCGTTGATAGCACATGTAGTCGTTCGGGTCGTGGGCCGGCGTCACCTTCACGCAGCCGGTGCCGAGTTCCATGTTCGCAAGCTGGCCATCGGCGATGATCGGAATCTCGCGATTCACGAGCGGAATCGTCACCTTCTTGCCGATCAAGTGCTTGTAGCGCGGATCGTTCGGATGCACGCACACGG
Source organism: Gemmataceae bacterium (assembly GCA_009691845.1). Lineage (GTDB taxonomy): Bacteria > Planctomycetota > Planctomycetia > Gemmatales > Gemmataceae > SIAJ01. The sequence goes on from SIAJ01000054.1 coordinate 12,866, forward strand.
CCGTGTCACCGAGCATGGTCTCGGGGCGCGTGGTGCTGAAGCGGATGAATTCTTGTTCTCCGGTCGCTGACGCTTCCGGCTCGCCAGAGACTGGATACTTGAACGTCCAAAAGCCTCCCTTGATGTCCTCTGTGTAAGTCTCGTCGTCGGCCACGGAGGTTTGCAGGTGAGTGTCCCAGTTCACGAGCCGTTTGCCGCGGAAGATGTAGCCATCGCGGAACATGCGGAAGAAGGTTTGGCGCACGGCCCGCGAGCAGCCCTCGTCGAGCGTGAAGCGCGTGCGTTGCCAATCGGCCGAGCAGCCCATTTGCATGAGCTGGCCGAGGATTCGTTTCTCGTACTGATCCTTCCAGAGCCAAATGCGGCGAACGAGTTCTTCGCGGCCGATGTCGCGGCGAGTTTTCTTTTCCTCGGCGAAGATCCGGCGTTCCACCACGGCCTGTGTGGCGATGCCGGCATGGTCGGTCCCGGGCATCCACTCGGCGTTATAGCCTTGCATGCGCCGCCAGCGGATCAACACATCTTGAAGCGTGTTGTTGAGAGCATGGCCGATGTGAAGGGCACCGGTCACGTTCGGCGGCGGAATGACGATCGTGTAGGGCTTGCGTCCGTCCGGCTCGCTGTGGCCGACGTTGAGCTTCGCCCAAAAGTCGAGGCACCAGGCCTGGGCTTCCTTCGGTTCGTACGCTTTCGCCAGTTCGGTCGGCATGATTCGGCTCTTACGTGTACTCCTCACGCTCCGCGTGAGGGCTACTTTGAAAACGACCATTGCGTTTTATTCATCAGACAGTCCGAGTACAATCGGGGGAGAGCAGCCGCTCGCCAATCGCCTGAGGGATTCTCATGTCGTTCGCTGCACCGCTTCTGATCCTTGCTGCCAGCCTGGCTGCTCCCGCACCGCTCAAACCGAGAGATCCCTGGATCGGCGTTCCCATCTGTGTCAAGTCTGGCAGCCCTGAGACCTATCGCCGGCTGGATAATGGCACCTTCGAGTTGGCCCCTGTGGCGATGCGTTACCTCGATGTCCGCGTGGTCGATGAACAGGGAGACTTCGTTGCCGTCCAGCACGACGATACTGTGTTCTGGATCAAGAAAGAGGCAGCACTCCGCCCACGCGATGCGATCAACCACTATACGGAATTGATCGACAAGAACCCCAAGGACGAACGGGCGATTTCTTGCCGCTGCTGGGCTTACATGGCCATCAACGAACTCGATCGAGCCCTGAAAGACGGCGAGGAGGCCGTTCGCTTGAATCCACGCAGTCCTGCCTGGCGAAACAATCGTGGCGAGGCATTCATCAAGCGCAAGGAGTACGACAAGGCGATTGCCGAGTTCAGCTCGCTGCTGGATGAATTCCCTGGCTACTTCTACGCCCTCTTCAATCGCAGCGAGGCCTACCTGCGTAGCCGACAGTTCGACAAGGCACTCAAAGACGTTGAGCAGGCGCTGGTGAACGAGTCCAAAGTTCCCGGACTGTACATGAACCTGGCTCGCGTCTATGCCACCGCCCCGGACGCAAAACTGCGTGATGGCAAGAAGGCCCTCGAGAGCGCCAAGAAAGCGGTCGAAATGATCAAGTACCGCGATGGCCGCTTTCTCGACACGCTCGCGGCTGCCTATGCCGAGACTGGCGACTTCGACAAGGCCCTCGAAACGCAGCAGAAGGCGCTCGACGATCCCGACTTCATGCGCGACGATGGCGAGGGTGCCCGGAAACGTCTCAAACTCTATCGCGAGAAGAAGCCGTTTCGGGATGAATAGCCTTTGAGAAGATCAGAAGCTGAAAGACACTTGAACACTAATCTTCACTGATCCACACTAATTCAGGCAAAGAGACCAGGTGACTCTCTTTCCAACTATTAGTGTGGATCAGTGAAGATTAGTGTTCTGAGTTTTCAGTCTGCCCCACGGAGCTAAAATGGCCGCCGAGAAAGCTGTTGGCCTCGTCGTTCGCACGCACGATTGGAGCGAGACCAGCCGCATTGCGACCATTTGGACGCGGGAATTTGGCAAGGTGCGCGTTCTGGCGAAAGGCGGTCGGCGTTTGAAGTCGAGCTTCGAGGTCGCCCTTGACCTGCTGACGGTCTGTAGTATTGTCCTCCTCCGCAAGTCATCAGGCGGGCTGGACATCCTGACGGAAGCACGGGTGGATGAACGTTTCGCCGGCTTGAAGAAAGACCTGCGGGCGTTGTATGGCGGCTACTACATTGCCGAGTTGCTCGGTGAAGGCACACAAGAATACGATCCGCATCCGGCCTTGTACGATCGTTCGCTGGAAACCATGCGAAAGCTCTCGGCCGGCGGTGAAGTGAATGGGCTGATCTCGGGATACGAGTTAGGTTGGCTCGACGAATTGGGTCTGCGGCCGGTTTTGGAGCAATGTGCGGTTTGTGAGACATCGGTCCCCGATGCGGAGCGAGTGATTTTCAGTGCGCTTGCGGGGGGCCTGGTCTGTGAGAACTGTGCGTCGACGCAACGCGATCGACGTTTGTTGAGCCGGGCCGGATTAGAAACACTGCGGGAACTAGCCGCGGGTGGGTTGCCGAAGGTGACTGCGGAAGTCCGGCAACTATTGGGGCATGTGGTTTCGACCGCGCTCGGTCGCCGGCCACGGTTATTGAGTTACTTGAACTAAGGCGGGCTGAGCGACGTGGGTCGCCGGGTTAAGAGTTCGGTGCTTAAACGAACTCGGCTCGCTGTGTGTTTCGATAGGACCAGGGGAAGGTCGCCATGCGTCACGGACGAACGGGCTACCGATGGCCGATTGTCGGCTTGGTCCTCATTTTGGCGGGCTGCACGTCCACACGCGCCAAACGGCCACCAGCCGATTCATCGAAAAACGGCATCGTACAGGCCAGCGGCAAGGAAATCATGCCGGGCTCGCTGCTTCAGCACGACGGTCTCGTCGCTGCGGAAGCTGCGTATCGCCGCGAGGAATTTAGCAAAGCGGGCGAGATGTTCGCGGAGATCGCGGACGATACCAAGAACCGCCCGGAAGTTGCCGAGCGTGCCCGCTTCTATCAGGCGGAGTGCCTGCGTCGCGAAGGGTATCATCCCAAGGCCGTAGACACTTACCACAAACTACTTCAGGATTTCCCGGCCGGGCTATATCGCGAACAAGCGGTCGGGCAGATGTACACGATTGCCAGCGATTGGCTGAAGCCGGCGGGAATCGAGATCGCGAACCTCGACAAGCCGGCCAAGGAACGCCAGGAAAAGAGCTGGACGGACAGCATCATTCTCGCGAACTTCGATCGCAACATGCCGACCTTCGACAGCGAAGGTCGAGCCTTGAAGACACTGGATCGCGTATTCCAAAGCGACCCGAACGGCCCGTATGCGGATAAGGCCCTGTTCATGCTCGGCCGAGTTCACTTCCACCGCGAGAACTTCAAGGAAGCGGCCCCGTACTTCCAGACACTGGCGGAAACCTACGAACGAAGTCCGCTGCGTGACGAAGCTCTCATGATGGCGATCATCGCCAAGAACAACAGTGCCGGCGGCCCGCAGTACGACGGCAAGGATCAGGCCGAGGCCATGCGGATGATTAACTCCGCGAAGGCGTCCAGCCCGGCTCTCAATCAGAAACAGGGTGGCAAGTTCCTGGACGAGCAAGCGATTATGGTTCGCTACCAGCAGGCGGAAAAAGATTTCGAAACGGCCGAGTTCTATCGCCGCACGGGTCATCCGGGTTCGGCCTGGTTCTACTACGAGTTGGTCCTTCGCCGCTATCCGGGCATCAAGCCGTTCGCCGAACAGGCAGCCGCCCGGCAGAAAGAACTGAATGCCGAGTTGAACGAGGTGAAGAACCCGACCACGATGGGGTCGACCCGGCGATTCTGGAAACACTACGTCCTCGGCCACGAGCTCCCGTCCGTGAAGAATACTCCCGAGGTGAGCAGCACGGAGTTGAAGGACCTTCCCGCACCGCGGCTGACCGAGGGGCCCGCCAAGGAACTGGTGCCTGCGGAAGTTCGGCCGAGGTAGAAAGTAGCCCGCACACTCTGTGTGCGGGAGGTCGGCACACGGAGTGTGCCAGCTACTTTGGAAATCCATGACCCACCATACGAACGATCGACCGCTCTCCCGCCGACAGGCAATGACCTTGCTGTTCGGCGGCACTGCGGCCATCGCAACCGGGTGCAAAAGCTTCGGACTGCTCGGATATTCGACCACGCCCAACTACGATCCCGGCATCAGCACCGTTTATGTGCCGATATTCAAGTGCAGGATGCTGGAAACGTCCACTTTCCGCGGTATCGAATTCACGATGACCCGTGCGACGATCGATGCGATCGAATCCAAGACGCCGATGAAAGTGCTCAGCGATCCGAACGGGGCCGACACGGAATTGCAAGGGACCGTCATCGGCGTCACCAAGCTGCTGACGAATCGAACTCCCTTCAATGAAATTCGCGAAGTGGCGATCTACTTGTACGTGGAAGTCGTCTGGCACGACTTGCGGCCTGGCAACGAAGGCAAGGTTCTTACGAACCCCAGGCAACGGCATGGGGCCAATCCATCGATCAATGTTCAGTTCGATCCCAGCATTCCCGTGATCGCCCCTGGTCCGGAAAAGCCCCAGGCCGTGCAACTGAGCAGCGTGGGCCGGGCCATTCCCGAACTCGGCGAGACAATCACGACCGGCCTGCAAATGGCGATCGACCGCATGGCCGTGAATATCGTCTCCGCGATGGAACAACCTTGGTAAGTAGTTGGTAATTGAAAATTGAGAATGGACAGAACCTGTAAAAAAGACTCTCCACTGTCAATTATCAATCATCAATTATGCTCTGGTCCTTCCGCAATCATCAAGTCCAGATCGGCCCTCGACCCCTGGTCATGGGCATCGTGAACGTCACCCCCGATAGCTTTTCGGATGGCGGGCGATTCCTCGCGACCGATGCTGCCATCGAACATGCGTTGAAACTGGTGGCCGAAGGGGCGGACATTCTCGACATTGGCGGCGAGTCCAGTCGGCCGGGGGCAACAGCCGTTTCGGCCGAAGAGGAATTGGCCCGCGTGCTTCCCGTGATTCGCGGGCTTGCTGCCAAGACAAGTGTGCCGATCTCCGTAGACACAACCAAGGCCGAGGTGGCTCGCCAGGCGCTGGAGGCCGGGGCCGCGATCATCAACGACATCTCGGCCGGGCTGGGCGATCCAGAGATGTTGAACGTGGTTCGAGACGCAAAAGCCGGCTTCGTGCTGATGCACATGCAAGGCACGCCACAAACGATGCAGCAGAATCCGACTTATGCCGATGTCGTTCGCGAAGTACGCAGGTTCTTGAGGGGACGTCTGGACGCCTGCGTCACTGCGGGAATTTCGGAGGAGTGCATCGTGCTCGATCCAGGCATTGGCTTCGGCAAATCGCATGAGCACAACCTCGCACTCCTCAGGCATCTCGAGGCACTGGCCCCTCTGGACCGCCCTGTTCTGCTTGGCATCTCACGCAAGGGAATCTTGAAGCAGATCACCGGCCGGGAACGCCACGAACGGCTCGCCGGTTCGTTGGCAGTGGCGTGCTATTGTGCCGCCCGAGGAACCGCACAGATTCTTCGCGTCCACGATGTGGCGGAGACGGCGGACGCGGCAAAGGTGATTGGGGCGATTGCTTCTCTCTAATCCAGCCCAGTTTCGTTCATGCATCGTCGAAATTGGACAGACCAGAGGTCCGTCCCCACGATTCGTGGGAACGGACCTCTGGTCTGTTCGTGCTGCTACAATGGCAAGTCGAACCGTCGCGAGGACATTCCCATGAAGATGAACCAATCTCTCTCCGAATCCTGCCGCGAGATCGCTGTGCGGGCCCGCCGTGCCTCAGACGGTCTGGCGACCGTCCATCGAGATCGCAAGGATCGCTGGCTGCTTCAATCGGCCGCGGCACTGCTCACGCTGTCCGAGGCAATCCTGGCTGCCAATACTCGCGACATGGAGGCGGCCACGGACCTCTCGGCCGCGAATCGCGATCGGCTGTGGCTGACTCCGGAACGGCTTCACGGCATGGCCGAGGGACTGCGACAGGTCGCGGCCCTACCCGATCCCGTGGGCTTTGTGCGTGAGGGGAGCGTTCGCCCGAACGGGTTGGAAGTGCGAAAAGTCTCGGTTCCGCTCGGCGTGATCTTCTTCTTGTATGAATCGCGGCCGAATGTCACGGCCGACGCTGCAGCCCTGTGCGTGAAATCGGGCAACGCCGTGATTCTGCGTGGCGGCAAGGAAGCGTTTCACTCCAACACGGCGATCTATCGCATCTTGTCAGAACAACTCGCCAAGTGTGGCCTGCCGATCGATGCCGTACAACTTGTGCCCACGCTCGATCGCGATGCCGTTGGCGAACTGTTGAAGCTCAAGGATCTGATCGACCTGGCGATCCCCCGCGGTGGCGAAAGCCTGATCCGCCGAGTCGTCGCGGAAGCGACCATGCCGGTGCTGAAACACTACTTGGGAAATTGCCACGTTTACGTGGACCGCGCAGCCGACCTCGACATGGCCGAGCGAATCGTGCTGAATTCGAAGTGCCAACGGCCCGGCGTATGCAATGCGATGGAAAGCCTATTGATCCATGCGGATATTGCGGCCAAGTTTGTCCCGAGGATTGGGGCAAGTTTACGGGAACGAACAGTGGAGGTGCGAGGCTGCGAAATCACAAGATCTTACCTACCTTCCGCGCTCCTTGCGACGGAGGCCGACCATGCTGCTGAATTCTGCGATTTAATCGTGTCGATGAAGGTCGTGTCCGATACAGAGTCGGCGGTCGACCATATTCGCCGCTTTGGTTCGGGACACACCGATGCGATTGTCACCGGGGACTTGAAGGCGGCCCAGTATTTCACGGCTCGGGTCGATTCGGCCGCCGTCCTGGTGAATGCGAGCACTCGGTTCAACGATGGGTTTGAGTTGGGCCTCGGTGCGGAAATCGGCATTAGTACCGACAAGCTGCACGCTCGCGGGCCCTGCGGATTGAATGAGTTGACCAGTTACAAGTACGTGGTGTACGGCGAAGGCCAGGTGCGCGACTGACCTGCCCGCCAGGGAGCATGGATGTTCTTCATTGCCTTGCTATCGCTCTTCGCCCTGCTTGCCCTGCTAGCGACGGCGCTCATCCTGCGGCAGCGAGTCTGGCAGACAGCAAAGTCCGTTCAGACGGAATATCTTCCCGCCCCGCACATGTTCGATAAAGTCTCCGAGTCTGACAGCGCCCTCGAAGTCGCCCACGCCACCCGATCCGGCGCACTCGCCCTGCATTCCAACTCTTCGCAGCGAGTTCGCCCCGGCCATCGCTGCGTCGAAGAAATTCGCAAACGCTGTCATGCCGATTTCGCGGGAGCGTTGAACTACCTCGAAGGGCAACTCAATCGCAAGGTTTCCGAGAATCCCCTCGATCAGTCCCGTTACTGGATCGATTTGGCCGGCGGTCTTCGCGGCTTGAATCTGCACGAATCTCTACCGGGTTTGTTGCGGCGTGCCGACGACGCCTTGGATCTTCCTTTTGGTGAAGGCTATGCCTCCGAGGTTTCGAGCTTCGCGGCCTTCGCGGAATACCTGCACGATCCGTTGACCCCCGAGGGGCAATCGGCCTTGCGAGTCCTGCGCGTCGCCATGGAAGGCGTGCGCCGGGGCCAGATTCCTGCGGGGACCTATGCCGACGCGGCCTTTGGTGATGCAGTTCGTCGGCTTTCCGAGTACTGCCCGAACGAAGTGAATCCACGCCTAGTGCTCGTATTCATCGAGGCCCTGCGGCACAGCCGGCGATCGTTCCACACCTGGGCCGCCTTCCGGGACGACCCAGTTCGCCGACAAACTGTTCGCTGGCAGAACGCATTCCTGAAAGACGCGGAACCCGTTCTTCGCGAGTATTTGCACGACATCAGCCGCGATCTGACACGGTTGCTCGAGTCGACGCAGGGCCGCGGCCGGCGCGAGATTCTGATAGCTCTGTGCGAACTCCAGGCCGACACGGACGACATGGCTCTCACCCTTCTGGGCGATCCTTCGTTCCAGGATCGGGCGGAAGCCTTACACTGTCTGCGCTGGTCGAAGTCGCCGTTGGCCCCATCTGCGTTATGCGGTATTGCCCGGCACGCCTTGACAGGCGAACGCTCCGCACGCTGGCTGCGTCGCTTGGGAGTAGGTAAACAGTCGGTGCCAACCGAAGAAGTGTTGGCGACTCTCAAGGGTCTTCGCGGACATCCATCGGACGAAGCGGAACGAGTGCTGTTGCAATACGTCTCTCGGCCTGAAGCGGGATGGCGGCAGGCGGCTTTCCAAAGCCTGGGCTGGTGGGAACCGACCCGTCGCGACGAGGTGTTGCAGGCTATCCGCGCCGGGAAGCAAGACGCCAACGCCGATGTGCGTCGTGCGGCGATGGCCGCGGCCGCCCGACTCGGCGAGTGTGCCGCTTTGCAGATGATTCGCGAAACGCTGACCATCGAGAAGCAGGAAATCGTTCTCGACACGATCCGTTTGTGTGCCTCCGAAGGATTGTCCTGGCTGTGGCCGGAACTCGATGTGCTGACCGAGTCGGACGATTGCGTTATCGCGGCGGGAGCATGGGAAGCGGTCGAGAACTTGCGCGAACACTTCATGGGGCCGTTGGGCTAGATGGCAGGGTGAGCGAAGGCTTTGCGAAATCCACCAGACGCCGCGAGGTACATGGTGGGTTTCGCAAAGTCTCCACCACCCTACATTTTTTGAACTCAAGTCCCCCGCACCAATTTGCCGAGGTTGAAGAGGGGTGTTCCATCCCGACTGGTCGAGGTACGTCATGAGTGGTCTGCGGGTTTCACGCTGGCTGGCGCTGGGCGGGCTAATGCTCGCTCTGGGCTGCCGGTCCGCGCCGAAGGGACCTGTGATTACCACGCCCCTTTTCCCTGATGCGATCATTGCGCGATCCACGCCGACGCCAGGCGTGAGCGGCTCAGCCAACTCACCCCTGACAATTCCGCTGGCCGTGTCCACGGCAGCCGGTCCGTCGCTAGGCTTGCCGCCGGGTGCGCAACCTCTGAACGCGAACGCCCTGAAGTTACGCGAAGGTCACGCCGACCTCGCGAATTTACCGACCGTCGCTCCTCCCGCGAAGGATGGGCAGATAGAGCCACCATTTGTCGAAGTCGGCTCTCTTGAGATCAAGCCTCTGCTCGTCGCTCCGCCTCCTGAAGCGGAGGGCTTCGCACCCGCACCAAATATTCCGCCGCCGGAAGTGCCTCGAGTCATCGTGCAGCCGCTGATCGTGGAGATGCCACCAAAACCGTTGCCTCACAAACCCAGCGAACAGTTCGGTCACGCGAGCGATTATCGCTGGATCGTCGGCGTTCTCGATCGACATGGAAAAGGTGGCTTCTGGACGCTTCGCTACGCGGACATCGGCAGCGACGACGAATGGGGTGGCAAAGTACGCTTGCTAGAAGATACCAAGCTCCGCGAACTACGCGAGGGCGAGTTTGTCTATATCGAAGGCGAGTTGCTCGCACCGCGAAGTGCGGCCGGTGGCAAAGGGAAGTCGTTGCCGCCGTATCGCATCATTTCTATACGGCCGGCTAAGTAGTAGGCACACTCCGTGTGCCGTTAGTCCGCACACGAAGTGTGCGGACTACTAGTCACAACACCGCAAATTCATCGCTTAATAAACTGCACCGTCCCATTATCGTGCCCGCTGGCGATCGACTTGCCATCCGGTGCGAAGGTGGCGCAGTACGATGGCGACTTGATCTTCAGAGTGAACGCTGGTTTGTCGCCGGTCAGATCCCACACGCTAATATTGCCGGCATAGCCTGCGGTCGCGATCGTCTTGGTTGCTGTCGACCAGCTTAGACCGTACAGATCGTCCACGGTCGGCCCAAATTTTTTCACCTCGTGCGGGTCCTTCATCGGCGGCGGTGCTTCCTTCGGTGGGTCTTTCTTCATTTCCTTCGGGTCCTTTTTCGGCTCCTCCTTGGACTTGGGATCTTTCTTCTCTTCCTTCTTGGGCTCGATTTTCTTCGGCTCTTCCTTCTTCGGTTCCTCTTTCTTGGGGATCACTGCATTCAGGTTCCACACACGGATGGTGCGGTCCTGGCTGATCGAAATCAGCGTGCTGTTATCACCCGCGAAAGCCACGCCGGTCACGCCGAGTTCGTGTCCCTTGAGGTCCTTGACCAACTTCTGGCCGGGCACATCCCAAACCTTGATGAGGTTGTCCGCACCGGAAGAAACGAGCAACTTGCCATCCGACGAAAATGCGAGTGCGTAAACCGAGCCGGCATGTACGCCAAGGTTCTTGATTTCCTTGCCGTCGACTGGGTTCCACAGTCGCACGCTCTTGTCGGCTGAGCCGGAACCTGAGGCCAGCGTCTTACCATCGGGGCTCCAGGCGATCACATCGACAATGTCCGTGTGCCCCTTGATTTCTGGGCCGGGCTTGCCGTCGGGGACGCTCCAGAGCTTGACGGTCTTGTCGAGGCTGCTGGTGGCCAGCGTCTTGCTATCCGGACTGAACGCAACGCAGTACACAGGGTCGGTGTGGCCCGGCAGGACCTTGATTTCCTTCAAGACACCGTTGGCATGTTCGTAAAGCTTGGCCGACTTGTCGAACCCGGCCGTGGCAAACAGCTTGCCATCGGGGCTGAAGGCGACGCTATGCACCAGAGCGGTGTGCGCCTTGATCTCCGTGGGTGCTTGAGCGGAGCAAATCGCGCCAAGGGCAAGGAGGAGGGAATAAGCCGACAGGATGCGGATCATCGGAGAGTGTCCTCGGAAAGGAAGTCGGGGCGGGTGAGACGTATTGTGCGGGAATCCGGGGCAAGGGGCAAGCGTTCGGTACTTCACTAGTTGTCACGATCTGAGTGGTGTTCGCTTTTTCTCTCAACCTATCAGAACGGGATGAAGACAACTCGATCAATCCATTCACTGGCGTCTGACGCATCCCAGAGCAGGACTATCGGCTCGGCGACCTCGCGAGGCGAGTTGCTTTGAGCTGTACTCCGCCGACTCCCCGTCCGTCTGGCCAAGCCGCGGAGGGTGTTGACGTCATGCGAGACGAGAATGTAGCCCTCCTGTTGAGCAAACTCTAACTGCTCGCCATCGCTTAATCCGTCCCGACCAAGTTCCTGAACAGTAGAGATGTCGAGCACGGGTTCTAGTCGGCGAACCGCCGAGACGATCTCAAACCTCAAATCCTCGTCGGCGAGGAAGCGTGGCCGAGTCACGGTTTAGCCTCCAACATCCGATAAGGCCGAGCCTCGAATACGCTTCAAGAGCGGTCCGTGCCGATCGGCACTCTCTTGCTGGAACTGTTTCCAGAGTGCATCCTGGGTTGCCAGGTAGGCATCGATCTCGACACGATTCCGCAAATAATATGCGATAGCTCCGTGGACTTTCTCAAGCGAAAAAGAGGGGAAATCGTCAGCGATTGCTTCGGGAAGTCGACCGTCCCAGTAGGCCTGAACAATCGAATCGAGGGAGACGCGGGTGCCATTCACTCGCCAACTGCCCTCGGGAATCTGAATGACGTATGGTGTTGTTGATTCTGCGATAATGGTGCAATTCTACAGGCAAAGCCTTCGGAACGGAAGGAGGCTTTCCCGCCCTCTGGTAGGTGAGGCTACTCTCCGAGTAGCCGAGCCAGCAACTCCTCATATCCCCGATAGTCCGCAATCACCACGTCGGCACCAGCGGGCACCAGGCGATCGCGTTTCCAGCGATTGATGTCGCCTGGCGTCTCGTCGCTGGCGACGGCCACGGCCGTGCCGCCGACTCGGCGAACCTCTTCGGTTTCCACGACCCCGTCGCCGAAGCTGAGCAATTCTTCGCCACGCAGGTTGTTCTTTTTCAGAATGCGTTCGATCACGCCACGCTTCGAGAAGGTCGCATCGTTGTCGTCCGGAGCGTTCATTTCGGTGCCGAAGAATGAGCTGAGCTGAAGCAACTCCGCCTCGGGACGCACAAATCGGAGTTGGGTCCCGCTGGCAAGATAAAGCTTTAACCCCCGGCGACTGAGTGCTTGCAGAATTCCGTGTGAACCCGGAACCGCCCAGCGTTCGTGGGACACGACGCTATCGAGAATCTCGCGGGAGCGTCGCTGAATCACGACGCCAAGCCGACGATCGTATTCAGCCAGATAAACTCCGGGACTGTTGGGCGTGCCCCCGCGGCGTTGCACTTCTTCAGCTAGACGCACCATCTGAAATATCGCGGGCTGGCCGTTGAGGGCCATCACGAAGTCTTCGGAGAGCCGAGCGAGTTCGGCCTCTACTTCGCTTGTGCCGGTCGATTGCAAAGCCTCCACGCACATCGCGACCATGATGCGATGCCATCCCTCGCGGATGAGCGAGAGCGTGCCATCGAAATCAAACAGCACGGCCTTGTAGCCGCCACGCGGAAGATCGGGACGCAGAATTTCGATGGCAGGATCGGTCATCGGTTCAAACTGGGGTAGTTCGGTTGAGTAGGATAAGTTATTTAATCGTTAGCAATCCGCACACTGTTAGCGGGGAACGGCTCATCGTAGTCCGCACACTCTGTGTGCGGATTTTCGAGACTCGGGAAGTCACCGAGGTTATTTAAGAAACCTATGTCGGCACACGGAGTGTGCCGACTACTTTGAAGGAATCGTCCATGCGCCGGTTTGATTGGGCGTGGCTGGTTCTCTTGGGAGTTGGCTCCTCCGCGTGGTGCCTGACGGCCGCGCGCGAACTGAGTGCCACGTTCGACGAACCCTTCTATATGCGTGCCGGACTGGAATCCTGGCGATCGGGTAGCAATCACGAACTCATGCGGGCCGGCACCATGCCCTTGCCCGTCGATGTGCAGTACCTGCCGATCTACATCTGGGAACAAATTCGCGGTGAGCCGTTCGACACGAAGAAGGACTGCCACACGATTCTGCCGTTCGCACGGGCGATGAATCTCGTGTTCTGGTGGCTGCTGCTGATTTATGGCACGCTCCTCGCTCGACAGGTCGGCGGTCCGTGGGCCGGGCGGTTCGCGACGCTTTTGATTGCGACGGAACCCAATCTGCTTGGCCACGCCTGCCTGGCGACCACGGACATTTCCGTGACGGCTTTGATTCTGGCGTGTGTCTACCACTTCCAAACTGGTCGCGAACGCGGCTGGGTTTTTCGCTGGCTTGTTCCGGGGATACTCTTTGGATTGGCACTGAGTGCAAAAGTCTCGGCGCTCACGTTTGTGCCGTTGATTTTGGGGGCGTTTGAAATTGTGCGGGTGTATCGGGATGGTCTTCTCCCCCCTCTTTCTGAAACGGAGCGGGGGGAACAAGGCAGATACAAGCTCACCCGCCTCTGGTACGCCACCTGGCCCGCTCAACGCGATGCCTGGAGGGTTTTCTTCGTCGGCATCGCGTTCGTGTTCGCCTATTGTGGCAGCGACTGGAAGCCTCAACACAAATGGGTCTCCAACGTCGATCAGCTTTCGGAGGACGGTCGTTTCACTCCGGCTCTGCGTTGGACGACGCACAATCTTGCCGTCTTTCCGAACGCCAGCGAGGCATTTTTCTACCAGTTCAAGCACAACGTGAAGGGCCACGATGTCGTACTCATGGGCGAGTGGCATCACCGAGCGGTTTGGTACTACTTCCCGATAACGCTCTCGATCAAGTTGACTCTGCCCGTGCTGCTCTTGCTGGCTGGGCTCACGATTGTCCGACCTCGTGCCTGGCTCACCCCGCTCGGACTGGCTGGATTGCTGTTGTTGCTCTTCAGTCTGAATTGCCGTGTGCAGATCGGCATCCGACTCGTATTTCCGTTGCTGGTGATGCTCTTGCTCGCACTCGCGACCGGGATCGGGAAGGCCGTCAGCGAGTGGGGCGAGCGAACAAAGTGCGGGCTTCTAGCCGTGACCTTTTTCGCCTGCACCTATCCTGCCGCGGGCGTTTGGCCCGATGGCCTGCGATTCGGCAACGAACTTTGGGGAGGCACCGAGAACACCTACCAACATCTCACGGATTCGAGTTACGATTGGGGCCAGGGCGTCCGGGATCTCGAACGCTGGACGAAAGATCGCGACCTGCCCCCGGCGTGGGTCTGGTATTATGGATCGGACCCGGCCATCGCCTTCGACCGGGATCGCACGGTGCCGTTGCACATGCCGAACCTCTACGACATTCGATCGCCTGACGACGTTTGGCGATTCGTGAAAGGCAAACTTGTGGCCGTCAGTGCCAGCATCCTTTATGGCAACCCATACCTCACGCCAACCATGATCCACGGCGTGGAGTTCTTTCGCGGCCAAACGCCGATAGGCCGGTCGCGAACGTTTTTCGTGTTCGATTTTCGCGAGCGCTCTCTGTGAGCCCTGCAGCATTTCAAAACGCCCTGATCCTGACCGGGCCGACGGCTTCCGGCAAGACGGCCATCGCTCTTGAACTGGCCGAAAAGCTGAATGCCGAGATTGTCGCCGTCGATTCCATGACGCTCTATCGCGGCATGGATATCGGCACGGCCAAGCCGACCGCCGCGGAGCGTCAACGCGTTCCGCATCATTTGCTCGATGTCCTTGATCCCTGGGAATCCGCCAGTGTGGCCTGGTGGCTGGAACGAGCAGGCGAAGCGGTCGCGGACATCGAAGCACAAGGCAAGAAGGCCCTTCTCGTTGGCGGCACGCCGTTCTACTTGAAAGCAATTCTGTGTGGGCTGTTCCCCTCTCCGCCTTCGGATCAAGAACTACGCCGCCAACTGGAAGCGGAAGCCGAGACACTTGGTGCGGCTGGGTTGCACGCTCGCCTGGCGTCCGTGGACCCGGCCTCCGCATTGAGATTACATCCGAATGATGTGCGTCGCGTGGTTCGGGCTCTCGAAGTTTGGCAGTTGACCGGCCGTCCCCTGAGCGAGTGGCAGCAACAATCGTGGTGGGGCGAGGGCAACGCCCGTCCGAGTTTCCCGCCCGGGGCCTGCCTGGCACTAGACATTCCGCGAGAGGAACTCAATACCCGTATCAATCATCGGGTGGAAAGCATGTTCGCGGCCGGCTGGGTCGAGGAGGTCCGTCAACTCCAAAATCTCCCTCGACCACTCAGTCGGGAGGCGTCGCAAGCCCTTGGCTATCGGGAAATTGTTGCAGTTCTCGATGGGCGGCAAACTCTCGAAGCGACGATTGCTGAGGTCCAACTGCGAACGCGTCAGTACGCAAAAAGGCAGATGACTTGGTTCCGATCGCTGGTTGGCTGTGAAGTTTGCGCGGCGGATTCGGTATTCGCTCGCTGGACAGAGAGAACATGAAAGTCAAAAGTCGAAATTTCAAGGTGAAAGAACGACCGTCGAATCCGAGTCAGGTGAGCAACGTGAACTTTTCACTTTTGACTTCCGCGAGCCGGGCGGCATGCTATAAAGATTGAGAGACGTAGCCGCGGTGTGCCCACGCTCCCGCGTTCGGTCAGGGGATTTCAATGAGAACGCTGACGTTTCAGATCATCGAAGGCGTGGACAAGGGTCGAATCTGCCGCGACCTGCCCATTCCCGTCACGATTGGCCGGGAAGAGGGCAATCTCCTCCGTCTGAACGACGAGCGAGTCAGCCGCTTTCACGCCAAGGTTCAGCAGGAAGACGGCGACGTCATCCTGACCGATCTGGAAAGCACGAACGGAACGCGCGTGAACGGGTCGCCGATTCAGATTCGCCGATTGCGCCCGGGCGACCAGGTGAACGTCGGCCGTTCCATGCTCGTGTTTGGCACAATGGAAGAAATCGCGGCCCGGAAAACGGCCGAGCGACCAGCGGCTGTAGATGGTGGCACCGTTTCTGGCACGGTGCCCGGCGACGACCTCGGCTTCGACTTGCACACTCTCTCCCCGGGCAATAGCTCGGATCGCACGGCCTCCGATTTTGCCCGCAGCGAAACCGACCCGCCGCCGTTACCGCAAAAGCTCTCGACTTCGCAATCCGCACGACTCGCGGAAATTTTTGACTTCCTCCATCGCGGCCTGGCTCTCGCGGCCGAGAACATTCAGGCCAACGAGGATGGCTCCGAAGTTCAACTCGCCTTCGCCGAATGGCAAACCATCCAAGCCACGCAAATGTTCCTCGCCCGCTATATGCGTGCGGTTGCGGATCCGAATCATGAGGCGGATCGGTAGGAGACAATGGCGGATCGCGACTCGCGGCATAAAATCAAGAACATGACCCACCACTCGGGATGAGTTCGTGGGTCGCTCTGTTTGCCATCCCAAGTCCGTTCGAAAACCGAAATGAATTCGTTCGTTCATCTCCACTGCCACACGCACTACAGCTTGCTCGACGGGGCCAATCGCATTCCCGAGTTGGTCGAGCAGTCCAAGAAGCTCGGCATGAATGCCTGTGCCATTACCGATCACGGCAACCTGTACGGCGCGATCGAGTTCTACGACGAGTGCAAAAAGGGTGGGCTGAATCCGGTCATTGGTTACGAGGCCTACGTCGCCCCCGGCAGCCGGCACGAGAAGAAGTCCGCCCGGCAGGGGGACGCCTACTCGCACCTCACGCTGCTGGCCAAGAATAACGCCGGCTTCAAGAACCTCATCAAGCTTTCTTCGATCGCGTATCTCGAAGGCTTTTACTACCACCCACGCATTGATCGCGAGTTGCTTGAGGCCCACAGCGAAGGGCTCATCTGCCTGAGCGGCTGTCTCGCCGGCGAGTTCAACGACTACATTCTGAAAGACAACGCCAAGAAAGCGAAGGAACTGGCTGAGTGGTACGCGCGCGTCTTCAAGAAAGACTTCTACATCGAGATTCAGAATAACGGCCTGGACTTGCAGGATCAATGCACGCCCGAGGCCGCACGCATCGCCAAGAAGCTGGGCGTTCCGCTCGTGGCCACGGCCGACGCACACTACCTGTGCCAGGAAGACGCGGACGCTCACGATGTGCTCTTCTGCGTGAACACCGGCAAGAAACGCGAGCCGGGCAAGCGGAACTATCCGGAAGGCCGGATGAAAAGCCCGTACTACGTCCGTTCGCCGGAGGACATGTATCGCCTGTTCCCCGAGTTCAAGGACGCGGTTGCTCGCAGCCAAGAAATTGCCGACGGCGTGTCGATCGAACTCGATTTCAAGAAGCGGCACTTCCCGGCCTTCACGCCGCCAGCCAAGAAGTCTCCCGAAAAATATCTGCGTGAACTGTGCGAGAAAGGATTGGCGGAACGCTACGGCAAGAAAGTGACGCCCGAGTTGACGGCACGCCTCGAACATGAACTGGGCACCATCAACAAGATGGGCTTCGCGGGCTATTTTTTGATCGTCTGGGACTTCGTGCGCTTTGCCCGTGAGAACGGCATTCCGAGCAGCGCACGCGGCTCGGGCTGCGGTGCCGTGGTGTCTTATGTGCTGTACCTCAGTCACGTCGATCCGCTCGATTACGACTTGCTGTTCGAACGCTTTCTCGACCCGAATCGCGGCGAGGCCCCTGATATCGACATCGATTTTTGCCAGGAACGGCGTGAGTTGGTCATCGACTATGTGAAACAAAAATACGGCGAGGCGAGTGTCGCCCAGATCGGCACGTTCGGCACCATGGCCGCGAAGGCAGCCATCAAGGATGTGGGGCGAGTGCTGGACATTCCGCTCGAACGCGTGAACATGCTGACGAAGTGGGTTTCACCGAAGCCCGGCACGACTCTTGAAGAAACACTGAAGCACTCGTCGGAGTTTCGCAAGGAATACGAATCCGATCCGTTGGTCAAGGAATGGATCGACATCGCCCTGAAGCTGGAAGGGACGAACCGGAACGCGGGCACACATGCGGCCGGCGTCGTGATCGCCAACGGGCCGATCACCGATTTCGTGCCCGTGCAAATCATCAAACGCAAGGACGACAGCGGCGAAACTCGCCAGGCGCTGACCACGCAATGGGTGATGGGGGACCTGGAAAAAGTCGGCATGTTGAAGATGGATTTTCTAGGTTTGCGAACGCTCACGCTCGTTGATGGCTCGCTGAAGATGATCGCGAAAACACGCGGAACGCCGGAAGCGCGAGCGAAGCTATCACCCGAGGACCTCAAGCGAGTCGAACTGCTCGAATCGATCGGCTACGACCTGAACAAGCTGCCCTTGGACGATGCCGATACTTACAAGATGCTGCAAAGAGGGGAGGCGAAAGGCGTGTTCCAATTCGAGTCGGAAGGCATCCGCGAGTTGTTGAAACGCATGCGTCCGGACAACATCCGCGACATTGTTGCCTGCACCGCCCTCTATCGACCCGGTCCGCTCGAAGGGGGCATGGTCGATGAGTACATCGACTGCAAGCATGGGAGAAAGAAGCCGACCTATCCACACCCGATTATGCAGGAGTTGCTCGCCGAGACTTACGGCGTCATGGTCTACCAAGAACAGGTCATGCGCATCCTGAACCGACTGGGTGGCATTGAATTGTCCAGTGCCTACGCCTGCATCAAGGCCATCAGCAAGAAGAAGGACGATATCATCAACGCCCGTCGGGTGGACTTCGTGAAAGGTGCGCAAGTCCACGGCCTGACCGAAGAGAAGGCCGACGAGATTTTTGAGTTGATCGTGAAGTTCGGGGGTTACGGATTTAACAAGTCACATAGCGCCGCCTACGCGCACATCTCCTACCACACGGCCTACCTCAAGCGCCACTTCACCGCTGAATTCATGGCGGCCTTGCTTTCCAGCGAGATCGACGACGGCAACAAGCGCGACATGCTCGTCGATCACATTGCCGATTCACGCAAGTTCGGTGTCAATGTTTTGCCGCCGGATATCAATGCCGGCGAACCGAATTTCACGGTACTCAACGGACAAATTGTTTTCGGTCTTGTGGCCATCAAGGGCCTCGGACGCGGTGCTGCGGCAGAGATTCTCCGCGCTCGCGATGAGAAGGGGCCCTTTCGCGATTTGTTCGACTTCTGCGAACGAGTCGACATGAAGTCGGTTCCGAAGGCCGCCCTGGAGCGAGCCATCAAGGCGGGGGCGATGGACGCATTCGCCCAGCCGTTCGCTCATCGAGCCCAGTTGCTCGCGGCCCTTCCCGGCGCGCTCACCGGTGCGGAAGAACAGCAGAATGATCGCCGTCGGGGACAGCGTAGTATCTTCGACCTGATGGAGTCCGATGGCGACGCGAACGGCCAGCTCAGCAAACCCGAAGAAACGATCCTGCCAAATGTGCCACGCTGGTCGAACACCGAGCAACTCAAGAACGAGAAGGAGGCCCTCGATTTTTACTTCTCAAGTCATCCTCTCGCCGAGTTCGACGCGGCGCTGAAACGGTTTGCCTCGCATACGTGTGTGATGGTCAACGATGTTCGACACGGTAGCGAAGTTCGTTTTGGCGGCATGTTGTCCATGACCCGTTTCTTGACGACCAAGAAAGGCGACCGCTTTGTTCGCTGCAAAATCGAGGATTTCACCGGCCAGGTGGAATGCGTGATGTGGCCGAGCGACCTGGCTCGCTACGTCGACCAGTTCGTCGACGACCGCATTCTGCTTTTCGAGGCCAAGGTCGAGGACGATCAGCGCAATGCCGGGGCCAAGGTCATTGTTCTCAACAGACTGATGACGCTGGAACAGGCCCGTGCCGAACTGACCAAGAGCATGATCCTGAATCTCACGACCGGCCAGCACGGCCCGGACACGGTCGATCGCATCGGCTCGATCCTGCAACGGAAGAAAGGTCCGTGCATCGTCTACATGCAAGTAAAAGACCACGACGGTCGCAAAGCACAGTTCCGACTGGGCGATGATTTCCGCGTGAACCCGGCCGAGGTTTCCGTCGAGGAGTTGGAGATGTTGCTGGGTGCGGGAAGCGTGTTGTTCACGGGGCGGTGAGCGAAATGGTGGGTTCTGAAGACTCCACCCACCCTACAAAACTGAATCACTTCTAACGCGGTCGCAGTATCTGCTCGATTCGATCGTACTCAAGCAACTGCATCCATAAAGCTGTTCGAAGATCGCCGGGCTGAGCCGGCCCTTCAAGCGGCATCGTCCTCGGCTGTTCGTTCAGCCGAACGACAGAGCCACGCGGGTCTTCGTGTTCATCCAGCCAATCGGCATAAATCAGTCGCGGTGCAGAATCCCCCGGAGACATGCCGATGGCTCGAAGGAACGAGGCTTCCTCGGATCCGAAGATCTCTTCGAGTTGCGACGTGAACTGAAGCCCAACGCGCTGGTCGCTGTCGGCTTGAATTTCTTCGAGAGAAATCAGCCGGCCGGCCCAAACGTGCAAGCGCAACTCGGTCGCAAATGTGGTCGAATAACCCATTGGGTTGAAACGCGGGTTTCCTCGGCAGCGAAGTGTTTGGAAAACCCATGTAGCCGAAACCGGGCCGTTCGCAAGAGGGAAGACGGCGCGTAAGCCAGGGTCGGGCCCGTCGTTTTCCGATCGTGTCTGCAAGCTGGTCAACCAAAGTGTATGGTCGCCGCGAATTTCCCACTCTGCAACATAGCCGCGACGATATTCAATCCCGTTCAAACGGAGGTCTGGCCGGATGGACAGCTCGCGGAGGTAGGTCTCCAGCGGATAACTTTGAAGCATCCGCCGTCGGCCGCTCAGCAACAACCAGTCGGGAACTTCCGCCGACATTCTTTTTCTCCGATGAATCCGCCTTCATCTTACCGCGTGGGGACCGGCCCGCTCGTGAAGTATCACGGAACGCCGGGAAAAGATGTTCGCAAATGTCACCTAAATCGAGTTACCTTTTGGGCCGGTCCGAAAAATTGGTTAGTTGTGGTCGATGGTCCCGAAATACTTGACACACCTCGATGGACGCGACAAGTTTTGACTAAGGCTGGACAAGGAGTTACGTCAAATGAACTGCATTTTTATGGACGCCACACCTCTAAATACCGCTTTTTTCGAACAGTTCATTCACCTGGTGACGGCATCAACCCGGCGTACATGAACACCTGTTCTGCAGTGCGAGAAACGTCACAAACTTATCTCGATCGATGCAAGGCTCGCGAATTCATGCTAAATGTTCTCTTAAGGATGTATTCCACACCATCCCCTACGAATGGACCCTCAGATGGAGTCCGCTGCCCGCGACATTGTCGATTACATCCTCGCTCACCAAATCATTCCCCAATCCTTCATTGAGGAATTAGGCCAAGACCTCAGCCGCTTCAAATCGGCTCACGAGGTCACCGATGTTTTGGTCCGACGAGGAGGAATGACCGAGTACCAGCAATTGCACTTGCTAACAGGGCAAGGGGAGAAACTGGTTTTTGGTCCCTATCGGTTGGTCAAGCCTCTTGGAGAGGGTGGGATGGGCAAAGTTGTCAAAGCATGGCAGCCTCGATTGAACCGGTTCGTCGCGCTGAAGTTCATTCATCCGGAATACCTCGAATCAAAGTCGAACGCCCTCTCGCGATTTCAACGTGAAGCCCTATCCATCGCGCAGCTGCAGCATGCCAACATCGTCGTCCTCCACGATGCCGGTGAGATCGATGGGGTTCCGTTCATTGCCATGGAATTCATCGACGGGATGTCGCTCGCGGACATGGTATCTCGAAGCGGACCGCTCGGCTTCAGGCAAGCTTGCGAGTACATGCGCCAGGCTGCTCTAGGGTTGCAGCACTCTTTCGAATGCGGTCTGGTCCATCGCGACATCAAACCTTCCAACATCGTGGTTTGCCAGCCGAGACCGAGGGAGAGTTCCGCGTCCCTGAAGCGACCGTCACTGGTCAGAGTCCACGACATCAAGCGGATGTCGGACAACATTGTTTCTTGGGGTCTCGATCGAATCAAGATCCTGGACATGGGTCTGACGAGGGCGAGCGACTCTCTGCCGAGCGGCATCGGAGGGCTAACTCCACTCACGGCAAACGGCGTGATCATCGGGACTCCTGAATACCTTGCCCCGGAACAGGCAACTGACTCGCGTCTAGTGGATATCCGCACCGACCTCTATTCGCTTGGATGCACTTTTTACTTCATTTTGTCAGGCCAACCGCCGTTTCCACATGGAACGATCATGGAAAAGGTGGTGAAGCACCAGTTCGTTAAGCCAGAGCCACTCGAATCGCTGCGCCGTGACGTTCCAGAAAGTGTTTCGCGCATCGTTGCAAAACTGCTGGCCAAAAAACCGGAAGAACGCTTTCAAACTCCGATGGAGTTGGCGGAAGAGTTGAGCAAGTATCTGTCGGAAGTACCTCCAGCATCCGAGCAGCCCCAACTCGCAAGTACCGCTTCAGAAACCAGGCCTTTCATCCAGGTAGATCCGGGGCAGTCCAGTGCCACGAAGCCTGCAGAGATGCCTGCACCGTCATCCCACATTGCCAACGAGAAATTTCCCGACGATGTTCGAGATGTGGCGAAAATGGCGGGCTCGCGGGACAGCGCCAGTCCGAGGCCACTCGACCGGGAGGCAGCGGGGAGCACGCCCCCCGGCTTCGCGGAAAAACGCAGAATCCCTGCGATCGCAATGTTGGAAGGACACGTTGGTGCTGTCAGCGGGGTCGCGATCACTCCGGATGGAAAGCTGGCCGTGACCGGAGACGTCAGCGGGAAAATCCGGGTCTGGGATCTACACGATTCGGAACCTTGCGAGATTGGCGGCTTGCACCGCAACGCAGAGATTCAAGCCATCGCACTTTCACCTGGGGATCCGAAATACACGGTGTTTGGCGAAGTGCGTCAAGGGAAAGCGGCGTTAGTCCGTTGGGATTGGTTGTCCAATTCGCTCGTGGATTGGGGCGATTTCCCGACCTTGGATCAAAGTGGCTTCGGTTGCCTGTGCTTCACTAGCGATTCTGAGATGCTGACGGCCGGCATCGGCTCACTTGCGATCACCTGGAAGATCAGCAAAGGCACCGCAGCGAAATGCAAGATCCACAAGGGCATGAACAAATTGATTCGGTCGCTCGCCATTTCTCCAGATCGTCAGTTGCTCGCGGCCGCGGGCCCAGACAAGTCGCTCCATTTTTGGGATCTGGGGAGAGGCAAGTGGGATCGTAACGACAGCGTCCGAGTGAATTCGCAGACGGCCACAATCACCACGATGCAATTTTCCCCGGACGGTTCCGTGCTGGCAATGGCCGGGCTCGACACCGAGATCGTTCTTTGGGGCATGGCCGGGGCTTCGGACGACTCCGTTCGCGTTCTGCGGGGACATTCGAGCAATTTGCTCCACATCCAATTCATCGCAGACGGCAGTCAGCTCGTGTCGGTCGGCATGGACGGACAGATCCTCATCTGGGACGTCCGGAACAAGTCGATCATTCGCGAGTTTCGTCTCGATTTGACGATGGCCTACCGAGTCGCGATGTCTGCGGACGCATCCAGGCTGATTGCCGGTTTCGCCAACGGCAACGTGGGCATCTACTCCCTTCCCGTGGATCGCGAGCTATCAAGCGAATCGCGCCAATCCATCAGTGCACACAATCCGGAAACCTCTCGGATTCGATAACATCAATCATCGGTTGCGTGCAGTGAGAAGTGGCAATTGTTTCCAGCAGTGGAACGATTCTTTGAAAGGACGGGTCACCACTTTAGTAGGCACTCCTTGTGTGCCGTGGGCAATTCAAACGGCACACGGAGTGTGCCTACTACTTCCATTGGAGAGTCTGTCATGCGAAACCTACTGATCGCCCTACTCTTCCCCGCGTACCTCATCGCTGCTCCCAAAGAAGTCCATGTCGTTCAGCCGGTGGGATGTGAAATCACGGACCACGCGGCCTTCATCGGCAAGACCGATACGAGCCAGACGGTCGAGATTCGCACGCGGGTTTCGGGTTATCTGAAGAAAGTGCTGTTCAAGGAAGGCTCCGACGTCCAAAAAGGTGAGATCCTGTTCCAGCTCGACGACCGCAACCAGAAAGCCGGGTTCGATCGAGTGAGGGGGGGAACTTCTTCAAGCGGAAGCGAAACTGAAGCAAGTCGAGGTCGAGCATCAACGAGCGATTCGTCTGGAGCAACTCAAGGTGATCGCCAAGGAAGAGATCGACAAACTTGCCGCGGAACTGGACGCTGCCAAAGCCGCGACCGTGGCCATGCGGGCGAGACTCGAACTGGCCAAGCTGAACATTGAGGCCACGCAGATCATCGCGCCGATTGCCGGTCGAATTGGACGCAGGCTCGTGGATGAAGGAAACTTGGTGCAAGGGGAGCGATACCTTGCTCGCCACGATTGTCGTGGCCAACCCGTTGAATGTTCTCTTTGAAATTCCCGAGTGTGATCTCCTTCCGCTCGTTCGAAAGATGCGTGAGGCGAAGGGAGCCGAACTGGCAGTCGAAGTGCATTTTGCCGCCAACGAGAAGGAACTCTACTCCGCGAAGTTGAGCTTCCTGGACAACAAAGTCGATGCGGCGACCGGAATGATCACCGCACGGGCCGTGTTGGCAAATCCGAAGGGTGAACTAATACCTGGGCTTTTCGCAAAGGTGCGGGTGGTCCTGGGCGCGAATGCACACGAAACCGAGACTGGGAAAGAACTTAAGCAGCAGTACGACGATGATGAGGACGATAATTAGCCAAGGCTTGACTAATTGACATATGTACACTATGATACTGGGTAGTGCCCTGTCCAAACTAAATTTTGGGATAGAGCCGCTTCAACTTGACCCTTGCTTTCTCGATCGTGAATTGCCAATCGACGGCTCGTTGCTTCACGTTGACGCGGGTTGACCATGCGGCGATTTCAGTTTGCAGCATCTGGATGTCA
>SIAJ01000139.1 GCA_009691845.1 Gemmataceae bacterium
TTGTGGCTGTCTCGATCTTCTTTCCTCCGATCCTGCTGTTTGGTTTCTTCGTCGTGAATCCGCGAGAGGAAATGGTCGTCCTGCGGTTCGGCAAGTACATCGGCACCCTGCGCAGCGAAGGTATCCGCTGGATTCATCCCGTCGGTCGCTCGCTGAGACGGATTCCAACGCGAGATCTGACCATGCACATGGAGACGTCAACGGTCGTCGAACGCAACGGCAGTCCCATCAACATCAGCGCGGTAGTCGTATACCGCGTCCAAGACTCTCGAAAAGCCGCGCTCGATGTCGAGAACTTTCACACGTTCCTCTCGGATCAAGCAGGCGCGGTCATCAAACGCGTCAGTTCGCGCTTTCCTTACGAGTCGCCTGACAAGTCTGAAGCCTGCTTGAAGAACGAGAGTGATGAGGTCACGAAAGCCTACATCGCCGAGTTGCAACAGGCCGTCGACGCCGCCGGCATCCGCGTGCTCAACGTGAAACTCAACGATTTGACGTACGCCCCGGAAATCGCTCAGGCGATGCTGATGCGTCAGCAGGCGCTGGCCTTAATCGATGCTCGCAAGACGATCGTTCAGGGTGCGGTCGCAATCGTCCATGACGCCGTCGAACAACTGCGAGCGGCCGGCCTGGAAGTTTCTGCGGCACAAAAGGAAGTGCTGATCTCGAACTTGCTGGTCGTGTTGTGCAGCGGCGAACACGCTAAGCCGGTTCTGCAGGTGCAGGCGTCCCAAAAGAACTGACGGCGGAGTCGAACTGGCCGTTACTTCTTGAGCTTCTCGGCTTCGACAGTCGTCATCGCGCCGTAGCCCGTGCGCCAGTTAGCTTGAAATTCCGCTTGGCCGACGAAGTCGTCATTTCGCATCGTCGCTTTCCAGTCGGTGAGTGTGCGGCCGGTTCGATCGACATGCGCTTTGACGAGGTACTTTCCGTTGGGCGGCCGAGCCTCGCCGCGTTGCCATTCTTTGGCTCGGTCGGAGCCGGGTGCGGCCAAGAGTGTCAGCGTGTGTTGCCACGTTTTGAATTTTGCGGATGCTAGCCGGTCCGAGACCGCGATCGGATTGTTCTCCCACTTCTTCGCGCGTTCGTCCCAGCGGTAGATCGTCACTTGCAGCAGTTTCTCATCCCAATCGGGCAGCGGGTTCGACAGCTTGAACCACAATTCGCTCGTGAATTCCTTGATCCGTCGCGGATCGGACTTCGGCAGATCAGCGGCTTTGGCGTACTCGTCGCGTGAGACTTTCGCGAAATCTTCCAGCCAGTTACGGAAGCCTTTGTAGCCCAGGTCTCCTTTCAAGAACTTCTTGCCGCCGCCGTGATCGACTTCTTTGAGCGGCTTGAGCAACAGCAAACTCTTCTCCGGGTCTT
This sequence comes from Gemmataceae bacterium, assembly GCA_009691845.1. Classification (GTDB taxonomy): domain Bacteria; phylum Planctomycetota; class Planctomycetia; order Gemmatales; family Gemmataceae; genus SIAJ01. The sequence goes on from SIAJ01000139.1 coordinate 1,369, forward strand.
CGACGTCGATCAAATCCTTTTTGCGAATGAGGTAGGTCATCGTTTCGGCGGCGGACTTTTTCATCCACGAGACCTGCTCGCCGTTTTCCTTGACGAGCTTGCGATTCTGGTCCGAGCCTTCCGTGTGGCAGCCCATGCAGCGATGCCGCTGTCCCCAGATGTTTTGCTCGAACGACTCCAGCAGGCGATCGGTGCGAGTGAAACGAATCACTTCGTTCGGGCGAGCCGGCTTGGCGAGTTCGCTGGCAGCCAGCTTCGGTGAGTTGCGTAGCTTCGGATCGAGGCAGCAGGCTTTGAGCCACTCAGCAAACGCGGTGAGTTCCATCTCTCGCGACTTCGCGTGCAACAGGTTCGCACCCGCGTTGTCGGTGTCATTCATGTTGATCAGCTTGAGGATCTTCGACTTCTCCGGCTGATCAAGATTGACCAAGCCTTGATCCCGCAGCGATTGAAACGTCGCTTCACTGGAGGGCTTGATGTAGTTCTTCAGATCGACGCCGACCAAGTGGCACTGCACGCAACTGCTCGGCTGATCGGACTTGAAGATCGGCAGAATGCGCTGCTCGAACACCTTCGTCGCAGCGTCATCCGCCATCGCAGCCGAAGTGACCAACCAAGCTCCGAGACAAATCCAACGTGTCAGCATGATGCCCCCTTTGGAGTGCGGTGTGTCAGCACCGCTTTGGAGTGTTTGCACTTCTTAAGTGCATCAGTCGCAGTCGGCGAAAGATTCCAAAGCAGTGCTGACACACCGCACTCCCAAGTTATGGCAAGGTGTTGAAACTTCGGTCTCCGGCGTCTCCGAGACCCGGCACAATGAATTTTCGGGAATTCAGTTCGCGGTCGATCGCACACACGAAGACTTGAGCCTGCGGGCAGGCTTCGGCGACGTTGCTGATTCCTTCGGGTGCGGCGATGACTGCAAGCACTTTCAGCTTCGGCACGCCCCAGCGCTGCAACGCTTGCAGCGCGGCGATCGCCGATCCACCGGTCGCGAGCATCGGATCGAGCACCAATGCGACATCGACCGGGCTGTGCGCTGGGAGCTTGCTGTAGTACTCGACCGGCCGAGCGGTCGCCTCGTCGCGATACAGGCCCAGATGCCAGACCTCTGCGTCCGGCAGCAGATCGAGCACCGGATCAACCATGCCGAGTCCCGCTCGCAAAATCGGTACGAGGCCGATGCGCTGCGACAACTGCTGCGCAGTCACACGAGCCAGCGGCGTTTCGATCTCCACCGATTGCGTGCTGAGATCGCGCGTCGCCTCGTAGGCCAAGAGCGATGCGAGCCGCTGAATTAATCGGCGAAACTCGTCCGGCGGAGTTGTCTTGTCTCGCAACTTGGCGAGGTGATGCTGAATCAGAGGATGCTGAACTTCGTGAGCAGTTGGCATCATGGCCCCTCCTTCCACTCCCTTTGGGAGAGGGCCGGGGTGAGGGAATCGGGACGTTTGACTTTCGATCACGGAACTCGCGGCAAGACTCGTTGGATCGACATGAAATCAGCCCGACGATGTTTCGGCAATCGGGCGGAGTGGCGTGACGATCGTCAAACTTAGATTGCATCTCTCTCCCTCTTCCAAAGGGAGAGGGGACCGGGCGACGGACTTCATGTCACTTCGCCGCTTGGGTGTTCCATTCGTCGAGCAGCGCTTGGATGCGCGGTCGTTGTTTTTCGTTGAAGTCGGCAGGGATCGGCTCGTCGTGATTCTGGAGCAGGTCTTCGAGCGTCACTTTGCCGGCGGGAACTCCGTCGGCGGGAACGTCGACACCGGCGGTCCAGACGATGGCGTTCAGAATCAGCTTGCGGAATTGGGTGTTGCCCCAGTTCCAATGGTCGTGGGCACCCGAGCAGCCGAAGCCTCGGCCGCCGTCCGGACGTTGTGTGGCCCAAGCCATGTGCTGCGGAGTTTTGTCTTCGAGCACCGCCTTGCGGGCGTGCGGGTTGTTGTTGTGAGCGTTCTCCGGGCGGCTGAGCTTCGGGACTTTCTTGCCGTCCTTCTCTTCCATCACGATGTTGCCTTCCTTGTCCAAGACGACCAGAGTCGAGGCGGGGGGCAAGTCGGTCAGAATCGGCGTGACCCCTTCCATCTTCTCACGAAAACGCATGTGGTAGTACCACTCGTCGTGAGTGCTGAAGGGCTTCACCCCGTTGGTCGTCGGATGCTTGGGAAGCTGCCGGTAGTACGCGGTCCAGTGCGGGTTGACCGAGTAGTTCGGCTCGAAGTAACCGCCGGTCCAATCAAGAAACGCCTGGCCCGGCTTGCCGATGGTGGTCTCGACGCCGTAGTGAATGCAGACGATGCCCGTGCCCTTCGCGGTTCGCTTGGCGAGTTCATCCAGATGCGCGTTGAAGGGATGACCGCCACCGCCGTCCGAGTAAATCACGATCGTATTGGCGGCCTCGATCACCTCCGGCATCGGCCAGCCGTCGTTCTTGAGCGAATGCACTTTCGCTTCGACGAGTCCGCTGGCATTCAACAACTTCGCCAGCAGCGAGCAGCCCGCCAGATGATCGTGAGCACCGAAGCCGTGGCTCGGATTACCGGCTAAGAGCAGAGCTTTTTTTTTTGCAGTCGCAACTTTGCCGTCACCCGCTCCGCCAGACACTGCATCCTTGGCCTTGAGTTGCTTGAGCTTGATGTTGCGAAACTGAACCTTCATCGGCGGACCAGCGTGAAGCTGCAAGGCCAGCACGCCCTTGGCTCGGCGTTGTTCGGTGTCTTCGTCGGTGCAGATCGAAGTCGTCACGTCGTTGATCTTGTGCGTGAACGTGAACCCCTTCGCGGTGATGTGGTAGGTGTTCCAGTCCTCTTTCTTGATCTTGGCCTGAATCTCTTTCGTGTCGCCAATCTTTTCGACAACCTTCGGCTTGTGATCGGCTCCGACGACGGTCTTCTCGCCGCGCCCAGCCAGGATGCCGCGGAACCGCTCGCCGTAGTTGATGCCTGAGTACGTATCGCCCGCCTCGAAGTCACCCTGATAGCCGCCGATGACCCACTTGTTGTCAGGCACTTCAAAGCTGCGGTACTGAATGCCGCTATTGCCACCAACGATTTTGTATTCGAGCTTCAACTCGAAATCGGCAGTCTCGCCCTTGCGCCAGATGATGAAGGTGTTGCCCTTGGTCGGCTTGTCGGCAGTCGTCTGCCCGGTGATCGTGCCGTCCTCGACACGCCAGAAGTCGGGATTGCCATCCCAGCCGTCGAGCGTTTTGCCGTCGAAGATCGTTTGCCAACCATCGTCGTCCGCTCCCACGGTCGCCCTGGACCACAAGCCAATCGCTGCCAATCCAGCGAGCGTGAAAATCAACCAGCTTCTTCGTGAGAACATGTTGAACCTCTAGGTTTGGAGATCGTGAGATGTCGTTCGAAAACAACGCCCCTGGCCACAAGGGCCGGGGCTACTTGATGGGGATCGCGAAGTCGCCGCCCAGGTTTCGCCACATGCTGTGGACGTGGTTGGCGTTGTTCTGCGTGTTGTTGTACTCGATCAAGAACGACTTGCCCTGGACACGGTAGTAGTGCCGCTTGTGTTGCTCGGCGTCGCCCCACCAAGCAAAGTGGATGCCATCGAGGCCGCCCGCTTCGATCGCAGCGCGGCGCTCTTTCTCCACGTCGCCCGGCATGTTCCGCAGATATTCCGAGAGCAATTCCGCGAGCAGTTTCTTTTGATCGTTGCTCATCTTCGACGCGGGCAAGCCGACGGGAGCGGTTGTTTCCGGTTGGGAAGCGACAGGGTTCGTGCCCATCGCGCCACCAGTTCGCAGATCGTCGGGCGCGGCAGTGTCGATCCAGGCCAGCTTCTTCTGGTCTTCGTTGCACAGCTTGAGAATCGAGCGGGCGATGTCCTCTTCGGTGCCGAGCACTCGAATCTGCCGACCGACGCCGGAGTCGATAGTGCCGGGATTCGCACCGAAGAATTCAGGAGTGCTCGACACGACCTTGCCCTCCTTGATCGTGTAGTTCAGCGAAATGTGATGGCCTTCGATTCGCCAGCCCCACGTTCCGGTCTCGGCGGGCGTGCCGAAGATGCTGAAGTAGTATTTCCTCGGGTCGCGCCGCTCGCGGCGTTCCTCACGGACGCCCCCTTCGAGCAAATACAGCACCTCTTCGAGACTCATCACGTTGAGCGTTTGGTCGTAACCCGCCGTGCTCAAGCCCGCCTGCAACAAGGCGTGTGCTGCCTTAAGAGCGTCTCCCTCAAGCTGCCGGATCGGCAAGCCGTTTCGCGGACGCGGAATGAAGTGCCAGTTCAATCGCTCTTTGTCGTCGAAGGCGAAGCTGGCCTGCTTTTTCTGTTCGGGGGTCAGCGTGCCGACAAACGCTTTCGCGGCGGCGGTCATTTTCAGGCCGGAAGCCGGCTCGGCTTGAAAGTTCGCAGAGAGCAGTGCCGCCATCGCGACCAGTACGGAACAGGCTAACCAGAGTTTGCGAGTGCCCATCGAGGAAGTCCTTTTGTTCGTGGGGCAGGTTTTCAACCTGCCAGGCAATTGGTCTCGAAAGAATTCTTGGAAAGTCATCACGGGCAGGTTGAAAACCTGCCCCACGAGAGATTTCACCCCGGCGGCCAGTGCAACGCTCGGCCACCGAGGACGTGAATGTGCAAGTGATCGACCGATTGGCCGCCGTCTCGGCCACAATTGATGACGGTACGGTACCCGTTCGTCAAACCAAGCTGCTCGGCCACTTTCTTCGCGGTGAGCAATAAGTGCCCCAGCAGAGCTTGATCCGCACCCGAAGCCGCCGCGAGGTTCGCCAGTTCTTTCTTGGGAATCACCAGCACATGCGTCGGTGCCTGCGGCGCGACGTCATGAAACGCCAGGCACAACTCGTCTTCGTGGACGATCTTGGCGGGGATCTCTTTGTCGATGATCCGCTGGAAGAGGGTGGGCATCGCGAACACCTGGCGTCGGCCAAACGAACTTTCCGAGAACGCGCGGCACCGTATCAAACGCGGTTTCGTTTGGGGAGGGACCGAACGAATGAAGAATGAGGAACGGAGAATGAAGGATGAAAACTCGGCAACGAGTTCGCGAACCGCGAAATGGCCGCTTTTCGTTCACCCATTCCTCGTTCTTCGTTCTTCATTCCGTTTGACCTGCCTTGCTTCTGACCTAAGTTTGCTACGAACCCTCATGGGATGGATTGGAATTTCGGGCTGGAGAGGTGCATGATGAATCGTCGTTGGAAAGATCGCTGGAATCAGGGGCGTCGCGGAGCCGTCACCGTGGAAATGGCCCTCGTGTTGCCGATTTTCACCATGCTGGTGTTCGGTATTATCGAGTTCGGCCGAGGCTTCATGATCATGCAGTTGGTGACGAATGCGGCTCGCGAAGGCTGTCGCCGAGCGATCATCGACGGCAGCACGAACACCGACGTCACCAATTACATCCAGACATTCATGCAGACTTCGGGAAACATCGCAACCGCAAACACCACGGTCACGCCCGCCGCCGGCAATCCCGCCAACCCGACGAGTAACCTGGCGACCTGCGCGTCGCGTGACTTGGTGAACGTCAAGGTGCAAACCCCCTTCACCGCGGTACAACTCATCACGGCAAAATACCTGTCCGGCAAGGCGCTCAAAGGCGAGGCGTCCATGCGGCACGAATGACGTCGGTTGCGGCTGTTATTGAAGCCTGAAGCGTGAGCGAAAGACGCCTCTGAAGCAACCTTCGCTCTCGCTTCAGGCTTTACTCACTCGCCCTCTGAGGCTCTGTTGCTAGAATCTCCGCCGTCTCACGGACCTTTCCCTTGGTTGTGAACGGAGGAGATTCTCATGCGACGCTTGTCATTGATCTTCACATTGTTGGCCGCCGTGTCCTCGAACATGCTGTTCGCCGAGGACAAACCCAAAGAAGAAAAGCCCAAAGAAGCCCCCAAGGCGACTCAGGCCGAGTTGGATGCCATCGCCGCCGTCAAGAAGGCGGGCGGAGC
>SIAJ01000055.1 GCA_009691845.1 Gemmataceae bacterium
CAGGTTTCGGCCTGCGGTGGGCCGCCGCCGAGCCAAAGCCACACGACTGACTTGCCCCGCACCCACGGCTTGTCGGAAGCCGGGTTCCCACGGAGCAACCCAGGCAGGCCGAGCGAGCCGAGGCCCAGCGCGCTAACGCGAAGGAACGCACGACGCGAATGAGTGGTCGAATTAATCGTAAACATGGTGGTTCCGGGTGGTCATTTCTTCTCCTTGGCGGGAACGGTGCGGTACAGGAAAGACTCCGAGGACAGCAGCGACACGAGGAGTGCCTTAAAGCTGCCGCCGCTGTCGAGGTAGGCCTTCTCCGCTTCTTGCAACGAGACTGCGTCACCGGGCGTCTCGTTGCGGCCGAGGAAGAAGCGGAACACGTGCCGAATGAACACTTGTCGCACGCGATCCGATTCGGCCAGCCGGTGGAGCATCTCGGGGGCGTCTTTGACCGGACCGTCGAGTTTCGGGTCGCCGCTATAGGTGATGAAGCCAGTCGTGTCGAGCGGGGCGTCGCGGTACACCTTCGCGTTCTTGTCCTTGAGCTTCGCGGTCGCGTCGAGGTCGAGCACTTCTTCCGTGCGCCGCAGGAAGCCGTAGTGGTTCACGTCTTCGAACGGCAGCCCGAGTTCGTCCATCCTGTAATGGCACTTCCAGCACTGAGCCTCGCGGGTCACCATCTGCCGTTGCCGCAGGGTGCGGTGCGGGTCGTCCGGGATCATCGCGGCGGCGTTGATCGGCAGATCGGGCACGCGCCCGCCGAGCAGGTGTTCACGCACCCACCGTCCACGCCGGACGATGTCGTTGTGGAAGTTCGTGGACCAGGCCACCTGCCAGCTCGGCTGCATCACGATGCCGATGCGGTCGGGAGTCTTTGCTCCCTGGTTCTCCCGTGCGATCGGCGGAAGGTGGCGGAAGACCGGGCTGTCCGGGCGGAACAACTCGTGGCTGCGGAAGGATGCCGTCGTCGTGAGCAGTTCCTTCAGCACGTTCTGATCGTGGGCCAGGATGTTCAGGATCGCGAAGTCGGTGTCGGCAACGGTGCCCTGGGGGTTGTGCCCGATGCCGCGGCGCTGTTGATAATCGGGCAGCGGGTCTTTGAACACCTCCGGAGCACGGTAGTAGTCGAAGTATTCGCGGAAGAACCAGAGCACCTGGGACTTGTCGATCTTCGGATCGTCGAGGATACGCCGCACGCTCTCGGCGACTTCCTCGCGGGTCGTCAACTTGCCTTGAGCCGCGGCCGTAAGGAGGCCGGGATCCCGTTTACTCGAAAGCGCGAGGCTCAGCGCGAAAGCGGCCTCACGGGGTGACAGCATGCGGACGCCCGGCCGGACCTCGGCACCCATGCCGACCTCGAACCGCAGAATGGCCTCCGGTGTTATCAACGAGGCCATCAAGGCTGTCTTGCCGGCCAGCGGCAAGTCGCCCTCGCGAGCGACGTCTTCGTAGAGGGCCAAGACGCTCGCGAGTTCCTTGTCGCTCGGCTGCCGGACAACGGCCGTCATGTACTGCTGCCGAACGGCCTTCTCCAGTTCCTCCTTGTTGGGCCGCACGTGTGGGTGCATGAGCGGAGCGAACGTCCCGTTTCCCTGCCGCACCCGCACACCCTTCTTGAGAAGTTCGCGTTCGGCGTCGGTCGCGGTTTTGATGCGGGCCTCGTTCGGCCAGAGGTTCTCCTTCACCGCCGCGGGGGTGTCGATGATGTTCACGAGTTGATGGCCGCGTACTTGAGCGGCGACCAACTGCTCGGCGTTCGACAGGAGCAACCCGGTGGCCCCCTCGTCGGGCGCGTAGAGGGAGGCGAAGTCCCGGAAGCCCGCGTCCTGGATCACGCCGAACGGCTGCTGTAGGCCGTTCGCGTTGAACTCCCCGAGCCACTTGGTGTAGGCCGACGGGGAGAGGCGCCAGAGCCGCGGCGGGGGTGGGACGCTCGGCCCGCGCGGCCCGCCGAACAGGATCGCGTTCGGCAGGCGGTTCCCGTCGATCGGCTTCTCCTTCACGGCGAAGTACATGGGTTTCGCTGACAGCGGGGTGTCGAGCCGGCCCTCGATCCACTTCGCCACCCCGGCCGCCTCCGCGGGGTCGGGGCGTTGCTTCTTCGACGGCGGGGGCATGTCCCCGGCACGCAACCGCTCCAGGATCGAGGCGTAGGCGGCGCGCCCGCCCACGTCATCCTTCGCCAGTGCGTCGAGGGTGAAGTCGCCCGACTTGGTGCCGGTGTCGTGGCAGCTCGCACAGTGGGCATCGAGGAAGGTGCGGACGAACTTCTCGTCGGCCTTCGCGGGCGCGTGGAGGATCGCGGTGCGAAACTTCTCGGGCAGACCAACCCTGGTACTGGTTTTCAGCGCCCTGAGCGTCTCGGGGGCGAGCGTTGTCAATCCGTTGAGTGAGACCACGCCCCGGTGCTGAGCCAGAGCCTTGGCTGCCGGGTAAGTAAGACTCCTGAGGCCGTCGAGGATCAACCAGTCGCCCGGGTGCTGCGCAAGGGCACCGGCGGCCCCATCGGACAGGGTCGCCACTCCGTTGAGGGACAAGCGACCGTCGTGCCGGGCCAGCGCCGCGGCGGACTTGTCCGAGAGGTTCTTCAGTCCGTTCAGCGAAAGAGTCCCGCCCCGATGTTCAGCGAGTGCGACTGCGGCATCGTCGGACAGTTCGGTGAGGCCGTCGAGGGAGAGGTTGCCTCGACGTTGCGCGAGTGCCCGCGCGGTTTCGACGGGCAGAGTTTTCACGGCGGGGAGTTTGCCGTCCCAGTTCCGCGACGAGGCCAGGGCCGTGGCGGTCTTTTCGGACAGCGCCGTCAGGGCTGGCAGTTCGCCGCTCCACTTGGGCCACGCCGCCAGGAGCACGGCCTCGTCGTCGGACAGCTTCGTGAGCCCCCTGAGGAAGACGACAGGCCTCGCGTAGCCGGGCGACTTGTGCTCGGTGATCGCCTTGAGCGTGTCGTCGGGAATCGTGGTGAGGCCATCGAGGTACAGGTCGCCCTCACGCTGGCAAATGGCCTTCGCGGCGACCGGGGTCAACGCGGTTAGTCCGTTGAGGTACAGGTTGCCGCGGCTGTCCTTGCCGCCAATCGCGAGGGCGATGTCGTCGGGCAGCGTGGTGAGGCCATTGAGGTTGAGCGTCCGATGGAACTGCCCCGGTATCGGCCCGGCAATCGCTTTGGCCGACTCAACCGTGAGCGAGGTCAACCGCGGCAGGTTGCCGTTCAACCGTCCTTGCAGCGCCCTCGCGGCCTCGTCCGAGAGTGACGTCAGCCCTTCGAGGGAGAGCCCGCCCTGGCGTTTGGCCAGTGCCCGGGCCACATCCTCGGGGATAGTCCTCATGGCGGGAAGCCGTCCATCCCAGTTATGGCCATGCGTTTCCGCCAGCGCGACTGCCGCCTCGACCGAGAGTGATTCCAGTCCGTCGAGGCGGACCTGGTTCGACGGCCCGCCCCCTTTGCGTTGCGCCAGTGCCTTGGCCACTTCGGGCGAAAGGGATTTCACGCCCTTGAGGTACAGGCGACCGCCCGTGTGCTTCGCGAGTGCGACGCCGACCTCATCCGAGAGCGACGTCAGCCCGTTGAGAGACAGTTCACCGTTGTGCCGCGCCAGTGCTCTGGCGGCCTCCGGCGAGAGGGAAGTCAACCCGTCGAGATGCAACTGGCCCTTGTGCTGTGCGAGTGGATCGGCTGTCTCGTTCGAGAGTGACTTGAGACCGTTCAGCGACAGCCACCCCTCGTGGCGTGCCAACTCCTTCGCCGCCTCGGGTGAGAGCGCGGTCAGGTGATCGAGGATGAGTCTACCGCTCTTGTCCTGCGCCAGTTGCTTGGCCCGCTCGGCCGTCGGGGTTGTGGTGGCACCTTTCTCTTCAGCACGTGGAATAGCGGGACCGATCAGAATGGCACAAAACAAGCTGTAGATTGCGTTCCGCATGCTGCCCTCTGCTCAGTCGTGAAAGCCGAACCCCTCGCGACGCTAGGCCAAGATTTCGGCGAGCGGACCGGTTGTGTCAAAGTCCTTGAGGGCGTGATCGGGTTCGCCGAACGTCTTCCGCGTGTCGCCGACGGCGTGTAGTAGCGTGAGGTAGAAATTGGTCATCGTCCGGTGACCCGCCGTCTTGTACCGGGGGAATTGGAGGAACCGCCCCGCGGTCTTGAGCTTTCCGCCCAAGTTGCCGACCAGCACCATCGGCCACTGCTCGCCCTGCCCGTGGTGTTCCTCCGCCGAATCGCTCATCCAGACGATCAGCGTGTTGTCGAGCAGCGTGCCGTCACCCTCCTTGATGGCCGAGAGTCGTTTCGCGAGGTCCGCGACACGTGATGCGTGGAACTGGCGAATCGGCACCGCGTTCTTGTCCCGCTTCGGGTCGTCCGGGTGCGTGTGGCCGATCTCGTGCCCGTCCACGGTGACGCCGAGTTCCTTCCACGTCTTGTATCCGTGCGGTCCACAGGAGGCGTCAAGGACCACCACATTCGTCAACCGCGACGCGAGTGCCGCGACCGCGTTCGCGCACTGCGCCTCGAACCGGTCGGTCATCCGTTTACTGTCGAACTTGTCGATGGCCGGCAGGTTGGCCTTCAGCCGGTCCTTGATCTCCGCCACCCTGTCCTGGCGAGAGCGCATTTGCTCGAAGGTGTCGAGGTAGACGTCGAGTTTCTCCCGGTCCATCGACGGTAACTCGCTCTGGACCCGCTTGATGTCCGCACGGGCCCAGTCGAGGAGTTTGTTCCGCGCCTGGAACGCCTTGCCCGCTCTTCCCTCGGCCACACTACCGAAGAGCGTCTGAAACGCAACGTCCGGCTGGCACATGATGGGGAGCGGCCGCTTGGGGGAGACGACCGACACAGTGTTGGCGAAGACGGCCTCCGGGTTTGCGTGCACACCGAGGCCAACGACGGGAATGATGCCGGTCAGCGACGCGGCCAGGACGTGATCGACCGTCTGGAGTCGTGAGTCCGCGAAGGTGCCGTTGACACCCTGACTGCGTGCGTTGTAGCAGCCGAGTGCGCCGTACCCCGCGCCGTGGTTTGGAGCCGACTGGACGCTCGAAAGCCCGAGTACGATCGACATCCGGTCCTTGAACGGTGCGAGGGGTTTAATCGGTTCGGGCAGTTCGTGATCCTTCAGTGCAAGGTCCGCCAGCTTGTCGCCCTTACCTTTGGCGACGCTCTTTGGGTGGAGGTGGTACGGCCAGAGCCCATTGCTCTCGAAGACGAAAACGATCCGTGGCGGAGGCGCCTCGCCCCTGGCCTCGACCGCCAGTGCGTTCAGGAACGGTTGGAGCACGACCGCGCCAGCACCGAGCGTGACGCCCTTAAGCGCGGTCCGGCGGTCAAGCTGGCCGGGCGTGACCATTCTTGGTGTGTTGTCGAGAACGTTCATGTTTCGAGTCCTCAGTTTGGGGAGATCATCCGTGGCCCAAAACCACGCGCGTTCAGAACACGTATTAGCGGGGTGCCCGGCGGTGCTCACAGCAGTTCGCGAATCGGGTCCGTCTCATCGAGGAGGTATTGCGGACGATTATTCGGATCCATGATGGTGGTGGTCGTCGGATCGATCCCGAGGTGCCGATACAGGGTCGCGAACATCTGCTGGTAGTGGATCGGGCGATCCTTGGGCCGTTCCCCGTTTTTCGTCGTGCTACCGATGACCTGACCTACCTTGAGACCGCCGCCGAACAGGAGCGCGGACGCCGCCGGGGCGTAGTGGTCGCGGCCCGCCTTGTCGTTGATTCGCGGGGTGCGGCCGAACTCGCCCCAGACGAGCACGAGGACGTCGTCCTGCAGGCCCCGCACCTCGAGATCGTCGGAAAATGCACTGAGGCCGAGGTCGAAGGATGGCAACAACTCGTGACGCAGGGCGTTGAAGTTGTCTTGGTGTGTGTCCCACCGCCGTTCGCCCTCTTCTTCCCAGGTCACGTTCACGCAGCGCGCTCCGCACTCGATCAGCCGACGAGCCATGAGGAACCGGGCGTTTTGCAGCCCGAGTGTTTTTTTGGATTTGGGGCTCTTCCCGAACCCGATGCCGTACCGTTCCCGCACCTTCAGCGGCTCACGGTTGATGTCGAGGGCTTGCGCGAACTCTCGTGAGGTCAAGAACTCGACGGCCCGCTGGTTGTAGACGTCCATCGCCTCCATGGTCCCGCGGGAATCGAAATCTTTGCGGTCCGTGTCGAAGCTCGACAGGAGTCGCAGGCGGTCCGACGTCACGTTTCGCGCGGTCAGGTTGGCCCGCCCCGCCTCGCTGTCCGGGGTGTAGCAGTCGAAGGAAGCGCCGAGAAACCCCGCGGAGCGAAAGTACGCCTGCTCGCTGGCGTTGTAACCTGAGATCATGGCGACCGATGTGGGCACGCTGCCGTTAGTGGGGCCCTGAAGTTTGGCAACGACCGACCCGATGTTCGGTCGCCCGCCGATGTTCTTCAGGCTACCCGGCGGGTATCCGGTCGCGCACATCGCCCCGTCGTGCGAATCAACCGTTCCCGTGAGCGAGCGGATGAGGGCCATGCGGTCCATACGCTCGGCGATCTTGGGCATGTACTCGCAGATCTGCAGGCCCGGCACCCGCGTCGCTATCGGCTTGAATTCACCGCGAAACTCCGCCGGAGCGTCCGGCTTCATATCGAACGTGTCTAAGTGGGATGCGCCGCCGGCCAGCCAGACGTTGACGATCGACTTCTTGCGGTACGCGGGGTCGAGCGCAGAGCGCGCGTCGGCCCGCAAGAAATCGGTCAGGGTCAAGCCGCAGAACGACGCGGCACCCATCTGCAGAAGTTCACGCCGGTCGAGGCCGCCGTACCGACGGGTCTTGTTGTCTTCGAGACGAGTCATGGCTTTGGATCCTAGTGTTGCAACCGACTGGATGTTCTAGAACGAAAGTTTTTTTGGGGCCTCTCGCAGGCGGTGCCGAGAGGTTCGTAGGCGGGTCCGAGGAACTGGATTTCGTCGGTCTCCGTGATGTCGGCGGGAGGTCATAGCAGTTCGCGGATCGGGTCTCCGAATGGGAGGATCGGAATTGGTCGTTTTTCCTGATCGTACAGGAAGGTGTGCGAATCGATGTCCAGGTGTTTGTAGACGGTCGCCCAAAGGTCGTTCGGCGTCAGACGGTTCTCGTGCGGGTGCGTGCCTAGCTTGTCGGTCGAGCCGATCACCTGCCCCATTTTCAGTCCGCCGCCGGAGACCAGCACCGACATCGACTGAGGCCAGTGCTCGCGGCCGAACCGCATACCCTTGGGGCCGTTCGACTGGCTGATCTTCGGTGAACGGCCGAATTCACCTGTGACGACGAGCAGAACCTTTTTGGTCAACCCCCGGTCGTGGAGGTCTTCGACGAGAGCCGTGATCACTTTGTCATACTGCGGCAGACGGAGCTTCATGTCGATGAAATTGTCGTGGTTGACCGCATGTGTATCCCAGTTGTAGAAGCACCCATTGATGTGCGGGTTCTCCATCACCACAGTGACGAAGCTGCAGCCGGCTTCGACCAATCGTCGTGCCATCAATGCTCGCTGGCCCCATGCGTTCCGGCCGTACCGCTCGCGCAGGGCGGCCGGTTCCTTCGACAGGTCGAACGCCTCCCGAGCCTTGGTGCTGGTCAGCATCTCGAAGGCCCGCTCGTAGTGCCCGCCCATCGACTTCAAGGCCGGATTCGTGTCCGCATCTCGACGGACGTTCTCGATCCCGCGGAGCAGCGTAAAGCGGTCGTCGAGTCGCAGCGCCATCTCTTCGCCAATGCCGATGTTCTTCACCTGGAACTTCGGACTGTTCGGGTCGCCATCCACTATGAATGGTGCGTAGCCTCGTCCGAGGTACGCGGCCCCTTGCGCGTACGTGTCCACTCCGGCCCGACCGCCATCCACGACCGACACGCAGTTCGGAAGGCCGAGTTTGAGCTTCTCCCGCATCTTGGCCACGATCGTACAAACCGCCGGGGAGTCGTTCACTGTTTCCGTCGGCGTGTTGGGGATGCGGCCGGTCATCACGCGCTTGGACCCGCCGCCGTGGTCGTTGAACGTGTGCGCGATGCTGCGGATCACGGTGTACTTGTCCGCGCACTTGGCGTGCAACGGCATGTGCTCGCACACGTTCAGGCCCCGGACGTTCGTCCGGATCGGCTTGAACGGCCCGCGATACTCCTCTGGCGCGTCCGGCTTCATGTCGTACATGTCAAGGTGTGGGGGACCGCCCGCTAACCAGACGAAGATGACCGATGTGTCCGGGGCGGCGTTTGCCTTCCCCTCGGCCGCGCGCAGCTTCATCACATCGGCGAGGCTTAGCCCGGCGACACCCAGCGTGCCAACGCTGAGGAAGGTCCGCCGGGACACCGGCCCGAGAGAAGGAGAGAAGTTCATTCGCAGTCCCCAGTCAAAAAATGAGCGTTTTGGCGGGTTGATGAAGGCCGGTTGCGGAATACGCCCCAGTTCACTCCAGCGGTTTCACACGCAGTTTGCGGAAGTAAACAATACTGCCCGGGTCGTGGCTCTGGATCGCAAACGTGCCACTCGAAAGGTAGAGGCCGCTCTTCGCGTTGACGGGCAACTCCACGTCGTGCGTGATCTCGCCGTTCACCTTCAACACGACCTTGCTCCCGCGAACCGAGAGGTGGCACTCGAACCACTCGTCGTCCTTGACGAGGACCTTGTCCAACGGCTTGGTGGGGTAAATGGCGCCGGTCCGGTATTTCTTGTCGCTCCCGGTGTTGTTGATCTGAAACTCGAACCCCTTGGCGGGGATCCCTTTCGCCTGATATTCCGTGTGGAAGAAGATTCCTGAGTTCCCCTTCGGCCGCGTTTTCACCTCGGCCTTCAGTTCGAAATTCTTGAAGTTCGCCTTCTGAACGGGACCGGTGTAGTACAGGTGTGTCAGCTTCGACGGACCCGCCACGATCAGTCCGTCTTCCACCTTGAAGGCTTTCGGGTCTTCGGCGGCCTTCCAGTCATCGAGGCTCTTTCCGTCGAACAGGTCGTACCAGCCGTCCTTGTCGGGGGCCGGTTCCGCCGCCTGAAGGGCGAACCCGGCCGTCAGCAACCCAATGAGGCCGAGTACACCAACTGCGAGGAACGACCGCTGGGACACTGGCCAGCTAAAGGGAATCAACTTCATTCTCGAATCTCCTGAGTCGTGAGCAATCCGCCTCGGCACGTTCGACAGCTTCCAACTGACTACACAAGTTCCTTGATCCGGTCGCGATTGTCGAGCAGGTACATCGGCCGACCGTTGATGCCCGGGAGCGTCGTCGCCGGATCGATGCCGAGCACATCTTGATACAGGGCGGCCAACATATTCTGAGGCGTATACGGGCGACCCACGGGCCTCTCGGCTCGGGCCGTCGTGGCTCCAATCACCTGGCCCATCTTCAGCCCACCACCGGCTACCAGCGCGAAGCCCGCGTCGTTCCAGTGATCGCGGCCGCCCCCGTTACCATTCACCTTGGGCGTCCGCCCCATCTCGCCCCAAACCACCACTGCGACATCTTCGATCAATCCGCTTTGGTTGAGGTCAGTGATGAGAGCATGCAGGCTCTGATCGAATTCCGGCAGCAGTTTCCGCAAGGTTTTGAAGTTTGACCCGTGAGTGTCCCACGGGCCGGCCAGATCCCATGTCTTTGATTCGGAGTTGGCCGTGAGCGTGACAACCTGGACGCCCGCCTCCACCAAACGCCTCGCCTTCAAGAACTGGATGCCGGACTTGCCGTACTTCTCCCGGACCGACGTCGGCTCCTTGCTCACGTCGAAGGCATCGCGGGCCCTGGGTGTGGTCATCATGTCGAGTGCCCGAGCCTTCATGTCGTCCATGCCCGCCATGTTGCGGCTCGCATCATCCAGTTCGCGAGTCAGAGTATCGAACGAGCGCAGCAGTTCCTTGCGGTTGGATATGCTTTCGACTGTCACGCCCGCCACGGGATCCAGGGCGGTCACTTTTTCGCCGGGGACGAAGGGGCGATGGGTCACGCCCAAGTAATCGGTCCCACGCCCGGGCTTGCCGTCGAAGCCGTCGAAGGCGACGTAAGGAGGCATGTCGCGAACGGCCTCACCGTGGAGCTTGCTGACCACGGAGCCGAACGTCGGTCGGTGAGTGGGGTTGGCGGTGCTGGTCCGGTAGCCGGTATAGACCAGGGGCGGGTTATGCCCGTCGAGGTACTCCGCAAAGCTCAGGTTGCGGATCACCGAGAATTTGTCCGAGATCGTCGCCAACTTGGGCATGAGTTCGCAGATATCCAGACCCGGAACCTTGGTGCGAATGGGTTTGAATTCGCCCCGGAACTCAACTGGTGCGTCGGGCTTCATGTCGAAAGTATCTATGTGGCTTGGTCCACCGTGGAGGTAGACCATGATGATCGACTTCTGCCGGCTGGTGCGGACGGCTCCCGCTGCTTTGAGGCTCAGGAGATCGGCCAGAGTGAGGCCGCCGATTCCGAGGGCACCTGCCCGTAGGAAACCTCGCCGCGAAAGATGGTCGTCGAGGCGGTTCGTGGAGTTCAAAGAAGCCGACATGGGTTTTTCCTCCGGCCAAGTTCACAAGGTTTAGTGTTGAGCAAACAAGGTAGGAATAGTGTGATCGGCCTCATTTTCTCGGCTCCGACACTGCCTCACCCCAAAGCAGTCCGGGCCGCCCGGCCTCGACCAGCCGTCCCACTTCTTCCTTCGGCAGGGCACGACTCCAGACCGCGAGTTCGTCCATCTGGCCGCGGAGGGCACGCGTCGGGAACTGGTCTTTCGGATCGGCCAACCAGTTGCCGACCCGACACGACCCGGGCCGCAAGAGTACATCGCCCTGCCAGCTTCGCTCGCGGGCCAGCTTCCCGTTCACGTAGATCTGTTGGGAACGAGTCCGGGCAGAGATCACCGAGGCGACGTGTACCCAACTCCCGAGCGGAACCGGCTTCCCCACGAACGGATCCTTGAAGTTGCCCTCGACGATCACACCGCCCCGCGGGAACCCCTGCCGGTTCAACTGGAAGTGGATGCCGCCCGTCTCGTACCCGTCGGAGTTCAAGACCGCGTTGAGCACGAAGTCGATGCGCTCGACCTTCACCCACGCCGCGATTGTCAGTTCCTGATGCTCGCCGGGGATCGTGACCTGCGCGAAGTCCGTGTCACGGTCAAAGAGAAGCCCGTCCTTCCCGGGCCACCGGCCAGTGGTCCAGCGTGCGCCGGTGATCCGACCGTCGCCCATCCCGCCGACCTCGATCGCGTTGGCGAGTACGGATTCGTCGGCCTGGCGGCGGAACGGGAAGAACGCCAGCAGCGTGCGGTCCTCGCGCATCCGCTGCTCGTATTGTTCCCAGCGCTTAAGACCGATGGAGCCGGGAGTGGGGAAATCGCCTTCCTTTAACGGCGGCGCGTCCCCTGGCCGACCATCCACGGACCGTGCCGACTTGCCCCCCATGACCGACCGAACCGCGCCCGATTGAGGGTCGGTGACGTCCACCTGCCCGTCGAACACGTAGAGGTCGCTGGACCCGCTGACAGGATCGACCCGCAGGCCGAACTCGGTCCCGAGATCGACGTAGTTCGCGGCCCGGGTGGCGACAGTGAACCCCTTCGCGTTCGGGGGTGCGATCACTCGCACCTGGCCCTGCACCAGCCGGGTGCGCTGGGCGTCTGTGACCTCGATGCGAGCCGGGGCGACCAGAACCATGTCGGCCCCCTGGGCGAATCGCAGGTGAACGATCCCCTTGACCAGTTCGTACTCACCGGGGCCGAACCGGACCCCGTCGGGTGCACGCCCCGGAGCGAACTCCGCCCCCACACCGTCGACCAACAGTGCCGCGACTAGATCGGCCTTCGGAAAATCCGACTTGGGTTGGGAAGCAGACTGCTCGGGGACCGCAGGTGGAATCGGTCGCAAGAGAAACAGTGCCACGGCCACCATGCCGGCCAACATTACGCCCGAACCGAACGCGGTAAACCATCGGGACCGCGGCGACCGCGCAGGCGAGCTTGGGTGGTGAGGAAGTTCCGTCATGGCAGCCGCGACATAGTCCCAGTGCAACGCCGAGTGCAGTGCCATGAATTCGCGATACGCCCGCCGGGCCTCGGCGCTTCCGCGGAGTAACTCGGCAAGGGTGCGCTCGTCGGATTCCGACGCGAGACCGTCGGCCAGACGGTTGAAGAGCTCTTCGAGGTCGGCGGTGGTCGTCGTCACGCAATGGCCTCCCCGAGTGTCCGCTGGATGCAATGAAGCAGCGTGTGGCGGATCCGCCGAAGCCGGTCTGAGACCGCTTTGGGCGTCGTCCCGCCGGCTGCGGCCATGTCGTTCACCGACCCCTCCGGTTCGTAGCGTCGAGCGATGAGGTCACGCTGATCGGGGGGGAGCTTTTGGAGGCACGATGCCAGAGCGTGGCGCCGGTCTTCAAACTCCAGCTCTTCCTGCACGGCCTCGTCCGCGAGCAGGCGGGCGAGGTCGTCGTCTAACACGAGCCTTTGCTGTTGCCGCCGGTGTCGCTTGAGCCACGCTAGCGCCTGGAACTGGGCGAACCGCATCGCCCACGGCAGGAAAGGTCGACCGGTGTCGAACTCCGCGGCCTTTTCCCAGAGCACCAGGTTCGTCTCCTGGAGCACGTCGTCCGCCTCGGCGAGGTTCCAAACCATTGACAGAATGAATGAGTGCAACTGCCGCTGGGAGCGAGTGATCTGTGACACGAACTCGGTGGAAACCCCCATGTCCGACAGCTCGCAAGTGACTTTTCAGGAACGTTTCCGGCAAACGCCCCGCCCCGGATTTGGTACGGACTCGCCCCTGAGCATTAAAGCCCACTGTGAGTTAGTCGGACGCGGTGAAATCCCGCGGAAAAAGTCCGGCTTCCTGCCTGAATATGTCTGCCGCCCGTCCGGGGCCGTTCCGGGCGTGATACACAATACCATTCACGCGTTGGGAAAGTGAATCGCGGAGGCGGTCGCAGACTGTCGTACTGGCATCTCGTCTGAGTTGGCCTGGTGACGGCGTCACCGCTCGTAGGTAAGTGCGGACCTAGTGAACTCGGCAACGTCGCCCGCTGTCTTGCCGGGGAAGAACTCCACCCGCAGCTGTTGCCCATCGAGAACCTGCACCAGCATAATGCCGAGAACCTGCTCCCGAAAGCCCAGGAGCGACTTCCCGGATTTGTCGTCGATCTTCAGGCTAATCAGTTCGTACTTCACGACCCCGTCCGTCTTCGAGACCTTCGCCGGGTCGGGGCTGTTCCCCTTCACCTGGAACTGGCGCGGACGGCCCTCGAATTCACCCACAGAAACAATGACCTGCGTGGGGTCGATGTAGTGGGGTACGATCGCGAGGTGACCGACCCAGTAATCGATCCGCCGGTTCAGCCCGGCGTACCCACCGGTCTTCTCGCGATACAAGTTGCCGACGAGCCGACCGTCGATGTTGTAGTCGATCCGGCCGCCGAACGGCTCGACCTTTCGCGGGTTCAGCGCCAGCAACTTTGCGCGGAGCGGTTCCGCGACGTAGTCGAACGGATCGACGGTGTGAACTTTCCATCTGGCCCAGCTGGAAATGCACCCTCTCGACACGGAAGATCGCGTACCGGATATCAAGAACGAGCACGGTATCGGCTTCTGCAACATCACGAAGTGCTGCACCAAGGTCTGCCCGGAGCATATCACCATTACCGACAACGGGATCATTCCTCTCAAGGAACGCGTGGTGGACGAGTTTTACGACCCCGTGCAAAAGCTGCTCCGCTTGATTCTGCCGAATCGTAAAAAGGCCTGATGCGATGCTGCGTACCGATGTCACCGGTCGAAAACTCCAACTTATCTGGGTGTTCTGCGCGGTCGTGGGGGTGCTAGTATTACTCCGTTAACTACGGCTGTGTATTGAGGAATTCGGGGACGGTTTGTCCACACACTGGACAATGGGCACACCAACAAGCCAAGAGCGATTGCAATCGCTCGCGGATTAGCGGAAGCGTCAGGCAGCCACTTTTTTGGGGTGGCGGCGACGGCACACTTCTAGACCACACGGTGCTGCTCATGGGCGGCGCGCAAATCAGCAGCCATTCGGGCAAAAGCTTCCCGACGCTGCTTGCCGGTGGTCGCAAACTCGGCTTCAAGCATGGTCAGCATGTAAGGTTCGAGTCCGAGAAGAAGCCCATGTCCACCCTCTACCACACCATTCTCCAACAACTCGGCTGCCCGGTGAAATCGATCAAGGAAAGTAGTGGTCCAATTTTCGACCTGCTCGCATAGTGCGAGCCTGAGGAGGTGCGTTCGTCGCAAGCATTGGTGCGGTCCACGTTTGCGAGGTCCACGACCCGGTTTTTCAGGCGTCGTGGACCTCGCAAACGTTGGCCGGTGCCGTGACTACTTATTAGCGGAATGGCAGTTGGCATCTGATCGAGCATGTTACCAATCGCTGCAAATTTGAGCGTTTCGATCCAGGCCGCACAGCGAGAGTCTTTAAGCATCCGACTAGGCCAAGATACCCTTGACGACTTCGCCTTGGACGTCGGTGAGCCGATAATCTCGGCCCGAATAGCGGAAAGTGAGCTTCTCGTGGTCGAGTCCCATGAGGTGCAGAATCGTGGCATGCAGGTCGTGGACGTGTACCCGTTTCTCGACGGCGGCCAGGCCGAATTCGTCCGTTGCTCCGAAGCTGTAGCCAGGTTTTACGCCACCACCGGCCATCCATATCGTGAAGCCGTAATGATCGTGGTCGCGGCCTTTTGCCCCTTCCGAAGTGGGGGCGCGTCCGAACTCACCGCCCCAGATCACGAGCGTCTCGTCCAAGAGTCCGCGCTGCTTCAGGTCGGTTAAGAGTGCAGCAATCCCTTGATCGCAGGCTCTTGCCAAGACCGCATGTCCGTTCACGATATCGTCGTGCCCGGTATCCCAGGCGATGTCATACCCATCGATCGAGTGCGAAAGTTGAACGACGCGAACTCCCTGCTCGATCAGCCTTCGAGCAACCAGGCAACCCTTCGCGAACTCGCTTGGGCCGTACAGATCGAGTGTCTTGTTGGATTCTTTTGAAACATCAAACACTTCGGGCACGGCCATCTGCATTCGGAACGCGAGTTCCATCGATTCGATGCCGGCCTCCAGTTGTTGATCCGGGCCCGACTGCGCAAGCTGCAGGCGATTCAATTTTGCGAGCAACTCGATCTGCTTCCGCTGCTCATCCGGAGCGAGGTTCGAGTTCTTCAGATGAGCGACGGCCGCGTCCGGCTTCATCTGGGCGATGTTCACATAGGTGCCGGAATACGCTCCCGGGAGAAAAGCATTGCCCCAGTTGCCGAGCGTGCCTCGCGGTTGGGCACGCGGGGACATCGCGACAAAACCGGGTAGATTTCGGTTCTCGGAGCCGAGACCGTATACCAGCCAGGCACCCATGCTCGGACGAGTCGCCTGGAGGTGCCCCAGGTTCATCATGAGGATTGCGCCGGCATGCTCCGGGATGTCCGTGTGCATCGAGTGGATGAAGCAGATATCGTCCACGCACCCAGCAACCTTCGGAAAGATGTCACTGACCCATTTGCCGGATTGGCCGTGCTGTCGAAACTTGAAAGGAGATGGCATCAGCCCGCCTTTTGTGTTTCGAAGCGACTTTTTGTCGACTTCCGCTGGCCGCTTGCCGGCGTGTTTTGCAATCTCCGGCTTGTAGTCGAAGGTATCGACCTGCGATGGTCCGCCGGGCATAAAGAGCTGAATGACTCGCTTCGCCTTAGGGGCGAAGTGAGGAGCCTTGGGCGCAAGCGGCGAAGTGGCCATGAACCCCTCGGCGGCCGGGAGTCGCCCGGCGTCGGCGAGGGTGGCCGTTAGCCCAATGCTGCCGAACCCCGCGCCGAGTTGACGCAGGAACGTCCGTCGCGACACCGCATTCATCGCGGCCCGGAACGCAAGCTCGTGTTCATAAAATTTCATCTTCGTCACTCCCATCAGCGAATCTGCATGAATTCGTGGGAACTGAGTAGCACCTGGGCATACCGCAACCAGCGTGTTCGTCTCTCGGAGGGATCGGCACTCAGGAAAGCAAGCCCGAGTTCTTGTTCTTCGGCCGCGGGCGGTCGTGCGTAAAGCAGGCGATAAGCGCGATCGATCCGCCCGATGTCATCGCTGAATTCGTTTGCCAGGCGATCGGCAAACGCTTTCGCTCGTACGGCCATGAAGGGGCTATTGAGAAGGAACAAGTATTGCTGAGGAACCGTGCTCACGGGACGGGCTTCGACTGTCGCCCGAGCTGATGGAAAATCGAACAGTCGAAGGAACGTATCCGAGGGAAGCCGATCGCCATTGCGGCTCACGGCTGCATAGAGTGTTCGTCGCGGGCTGGAGAGGATATCACTTACGGGTGCCCCACCCCGTGTCCGTTCGAGTTCCCCTGTGACAGTGAACAGGCTATCCCGCCAGGCTTCCACATCGAGCCTCCTGGCGTTCATTCGCCATACGTGCCGATTTTCTCCGTCGATCCGAAAGTTGGCTTCGTCAAATCGGCTGCTCATGCGATAGGTCGTCGACAACAGGATGGTGCGATGCAAGGACTTCAGTGACCAACCGGACGAGACCAGTTGACCGGATAGCCAGTCGAGCAACTCCGGATGGGTCGGCTTCTCGCCGAGCAAACCGAAGTTGCTGGGTGTGCGAACCAAAGGCTGGCCGAAATGATGCTGCCAGACGCGATTGACGATTACGCGTGACGTTAACGGGTTCTTGGCCGAAGCGATGGCTTCAGCGAGTTGAAGTCGTCCGCTACCATCCGACCATGTTGGCCGGGTCTCCTTGGACAGGATCGTCAAGAAACGCCTGGGAACAATTGCGCCCGGCTTTCGAAGATCGCCGCGGATGGCGATGGGCATATCCGTGGCACCAGCGTCAGCGACACTATGAAATCTCGGCAGCGGCGGTGGAGCCTTTGCTTTGAGCTGTTTCAAATCTGCTTCGAGAACCTGCCTTGTTTGCCGATTGGCATCATCGATCCCTCTCGGCAAAAGCTTGAGTCGATCCTCGATCGCCTTCACGGCCCGTGCGTGGGATTCAAATTGCTTCGTCTGCGACTCGGGAGCAAGCGAAGCATGCATGTTCTTCGTGTTGTTGAACACGCCTGCAAGCGAATAGTAATCGGCCTGTGGGATCGGGTCGAACTTGTGATCGTGACAGCGAGCGCAAGACACAGTCAGCCCGAGGAAGGCACGAGTGACAGTGTCGACGCGATCATCCAGCGTTTCCGCTCTCGTCTTGGCGATACTCTCCGGGTCGCCACCGTCGTCGGTATAGGTTGGGCCGACGGCCAAAAACCCCGTGGCAATCGTCGACCCAGACGTGCCGAGTCGATCGCCAGCGATCTGTTGTTGGATGAAGGAATCATACGGCAGATCATCGTTGAACGCCTGAACGACCCAGTCGCGATATCGCCAAGCGTCTGGCAACGGGGCGGCGTCCAGAAAGCCGCCGTGCCCGTCGCTATAGCGCGCGACATCGAGCCAGTATCGGCCCCAGCGTTCTCCGTAGTCAGGCGATGCCAGGAGTCGATCGATCAGTTGCTCGTATGCATTCGGCCAGGGATCTTGAACAAAGGCTTCAACCTCGTCCGGTGGTGCGGGCAACCCGACCAGGTCAAGATAGGCCCGTCGAATCAGTGTTCGCGCGTCCGCCTGAGGGGCTGGAGAAAGCTTTCGACTCTCCAGGCCATTGAGAATGAATCGGTCAATCGAGTTCGTCGTCCAGAGCTGATTCTTCACGACTGGCGGAACGACGTTTGAAAGCGGCTGCCAAGCCCAGTGCGATTCCGCAAGGCTTGCTGGCTGTTGGCTTGCCGGTTTTGGTAGAGGCTTGGCGGGCCAAGGGGCACCCATTTCAATCCAGGTACTCAGTATGGCAACCTCCGCGGCCGGGATTCTTCCCGTTGGGGGCATTTCCAGTTCCTGAAACTTGACGGCCTTGATGAGCCGACTTTCGTTTGGTTTGCCAGGTACGAATGCAGCTCCGAGTTCGCCTCCCCGCAAGGCTGCCTCGCGGCTATCCAGGGTGAGACCTCCCTTGATCTTCTTGGCAGACGAGCTGTGACAGGAAAAGCAACGCTCGACGAGAATAGGGCGGACTTTGCTCTCGAAGAATGCGACTTGTTCGGGAGTCGGATCGGCCGCAAATAAGTGGTCGGACCAACTCAGCAGCAGTGAGCACACAAGTGAGAACGCGATCCAGTTCATAAAGGGTCACCGAAATCGAACGGAGGGAGTTACTGTAATCAACCGGGCTGTTGGCCAGGACCGATGCTCGACCCGACTGCTTCGAGTTATGTTGGTGTGGTGGAGTGATTGTCTCGCTTTTAGCTGCGAAAAGCAAGGGACTACTTCGTCTTCGGATTCGCCGGCCTGGTCGGATCGTTACCCCTTCCGATCTGATACTACACGTTTGAGGGTACAGCTCTCTTGTTTGCTGCTGGTTATTTTTCATCTCCGATCACGCTCACATCTTTGAGCCGGATGTTTCCTTTCACCGGCCTCATTTGCGTGAGATCGAGTGACTGGCGATGTGTCTGCACGTAGAGGCCGACGAGCTTCAACGGGTAGTCGAGGATGCCATCGGTATTGCCCTGCCACTGGCCGATGCCGGCACCTGGTTCGATCTGCCTCGCGGGTGATTCTCTGGTCAGCGGAAAGGTGATGAAGCACCAGTCATCGAAGTCAATGGCGGCTTGATTGGCCCAGTCGCCTCCATCTAAGTCTTTGGAGGAGCACCAGCGTTCGCCTTTGGCATCCTCGATCTCCCAGAAAATGCGTCCCCAACTGCTGTCGCCCTTGACCCATACGCCAACGGTGTGTGCCTTGCCGGGAATGGGCAGCGGTTGCTTCAAGCGCATTGCGGCGTATTCGCCGACGACGTGTGGCACTTGGCCTTCGCGTTTAAGTTCCAGTTCGAAGCACTCGCCTTTCGCGGTGTCGTTTACTTGACGAATGTCAAACTTGCCTGGCCGCCGCAGCGGAGTTGCGATCGTTTTTTCATCGGGGACGAGTTGCCATTGAGCCAGGTCATCCATGCGGCTGATGACCTGCGTTCCGACGGGAGGCTGATGGCTTGGGAAGGCCCGCTTGCCTGCCGTGATCTTCGTCGCGGCGATCGGACTGATGATGTAGTTCACAGCACCTGTGGCGGTGATGGTGAGTCGCTTGCCATTCGTTTTCAGCGAGTGTTGTCGTCCGTAAAAGTCGACCTGCGCCACGGCGGTATCGGTGGGGAACTCCAATTCCATCTCACATTCCCCACGCGGCGTCCAAGTCGCGTAGATGCGATCGTTGCCGCGCGCGAACTCCAGTGCGCTCGCGCTCGATGAGCCGGAGGGCATCTGCCGAACGAGTTTCACGCTATCGAGCGTCTTCGTGAGCGTGGCGAGTGCGACATAGGCGGGCTTAGGGTAATGCAGGGGGCTGCGCTGACACAGTCCCGATGCTCCCCAGAGCGTGTCGTAGTAGCAGTTCCCTACATCTTCGATCCCGGCGGGCGAGATGGTCGGGAAACGGAACGCGAGACCAGTGAGCACATCGCGTGTATACCACTCCGCGTGCCGCTGGGCGCCGAGGTCGCGTTCGGCGCGGCTGGTATACTCAAAGCAGCCAGCCAATTGAATGTCGTAGCCGAACTTCCGCGCGGTCTCGCCCATCAGCCAGATGCCGCCGCTGCTGAATGGGCCGAGTTTTTCCGGCGCGAAGGTCTGCCCGGTGGTCTCGTTGCCGAGGTAGTCGATCAACTCACGCGGAAAACCACGCCGCAGCATTACGGCGATCATGCCGAGCGACCCGCCGGAATTCCCCGCGATGATCTTGAGCTGAGGGAACTTGGCGCGAATAAATTTCGCGGCCTTCACTCCCAGTTCGTACAGTTCATCTTCGCGCGCGGCGAGCGCGGCATCCTTGGCCACATACTTCACCCCATAGATCTCCGGAGGATACACGCGCGGGTCGTAGCTCTCATGAAACAGATCAATGTATTGGCAGTGTGGGAAGCGCTTCACCATCGCGCCAATGGCCAGTTCGGCACGTTTCTCCGCTGCAGGCCAATCCTTGAGATCCACAAGGCGGAAGGGCCACTGGATCTGATTAAGCGAGAACTTCCATGGCGCAAAATCCTGCTCGCTGGCTTTGGTCCAGCTCATCGTCGTGCGACGGAAACCTCCCTTGAATAGCATCGGTCCAGCAACTGCCGGATCCTGTGTCGTGTTGTGGACGCCACTGAACCACCATGTGCCAAAGGGCGATTCATAGCCAGCGGTGCGTGTGTTTTTACCCAGTAGCGCAAATCCTGCCTCGTGCTTGAACAGAGTCCGTCCACTGGCATCGGCGAGTGTCACGCTCAGTCCATACCAGCCGGCGTCCGGCATGGTAAGCGGTACGGTAATATCTGTTTCGCTGCCCACGGCTGGAAGCTCGACCGTCTTTGTTTTCTTCACGAGCACTTTGCCATCGATGCCGGTGATCTCCCAGCTCAATTCGTAGCGTCCCGCACGGTTCGCGCGAATGGCGAAGGTTGTCTCCGGCGTCTCATCGTTGTGGAAGATGTTGCCTGGCTGCGCTTGCTTGAGCCGCAACTCCGCGGGAGCGCGTTCCAAAGTCACACCGAAGACATGCACGGCGCTGGTCGAGGTCGGCAGCGGTACGCGACGACGATCATTTTGCACTGCCAACTCGCCGCACTTGCCAAGAAACTCGAAGTCGAGATACGGCCCGATTTTCATCGGAGCATATGGGTCCTTCTGGTCGGCAAGGATGTCCAGTATGTCGCCTGCCTTCAAATCAACCCGCACGAGAAAGAGCGGCGATTTGATCTTCTTCCCGTCGGCGGTGTATTCCACGCTGCCTACCTGCTCGATGCCCTCGCCAGGTTTCTCGTCGCCTCGCGGCAGAGTGAGCGTCGTGTCCGCGATCGCACCACCACGGCCCCAGATGCCGAAACGTGTCAGGCGTGTGGTCAGCACGGGATCTTTTTTGACATCAGGATCGACCGCGCACAGCACCCAGGCTCGATGATAAAACGCCTGCGGCACAGAGAAGTGCAGCGACTCCTTCATGCCATCCAGCGACGTGCGCGCGGTGTTCTCATTTTCCTCCAGCCCCCGTCTTCCCTGCATCACCTTCGTCATGCCGACATCCGCATTGCCCGCACCGTCGGCCACCACCATGGGCACTTTGTCGACCTGCTGCACGCCAGGTTTCAGTGACACCGTACATTCCTTCATCACGCCAGGTCGTGCGATGCGCCGCACATCCAGCGGCAGGAACAGGCCCGCGTCCGCACGCGTGAACATCCGCTCGCTGCGCACCGCGCCGTCCGCCTCCAGTTTGAAACTCACCTCAGTGAGCCGGCTTTCACTCGCCACCAGACCGCAGTATCGCCCATCCATCCACAACTCCACACCCGCAGCATCCGCACGTATTTCCAGTGGCACCCAGCACTGCGACGCAGCGGGCAGCGTCTCCCACACCTTCTCCAGGTCCGCCTGCTGAGCCTCCGTGTAGCGTTTGAGATACGGGCGGCTGTGGTATTGAAACCTCAAGCCCGCGCCGATGAACTCGATCCAGCCATCGGCCATCGGCAGCATTTCCGGCGTTTTCTTGCCATTCTTTTCCACGGTGCGTTTCAGCGTATCGGCCTTAACAGCGCCGAGCAGTGTCTGGACTTTTCCATCAGCGAACTTTAACATCAGTGCGATCTTGCCCGTCCCTCCGACACGAAACTCTGCCTCTACGGTATCGGCATCTTTCAAGGTGAGCGTCTGAGCTTGCAAACTCGCTGGCAGAAAGATCAGCGCGGCGAGCGCTGCCAGTGGCGTGAGCAGCAGGGTTGCGAGGGTGCTGAGGTGTTTCATGAAGTTGGGCCTTGTTCAGATTTGTTCTGTCCACGAGTATTTGTACAGTTAATCCGGGATTGCCCAGATGTCTTGAGCCTGGTACTGATCCAGACTCGTAACGCCGGAGTGCAGAAGAGCAAGAAGACAAAATCAGGCGAGCGATCCTACAACTATTACCGCTGTACCGCTACATCGTCGCCGGGCATCCTCGCACCCGTGTGGCGGAAGCCGGCAGCCGCTCAATATTGTTTCGTGGTCGCTAGAAGAAATAACGTCCGCGCTTGGTATGGAACGAACTCGGTAATAACGGGCCGTCACCTCCGCTGTTCCAGATCGAGGTGGGACACGTGCGAATGAAGTTCTCCGACTTGTTTCATTCATCGTCCACAATTGACGTGAGACAAGACGGATACACTTCACGGCCACTACAAGACGCGACTCGGGAACGACGCAACCCCCACGGGCTTCACGACCAGAATTCGGGCCTTGCGGTCCCCTCTCCCGCAATAGGCACGGGCCGGTTGAGTCGATCTGGGACGGTCGTGTGCGGATCGATGCCGAGTAAGTGGAACGCGGTGGCCAACACGTCCTTCGGTGATACCGGGGTGTCGCGCACGTCGCCGGCGATCGAGTCTGACTGTCCGACAACCTTGCCCCCGGCCATTCCGCCCCCGGCGAAGACCGTGGAGTAGACCCTCGACCAGTGGTCCCGACCACCGCCCGGGCTGGAGTTCAGCTTTGGCGTCCGACCGTGCTCGCTCAGGCACAACACCAATGTCTCGTCGAGCAGGCCCCGTGCCTCCAGGTCGAGGATCAGAGCGGAAAACGATTGGTCGAGCCCGGGCAAGAGAAACTGCTTGAGGCGGGGGTAGTGGTAGTGGTGCGTGTCCCACCCGTCCGCAAAGTGGCCGTAGGCGTCCCAGATGACGGTTACAAACTGGCTACCGGCCTCGACGAGCCGCCGAGCCGCGAGCAGTGACTGGCCGAACAGCGTCATGCCGAAACGTTCCCGGACAGGCAGCGGTTCCCGATCGACATCCAGCGCGTTGCCCAATCGAGGAGAGGTGAGAATGGAATAGGCCAGTTCCTGGAAATGGTCAAACCGCTGGACGGACTCCGCTTTGTCCAGTTCGTTGCGGGCACTGTCGAATTGCCCCAGCAGTGATCGGCGGAGGCCAACCCGTTCGGGAGTCAGATCAGCGGACGAGTCCGGACCGGCGAGTTCGAACTTGTCCGACCGTCGGATACCGGCATACGGGTCGTACAAGTCGGTCCGGCCAGCCTGGTTCGGAACCGGCTTCGTGCCCTTCTTCGAAAACTCCGTCCAGACGGGGTCGTAACGGCTGCCAAGGAACCCGGCGTATGGCCCGCCCAGCAGCTTGAAGTTCACTTTCGAATACAGCCGGAAGGGCAACGCAATGTTCCGCGGCACCGGCGGCAGGGCCGGAGCCCCTCGCCGCTGCTCGAGGTAGTCCACAACTGACCCCATGAACGGCCAGAGTGTCCTGTCGTTGGGGTCGGCCTCGACCGTCGCGCTCGCATTCGGGTTACCCGAGACGGCATAGTGGACGTGGTGGAACGGCCACGGGTGCGTCAGCGACCGCACCACCGTCAGCTTGTCCATCATCCCCGCGAGCCGTGGCAAGCCCTCGCCGAACCGAACTCCAGGTACGCAAGTCGGGATGGATTTCATCTGCCCCTGAATTTCGACCGGGGCATCGGGCTTGGGATCGAACGTCTCATGCTGCGGTGGAGCGCCGAACAAGTAGACGAGAATGCAGGCTTTGGCTCTGCCAAATTTGGCTGATTTGAGCGCGGAAGCCTGGGCGTCTCGGAGTCGTAGCAAGTCGCTGAGTCCGAGTCCGAACAGTCCCAGCCCGCCGACCTGGAGGAGATCGCGGCGGGAAAGGCCCTTATTGGACCGCTTATTCGAACCGAGTATCGGCAACATGAACTAGTCCTGCCGGCTTCGGGGAGACCGAGTGGCTTGGTTGAAAGATACCGCCTGACGACGCCAAACGCAAGCAAGGCCTTTGTAGGGCCGCCGGCCTGCAGCCTTCCTCACCCGCCGCTTAATCCACTGGCAGTCCCCGTCGAAAGAAACTACAATTCCAAAACCTGCCGTTCATTCCCTCCATGTTTTTTCCAATTCGCTCTTGAATGAGTGTGTTGCATGGGTCTTCCAATGCATGCCCGTCTCCTTCTCCTGGCCGGTACATATTTTCTCGCTATTGGACCCGGCCGAGCCGCGGACCCCCCACAGGAAGCAGTCGCGTTCTTCGAGAAAAAAATCCGCCCGATCCTCGTCGACAACTGTTTCGAATGCCACAGCGTCGAGAGCAAAAAAGTCAAAGGTGGCTTGTTTGTCGATACCCGCGACAGTCTCTTGAAGGGAGGCGACTTGGGCCCGGCGATCGTGCCGGGTGATCCGGAGAAAAGTTTGCTGATCATCGCCGTCCGGCAGACGAATAAAGACTTGCAGATGCCGCCGAAGCAAAAACTCTCGAACACCCAGATCGCGGACCTCGAAACCTGGGTGAAGATGGGCGCGATCGATCCCCGCAAGAACGTACCGGCCAAGATCGCCGCCAAGGACAAAGCTAAATACGGCATGAGTCTCGAAGACGGCCGTAAGTTCTGGTCGTTTCTGCCGGTAAAAGACCCACTCATACCCAAGGTGAGCACTACATCCGGGCCGCGTACATCCGTCGATGCCTTCGTTCTGAGCCGTCTGGAGAAGGCCGGTATTGCTCCTGCGCCTGCCGCCGACAAGCGGACCCTGTATCGGCGTGCGAGTTTTGATCTCACCGGCCTGCCGCCAACTTCAGCGGAGATGGATGCTTTTCTCGCGGACTCGTCGCCGCAAGCCCTTGAAAAAGTCGTCGATCGCTTGCTTGAATCCCCTCGATACGGCGAACGCTGGGGCCGGCACTGGCTCGATGTGGTGCGTTATGCGGACACGTGCGGCAACGCGTCGGACTACCCAGTTCCGCAGGCGCACAAGTATCGCGATTGGGTCATCCGTGCCTTCAACCGCGACCTTCCTTACGATCAGTTTTTACGCGAACAATTCGCGGGCGACTTGATCGCAGGTGGGACCGAGGCGGAACGTCGCGAGCGCATCATCGCCACCGGTTACCTCGCCATTGCCCGGCGATTCGGTGGCGACCGCAAGGGTGAACACCACCTCACCATTGAGGACACGATTGATAACCTGGGTCGCACCGTTCTCGGTTCCAGTATCTCGTGTGCCCGGTGCCACGATCACAAGTTCGACCCATTCACATCGAACGATTACTACGGACTCTATGGCATCTTCGAAAGCACCCGTTATCCTTTTCCCGGCGCGGAAGTCGGCAAGGTTCAGGAAGATTTCGTACCGCTGATGTCGCCCCCGGAAATCGAAACACTCCTCAAGCCGCACCGCGAGAAGATGGCTGCGATCGTGGCCGAGGTAAAGCAACTCGAGACGGCGGAAGCCGAGGCCAAGAAGTCGCCCGATAGTCCGGACAAAGTGAAACGGGTAAGCGAGGCCACGATGAAGCTCGCGGCGGCCAGGAAGAAACAGGCCGCCATCCAGGCGGAAGCCCCGGCGATCGATAATGCATATGCCGTCCTGGACGCGAAGCCGGCGAATGCACGGATCCAAATGCGGGGCGATCCGAAACGGCTGGGTGATGAGGTGCCTCGCCATTTCCCTGCCGTGCTCGGCGGCCAAGAATTGCCGAAGAACTCCGCAGCCAGCGGCCGCCTGCAATTGGCGGAATGGCTCACCGACCCCCGGAATCCGCTGACAGCCCGCGTGATGGTGAACCGCATTTGGCAGCACCACTTTGGCAAGGGGATCGTGCAGACCCCGAACGATTTCGGCAAGCAGGGACGCGCCCCGACGCATCCCGAACTGCTCGATTTTCTTGCTGCCCGTTTCATGGAATCCGGCTGGTCCGTGAAGGCCATGCACAAGCTCATCATGCTCTCGCAGACGTGGCAGTTTTCCAGCACCGACGTGGAGGCGAGCGCGAAGCTCGACCCGAATAACGATCTGTGCTGGAAGTACAATCGCCATCGCCTGGATGCTGAGTCGATCCGCGACATGATCCTGTTCGTGAGCGGCGAACTCGACGAGAGTATCGGGGGAGCCCATCCCTTTCCACCCGCGAAAAGCTGGGGCTTTACTCAGCACAGTCCGTTTGTCGCCCAGTACGAAACGCGTCGGCGCAGCGTCTATCTGATGCAGCAACGCATTCGCAAGAACCAGTACCTCGCACTCTTCGACGGGGCCGATCCCAACTCCAGCACCGGCGCCCGTCTTCCGAGCACGACGCCGTTGCAAGCGTTGTTTCTGATGAACGATCCGCTTGCCCACCGTGCAGCGGCCAAGTTTTCGGAACGCGTGATCGCCGCGGGATCGGACGAGGCTTCCCGAATTCACTTTGCCTACAAGCTCGCCCTCGGTCGTTTGGCAGAGCCGGATGAACAGAAGAGTTGCGTTGATTTCTTGCGGAATTACCGGGAGAAGCTCACAGCCCTGAAGTCCCTGGCCAACCAGATCGACTCGGCCACATGGGCGGCCCTGGCACGAGTCTTACTGAGCAGCAATGAGTTTGTGTTTGTCGATTGAGTTGAAACGAGAGGACATCATGCATTCAGTCCAGTACTCGCGTCGATCCGTAATTCACTCGCTCGTCGGCGGGTCGCTGATGTTGCCGGCCATCATTTCCGAATTGTTAGCAGCAGACAAGAAGCCGACCGATGGCGATCCGCTGGCGCCGAAGTCGCCCCATTTCGTACCGCGTGCGAAGCGAGTCATCTTCCTGAACATGAGCGGCGGCGCCTCGCACGTCGACTCGTTCGACTACAAACCGAAACTGATTGCCGACCACAACAAGGCCTTTCGCGTCCCGGAGAAGATGCTGGCGGCCTTCGCGCCCGACAACCGAGTGGTCGAGAAGTACTTCAAAAAGCCGCAGTGGGAATTCAAGCAGCGTGGCCAGTCGGGCTTGTGGATCAGCGAGCTTTTTCCGCATGTCGCTCAATGTGCGGATGACCTGTGTCTCATCCGCTCGATGCGCAACGACCACCCGGACCACTTCCAGGCCACGCTCGGCATGCACACGGGGTCGGTGACTTTCGCGAGGCCAAGCATCGGCGCCTGGGTCAGTCACGGTCTCGGGACCGTGAACCGAAACCTGCCATCGTTTATCGTGCTGGCGCCGCAGTTGCCTTACGCGGGCGGACAGGTCTGGGCCTCGGATTTTCTTCCTGGCTGTCACCAGGGGACGCTCGTGGGCCCGGGACAGGAACCGATTGCGAATATCAAACGGCGACAGCCCGCGACTGAATTGCAGGAGCTGGAACTTGGCCTGACGCAGGCATTCAATCGTAAGCATCTCGCGCAACGTCAAGGCGACGCCGAGCTGACGGCACGCATCAAATCCTTCGAGACGGCGTTTGGCATGCAGGCCGAGGCACCGGAAGCGTTTGACCTGTCGAAGGAAAGTGATGCGACCCACAAGCTCTACGGTCTGCCTCGCGGCGGCACCACTGGCTTCGCCTGGCAATGCCTGGTGGCTCGGCGACTGGCCGAGCGCGGGGTACGCTTCATCGAACTGATCGACACCGGCGCGTCCAACAACTGGGACTCCCACGGCGACATGAGCCAACACGGGCCGCTGGCGAAGAACGTCGACCTACCGATCGCGGGCCTGCTACGGGATCTCAAGGCGCGCGGCCTGCTCGCGGAAACGCTGGTCGTCTGGACCACGGAGTTTGGCCGGACACCGTTCAATACGGGCAAGGATGCGAAAGGACGTGAGCATCACGCCGAAGTATTCACCTCGTGGATGGCTGGAGGCGGTGTCAAGGGCGGCGTCAGCTACGGGGAGAGCGACGACTACGGTTGCGCGGTCTCATCCAACGAAGTCCACATCCACGACTTTCACGCGACGATTCTCCACTTGTTAGGCCTGGACCACGAAAAACTGACGTACCGCCACGCCGGCCGTGACTTCCGGTTGACCGACGTATCTGGACGTGTTGTGCGCGAGATTATTGCCTGAGAAATGCAACGCGAGAACGCGGGCTGCCATGCGTTACAACGCTCGATCTGCTGTGCATCGATTCTCGCCATCACTCGACAAAACCGCATCGAATCCGTTTGAGAGAATAGGAACGCAATGAGCCGATATCTCTACGTGATGGCGTGTTCGGTCCTCGTCGTGGGCACACTGGCCCATGCAGCCGAACCCGAGTTGAAACCGATTCCCGGGATCGGGCCGGTGGGTGCGATTACAAAGCTCCACTCGGGCTTCAAGTTCACGGAAGGCCCGGCCGCCGACGGCAACGGGAACGTCTACTTCTCCGACATCCCGAATAACCGCATTCACAAGGTTGATGTCGGTGGCAAACTATCGACCATGTTGGAGAACAGCGAGGGGTGTAATGGGCTAATGGTCGACGCCCGCGGCCGGCTCATTGCCTGTCAGGGCAACGCGAAAAAGGTGATCGCCCTCGATGTCGAGACGAAGAAATCCACCGTGCTTTCGGATGGCAGCGACGGCAAATCGCTTGGCACGCCGAACGATCTCGTCATTGACTGGACGGGCGGCATCTACTTCACCGCACCGGATATCTCGTCGGTTTTCTACCTTCCCGCCGGTGGCAAGGCGGTCCGTCTCCTGGAAGGCTTGCCGCGACCCAATGGCATTCTCCTGAGCCCCGACGAGAAGACGCTCATCGTTCTCCCTTCGGGGTCAGCTGATGTGCTGACCTATCCGATCGAACGGCCCGGAGTTGTCGGCCAGTCAAGCGTGCTCTGCAAACTGGAACAGAATCCCAAGCAACCGGGCCGGCTGGGTGGCGACGGCCTGACAGTCGATACCCGGGGCAATCTGTACCTCACGAAGCCATCGCTCAAGGCGATCCAGATCGTAAGTCCGGAGGGAAAGACGTTGGGGCTGATCTTCTTTCCCGAAGATCCGTCCAATTGCACGTTCGGCGGCAAGGATATGAAGATGCTCTTCGTCACGGCCCAGAGTTCGCTTTACGCTGTGAAAATGGAAGCAACCGGCCACCGGTTCGGCGCGATGCGGAAAGAGGAGCCGCTTCCCGAATCCTGGGACTACACGGCTGCCATGAAGAAGGTGACGACCAAGTTTCGCGGCAACGAAGGCGTCGTGATCCACGTGGGTGGTTCCATGACGATCGCCAACCCGTACAGCACTTGGCCACGCAGCGGGAAAGGAAAGACGCCCGACGATATCGCAATTCTGAAGTGGATGCACACCGAGGCGAAAGACAAGACAGACGGCTGGTGGCTGTGCCGCACGGAACTGGAACACTACAGGGCATACACATCCGAAAGCGGGCTGAAGTCGGCCATGCTCATCGACGGCGGCAAACGAGGACTCCCCACGCTGGTGAAGATGCTCGACGAATACAAGCCGCGCATCGTGACGATCGAGTGCGGCATCTACGACGTCGAAGATGGTGTCACACTCGAGGTCTACCGCAAGAACATGGGCAAGGTGCTCGACCTGATCCTGGACCGCGGCGCGATTCCGGTGTTAAATACCATTCCACCGTTCAAGGCTCAACTCGAGCGTACGAAACAGTTCAACGAGGCATTGCGGGAACTGGCGAAGGATCGCGGGTGTCCGCTTCTCGATCTCGAGCGTGAGATCTTCACCCGACGCTCGGATGACTGGTTCGGCACTCTGGTGGATCGAATCCACCTGACTGCGGGACAGACAGGCGGCAATCCCGGTGCCGAACCGACGACGGAGAACCTCCGAAAGAGCGGCTATCAACTCCGCGGTTGGCTAACGGTCCGAAAGATCGCGGAGATCAAGGGGCGGGTACTGCAATGAACATCAGACGGCGTGGTAGAACGAACCGGTCCGAAAACGATCCGGAATGACAGCGAGTTGTACTTCGGGTGCAGGATGAGCGAACGAGTCGCCCATGTCCGCAGAATCAAGACGCCTGGCGATAGCGGTTGGCTACGATGCCTTCAGCCGCACGTCGGCTGAAGGCATCAGTAACCGATCCGGCAAGTGACCGCGCACGTGCGACACCCCGGAGTCCAGGTCTCAGGCATCGGCAGAACGAGGGACGATGACCCAGAATAGCCTTGCACCCGTGAAGGTCGGTGTCATCGGGTTGGGTCGCTTCGGGCGACTTCACGCCTTGACCCTGTCCCGCCTGGCGGAAGCAGATCTGGTGGCGCTGGTGGGTCGAAGGCAGGCCAGTCTGGATGCACTGGGACCCGAACTTCCCGGCGTGCCGGGCTGGACGAGTCTGCGGGAGGCTCTCGCAGAATCGACCGCCGAAGCGTGGGTCGTCGCCTGCACGACGGCCGCGCACGTGCCCGTCGTCCGGACATTGCTGGAAGCGGGCAAGACGGTGCTGCTGGAAAAGCCCATCGCGGAAAATCTGGAAGAAGCACGAAGCCTGGCGCCGCTGGTCCGCCCGGACTCCAGCAATCTGATGATTGGGCACATCGTTCTGTTCAACAGCGAATTTCAGCAGTTGCGCGTTGAAGCTCAGCAGCGTGGCGCTCTCGCGTACATCGACTGCGTCCGCCATCGGCCGGCCAGCATCCTTGGGGCTTTCCCTGGGGAGAATCCGTTACAGGCGGTGATGGTCCACGACCTTTACGCCACTCAGGTGCTCGTTAATCGTGCCGACCCCGTGTACTACAATGCTCGCTTCCACCGCACCGGCGGGGGAGAAGTCGACCTGGCGGTGGCACAGCTCCAGTGGTCCGACGGGCTCCTGGCATCGTTCGCCGCGTCGTACCTGACCCCCGAAGGAATGCCACCGAGGGGGTTTGATCGGATGGAAGTGTTCGGCACCGGCTGGTCGGCACGGATTAACCCGAACCCCAGGCCGATTGAGGTGTGGGGCGAGCGTGCGTTCTGGCCCATGGCCCTGGAGATTCGCGCCGATGCCACCGGGGCCACGGGCATGATGGCCGAAGAACTCCGCTGTTTCTGTCGCGTCGTGCGGGGGCAGCAAAGCGTGCCCGTGGGAGCGACCTACAGCGACGCACTTCAAGTGCAGCAATGGATGGACCGGTTGGCGTCCGGTGTCTAGCGTCAATTGGTTTTCCCCTCCCAGCGACAATTTGGGTTCCCGTTCTTCAGTGAATCAGCCATAGCGTTTCTCATGAAAGGTTGGAGGGATGCCATGGTCCAAGATGGCCAAGTGCGTCGATTGTGGCGGGAGATAGAGTCTCCCGTCCCGCTAGTCCTGGCAGCACGGAGAGCTGGCATGAATGAGAAGACTACATTCGTTGTCGAGTCATGACTATCCTCCTTGTCCGAGCGTGCAAAAATCTGGTCCCGCCAACATGACGGAATTCAAATTGAATAAGCCACTGTTCAGGGTGGGAACGACGAACTCAAAAGTGGAATCACGAGATGAGGCCGGCTGATAACCACATTGTGTCTGAATTTGAAAATCATGGATCCGTCAGCGGTCGCAGACGCGGTGACTACCAGAAACTCGGCTCGGGCCACCGTATTCGGGCACGGTGCCGAACCGTAACCGTTCTTGGACTCGTCATCTGGAATGCCAAAAAGGACAAATCTATCGTGAAGTATCTGCAATCAATTCGAACTCTTTGGAATCAGCTAATTGCAATGCCTTGCCAGAGATGCTACCCTACATTCCCAAGGCGGTAATTCCTGAGCCGGCGGACCATCGGCCATGCTGTCCCTCAAATCACCAACACGTCACGGTATTTCCCGCCGCACCTGGCTGCGAATCGGCGGGCTCGCATTCGGCGGATTATCACTCCCGGAGATACTGAAGGCGGAGGCCAAAAACGGTTCGGGTCCGATCAAAGGCGTGATCATGGTGCTGTTGCCCGGCGGCCCATCGCACCTGGACACGTTCGATTTGAAACCGAATGCTCCGACCGAGATTCGTGGCGAGTTTCGGCCAATCGCTACGAATGTGCCTGGCATCGACATCTGCGAGCACCTGCCTCGCCTCGCCCGCATGGCGGACAAGCTGGCGATCATTCGCTCGCTCGTCGGTTTTCGCGACGATCACAACACGCACTGGTGCTCTACGGGCCACGAATCGCACCCAGCCATGGACGCGTCGCCGCTCGTGCCTGGATTTCCACAGGGCGACTGGCCGTCGATGGGATCGGTGCTGAGTCGAAAGCTGGGCGCACGGGTGGCTGGTGTGCCGCCATGCGTCGATCTGACTCCGAAGGATGCCGACGCACGGTTCATCCTGCGGACGCCTCCGACTCAGCCCGGCTATCTGGGTGTCGCCCATGCCGGGTTTGAAGTGCAGGCCGTCGATCGCCGGAACATCATGCTCAACGGCGTGGATCTTCCGAGGCTGGACGATCGCCGGGCTCTCTTGGCCCGTTTCGACAGTTTCCGCAGGGACGCAGACGCGGCCGGGAGCGCGGCCGGAATCGATCTGTATCAAAAGCAAGCCATCGAGTTGGTCACGTCATCGCGATTGGCGAATGCACTCGATCTCAGCCGGGAAGACTCTGGCAGCCGCAAGGTCTACGGACTGGACCGTGATTATCCTGATGAGCGCGAGGGGAAGCACTACTTGGACCAGTTTCTGTTGGCCCGGCGCGTGATTGAAGCGGGGGCCCGTTGCGTGACCATGGTATTCAGTCGCCATCCTTTCGGTCGCGTGCTTCGCGGTGACCACAATTGGGACTGGCACAAGGACTTGTTCCCCGAGGCCCGTAAGACTTTGCCGCTCCTGGATCTTGGCCTGTCGGCATTGATTCAAGACCTCGACGAGCGCGGACTGCTGAAAGACGTCGCGGTAGTCGTGTGGGGTGAGTTTGGCCGCACTCCACGGATCAACCAGAATGGCGGCCGCGACCATTGGTCGAAAGTTTGCAGCGCTCTCGTTGCGGGCGGAGGAATGCGAGGTGGGCAAGTTCTCGGCTCGACGACGCGTTGGGGCGAAGAGCCGCTCACCCAGCCGATTCATTTCCGCGACGTCTTCGCCACCCTCTATCAACGGCTGGGGATCGACGTCCGTACCACGCAATTCACCGATCCTTCTGGACGTCCTCACGACCTCGTCGGCAATCATCGGCCAATTCCGGAACTGATCGGTTAGCGTGGATTACCTCGCCAGCCAAGGAAATTGTTGTCGACAACTCGATATCGAGCATACTAACCGCCAAGTCCGTTCATCTGAGGGAGACGCGTGAGTCCCAGTTGCCTTGTTCATCGACTGAGCCCGACGGAGAGAGATTCCTTCAACTCGCAGGGTTACCTGATCGTCGAGAACGCTCTCGACATCTCGATGATCGGCCGGTTGCTCGAAGCGGTCGATCGGATCGACGCGCGGGAACGCACGGACGAGGCTCGCGACAAGCTCCTCTCCTTCCCCAACATTATTCACGAAGATTCGGCGTTCGTGGACCTAATCGACTTGCCGGCCACGTTTCCGAAGGTTTGGGGCATTCTCGGCTGGAACATTTATTCGTATCACTCGCATGTGGACATCACCCCGCCGGCTGATGCCGCAGCGTTGAAGTGGCGCGTGGCCTGGCACCAGGACAGCATGAGAGTGAACGACGAAATTGAAACGCACCCGCGACCACGTCTGTCACTCAAGATTGGTTACTACCTGACGGATGCGAGCGAACCGGATCGCGGTAACACGTTGGTCCTGCCCGGATCGCACTTGCAGGACGAAATCGACTGCCCCGCCGATGGCGTCTCGAACCCTGCTGGCACCGAATCGGTTTGCGTGAAACCCGGTTCCGCACTGATTCTTGATCGACGAACCTGGCACTCACGCAGTCCGAACTTGTGGAACCAAACACGCAAAGTCGTTTGGATGGGTTACAGCTATCGCTGGCTTCGTCCGAAGGACGCGATGACGGTGGCTCATATCCTTCCGGAACTCGATCCGGTTCGCCGGCAAATCCTCGGCGACGGCCTCTCGGCAAACGGAACTTATGACCCGGTTGACGGTGACGTGCCGTTGCGAACCTGGCTACGCGAACATTGCCCGGAAGAGGCCGAGTCATCGCACCATGGCCGCTCGCAGTCGCGGCCTCCCGCGATGGTCCGGGGCAAACATCTCGGGCGGCAGTAGTTAAACAACAAAGGGATGATCATGATCGAGCGTAAACTGGGCCAACTCCGTGTATCCGCGATCGGCCTCGGCTGCATGGGGATGAGCGAGTTCTACGACCCCAGCTTGATGAACGACGACGAATCCATCCGGGTCATCCACCGCTACCTGGATGCGGGCGGCAACTTTCTCGACACGGCGGACATGTACGGCGTTGGGCGAAATGAAGTGCTCGTCGGCAAGGCCATTCGAGATCGCCGTGACCGCGTCGTGTTGGCAACCAAGTTCGGGAACGTTCGCGGTCCAAACGGCGAGTTTCTCGGCATCCGGGGCGACCCGCAATATGTCCGCGATTGCTGTGACGCCAGCCTAAAGCGGCTCGGTGTGGATCACATCGATCTGTACTTCCAACACCGGGTCGATCCAAAGACGCCGATCGAGGAGACCGTCGGGGCGATGGCCGAACTGGTGAAGGCCGGGAAGGTCCGCCATCTTGGGCTCTCGGAAGCCGCACCTGCGACGATCCGCCGGGCGGTGAAGGTCCACCCAATCGCAGCTCTGCAAACAGAGTATTCGCTGTGGTGCCGCGAGGCGGAGGACGTGGTTCTGCCCGCCGTTCGGGAACTCGGGATCGGGTTCGTCTCCTACAGCCCACTCGGCCGAGGTTTCTTGACAGGGCAACTCAAGCAATTCGAGGATCTCGCGGCCGACGATGCCCGACGGAATGCTCCGCGGTTTCAGGGCGAGAACTTCCAGAAGAACCTGGACCTGGTGCGAAAGATCGAGGAACTCGCCAAGTCAAAGGGCTGCAAGGCCGGGCAACTCACGCTGGCATGGGTACTCGCTCAGGGTGAAGACATTGTGCCGATCCCCGGTACCAAGCGCGTTCGATACCTCGACGAGAATCTCGGATCGCTCCAGGTCCGCCTGAGTGCGGACGAACTGCGGCAGATCGACACGATTATTCCCGCCGGCGTCACTGCGGGCGACCGCTATCCTCCGCACGCCATGCGAGCAATCGACCGGTGAAGGCGACCACAACGAGGACTCATCAATGACGCTCCGGGCGGATGTATTGGGATCGATCGTATGGCTAACGTCGTCGCTGGCAGTTCCTGCCGGCGAACAACCCGCTGCCCAATTGGAATCACCGGCGACAGTGGCAGCAAAAGCCAAGCAGGCGCTTGCGCAAATCGAAGGCGAGTTGAAGTTTGTCGGCCTGAAGGAACCTGTCGAGGTTCTTCGCGACCGCTGGGGCATCGCACATATTTACGCGAAGAACTCTCAGGACCTCTTCTTTGCCCAGGGGTTCGTGGTCTCGCAAGACCGGCTGTTTCAAATTGACGTGTGGCGTCGTCAGGGAATCGGTGAGATGGCCGAGGCATTCGGGCCCGATCACGTCGAAGCCGATCGGTTCGCCCGGCTGATGAAGTATCGCGGGGACATGGACGCCGAGTGGGCCAGCTATTCGCCGGACGCGAAGGAGATCGCGTCGGCCTTCACGGCCGGCATCAACGTCGGCATCGACCAGTTCGGCGACAAGCTCCCAATCGAGTTCCAAATACTCGGTCTGAAGCCGAAAAAATGGAAGCCCGAGGATGTGCTCGGCCGCATGTCGGGCATCTACATGTCGCAAAACTTTCGCAACGAGATTCAGCGGGCCCGCCTGGTGGCCGCCGTGGGCATCGAGAAAGCCCGCTGGCTTGCTTCCGTCGATCCGCAGCGAGAATACGCGTCGGCACTCGATAGCGAAGAACTGAAAGCGATCGATGGCCGCATCCTCGCGGGATACGAAGCAGCAACGAAATCGCTCTCGTTCAAACCCGTAAAAACGGAGAGCAACAACTGGGTTGTGAGTAGTGAGAGGTCGGTATCCGGCAAGCCGCTTCTCGCCAGCGACCCGCACCGTGCGACGGCATTGCCCTCGCTACGGTATCTCGTGCATCTCCACGCACCGGGTTGGAATGTCATCGGCAGCGGCGAACCGGCATTGCCCGGCGTCGGGATCGGCCACAACGACAACATCGCGTGGGGCTTCACCATCGTCGGCACCGACCAAGCCGATTTCTACGTCGAAGAGGTGAACCCCCAGAACTCCACCGAATACAAGGTCGGCAACCGCTGGGAGAAGATGATCGTTGTCCGCGAGACGATTGCTGTGAAGGGCGAGAAACATCGCGAAGCCGAAGCTCGTTACACCCGGCACGGACCGGTGTTGTTCCAGGACGAAAAGCGAAATCGGGCTTACTCTCTCAAGTGGGTGGGCCACGAACCTGGCGGTGCGGCTTACCTTGCGTCACTCGCGGTGGGCCAAGCTCGGAACCAGGAAGAGTTCCTGGCCGCCATGAGCCGGTGGAAGGTGCCGGGGCTGAACTTCGTCTACGCGGATGTGGTCGGCAACATTGGCTGGATAGCGGCCGCGAGAACGCCCATTCGCCCGAAGCACGACGGACTGCTTCCAGTTCCGGGTAACGGTGGTTTCGAGTGGGCGGGCTCTCTCGCCGTGCGTGACTTACCCCAGAGCTTCAATCCAAAGGCGGGTTGGCTGGCAACCGCCAATCACAACATCCTCCCCGAGGGATACCCGCACCGGATCGGACACGAATTTGCTCCCCCTTATCGCTTCGAGCGCATCCGCGGGGTGCTCGCCTCGAAGCAAAAGTGGGAACTCGCTGACTTCCGTACGCTCCAGCACGACGATGAATCCATTCCAGGCCTGATGCTGGCCCGCTTACTGAAAGGGCTGGAGCTGAAAGACGAGAAACTGGTACCTTTCGCAAAGTTACTAAACGAGTGGGATGGAAGGTTGACGGTAGATGCGAAGGCCGGGCCGCTCTACGCACTCTGGCTGCGTGAGTTGCAACAGGAGTTTTACCGACTGCAAGTTCCCAGGGAACTGGCCTCGGCGCTCACCTCGCTCAGCGGCGTGCCCACGATGCTGGCCGCGTTGAAGAATGCCGACTCGCACTGGTTCGGCACCGACGCGAAGGCCACTCGCGACAAGTTCTTGCTCGACACGTTTGTGCGAGCGGTGGAGCAACTCAAGAAACTCCCCGCTTCACAACGAGAACGCTGGGGGGCACTCCACACGATCACATTTCGTCACTCCGTAGCTTCATTCGACCCAGCGCTGGGACAGGCGTTCGACATTGGGCCATTCGAACGGCCTGGCGACGTCCACACGCCGAACAACACACGCTACGACGACAAGTTTCAACAGATTCATGGGGCATCGTACCGCCATCTCATTGACCTCTCTGACTGGGACCGGGCGCTCGCCACGAGTGCACCGGGACAGTCGGGGCAACCGGGCAGCCCCCATTACGCCGACCTGGCACCTCTGTGGGCAAA
>SIAJ01000056.1 GCA_009691845.1 Gemmataceae bacterium
CGATTGGCGGTGACGAGATCGAGCTTGCCATCGCCATTGACATCGCCGAG
The DNA here is from genome assembly GCA_009691845.1 of Gemmataceae bacterium. Lineage (GTDB taxonomy): Bacteria > Planctomycetota > Planctomycetia > Gemmatales > Gemmataceae > SIAJ01. Next base: position 51 of record SIAJ01000056.1, read on the forward strand.
CGTCACGGAAAGAGGGCCGGACCCCGTGGCGAAGTCGGTTTTGGCTGCAAAGCTGCCAGCGCCGTTGCCGAGCAGCACGCTGGCGGTGTCGGCGTTGAAATTGGCGGTGACGAGATCGAGCTTGCCATCGCCATTGACATCGCCGAGCGTCACGGAATAAGGGCCGGACCCCGTGGCGAAGTCGGTTTTGCTCCCAAAACTGCCAGCGCCGTTGCCGAGCAGCACGCTGGCGGTGTTGGCGTAGATATTGGCGGTGACGAGATCGAGCTTGCCATCGCCATTGACATCGCCGAGCGTCACGGAAAGAGGGCCGTCCCCCGTGGCGAAGTCGGTTTTGCTCCCGAAACTGCCAGCGCCGTTGCCGAGCAGCACGCTGGCGGTGTTGGCGCTGGAATTGGCGGTGACGAGATCGAGCTTGCCATCGCCATTGACATCGCCGAGCGTCACGGAACCAGGGCCGGCCCCCGTGGCGAAGTCGGTTTTGGCTGCAAAGCTGACCGTGGCGGCAATGGTGCCGTTATCCACCAGGTTTAAACCCAGGGTGCCATTCCCGCTGATGCTATTGACGGTGACGGTGTAAATGGCGTCAGAACCGGTGACACTAGCAATAGTGCCGGCCGTTGTGCCAGTGGAAACGGTGGTAAAGTCTGCGGCATCGACGCCGGTAACGGCATCACTGAAGGTCACGGTAAAGACGGCACTGGTGGAGGCCGCGGCCCCGGAACTCCCAGTGCTCGTGACGATGGAAGCCACCGTCGGGTAGGCGGGCGTGACCCGCTCTTCGAGGGGAAGAATTTGCAGGCGGGTACGACGAGTGGGCCCTGGCTGGGTGGTCAGCAATCGACGCAGCGAACGGAGAAAAGGGTTGAGCATGACGAGTTCCGCGAAAATGAGGAGGAAGGCCCGCAGCCAAAATCTGGGTATAAAAATTAGAGGTTATTCATGAGCATACAAATTCAGAGTCCCCTTAAAAGGAAAATCCGGGACAAAATACCCAGATTTTCTATTTGCCGCAAAGCCCACAGGCTAACAATCGGCGAGATCCCCCCTTGCAGCAGGCCACACCGGGCAACGCCCGGCCCAATCGCCTGCTGATCCCGAATGGAGAGGCTGTTTTGCTGGTCCTCGCTGAGCTCATTCGGCATCCACGGACCGTTCGGTCTGCGTGGCGGCGTGTAGGTGGTTACGGGCCGTTTTTCTAGACTGACTTGCACCGCTTGAGTTCGATGTCTTTCGAGAGGGTCAGTCGTGATGTCTACTGAAGCCGCCCCTGGTTCTGCCGCCGAAGAACCGTGGCTGGAGGTGGCTTCCTCACGCAATTTTCACCAGTGGCTCGAGTCGGAACAGGTCAGCTTGGCCTTTTCCACGTATCAGGCAGGCAAGGTTTTTCTGTTGGGCCGCAAGCCGGATCATCAGATCGCCGTCTTCGAGCGGACCCTGGACCGTTGCATGGGGCTGTGTGCCACGGATGATGGCTTTTGGCTCAGTTCCAAGTATCAGATCTGGCGATTTGAAAACGCCCTCAAGCCTGGGCAATCCCATCAAGGTCATGACAAACTGTACATTCCCAGAATTGGCTACACGACCGGCGACCTCGATGTGCATGACATCGTCGTGGAGTCCTCTGGAAGAATCGTCTTCGTGAACAGCTCATTTGGCTGCCTGGGCACCTTTAGCCCAACGAACAGTTTCACCCCGCTGTGGCAACCACCGTTCCTGAGCAAGCTGACACCGGAAGACCGCTGCCATTTGAACGGCCTTGCCCTGGAAGACGGCCGATGCAAATACGTGACAGTGGTGAGCAGGTCGGATATCGTCGATGGCTGGCGCAGCCGCAGGCATGATGGTGGTTGTGTACTCGAAGTGCCGACGGGCGAAGTGATCGCTAGCGGGCTGTCCATGCCGCATTCGCCGCGGGTCCATCAGGGGCAACTTTATGTACACGATTCCGGGAATGGCTACTTCTGCCGTGTGAATCGCGCCAATGGCTCGGTCGATCGCATCGCCTTTTGCCCGGGCTATCTGCGTGGCCTCGCGTTTTCTGGAAACTTCGCCATCGTGGGACTTTCCGGGCCTCGTCGAGACAAAACCTTCAGCGGGCTGGCCCTGGACCAGGAACTGGCCAAACGGGACGCCGAGGCCTGGTGCGGAATCCAGATCATCGAACTTGTCACGGGAAATGTGGTGGAATGGGTGCGCTTGACTGGCCTGGTTAGCGAGCTTTACGATGTCGTGACGCTAAAAGGTGTGGTCCGCCCCATGCTTCTGGGCTTCAAATCCAACGAAATCGCCCAACTCATCAGCATGGACGAGCCAAAGCCGCTGTAAGTTCCCGGTTCCCAGGCGTCGCAACCGTGGGCAACCGGTGGTCGAGCTTACGCTCGACCACCGGCTAATTTCTCTGACCCCTCCGGGGTCAAGCTGGCTCAAGCCCTCCCCCAAGCGGAGCGGGGTAGAAATGCAACCCAGCCTTCAGCGGGCAGCTTTGGGCAAACTGTGCCGATTATTTCAATCACATCAAACCAAAGCGGTTGGGATTTGCCATTCAAACTGTTCGCAACGGTAATGCCGGCCCGAAAGGTATTTCGAGTGTTCCGCAATTGGCCTGCAAAAGAGGCTTGAGATGCGTACGAGTCTTCTATTAAGCGCACTGGCAATATCCGTCTGTGCCACCCCCGTGCTGGCCGATCCGCTGATCATCCTTCGGAAAGGCCAACCCAGGTCCGAAATTTCGGCTGAGGCCTCTCCCGATCGAAGCCCGATTTCCCGGGGCGATTCGCTCCCGGAAGCCGAAGCTGCGAAGGAAGCGGCTCCGGTCGCTGTGGAGCCCCGGGCCGAAGTGCCGCCGGCCGTCAATGTGCAAAACGTGCCGCGTCCAGCCGGCCGACGCGCACCGAGCACGTGGCTGGAAGCGAGTGCCCTCTCCTGGCGAATTTCGGATGGTCCGCTGCCGTTGGCAATCGTCACCCGAGGCGACTCGGCCGACGCGCTGCCCGGAGCGCTTGGACAAGCGGGCACTCGGGTGGCGTTCGGCGGTCGCGGACTCGACTACGGACAACTCGGCGGCCTGCGCCTGACGGCCGGAGCCTGGCTGGACAACGAGCCGATCGGCGTGGAGATCAGCGCGTTTGCCCTGAATCAAGGGAGCAGGTCCTTCGCGGTCCGGTCGGATATGAACGGTTCGCCGGGGATTTATATGCCGGCCTTCAACGTGATGACCGGGGCCGAGGGATCGCTGATCGTGGCCGATCCGGTTCTGGGCTATGCCGGCGGCGTCTCGGTGCAAAGTGAAAGCCGATTGCACGGCTGGGAAGCAAACGCCCTGTTTGCCGCTGTTCGGGCGGAATGGGGCGATGTCGATTTGCTCGTCGGCTATCGGTCGATGTCGCTTCAAGAGAAGCTGGCAATTCGCAATCAATCGTCCGACCTGATTCGCGGAACATTCACGGACATCGCCGACTTCTTCCAGACCGACAACCAGTTCGACGGCGGGCAAGTCGGCCTGCGCGCCACGCGCTATCACGGCAATTGGTTCGCCTCCGTCGCGGGCAAGATTGCCTTTGGCCCGACGCGTGGGAGTGTCACCACCAACGGCGTGAACCGATCGACCACCCCGGCAGCGTTCTTCGAAGCCGCCCCTCCACCGCTGCCGAACGGCACCTTCGCGGGTGGGTTTTTTAATCAACCGAGCAACACGGGCTCGCAGACGCAGTACGAATGGTCGACCGTTTCAGAACTGAACCTGCGTGTCGGCTGCGACGCCTGGGACTGTGTGCGAGCATTCGTCGGTTTCGACCTGCTTTGTTGGAACACGGTCGCCCGCCCCGGCGACCAAATCGACCGAGCCCTGAACCTGACGCAAAGCCAGGTCTTCGGCGGCGGAGCCCTCATCGGCCCCCAGCGTCCAACCAGCATCTTCCAGACCACGGACTTCCTCGCCTCGGGCGTCAGCGCGGGGATTGAGTTGCGATATTGATCGCGATGTTGCTGCGTCGTCTCGGGGTTACGGCACGCAGTGAAGTTTGGCACGTTTTTTCAGAGCCACGCACGTAGCGCAGCGGAGGACTCGCCGGCCGCGAACGAGACGTCGGAATCACGGACGAACTGAGCAAGAAGATCGTGGAGAATCCGGTCTCGATCCCGGACTTCCACGCGACGATTCACTGCGCTCTCGGCATCGACCCGACGAAGGAATTGAAGGATGGTGCCCGGCCCGTGCCCATCGCCGATGGCGGCAAGCCGATCCGGGCGATGTTGGGATAACGAGTTCATGGCACGTCCGGTTCTCTTTCGAGAACCAATGGGCCTCCCGTCACCGGAGAGTCTGACGTGTCACCACGGTACACGGCCGGTCATTAGCCACTGTGATTTCCCGTAAGACTGCCACGGAATTGGCAAGCTTCAAGTCTCTTCGCACGCGCATCTCTTCCGCAGAAACCCTTCTCGATACCATGAGCCTACGCAGAGCTTATCACTTGGGAGTCCCCATCATGCTTCGCATCGGTCTCGTCGGCGTCGGCTTTATGGGATGGATCCACTTCAACGCTTATCAGCGGCTGAAGGGGGCGAAGCTCGCGGCTGTTTGTAGTCGCGACCAGGCCAAGCTTGCGGGCGACTGGCGTTCCATTCGCGGCAACTTCGGACCTCCGGGCGAGCAGGTCGATCTCTCTGCCGTGAAGAAGTACGGACGCATCGAGGACATGGTAGCCGATCCGGACATCGACCTGATCGACATCTGCAACCCGACGCATCTGCATCCGGAATACGCCATCGCGGCCCTGAAGGCTGGCAAGCATGTGCTGGTTGAGAAAGCCATCGCACTCAAGCCCGAAGATGCAGATGCCATGGTCGCGGCTGCAAAGGCGTCGGGCAAGTTGCTGATGGTCGCCCACGTACTGCCGTTCTTCCCCGAGTTCAAGTTCGCGGCCGAGGTTCTCCGCGATGGCCGTTATGGCAAGCTGATCGCGGGAAGTTTCAAGCGGGTGATCTCGCGGCCCGACTGGTCGGCCGACTTTAGCGACGCGGCCAAAACGGGCGGGCCGGCCATCGACTTGCATGTGCACGACACGCATTTCATCGGCTTGGTTTGCGGAGTGCCGAAGAGCGTTACCGCAACGGGAGTGCTTGAGAACGGTATGGTTCAACATCTGACGACCTCCTACGATTACGGGCCGAACGGCCCATCCGTGACGTGTACAAGCGGGGCTTTGTCGATGAGTGGCCGGCCTTTTGTGCATGGCTACGAGTTGTACCTGGAGAAGGCGACGCTCGTGTACATGTCGGGCACCTGTCCGCTGACTTGCATCTCGGCCGGGAAATCCGAGACCATTGAACTGACCGGAGGAGGTGACCCGATCACGGCCTTCGCGGACGAAATTCAGACGGCCGTGGATGGCGTGAAATCGGGAAAGATGCCCGATCTGCTAAGCGGTCAACTCGCTCGCGATGCACTCGTGATGTGTTACAAGGAATGCGAGTCGGTCGTGTCGAGGCGAGCGGTTGATATTTGAATCAGGCGAGAGCCGAGCGGCTTACGCCGCTCGGCTCGCCTGGGTCATTTCCACACCGCCACGCCGCCGTTCCTCAATGCCAGGTTCGCCAGGTGGGCCGCACTCGCACTGCCAACGCCGCTTTCGGCCGGTGCACTCGGCTTCTTGCGACTCTTGACGCTGTCCAGCCAGTTCTGCAGGTGGAGCAACTCGCCATCGGGCTTGTCGTAGAAGTCGGCTCCGCGATGTTTCGGGTTCGTGCCCAGGACCAACTCTTCGGCCTTGGCCTTGGTGCTCTTTAATTCCGGCGTGATGACGTATGCTCCGCGATCGATGTACAGGTTCGCCTCGCTGCCCATGAAGACGATGTGGGCCCCCTCGCGAGCATTCGCGAAGGTTCCGTCAAAGTGCATCTGGATGCCCCCCTTGTAGGTCAGGATCGTCTGCACGGTGTCCGGTGTTTCCCACACACCTTCGCTGACTGTGTGTTGGCCCAGGCTCACCGCTTTTTCCGGATGATCGACATTCAGGATCCAGTGAGCGACGTCGATCCAGTGGACCATGAGATCCGTGAGGAGACCGCCGCCAAAATCCCAGTACCAACGCCAGTTGCGCATGCGATACTCGTCGTACTCTTGCGCTTTCGCATTACCCAGGAAAGCCTTCCATTCCACGCCTTTCGGATCGAGGTTCCCCTTGAAGCGCTGCACGCGATTCGTGTTCCGATTCCAGGTCATGTGAACCTTCACAACCTTGCCGATGCCGCCGGATTCGATGATCTCCTTGGCCCTGGCAATGTGCGGCATCGATCGTTGCTGCGTGCCGACCTGAACCATGCGTCCGTGTTTGTTCTGCGCATCGATGACGGCCTTGCCCTCGCTGAGGTCGTGCGTCAACGGCTTCTCGACGTACACATCTTTCTTCGCTTCGCACGCGGCCACGGTCATCGGCACGTGCCAGTGATCCGGCGAAGCAATCAGCACGGCATCGATGTCCTTGCGGTCGAGCAGTTCCGGAAAATGCTTGGTGACGAAGATCTTGTCGCCGAGCATCTTTCTCGTTTCGGCCAGGGCATCATCGCGCACGTCCGAGATCGCCATCACGTTCACGTTCGGAATGGTGAGAAGCGATTTCAACAAATGCCGGCAACGCCCGCCGGTGCCGATGAGGCCGACACGCAGCGTTTCGTTGGCCGCGAAGGAGGTCGCACTAGAACCGGCAATGACGGTACCGGTGGACAGCAGGAAGGAGCGTCGTGTTTGCATGGGAGAGGCCCGCCTTGGGTGAATAATGGCGTGTGGTTCACGGGATGTGAAGTCTAACCAACTCAGACTGGAATTGCCAACTATCTGCAAAAAAGCGGCTCTGCCAGGGAACGCCAATCTCCTGATCGACGTTCCCTGGGATGCCTTTCCGGCTCGTGGTCCGAAAACGCTCGATTGCGGGATGGGACATTTTGGGACACCCCTCAGATCTCAGGGGACCTCGACACCAACGAATGCCACTGTACAACTGTCCATATTTCAAGGGCTGGTCGGAAATGTGCGCAAAAAAATACCCGCCACACTGCTCCACCTCTCCCGTGGTCAGCGTTTCGGGTATTTGGCTTTCGCCTGTTTAGTAGTAAAGCGATCCGCGTGCCAAACTCGCGAATAATTCGGGCATTTTTCGCAAACTACTGCTGGCTATGTGCTTTCGGTGCCGAACTCTTACTTGTTGCTACGTGTCCTGGTCGTAAAGCAACTGTCGAGTGCCTGCGTTTCTGGCAGAACCTGTCGAGCTATCGGGCGGCATCGAGTGCAGAATACTCTCTTTCTCGAAGTGCATGGCCTCCGCTTTCAGTGAACCGCGTGGCCCGCACAGACGATCTAATCTGTGTGACCACACCAGTCTGCGTGGCGTTTGACCGCCCGTTTCTCCTGCCGTAGGATCGAATCGGGGGCTTTTGTTTTCACCTGAGACACTCATGGCTGCCGATCTGCGCGTCAAAGAAGGCTTGCCCGAAATCACCGCGGCCCTCGTTGCCAGCTACACCGAGTGCAGCCGAATCAATCATCTCGGCCACGAGGCCTTACCGAGTCGCGAATCGATCGTCGAAATTCTCGCGGCCCTCTACGAGGTCATTTATCCCGGCTTCGGCAAGCGGCAGCATCTGCACATCGGCAACGTCGAGTATTACATTGGCTCGCTGGTCGACGATCTGCACGACAAACTGACCGAGCAGATCGCCCGGGCCCTGCGTCACGACATGTGCGAGGAGGCCCCGCACGTCGATTTCGAGGCCCTCGCTCAGCGAAAGACCATTGAATTCCTGAAACGCATTCCACAGATACGCGAGGTGCTCGACATCGACGTGGCGGCCGCCTATCGGGGCGACCCGGCGGCAAGAAGCCATCACGAGATTATCTTTTGCTATCCGGGCCTGGAGGCGATCACGATCTTTCGGCTCGCCCATGAACTACTCGGCCTCGGCGTGCCTTACGTGCCACGCATGATGACCGAGTTCGCCCACTCGAAGACCGGCATCGACATTCATCCGGGAGCGAACATCGGCGAAGGCTTCTTCATCGATCACGGCACCGGCGTCGTCATCGGCGAGACCTGCGACATCGGCACCAACGTGAAGCTCTATCAAGGCGTGACCCTCGGTGCTCTCTCGTTCCAAAAGGATGCCGACGGCGAACTCGTCCGCGGCACCAAGCGCCATCCGACGCTCGAGGACGACGTGATCGTCTACGCCAACGCAACCATCCTCGGCGGCAACACGGTGGTCGGCACACGCTCGGTGATCGGCTCAAACGTCTGGCTCACGCAATCGGTCGCACCGGAGACGGTCGTGGTGCTGGAGAAACCGGCATTGCGAGTGAAAGGCGGATCGAAGCAGACGGATCCGTTGATGTTTCATATTTGAGGGTTAGCCAACCTCCCGTCCAGGCGTGGCGCTCATCAATCATGACACGGTGTTTGCCGCTCTTGTTTTGGAGAAACCAAAGTGGAGCGTGCATTCGGGCGGGGCCAACTTCCTCCTGCGACAACTCGTGCCTGCGTTCCTGAGCCTCTGTGAAGTCGATGCCGGCTCGGCAGCGGCCCAGGGCTGCCGCCTCCGAGACAATGAAATTGCTTTAGGCAGTGCGGTTCCAGGCGAATGCCGAAACAAGAAACCCCAGGTCGGGCTCAACCCAAATCGCGCACCGGCTGCCCATCACTCAGGCAATTCCGCAAGTGCTGAAATTCGTCCTCGTAGGTTCGCGTGTGATCGATGCCCAGGTGATGCAGGATGGTTGCCGTCAGATCGCCGGGCGAAACCGGCTTCTCGAGAACATAGCCCGCGTCTCGTGTAGTGGCTCCGTAGACTTGCCCGCCGCGAACACCACCGCCCGCCAGCAATGCCGTGAAGGCGTGCGGCCAGTGATCGCGGCCGCTCTTCTTCGTATTGGTGCTTTGTTCGAACTGGCCCATCTTCGGCGTTCGGCCAAATTCCCCGATGGCCACGACCAGGGTCGTTTCGAGCAAGCCGCGTTGATCGAGATCCGCAATGAATGCCGGATACGCCTGATCAAAGATTGGGCACAGCAGAGTCTTCAGTTTGGCGAAGCCGTCCTGGTGCGTGTCCCAGCAGGTGTTCGTGCCATCGATCTTGGTTTCGTCCTGCCAATTGACCGTGACCAGCGATACGCCCGATTCAACGAGTCGCCGGGCCAGCAACAGGCTTTGGCCAACGACGGTTCGCCCGTAGCGATCGCGAACGTTGGCCGACTCCTTCCGAAGGTCCATGGCGTCGCCGGCCCGATTGCCGAGCAACTCGTAAGCGATCCGTCGATTGACCTCGGATGATTGTTGCGTGGCCCCCATCTGTTCCAGCAGAGAGCGCCGATTGCCGATGCGATCCGTGGAGACTTCGTCGGTCGGGCGAATGCCTTCCATCTCGAAATCATCGCGGCTCAGGTCGCCATTGATGAGGAACGGATTGTGCCGCTCGCCCATGCGGGCACCGGTTTGTCCTGCAATCCGCTTCGATTGACCCGGAAACTGCAAGTACCACGGCAACACAGCCGAGGGGGGCAAGCCGTTGTGCGGCTGGCCGTAACGCATCACGAGCGAACTGAGCGAGGGCCAATCCTCGCGCGTGGCCTGATCCGTGACAGGCGGGCCGAAGTAAGGCCGGCCGCTGAAGACTTCGCTGCAAGCCGGGCCATGAACGTTCATCCGATGTGTCATCGAACGCATCAAGCAAACTTGATCCATCACCCGGCCCAGGCCTGGCAAATGTTCACAGACATGAATTCCCGGGACGCGTGTCGGCGTCGGCTTGAACTCGCCGCGAACATTGTCGGGCGCATTGGGCTTCATGTCCCACAAGTCGATCTGACTGGGTCCGCCGAACAGGAACAGGAACACGCAGCTATTGCGACGTCGTTTGTCGGTCGTGGGCGAGGAGGGTGCAGCACGAAGGCGCGATAGATCGGAGAGACCAAGCCCGATCGGCGTCAGGCCTGTTGCGAGAAACGAACGGCGATTGGGTTGCTGCTTCATCAAAGAGTCCACAAAGACTCCACCCACTCTACCCTACCGATGCCGCAAGAGGCAATTCATTTTCAATATGAATCCGAACGCGGCTGAACCGCAAGCATAGTAGCACACTCCGTCGACAGTCCGCACACGGCGTGTGCGGACTACGATGCGGTACTTCCCCGCAAGTTGCAGAGAAGTTCACAGGCAAGAATCCAACTGCTCTCCGCTCATAGTTCGTGGCTTCTCGCTGAACGCGACACGCTTGAGCCAGCTTGACCCCGGAGGGGTCAGAGAAATTAGCCGGTGGTCGAGCGTAAGCTCGACCACCGGTTGCCCGCGTTCCCAACGCGTCGACCCCGAAGGGGTCGCAGAACGTCGCGGAGACGAAAACGTTCAATCGTCCGTTGAATCCGCGTTCTTCGACCCCTTCGGGGTCGGTCCAAACAACTCGCTTTCCGGTGGTCTCGCTGGCGCTCGACCACCGGCTAATATCTGCGACCCCTCCGGGGTCAAGACGGCCAATTTTTGTCGCGTTGAGCGAGAAGTGTCAATCGTTCGCTACTTCTCCAGGTCTTACTTGGATTAGCGTGAAGTGCCGTTCAAGTTCTCCAGGCCCTGCGTTAGTAATCCGCAATCGAGCCGTCCTTCAATTTCGCTCCGGGCCAGCGGTAGGTTTGCGGTTTCTTCGACTCGGTCGCCAGGCGGGCCTCGTCCACTTCGACGCCGAGACCCGGTCCAGGCGGCAGGCCAATGTAGCCGTCCTTGTCCAACTCGTAGGCCATCTTCGTGACGCCTGGGAGATTAAAGCCCGCGTTGTCCGGGTAGAACTCGTGAATCAGGAACAACGGAATCGAGGAGACGACGTGTAGGCTCGCCGCAATCCCCAGGAATGTGGCGGTGCAATGCGGTGCCAGCGGAACGTAGTACGCTTCCGCCAGGGCCGCGATCTTCTTCATCTGGCTGATGCCGCCCGTATGACAGCAATCGGGTTGCAGCACATCGACACAGCCTTCTTGCAAGTAGGGGATCATGCCCCAGATTGTGCGATCGCGTTCGCCCAGTGCGAGTGGAATATCAATGTGCTGCTTCACTCGCTTGAAGGATTCGATGTTCCCCGGCACGCCAGGCTCTTCAATGAACAACACATCGTACGGCTTAATGGCCGAGGCCAGTTGAATGAGCGTTGCGGGGGGCACAGCCGAGTGCGAGTCGAACATGACCGCGCCGTCGGGCCCAACCTTCTCGCGGGCGGCCTTAATCGCATTCACCATCCGGCTGATGTCGGCCGGGGTGCCGCAATGCTCGAAGATGCCGGGCGGCCCAACCTTGACGGCCTTGGGCGTGTGATAGACGCGAATGCGATCGCGGGTCGGCCCGCCGAGCAGGCGATAGATTGGCGTGTTCCAGAGTTTGCCGGCAATATCCCACAACGCGATGTCGATGGCCGCGATGGTATGCACCATGAACGACCCGCCACGCATGTTGCGATGGGCCCGAAAGAGCTTTTGCCAGAGATATTCGATCCGCGTGGGATTCTCGCCGTTGATGAGTTCAAAGAGCGATTCGACCAACACTTTCGCAGGCCTCGGATCGACCCCTTTGAGATCGCCCCAGCCGCTGATGCCGTGATTGGTTTCGATCTTCACGTACACGATCGGCCCGACCCAGTACGTTTTCATCGCCGTGATGCGAATGCTCGACGAGCGATCGGCAACCTGGACACCGGGAATGTTGTCAGGCATGGTTTTTCTCAACACAGTACGGGAAAGCCGCTACCAAAATGAGAAGCGGCAAGGCTCGGTTTGGGGGAAGTGAATGTGCCAACACCCTTTTCCCAACGAGAGCCACCACGGTCGTGAGGACTTTTCTACAGGGTCATCAAGCCGACATCCATGGTTTTGTCCGGCTTCGCGGCTAACGCCGAGCGATTGCGTGCCACGGCGACGATTCACCACGTGGAAGGTCTGAGAGTGTACCGGCCAACGGAAGGAAGCCAGGTCGGGCCGATGGGCTGGCCAATCTCTTTCGCCGCTGAGAGTGGTCGCAACGGGCTAACGGATGGCCGTCCTTTGCACACTGATTGGCGACAATCTGACCGGTTGCCGTCGCTCGCCATAAGCTATCACCATGAGCACCCGCACCAATCGTGGCATCCCGGAAGGGCTTTGGATGCCCTGTCCACGGTGTAAGGCCACGTTGTACAAGAAAGAGGTCCAGTCGCGCCTCGGCGTCTGCAACGAGTGCGGGCACCATTTCACCATTTCCGCACGAGAACGGATCGACCAACTCCTGGACGAGGACAGCTTCGAGGAGTGGTTCACGCACCTTCGCCCCTGCGATCCACTCGGCTTCATCGATAAAGTCCCTTACGCGAAAAAGCTGGAAGAAACCCAGGCCAAGACCGGCATGAGCGATGCAGCCGTCGTCGGCAAGGGCTTCATCCGCGGGCGGGCCATCGTGCTGTGCATCACGGATTTCCAGTTCATGGCCGGCAGCATGGGCTCGGTCGTCGGCGAGAAATTGACGCGGGCGATCGAAGAAGCGACCCGGCTTTCCTTGCCTCTCGTGATTGTCAGTGGTTCCGGCGGGGGAGCCCGAATGCAGGAAGGCATCCTCTCGCTGATGCAGATGGCCAAAGTTTCGTGTGCACTGGCGCGGTTCGATCAGGCGGGCGGGCTGTACATCTCGATTCTGACGCATCCCACAATGGGGGGCGTGGCCGCGAGTTGGGCACTGCAGGGAGATTTGACGCTGGCCGAACCCGGAGCCATGGTCGGCTTCGCGGGGGCCCGAACCATTTGGAACACGGTGCGTCTCGAACTCCCAGAAGGTTTTCAAACGAGCGAGTTTCTCCTGGAGCATGGTTTCGTGGACCGGATCGTTCACCGCAAGGACTTGCGGACGGAAGTCGCATTACTAATCGACTATTGCGAACACAAATAGCGTGGAGCGCGGAATGGGATTTTTTTCGAAGCTATTTGGCGGCAATCAAACCGGTCACAGTGCCCTTCTCAAGAAGAAGCTGAAGGAGAAGGGGAAACTGCCCATAGCCGATGTGGCCAAGCGTTTCGAGATGCGTGGTCGCACTGGGCAGGGGAGCATGTCCAAGGTTTGGCACGCCTACGACAATAAACTCGGCCGCATGGTCTGTCTCAAACTGCTCGACAAAATCAAGACCGCCAAATTCGAAGAGCGATTCACCAATCAAGGACTCGACAAGCCCTCCGAAGGGGCTGTGTGCCTGTCCCTGCGCCATCCAAATTGCGTGGCCACCTACGAGCACGGCAAAACAACGGACGGAGAACGCTACCTGGTCATGGAATGGATCGACGGGCTGGGGCTGAACTATCTGATCGAGACGAAGAATGCACAATTGAACGGGAACCGCCTGAATTTTCTCAAGCAGTTGTGTGATGCGGTCGATTACTTGCACGGCCAGAAATATCTCCACCGCGACCTATGCCCGAGAAATGTCATGGTGACAAAGGAAGGCGAAGTCAAGCTGATCGACTTCGGCCTGACGATCCCGTACACGCCCGATTATTGCCGGCCCGGCAATCGGACCGGCACCGCCGACTACCTGGCACCAGAGATTATCAAGCGGCAATCGACCGATCATCGCGTGGACATCTTCGCGCTGGGCGTAACCGCGTTCGAAATCTTTACCGGAGGGTTGCCGTGGGAACGCTCGCTGTCGAGCGATGAGACGCTCCGCAAGCACATGAACACGCCCCCGCGCGATCCGAAGGATCTCCGCCCGGACCTGGAAGATGAGTTGTGCGTCATCCTTCGCAAAGGCATCGCGAAGGATGTTGGCGGACGATTCGCCACGGCCGTGGCCTTCAAGGAAGCTCTCGAGGGATTGAAGCGGACGGACTACTAAAGTTCTTGGGACCGCCAATCGCCCGATTGGCGGTCCCAAAGAAGGTCGGCAAGTACGGGCTGCGGGGATGCAATCGTGTCCATCTCCCCCGGAATTCGTTTGCGATCCCTCGCCCCCAGTCGATAAACTCAATTCATTCTGGCACGATGCGTTCGGCACGTTTGGGCCGGTCGGCTAGAATCTGTTGTCGCGGATGTTCGCCCCCTTGACGTGACCCGGTGGATTGCCCCCGCTCTCATGAGTGCATTCACTTCCGTTATTCCGCAGGTTCGACACGTCCTCACCCACGGGCGCTGGTTTACTCCGTCCCTGTTCGTGCTATTTTTGGGCCTGGAGATGTTCGGCCGCCGAGCCACCTCGGACGTCCACGATACCGTCGGTGCGGTCGTCCTCATGATGATCGTGGCCGGTATTTCGATCCGGCATCGCGTGAATCAAATTTCCTGGGTGAAAAGTCTGGGAAGACTCGTGTGGCGGGTCGCTCGCTTTGGCGATCGTTTCAAGGTCGATGTCGGTCCCGACCTGCGTGGCACCCCGCCCCTCCCTCGGCGACTGCCGGCCGCCTTCTACGGCGTGATTTTCTTGCTGCTCCTCTGGACAGGCATCGCCACGCTAGTTTGGTGCTACTCGCCGGAAGGTTGGCGGCCACACCTCGCGCAAGTGACCTACTCGGGCTACCTCGCACTCATGAGCATTCTCTGGGGACTGCTCTTCGTCGCCTCACTCGGGGGCGTCTACTTTCCGATTATGCTCCTGACGCGACTTGCCCATGGTGGTCGTCCGGGGGACCTGAAAATCTCACGCGGGCAGCTTGTGTTCCTGGCAGCCTACCTCACGCTCACGACGGCTGCGGCCTGGATGTTGCCACTTTGGCCAATCTTGGCGTTTGCCGGATTCTGCTGGTTCTCGATCTTCGCGCTGAATCTGATTCCCGATCGGCCGGGCACGGCTCAGCTCATCTGGCGATCGGCAAAGATGCGCAAAGTTCGCAGCATTCCGATGCGCCGGCTGCTCCTGGCCGTGACGACTGTGTTTATCGCTCTGCTCTCGGCCCTGATCATGTCGGCAGCAGGCGGGCGGGTCTTCGACCACCCCGAGGCCGAGAACACCATGCCGCTCACGACCGTCATGGGCAACTGGCTCGGCTGGCTCACGCCCGGCTTACTGCTTTCCGCAGCCGTGTTCGTTCTCCTGGGCTGGCGAAACGACCCGGCTCGTGTCGGCTGGCCAACCGCCCACATCGCAGACGTTTCGGAGTCCGAGCGCAAGCACATCGCTCGCGATCTCCGACACAAAGGCTGGGTCGCCCACTTCGACGAGGCCGAAGCGGATGACGTCCGCATCAAACTTGTTCACGCCGATTTGTCCCAGGCCCACGAGTTCGATCCGACCTGGCCATTGCCCGTGAGCCGCGACGACCTGAAGGGGGACCTCGTTTACGATCGACTCTCGCGGCGAAGCGAGATTCAGCTTCGCCGCCACTTCTTGAAGGGTTTGCAAAAAATCTTCCAGGAAGCGAAAGGCCGCAGCAGTTCCGGCGGTTGTGGCTACTGGCTCGCACCACATCTGTGGTTCGTCGCCGGTCTCACCCGAGACGAAGTTGCCGGCGGCGAGGAAGAGCCAACCTTCCTGACGGAGGTCGTCGGCCCGCCGTACACCGCGGTCTTTTCGCTCCCCGTACGCCGCTATGTGTATCGCCTGTTGAAGGGGCTGCAAGTCGATCTGATCTTCATCGAAGACGGCATCGGCTACCGCAAGCTGGTGAAGGTGCTGCGCGTGATGTTCGAGATCTACGACAAGGGTGCGGGCAAGAAGCGCTCGGAGGACATTCACTTCCAGGGCATGACCAAGGTCCGCGTCATGTTCCACGACTTCGACGTAGACGAACCATTCCGCTCGAACCGCTACCCCGAACCCAAGTTCGCCCCGCTCGGCCGCCTAAGGGTCCTGCACGTCTTCCGCGACCGAGGCGGCGAAGAAGAATTCGTCGAACCGCCGTTCAGTTACGATGAAACCCCGGCCCCTTATTTGGTTGGGGTTTAGTTCATCGCGGACACCGTAGCACAACCGAGACGGTCGTGCTACGAAAATTCTCAACGTCGCCTTCACATTCGACCCCTTCCAAAAAACAGGTCTATCGGGCGATTGTGCCCGCGGAGGGTTTCACGATGTGCAGGAAACAAAATGGGACGTTTTGGGACACAGAAAAAAGATACTAGCCGGTGCCCGAAACCTTTGGCACGGATGTTCGTTCCGGCGAGGTCGGTTTATCGCTAAACTTCCGTGCCGAGAGCGCGCTGTGCCACAAAATGCCACACTAAAAAAGGTCTCTTCGGCTGTTGGGTGTTCAAAATTGCGTTGCATTGCACATGTGATTTCTGCAACGAATTATTAGTGTGTGCAATGCAAGCAATGAAACCTGACACGAGGGCCCGTTCACCCCTTCGCCAACTCCACGGCCAGCTTGCAGCCTTCCAGGAACTCCGGCACGTCGACCCATTCCTTGACCGTGTGAATGTCGTTCTGGCCTGCACCGAACGTGACCGTGGGGATGCCATGCTTCACCATCCAGTTCGCGTCCAAGCCGCCGTTGGTCACTTTCGTTCTGGGTTCGCGGCCGATCCCTTTCACCGCCTCGATCGCACGCTGCACCACCGGGGCGTCGTCCTTGATTCGGAACGGGTGGTAGTCCGTTCGGCTGGTGAACTTCACTTTGCCAGTCTTGCCTTCGTGATCGGTCACCTGGCCGCACGCATCAGCGAATGCCGCTTTGTAGGCGTTCGTGATCTCGCGAAAGAACTTGGGGTCGTGGCTGCGCGATTCCCCCTTGATGTGTACCGAATCCGTGACCACGTTGGTCGCCTCGCCTGCCGACTTGCCGTTTGCGTCGCCGATGGAGCCGATGTTGCTCGTTCCTTCCCGGCCATCCTTCACGACCTTGCCGAACCAGCCGCCCCGGAAAATATCGGCCATCGCCAGGGCCGCGATCATGCTCGCGGAGATGCCACGCTCCGGATAAACCCCGGCGTGCGAGGCCTTGCCTTCAATGTCCACTTCCCAGCGATCGGCCCCGACCGCCCCGATCGTGATGTCCGCGGCCGAGCGGCCATCGAAGTTGAAACCCATCGCCGGCCCTTGCAGCACCGTCGGGTCGATGTGCCGAGCACCAAACAGGCCGGATTCCTCGCGAACGGTGAACAGCAGTGTGATCGGCGGATGCGGCAGCTTGTGGTCCAGGAGAGTAGCCACCAGATTCACGAGTACCGCACACCCGGTCCGATTGTCGCCACCAAGGGCCGTCACGCCCTGAGGGACGATCTTGTTTCCCTTCTTCACCGGCACCGCCTTGGCACACAGCGGAACGGTGTCCATGTGCGTCATGAACATGATCCGCGGGCCAGGAATCGTTCCCGGAAGAAACGCGAGCAAGTTGCCCGTCTGTGTCCGCACGGGAATTCGTGAGTTCGCATCGTCGTAGCGGATCTGCTTGACGCCTGCTTGCTTCAGCGTGTTTTGAATTTCGCGAGCGATGTTCTTTTCCTGCCCCGTGATGCCCTCGATAGCGAGGAAGCGCATGAGCAGGTCGGTGGCTCGGGTTTTGTCGATCATGTTTGCGTGGAGTGAGGAGTAACGAGGAAGGAGTGAGGAGTAAGAGTATCCAACGAACGACTTGTTTTCACTCCTATCGCACATGAACGGCCGCTCCTAGTAGTCGGCACACGGAGTGTGCGGACTACTAGGAGAACCTTCTCCTGTTAGAAGCACGTCCACTCCGGAAAATGATGGCGAACGCGTTTACTGGCTTGGACGAGCAGTTGCCGGACCCGTTGGCGAGTGACGCCCAACCGCTGTCCGATCGCATCGAGCGTCTGCCCTTCGGCGTGATACTGGTAGATGATTTCGTACCATCGGGGCGGAATCACTCGACGAACTTGCTCGCACATCTCGTGTGCTTCCAGGCCCTCGGCAAGGACCGGTTTCGGAATCACCTCGGTTTCACGGATGAAGCCATCGAGCGAACCAAGGTATTGCACCGCTCGCTTGGCTCGGCGCCAGTTCCGAACGGCCGCGGTGAGTCGGTGCCGAATCACCATGAACGCATAGGCGGAGAACGGAATCTCGTACTCCTCGTCGAACAGGCTGGCCGCATAGGTCAAACCAAACAAGGCCTCGGCCTTCAGTTCGTCGATCGGCATATCGCGGGCGTGGTGGCGGGCGAAACTCCAGGCCAGATGATAGGCCAGCAGGATGTTGTCCGCGGCTCGTTTTCGGGCTGCATCGTCGAGCGGTCGAATGTGACTGTGTTCGAACGACAGCGGTTCGAGAATCGCGAGTCGGCTGGTCGTTTCGGAGGATTCTTTGATGTGTCTCATGAGCGTCCCAAGGTGCGAGGTGCATCCAATCATTTCCATCTTAAATGAACATTTGTACACGTCAATCGCGGTTGGGGAAATATCTGACCAAAGTCGCGTTTACGCCGAGAAAACTGGCGTGAATGCCACAAGAAAATGGAGATGCTTTTCGACTTGGAGCGGCAGCTGGTGTAGCCGCGTTCGCCAGAACGCGGGAAGACTTGCCCGTACAAAAGCGTCCCCCGCACTCTGGCGAGTGCGGCTAAGTTGGCGGCTACATCAACAAGCCCGCGATCGATGCATTGATGAGTGTGGCCAGGAATCCGCCGAGCAAGGCCCGCATGCCAAGTCTTGCGAGATCGCTGCGTCGATTCGGAGCCATCGCGCCGATGCCGCCGAGTTGAATACCGATCGACGCGAAGTTGGCGAAGCCGGTGAGGGCGTATGCCGCGAGCTTGTAGGATCGTTCTTGAATGTTGACGACGCCGACGAACTTGCCGTCTTCCTTGACCGCGTTGTTGGTGGTCAGATCCAGGAATGCGACGAACTCGTTCAACACGAGTTTCTTGCCCAGCAACTCTCCTACGCGGGGACAATCGTCTTGAGGCACGCCCATCAGGAACGCAACTGGTGCGAATAGCTTCGAGAAGAGCCATTCGAGAGAGAGATCGTACAGCCCGATTTCCGGGCCGACTGAGCGCAAGCCATAATTGATCATCGCGATGCAGGCGATAAACGCGATCAGCATGGCGGCCACATTGATCGCGAGCATCATACCTTCCGAAGCCCCGGCCGCAGCGGCATCGATTACATTCGCATGAGGTCGCTCTTCAGCCAGTTTCACTTCGCCACGTGTGACCGGAACTTCGGTCTCGGGCAAAAGCAGCTTCGACAGATACAACCCGGTTGGAGCGGCCATCACGCTGGTGGCCAGGATCGCGACCGGGTCGGCCCCGAAGCTGATGTAGACAGCAATCAGGCCCCCCGAGATCGTGGCCATGCCGCCGATCATGAGGGCGAGCAGTTCGGAACGTGTCATCGTCAACACATAAGGCTTGATGATCAGCGGGGCTTCCGTCTGCCCCATGAACACATTCGCGGATGCTGCCAGTGCCTCGGCCCCGCTGACGCCCTTCTTCCCGAAGATCAAGATCATCACTTTTGCAAACACCCAGACAACGAGTTGAAGTACTCGCAAGTGATAGAGGACCGTGAAGAACGCGGAGACGAAGATAATGGTTGGCAACACTCGGAAGGCGAAGATGACGGCCTCTTTCGGACCGAACGCCTTTCCAGCGACTTCGGGTTTCGCCAGTGGACCGAACACGAACTCGGCCCCTTCGTTGGCGAAGTCGAGGAACTTTGCAACCACACGGCCAATCAACTCGAAGAAGTCGTAGACGATCGGCACCTGAAGGATGAAGAGAGCGAGAATAAACTGCAGCCCGAGGCCGGTCGCCACGGTCCGCCAACTCACATTTCGCAGATCGGTCGAGAACGAGGCCGCGATGGCAAGAAAGCAGACGATGCCGCAGAACGCCTGCCCACGCACGCCGATCATATCGCGAGCCAGCCACGCCAAACCCGTGAGCGTGGCGATGCCGAGAAGAATCAGCACCCGCCAAAGGGTTGGCGTGCCAGTGGGAGGAGACATCGGGAGCGAGCCTTTCCGAGAGAGGAAAGTAATTGCCGCGAGTTCAGGCTGTCGGCTGTTGTATGTCGGCCGGACTGGCGGGACAGGAATGATTCCGCCCTGTTTCTTTCCGCACCAATTCCGTCTATCCTGAATCTCATCCACTCCTCATCGGAGTCTCTCCATGCGTCTGTGCCGAATTGGCCCCGAGGCTGCTCCTCGGGCTGCCTTTTACTTCGACACTTTTGTTGTCCCCGTGGCGACCGCGGCCGTGGCTCATAGCCAGGCACGCGGAACCTCCGTCCGCATTCCCACGAAGGACGACCTCCTTCCACTTCTCGGCGACGTCGGCCTGCACGAGACGGCCAACTGGCTTGCCAACACGCCGAACCCGCAGGGGGCGATTCCGATCGCCCAGGCCGAATTGCTCGTGCCGGTGCCGAAACCGAACAAGCTGTTCTGCCTCGCTGGCAACTACGCGGAACACATCAAAGAAGGGGGCGGCGTTCCGGCCGAGCGTGCACAAACGTTTCCTTATGTGTTCATGAAACCGCCGAGCACGACCCTGACGCATCCGAATCGGCCTGTCGTGCTTCCCGTCGAGGCACCAGATGCCGTTGACTGGGAACTCGAATTGGGCGTGATCATCGGCAAGAAGTGCAAGAACGTTTCGGAAGCGAACGCACTGAAGTACGTTGCCGGCTACACGATCGTCAACGACATTTCGCAGAGGCGCTATCGGCCCAACCCAAATCGCGTCAAGCGTGAGAAGGACGTCTTCTTCGATTGGCTGCACGGCAAATGGTTCGACACGTTCTGTCCGTGTGGGCCGTGCGTCGTCTCTGCCGATGCCGTCAAAGATCCGCAAAGCCTCACGCTCGAATTGACTGTCAACGGCGACGTCAAGCAAAAGGGCAGCACGGCCCAGATGATCTTCCCCGTCGCGGCCATCATCGAATTCATCTCGAAGATGGTCACACTGGAACCGGGCGACATCATCTCGACGGGCACGCCGGCCGGCGTCGGCAGCACGACCGGCACCTTCCTGAAAGCCGGCGACAAGATGCACGGCACGATCAGCGGGATTGGGACGTTGACGACGCCGGTGGTGGACTGATCGGCCTAAGAGTTGCTAATAGATGCGGAAATCGCCGTCTTGAGTTGATCGGCTCGAATGCCGTTGTTCAAGCGAACGGGTCAAGAGCTTTCATTGCCATCGATCGAAAGAGAGATCTGCGCCTCACACGGCTCGTGATCGATAGGCGATCGTAGGATGAGGAAGTTCGGTCTAAGAAGCTTGGAATCAAGCTCCACGAGGAGCTAAAAAGAGCTCGCGACCGCCCGGGAGGTCGGAACCGAGATGCGGGTGGTCAGCGGACTGCCCAGCCGGCTACCAACGGAGTTTTTGGAAAACCTCGCTTTGAGCAGCAAGCGAGGGCACGACAGTGGCATTTGTTCTCACGCTCGGAGTGTGCCGACTACAATGGGGCATCTCCCCGGAGGACGTGGTACCCACGGCGTTCTTCCCAGGTCGAATCGGGAAACACGTTCGCCATGAGTGGGGCGACGTGATTGACCATCTTGGTCACCAGGAAGAGTCGGCCGCCTGGCTTCAACAACGGCTTGCCCTTCTCGATAAACATCTGAGCAATCCACGAGTTCGCGTAGTACGGCGGGTTCGCAAGAACGACATCGAACGAGCCGGGTTCAAGTCCGTCGAGCGTCGCGGTGGCAAAACTCCTCACGTTTGCGATGCCGTTTTCTTTGGCATTGAAATCGGCGAGGGCGATGGCCCGGACATTACTATCGACAAATGTGAGATGCCCCTCTGGCCCCGCACGATCCATCGCGAGAATGCCAGCCGCCCCGTGGCCGCAGCCGAGATCGAGCACGCGGTCGCCGGGCCGAATCTCGGCGAGATCGAGCATCGCCCGAGCGCCGCCGTCGAGTTCGCCGTAGCCGAAGACTCCGGGCCGCGAGAGAAACGAGTGCGAAGGGCCTTCGCCAATCTTGGCCCGGAAGCTTAACTCATGTCGTCGTCGCGGACGCTCGCCGTCGCGGGCACTCCAGAAGACGCTGCCACTTTTGCTCGTGGGAAGTTCGCTGCACTTGCCGAAGACCTTCTTGTGGAACTTCGGCAACAGCGAGTCGGCCTGATACTCTGAAAGCGAGATCAACAAGCCACGCGGTTCCAAAACGTGGAAGGATTGTTCGAGTAGATCGAGCTTCAATTCCCGTTCGCCATGCGCGGCCACGGGGAAGATGGCCGTGTTGAATCGCGGCGGCAGATCCAACAGGTCGGGAAGCGTTTCGACCTTGGCCGACAAGCCGATCTCGCTCAGGTGTTGCCGTAGGCGATCGGCTTGGTGCAAGTCCATCTGGTAGCACACGGTCTCGAAGTCACCGAGACCGGAACAGAGATCAGCAGCCTGGGCCGGCGAACCCATCAGAATGACGACGGGAGGCTTGACGCGAGATTTGATCGATTCGAGCAGGCGAAGCAGGTGGAACATGAAGTAATTGTAGTATCGAGTGACGCGTCAATCGCGATTCCCGAGGATGCGGGCCACAAGAACCTCTCGCGTACGTTTGCCCACGCATACACTCCGGCCTGGAGGAGTCGCGTCGTTACCCATTCTTCACGCACAAATACGCCTGAATCTGATAGAACGGGTGAAGCAATACGCCCAAGTTTCGCGATCAGGAGTGTTTCGCGTGCTTCGATCCTTCGTCTTTCTCCTGCTCCTGTCCTCCCCGGCTTTCGCACAGGCTCCCCGGAAATCGGCTGATCCGGTCGAAGAGTTCTTCAAGACGGCCCCGGTCGTACAACTCGATCTCGAAATTGCGCCGAAGGAAATGGACGCACTCCGCAGAGAAAATCGCACGTATGTCAAAGCCACGCTCAAGGAAGGCAAGACCACCTACAAGGATGTGGGCATCCATTTACGAGGAGCGGCCGGCAGCTTTCGCGGCATCGACGACAAGCCTGGATTGACCGTCAACATGGATAAGTACTCGGACAACCAACACTTCCACGGCCTGGACAAGTTTCACCTGGCAAACTCAGCCCAGGATCCTAGCTATCTTTCGGAGTTAATCTGTGGCGAACTGATGCGTGCGGCAGGCGTTCCCGCCGCTCGGGTTGGCCATGCGCTTGTCACCATCAATGGCAAGAAGAAGGGGCTGTATTACCTGAAAGAGGGCTACGACACGCACTTTCTGAAGGTGCATTTCGGCAACAGCGACGGCAACTTCTACGATGGCGGCTTCCTCCGCGAGATCGACCAACCACTGCAACTGATCTCAACCAAGAGCGACGTGAAGAACTACGCGGACCTGAAGGCCCTGCTCGCGGCCGCCGCCGAACCGAACCACGCCAAGCGCTTCGAGAAACTCGAAAAGCTGCTCGAACTCGACAAGTTCATCTCTTACCTGTGCCTGGAAGCGATCATGTGGGATTGGGACGGCTACCCAATGAAGCGGAACAACTATCGCGTCTACCACGATCCCAAGAAGGACAAGATCACGTTCGTGCCGTCGGGAATGGACCAAATGTTTGCGGACACGAATGGCCCTTTATTGCCAGGATTCGAGGGAACCATTGCGAGGGCACTCGTCGAAACACCGCAAGGGAATGAAAAATACTACGCCCGCATGGCACAGATCATGAAGGATGTGTACAAACCGACTGAGTTGGTAAAACGTCTCGACGAGATGACGAAGGTCCTGCAAGCCGCCGTGAAGCCCGTCGATGCAGGTATGGCAAACGATATCCCCAACCATGTGAACCGACTTAAGCAGGCCATCCCCGCAAGAGCGAAAAGTGTCGAGGAACAATTGAAGAAGCTGCCGAAAAAATAAACGAGCCACGATGTTTCAGAAGTCCAGACTATTGGTCGCTCTCGCCCTCTGCATCGCGTGCGGATGCGATAAGGAGAAGCTTGCCCCCGAACAGGGGACGGCGAAACCTATTGCTCCAGTCGCCTCCATGGGCGGCGTGCCTGCTTCTTCCCTCACGATCAAGGCGAGTGAAGTCCCATCGACGACACCCGAACGGGTCGCCTGGAACCAGCCCTCGACCAACGGCCAGGTTCGCGTGTCGATCAAGAAGGTCTCCATCGGCAAGGTGGCCTTGAAGGAATTGGATGGCACGCTCAAGTATCTGGACGAACCTCGGCTGATGATCGCCCTGAAGATCGAGAACATGCACGAGAAACGAAAGATGGCGTACCATACTTGGGTCCCAGATTTGGACGCTGCCAAGACGTTCGGCAGACTGGTGGATGATTCTGGCTACGAACTGAAGCGAATCACCTTCGGCTTCGGCAACAACGTGAAGGACCGAACGGTGTTCGATGAAGGCGTGAATCCAGGCAAAGTCATCTCGGATTTGCTCGTGTTCGAACTGCCCCCGCCAAACGCGAAGCACTTTGATCTCGACCTGCCAGGAACAAACTGCGGCCAACGCGGAACCTACCAGTTTCGGATTGAGATGAAAGACATTGCGAAGTGACGTTAGTCGCCTTCCGCTCCGCGAAAGGCGATCATGAAGAATCCCGCCACCTAACCCATCAAGGAATCGGAATGCGTTCAGTTTTTTTCGTCGGGTTGCTCGTTGCCATTCCCGTCTTGGCCGAGCCGTTCTCTCTTGACACCATCGTGCCGGCCAAGTTGCCGGCTACCATGAAACCGCCAAAAGGCATGCCATCGGAAGTGCTGGCGATCTTCGCTCCGCAGCGAGGTGACCGCATCGATTGCCTGGCGCTTCGTCCCGACGGGAAGTACCTGGCTCTCGGCGGACCCGACCAGAACGTTCGCCTGTGGGACCTGGAAAAAACCCGCCTGGCCGCGACCCTCAAGCTGCCAACTCCCGTCGTTTGCCTGGCCTTTTCGCCGGATGGCAAAACCTTGACCATCGGCGATTCAAATGGGAACATTCGAATCCACAAGAACGAGGGGGGCGGCTCGTACCTGTTCAAGTCCATGTTGGTTGCTCACAAGGACATGCCAATCTGGAGCCTGACGTTTTCACCCGATGGCGGCCGGCTGTATTCCGCTGCCCGCGACAAGTCCGCTGCCGTCTGGGACATCTCGAAGCCCAAAGCGGTCAAGACCGGCTCCCTCGATGGTCACGAGGTCGAAGTGCGGAGCCTGTCGCTTTCGGCCGACGGCGAACTGGCAGCCACGGCCGGGAATCAAGACCTGACCATCCGGCTGTGGAATCTTTCGGGCGAGAAGCCGAAGGTCGCTGGGTCGCTCAAGCTTTCGGAACGAGTCGTGAGCATCGGGCTCGCCCCGGATGGCAAGACCCTTGCCGTGGGCGGCGCGAGGGGCATCCCGGCCATCTACGAACGGGGCGGAGAGAAACTGAAAAAACTCGCGGCACTCGAAACAGGCGGTCACGCGGCCACGTCGATCGGATATTCACCCGATGGCAGCCAGATCGTTGGCACCTCGGGACTATCGGGCACCGAAGATCGCGTGCTGGTATGGGATTCGAAAGGGGCGATTCAGCACGAGTTCAAATACGGCTTGCACCTGCACGCCGTCGCGTTCACCCCCGATGGACGACATCTAATCGTCCTCACGGAATCCGAAGCGATGATCGTTCGCTTGCCGAAGTGAAGGTATGTACCGCAGAGCCTGTAGCGTAAGCGAAGGCAAGTCTCCGCGTGAAAATCTAACAAGACATGTTTCGGCGACTATGTCTCGCCGCCTTCGCTCACGCTTCAGGCTCCGCTTGTGACAGCACACATTCAGAAAGCGGAGCCTGGGGTTGCTCCCAGGCTCCGAGGAGCTTACTTCGGCGCATACGGTTTCAGTTTTGGCCGCAACCATTCCACGAAGTTCGGGATCATCAAGGCTGCCGTCTCTTTGTCATGTTTGCCGCCTTGGACCAGGACTGTGTGAACCTTGATCCCCTTGCCAAGAGCGATGGCGGCGAAGCTTTCCGCTTGAGCGTCGAAGTTGAATTCGTCGCGATCGCCGTAACCCACAAACATTTCCAGTTCCCCCGGCTTGACGTCGTGAGAGTAGAGCATCTCGGCCGGGTTCTCGGCTGCCACGCGAGCAATCACATCGGGCCCTTCGCCGAAGACCGGGGCGATCAATTGTCGCTGCTTCACAGCGACCATGCCCAGTGGACCAAAACGAGCCACCGTGGAGTCGGGCCGATACTCTTTTAGCCACGCGAAGGTCGATGGATCGTAGTTAGAATCGGTTCGCCCACGACGATCGGCGTAACGCAGGTTCAGCGGCGGGAGTACGCCAGCAATCACCCCGAAATCGTTCTTGTACTTGATGCCGAGGTTGAAAGCACCGAAGGCTCCCATCGACGCACCCGCCAGCACATGAGCCTGTTTTTCGATGCGAATACTGTACTTACCCGTCGCATGGTTCCAGACGTCGTACATGATGTAGTCTTCGAACTTGCCGAGCGGAGAATTCAGATACATCGGTGGCGGCTCTTTGAGCGAAGCCTTGCCACGGTAGGTTCCGTCGGGTGCGACAATGACACATTTCGGCAATGAACCCGAGGCGATCTCACGATCCAGGGTTGGCACGATACTGAGAAAGCTCGTTTCGTCCTGCGCCAGACCGTGCAGCCAGATGACCAGCGGATAACGCTTGTCGGCCGAGTAGCCGGGAGGAACGTACACGTAAAGGTTTCGACGCTGTCCTAAAGCGGCCGAAAGAATGCGGGCGTCCTGGCCGTGATTCGCGGTGTAGTCGTGAACCTGACCCTTCAAATGACGATTCAGGTGCTTGAGATCGACCGGAGCTTCATGATCTCCGGATAGCCAGCCTACAGCCAGTACATTGGAAGTTGCGACTAAAACGCACAACCAAGTGACGCGGAACGCGAACACAGATAGCCCCCGGGGTAAGTGCGGCCGGCTTGATAGCCAAATCTCGCAAATTGATGTCTGTATTATCTTTCACCCTGGCGAAAAACTTGCCACCAAGGAGGTTCAGGAAAGTCGGCAAAAGATTTTTTCTTGACTGCATCTTCCGTCCGCACAATACAGGCGCACTATTCGGGTCCGGCAAACCATGCCGTTCTGGTCAACGAGTGGCCAAAATCTTTTGCTCAACCCAAATATCTGATCCACAATTCAGCTGGCTCCTCTGGAGGGCCCACACTGAGAGCAGGTCATGGATCAAATCACTTCGTTCCCGGGCGATGCCTACGACTACATTCATGGCAACTACGGCACGATCGGGCTGATCGTCGCAGGAGTTTGCCTTGTAGTAGCCATGGTGAGCGTCTTCATCTGGCTCGATCGTCGGAAGTAGAAACGCAACTCGATTGCTGGTCGATAAACTCCGCCAGCTGGCTCGCATCGGCACCTGCGGAACGCAGGTGAAGGAGCATTGTCTCTCGATCCGGCTCGGGGCGGTTCTGTCCCAATTTGAACTTCCCTTCGATCCGGCCAATCGGCATCTCGAAACCAACGACCCCGCCAAGAAGGTTGCTTCGGTACTCTTCGGGCAAGTCGTTGGGCCACGGATTCGCACGATTGGACTCGTACTTCGACACAACCGCATCGACGATCCCTCGTGTCCGGCTCTCCGACGTAAGTCTCGGCGAACCATAGATGTGTACGGCCGTGTAGTTCCAGGTCGGTACAGACGGATGGGTGACATACCAACTGGGAGAGATGTACGCGTGTGGGCCAGTAAAGATCGCCAGTGATTCCGTCCCTTCGAGGCATTCCCAGTGCGGGTTCGCACGAGCCATGTGGCCGAGGAGAAGTCCTCGCTCCCGATCCAGCAAGAGGGGTAGATGCGAGGCGAACGGAGAACCGTCGCGGATTGTGATCAGGGTGGCAAAGCCGAAACGCTCGATGAACGAGTGCAGAACAGCGGCCTCTTCAACCCGAAAGGATGCAGGGATGTACACGAAGCGAGGCTCCAAGGAGCACGAGATTTTCGGAATACGAGACTGAAGCAGTACACATTAGGTTCGTTTGCAATGCCGGATGGCTCTCGTTTCACTGGCCACGCACCTAGCACGAAC
Organism: Gemmataceae bacterium; assembly: GCA_009691845.1. Lineage (GTDB taxonomy): Bacteria > Planctomycetota > Planctomycetia > Gemmatales > Gemmataceae > SIAJ01. The sequence goes on from SIAJ01000056.1 coordinate 27,940, forward strand.
ATAACTCAAACCATGCGGGACATGATGCACTCACCCCAAGCCCGCTTCTTCCTGAGAAACTCATGAGCAGCCCGTCGGAAATTCCCGCTGGCCTGGCAGACGTACCGGTCGCCAAGTCCGCTATCAGCATCATCGACGGCAAACGTGCCCTGCTTTCCTATCGCGGCATCGCGGTTGAACAACTTGCCAAGGACAGTTCATTCGAGGAAACTACCTGGTTGCTTTTGAAGGGCGATCTGCCCACGCAACGGCAACTGGCCGACTTCCACCACGAACTCCGGCAACGTCGCAAGGTCCACTACAAGCTCATCGAAGTCATCAAGAATTTCCCGGCCACCGGCCACCCGATGGATGCCCTACAGTGTTCCGTATCCGCGCTGGGAATGTTCTACCCAACGCGATCGGTCTCGGACAATGCGGCCAACTGGGAAGCCTCTCTGCGGCTAATCGCGAGTCTGCCGACGCTGGTGGCCGCGTTCGCACGGCTGCGTCGCGGTGAGTTACCCCTCGACCCGCATCCGGACCTCGATCATGCGGGCAACTTCTATTACATGCTATTTGGCCGCGAACCTTCGCCATCCGTACGCAAGGTGATCGACGCCTGCCTGATCCTGCATGCGGAACACGGCTTCAACGCCAGCACGTTCACCGCACGGGTCACGGGTTCGTCGCTCGCGAATCCTTATGCGACCATCTCGGCCGCCGTCGGCAGCCTTTCGGGCCCGCTGCACGGTGGAGCGAACGAAGAAGTGCTGGAGATGCTCAGCGAGATCGGCACGGCCGCCAACGCGAAGCCCTGGCTCGACGCCAAGCGGGCAGCCAATCCGTCCTTCAAAGTCATGGGCATGGGACACCGGGTCTACAAGGTGAAGGACCCGCGTGCCACGGTGTTGCAGGAACTGGCCGAACGCGTATTCGCCGAAACGAGCCGGCCTGCGAAGTACGACGTGGCACTGGAACTCGAGAAACAGTGCATTCCGATTTACGGCGCGAAGGGGGTCTATCCGAACGTCGATTTCTACAGCGGCGTCGTCTATTCGTCGCTCGGCATCGAAACCGACATCTTCACGCCAATCTTTGCCGTGGCCCGCGTGGCCGGCTGGTTGGCCCACTGGCTGGAGCAACTCAACGGCAACCGCATCTATCGCCCGGAACAAGTTTACGTCGGCAATACGGACGTGCCTTACGTGTCGCTGGATAAGCGGCCGTAAGGTCACTCAAAAACTTCCGAACGGGCACCTTGAAGCCCGGTAGCACAGGAAGCACGAGGTCGTCGCCGTTGTCGAAGATCGGTTGGAACTCGTCGGCCGTCAAGAGAGCTTGCGGGGAACTCGACACAATTCCGGTGGTCATTTGGTAAGCACTCCTTTACTCTCGCGGACTATAACGAACTCACGACTGAATCGTTAGCCCGCTGTTTGAGCGGCGGCTCATCTTCGTGGAGTTTCGATGCCCCGGTTCGCCTTCGTCGCACTGCTTTTTCTCGCCGTGTCGATCGTTCTTGGTGATGAATCGGACCCGGCAGCCATGGCCGCCAAGGAACGGCAAGATCGCGCTCGAAGCGTGCTGATCGAGTACCGTCAGGTTTCTCGTTTGTTTACTCCTGGCAAGGAGGGACAGAAAGCGAAAGAAGGGAAAGCAACGGCAGACAACCGGATCATTCTGGATGGCCGGCGTGTCCGCATCGAGGATAACAATCCGAGCCGAGGTATGTTCGGTTCGTTCAGCCCGCTCAATCGCCTCGATACGCACGATGGCGATGAAGGTCGCACGTTGTATTTGTCTGGGCGAGGGCAAAGCAAATCGTCGCAAGGACTGATCTATTCCACCACGGACACGATCACCGCTAAACCTGTCGATTGCATCTTCGTCGTGTTTCGCGGCCTGGAAAGCGGCTTTGGCTATCCGACTCTAGCCATGGTCAAGCCGACCGGCCGGGGTGAGTCGATCGAGAAGGTTGAGTGTCCCGAATTCGAACACGTTGCCCCTGCCCGAGTCACGCGATATTGGGTCGATCCCGCGAAGGGCTTGATCGTGCGAAAAATCCAGATCGAGGAACGAGGCAAAGCCACCCGGACATCCCATGTGAATTACCGGCAGGACGCCTCCATGGCCTGGGCTCTCATCGGCTGGCGGAACGAATATCCGTCACCCGAAGGCCCGGTTGGCTTGATTGAGGAGTGCACGGTCACCAAGCTGGAACTCAATGATGCTTTTGACGACGAAACCTTTCGGCTTGCGTTTCCACCGGGAGGCCGCGTCGCGAACCGAGGGGCCAAGAAATATTTTCAGGTCACCGATAGTGGCGAGCTTCAAGAAATCGACGAAGAGGGAAACATCGTCGTGCCATGGACGACGGCGGTCAAGGATTGGACTATCGGCAATCCGATCGTCGTCGCTGGAATTGCGATTGGGGTTCTGGCCGTGCTGGGGCTTGTAATCGTTCGGCGAAGGAAACGGCGAACTTAGAAGTACTCTCGATCTCGACGGTCGCGAAAGGTCGATTCATGTGGTTTTTGTCGCTGTTCACCGTTGTCGGTTCCGGTCTCTTGCTCGGATTGAGCTTCTTTCCCGGCTTGCTCGAGCAGGTTCCACGCAAGTATTCGTTCGCGATCGGTGGGCTTTACATCGGCTTCGCGCTGGCAATTACGTTGCGTCATCTATTTCAAGCCCGGGCGGAAGGCATCCGACGTCAACGAATAGCCGCCTGCCTTGTCCTCCTCAGTCTCGTGCTCACTCCCCTCGTATTAGCCAGCCACATACCGCGTCGGCTGTTGTTCCAGCAATACCAAGGGGATTTCGAGGCACTCCTGCCCGACGCTCCCCCGCCGGCCGATGCCTCGACCGTTCCGTTGAACGCCGATTTCGCCTTGTACTGGGTCGATCACTGGGGCTCGGATCGGCGGGGCGGAGTTTATTTTCGCACGTTGGCCACCGGGCAAAAAGGCTCGAAGAGCGGCTCGTATGGGTTCGCCCATCGCCCCAATGCCGATGGCTCCCCGTTCGGGGACGAAGACTACGAAATCCATCACCTGATGGGCGACTGGTACACGTTTTCCTCCTCCGACAAGTGAACCTTTCGGGCATCCTTATGTATCATCACTTTCAGGCAATCACACTCACTTACGTACCGACACAATGCTCGAAGCATCATTCATCCGCGATAACCTGGAAGCCGTGAAGGCCAACTGCAAGAATCGCCTGGCCACGCACGCGGAGGTAGAGAAGGCCGTTACGCTCGACGACATGCGCAAGAAACTCGTCGGCGACACGCAAACCATTCAACAACGCGCCAACGAGATCTCGCAGCTCATCCCCAAGGAAAAAAATGCCACGAAGAAGCAAGAACTGATTGTTGAAGGTAAGTCGCTCCGCGAACGCAAGACGACCATGGAAGGGGAAGTGAAACGGGTCGAGGCCGATCTGCATGCAGCCCTTTTGACCATCCCGAACATGACACATCCCGACGCGCCGGTCGGGGCGACACCTGCGGATAACAAGGTCGTGAAACGGTGGGGCGAACCGCGAAAATTCGATTTCGTACCGAAGGACCACGTCGCAATTGCCGAGGCTCTCGACCTCGTCGATTTCGAGGCGGGTGCAGCCGTCACCGGCCAGAAATTCTACTTCCTGAAGAACGAGGCCGTGCTATTGGAATTGGCCCTCGTTCAATTCACGATACACAAGCTGGTCGCCAAGGGCTTCACGCCCGTGATTACGCCCGATCTCGCACGAGTCGAGGTACTCGAAGGCATCGGCTTCATGCCGCGCGATCCCAATCCAGAAACTCGCCAAGTCTACACCGTGGCCGACACGGACCTTTGCCTGATCGCCACGGCCGAGATCACGCTGGGGGGCATGTTGCGCGACAAGATTCTGGACGAGGCCACGCTGCCGAAAAAGTACGTCGGCCTCTCGCATTGCTTTCGCACCGAGGCGGGTGCCCCGGGCCGCGATACCAAGGGGCTTTACCGCGTGCATCAGTTCACGAAGGTCGAGATGTTTGCCTTCTGTACCGCGGAGCAAAGCGAGGCAATGCACCTGGAAATCTTGGCCATTGAGGAAGAGATTTTCCAGGGTCTCGGGCTCGCCTACCACGTACTCGATACATGTACGGGAGATTTGGGTGGCCCCGCTTATCGCAAGTACGATTTGGAAGCATGGATGCCGTGCCGTGGCGAGATCGACAAGACCACCGGTCGACCAAAAGGCGAGTACGGCGAAGTCACGAGTACCTCGAACTGCACAGATTTTCAGGCTCGGCGACTGAACATCCGCTACAAGAGTGCCGGTCAAAAAGGGACGAAGGTCGCTTACACTTTGAACGGTACGGCCGTCGCCGTCACGCGAGCCATCGTCGCGATTCTGGAAAACTATCAGCAGGCGGATGGCAGCGTGGTTGTACCGGAAGTCCTGCGTACGTGGGCAGGAAAGGAAATCATTAAGCGTCAATGAGAACTGAGGCCGAACTCTATGTGCACAGTCCTTGGAGCGCGGGTATAATCTTGAGGATTCTCAAGAGCCATGCGGCTTAATCATTTTCTCATTTCGTTCGTCTTGGGGGTTGGAATGGCTATGGACCTTGTGGGCGAGTTAGTGCCGGTCGGTGGTGGGGACCCGATTCCGCTTCGGCGGGGGATCTTGACAATCGGTCGGCGGGAATCGTGCGACATCAGCTTGCAGTTTCCGAACATTTCGGGACTTCACTGTGAACTGGCGTACAAGGACGCTGGCTTCTGGCAGGTCCGCGACCTGAGTAGCACCAACGGCATCAAGGTGAATGGCCAACGCGTTCTCACTCGTGTCTTGAGGCCGAAGGATGAACTGGCCATCGGCAAACGTCGCTATACCATTCAGTACAACCTGACCGCCACTGGCGAAGCGGCCCTCGAAGCTGTCTTGAGTGAGGACGAGGATATTTACAGCCAGTCGTTGATGGAGAAGGCCGGACTGACCAAGCGACGATTTGACGACGATGATGAAGACTGATCGATAGCGAACGGTTCGAGACCGGGCCGGCCACTGCGGCCGGCCCGTTTCATTTTTGGAGTGATTGCGATGCCATTAGTCCCCGGTCCCGATCTCACGGGCAAGGTCGCTCTCGTCACGGGTGCGTCGAGCGGCATTGGCCGTGCGATCGCCATCACTCTCGGCCAGGCCGGGGCCGATGTTGCCCTGAACTACGCAAGGCAGAGCGGCCCGGCGGAGTCGGCGGCCGCGGAGATTCGCAAAGCGGGCCGCAAGGCGATGCTCCTTCAAGCCGATGTCTCCGATCAAGCTGCCGTCGAAACGATGGTTTCGGAAATGGTGAAGGAACTCGGCGGTGTCGACATCTTCATCTCCTCTGCTGCCTACAGCGATCGTGAGCCTTTTCACTCCGCCAACATGGCCGGCTTCCGGAAGACGATTGAGGTCTCCCTTTTCGGGGCGTACTACTGTCTTCGAGCCTGTACGAACCAGATGCTCAAGCAAGCTCGCGGCGGGGCAATCGTCATCACCTCTTCACCGCACGGCAAGATCGCGTTTCCGAATGCGATGGCTTACAACATTGCGAAAGCAGGCCTGGACCAGATGGCTCGCTCCGCGGCCACGGAACTGCTCGAACACAAGATTCGCGTGAACGTGCTCTACCCAGGCTGGACCGACACCCCGGGCGAACGCAAGTTCTTCACGGAGGAGACGATCAAAATTGCGGGCGCGAAACTTCCGGCCGGGCGATTAGCAACGTCGGAAGAGGTTGCCCACGCGGCCCTCTTCCTGGTCGATCCACGCAGCGAGTATGTGAACGGCACCACTCTCGAAATCGAAGGCGGGTTGGCTCTGCCGTGGTGGTCCAAGCGAGATGAGGGAGATTTCTGATTTCTCACACTCGTCGATGTTGTTTTCCCTATCCACTGCATCGAGTCGAGCGCGATCCCTTTAATCGTCGATCGATCTGAAGACGAGTTTCCACGAGTTTCGGTGCCGAAAAGTGGAACATTAAAATCGTTGGGCAGGTTTCTTCTGCATCTTGTAGAACTCCGGAAGCCCGTTCGGAGAGCGAACTCATGCGTCTCGCAGTCGTGCTGATTTTGCTCGCCCCCTTGGGCGCGTTCGCGAAGCTGGAAATCCGCAACGTGCAACCGGCGCACGGCGTCCTCGGTCCGCCCCGCACATCGGACGATGTTGTTCCCCTCGACGAATACCTGGTGCGCTATCAGGTGGCCGGCATCAAGCCGGACAAGGATGGCAAGGCCGACCTGGAAATCACGGCCACCCTGAGCGGTCCAGATGGCAAGGCGGTCGTCCCGGGGCGGAAGACACCGCCGGCCCCGCGTCCGCTTTCGCTCGGCGGAGATGTCGTGCAGACTTTCGGATCGTTTACGTTTCCCGAGAAGGCACCGCTGGGCGCGTACAAGTTGACAGTTGCGGTTCGCGATCGCACCTCGGATGAGACAACATCGTTCGAACGAAAAATCACCTGCAAGGCTCCGAACTTCCAGATCATCGTGCCGCGATTCTTTCACGATTCGGAAGGTAAAGTGCCTGCGGGAACTACCGGCCTCGTAGGCGAAACTCTGCATTACTCGTTCAGGGTTCTGGGTTACGACAAAAGCCAGAAGAAGGTCGCACTCATCATGACGGTGACCATTCTCGACAACGACGGCAAAGACATGGGTGCGAAGCCCCTGGAAGTGAAGGGGGACATCAACGACCCCACGAAGGCGACGGAATCGCGCCAGGCAAACTTCACTGGCTCGGTGCAGCTACACAGGTCCGGCGAGTTCAAGCTGAAGATCGTGGTCGAGGATACAATCGCCAAGCAAACGACGGCGTTCGAAGTGCCACTCAAGGTGTTCATGCCATAACCCATCCGGAGGCCCGCCAGTGCCTGACAAAGTCGACGAAGCCACCGCGACGATGATCAAGAACCTCGCGGAGAAAACCGGCAAGTCGCTGGCGGATTGGGTCGCCCTCGTCAAAGTGGCTGGCGAACTGAAACACGGTCAAATCATCACGCTGTTGAAAGAGAAGCATGGCCTCGGGCATGGCTATGCCAACCTGGTCGCGCATGCCTCGAAGGGGGCCGGCGGCGAAGGGGCCCCGGAAAAGGATGACCTGGTTGCAGCCCAATTCGCCGGCGAGAAAGCCGCTCTCAAGCCGATCTACGATAAGCTCCTTCAGGAGATCGCCAAGTTCGGCAAAGACATCGAGATCTCGCCCAAGAAGGCTAACGTGTCGATTCGTCGCAGCAAGCAGTTCGCGTTAATTCAGCCGCGCACAAAAACCCGGCTCGACGTGGGCATCAACCTCAAGGGCGTCCCAGCAAAGGGCAAGCTGGAAGCATCGGGTTCCTTCAGTGCGATGGTTTCACATCGGGCTCGCGTCGAGTCCGCGGCCGATGTGAACAAGGAACTGATCGGCTGGCTGAAACAGGCTTACGAGGCGGCGTGAATACCTCGCGCTGCGATCTCAACGGGTTTGTTCGAGTTTCCCCATCAAGTTCACCATCTCCACGGCCGTCGCCGCCGCTTCGTAACCCTTGTTGCCGGCTTTACCACCGGCACGGTTCTGGGCTAGCTCCAGGTTCTCGCAGGTCAACACGCCGAAAATCACGGGGATGCCGCAAGTGAGAGCGACCTGAGCGATGCCGCTGGTCGCGGCACCGGCGACATGATCGTAATGGTCCGTGTCCCCCTTGATGACTGCACCCAGACAGATGATGGCCGCGTATTTCTCGGCTTCGCCAAGCTTCTGAGCGACAACGGGAATCTCGAACGAGCCGGGCACGCGCACCACGTCAATGCAGTCGTCGCCGACGCCGTGACGCTTCAGAGCATCCAAGGCACCCGCGAGAAGTGCATCGACGATGAGCGAATTGAAACGGGCCGCGACGATGGCGAAACGACCGGCAGGAGGAGAATTGTCGCCTTCAAATATCTGGGGCATCGCTTACAGTGATGAATGATGAATGATGAATGATGAATGATGGCATTCATCACGCTTCTCTCCTCACTCCTCACTCCTCTCAAAGGTTCATGTTTGATAAAAACTCGCCGTTCGACTTGAAGCGACCCATGCGATTGGACAGCATCTCCATCGCTTCGACGGGATTCAAATCGCTGAGCACTTTGTGCAGGATATACACCCACTTCAGCTCGTCTTCGGGACGCAGCAAGTCCTCCTTGCGGGTGCCCGAGGCATTCATGTTGATGGCCGGCCAGACGCGCTTATCGACCAGGCGACGATCGAGGTGCAGTTCCATGTTGCCGGTGCCTTTGAACTCCTCGAAGATCACGTCGTCCATGCGGCTGCCAGTCTCGACGAGGGCGGTCGCGATGATCGTGAGCGAGCCTCCCTCTTCGACGTTGCGGGCGGCACCGAAGAATCGCTTCGGCTTATGCAAGGCACCTGCATCGACGCCGCCTGAGAGGATCTTGCCGCTCGATGGCAACTCGGTGTTGTAGGCTCGGGCCAGTCGCGTGATCGAGTCGAGGAAGATGACCACATCCTGTCCGTACTCGACCAGCCGTTTCGCTTTCTCGATGACCATTTCGCTGACTTGAATGTGCCGAGAGGTTGGCTCGTCGAAGGTGCTGGAAACGACCTCGGCACGGTCCCCCTTCACCGTGCGCAACATGTCGGTCACTTCCTCCGGCCGCTCGTCGATCAGAAGCACGATGACGTAACATTCCGGATGGTTCTTCTGGATCGCCACCGCCATTTTCTGCAGAAGAACGGTCTTGCCGGTTCGCGGCTGAGCGACGATCAGGCCACGCTGTCCTTTGCCGATCGGCGTGATCAGATCGATGATTCGGGTTTCGATCCCCCCGACATCGGCCTCCAGGTTGAATCGTTTGTTTGGATGCAACGGCGTGAGATCGTCGAAGACGATCTTTTGCGTAAGCAGATCCGGGTCCTGGTAGTTAATAGCCTCGACGCGCAACAGGGCGAAGTAGCGTTCGTTTTCCTTCGGCGGGCGAATCTGCCCAGCCACGACGGCCCCGGTCCGCAGTCCAAACCG